>JANOIG010000397.1:0-12061 GCA_031407405.1 Deltaproteobacteria bacterium
CCCCGCATGACGACCCGGCCCCCGGCGGCGAAGCCCCGGTCTTGGCGCTGCTGCCGCTCATCACCGACACCTCCGCCCAGGCGCTCGTGGCCGGGGCCTGGTAGTCGCGAATCCATTTAAGCACTGGGGAATCTCGCCGCCCCGGCGGGGCGAGGGCGTCGAGATTCCCCGCTTTGCCAGGGCTCTGATTCGGCGACCTCAATTTCATTTGAGCCTGGAACTTGGGTTCCAGGCTCGAGGGGGGTACGGCACCGAGCGCCCTATTCCGGCGCTGGCTTGGGCGCCACGACCGGGGCCGCTGGGGTGGCGCGCAGGCGGGTCCAAACGAGGGCTGCTCCCGCTACGAACAGCACGACCGCGATGATCTCTGCTTGAGTTACCGCGACACCGAATAGATCGTAGGTGGAGTTGACGCGGATTTGTTCGATCCAGAAGCGCTCGAAGCCGTTGAGCATCAGGTAGATTCCAAATAGCATCAGCGGCCGCTGGATGCGCTTGCGCAGGTACCAGAGCAATCCGAAAATCGCGAACGCCGCCAGTACCTCATATAACGGCGTCGGGTACACGGGCGGCACCAGGTGAGTGCCATAACCGGGGAATCCACCCTCCGCCATGGGTACTCCCTGTCGGATCACATTGTTCGGGAAGTCGAACGACCACAACCAGGACGGCAACCACGCGAGCACCCCCGGAGGCTCCGAGACGCTCGGGATCCCCCAATCTCCGTCGCCCGACAGCTGACAGCCGAGCCGCCCGATGCCATAGGCCAACATCAACCCGGGCGCATTCGCGTCACACATCTGCGCGAAAGGCAGCTTGTTTCGGCGGCAATAACCGTACACGAAGAGCCCGCCCACAATCAGCCCACCATAGATGGTCAGCCCGGCGGTGATCGCGTCGAAGCTCGGGTTCTCAAAAAACTCCAAAATCGTGCGCGGCCGCTCGAGCCAGTGGAATACCTTGGCGCCGATCAAGCCGCCGAGCGCCGCCGCACCCGTGATGCCCATGGTGTGGTCCGGAGGCAGGACCTCTACAAACTCTGGCTCTGCCGCGGCCCTGGAGGCGGTGGTATTGCCGGCGGCGGCTTTGCTGGCGGCGGCTTTGGTCACAGCGCGCGAGGAACGAAGCTCGAGCAGTCGGTACGCCATCCAGGCCACGCCGCACAACAGCCCCGCCCAAAAGTGGCCCTGGGACGAGAGCAGATAGCGCTGGGTGTCAGCGCCCCCTTGCAGCTTGTGCTCACCGAGCGCGACCCCGAAGAATTTGAAACCGAGCACGAAAGCCACCGCACCCGACAAGACCACGTCAAACACGGTGGTGGCCCGAGGCGGTTCCACACGTCGGCGCGTCGAAGGGATGAGCCCCTCGGCATGCCGGCGGCCAAGCTCGGAGGCCAGACAACGAGCCGCCGCGAGGAAGGCCAATGCAACAAAGAAGCCGAAAGTGTTGAGCAGCTTGAGAATCTGCAGGTCCATTCCCAAGAGGTCGTGGAACGCGTGATACAGGGTGGGATACATATGTACCAACTTCAGCCGGGCACTCACATCGAGCCACGGCAGTGGCGGGACCCTACCCCAGAGCGCCGCCTGGGCATGATCAAAAATGTTCCGTTTCGCGTCAGCCTGACTCGGCCAGGGTCGCTCCCACCGGATTCCGCGGCGCCGTCTCACACAAAGCCACGCGTTCGCCCTTGAGATCCCGGTGGCGAGACCGGTCAGGTTCGTGAGCCCTAGCGTCGGCTCAGCGCAATCCGACTTCCGACCCGACATGAGCGACCCGCAGCTGCCGATACTCCGAGTGCTCATCGTCGACGACGACGCTGCCTGCGCTCGGACTGTGGCGGGCATGCTGGCTCGGATAGGTGGATATACGGTCGAGTCCGCCAACGGCGCAGACGAGGCGGTCGAGCGGCTGAACGCTTCGACCTTCGACCTCATCCTGTGCGATTTGAACATGCCAGGCCGAGATGGCGTGGAGACCATGCGCATTTTCGCTGAACGGCACGTCAAGTCTCCGATCCTGATCGTGAGCGGCGCTGATCCCAAGATCCTAAAAGCAGCGCAAGAGCTCGGCCGGGGCCGCGGGCTGCGCGTGGCCGGCACTCTTCACAAGCCCTTCAACATGGAGCAGGTTCGCAACGCGCTCGAGCTCGTCGCCAAGCTCGCCTCGCCACGTTCGCGAAGGCCGGTTGCTTTGGTCTCCGAGGCCGACCTGGCACGCGGCATTGCCGCCAACGAGCTGGTGTTGCATTACCAGCCACAGCTCAACCTGCATACCTGTCAGCTGGAAGGCGCCGAGGCGCTGGTCCGTTGGCAGCATCCCGAGCGAGGCCTGCTCATGCCGGATGCCTTCATCTCCCTGGCGGAGACGACCGGCCTGATCGCCCCGCTCACCGACTGGGTCTTCAGCCAGGCTATCCGTCAAGCCGCGCTCTGGCGCCGCAGCGGCCTGGACATCGGAGTGTCTGTCAACCTGTCGGCTCAAACGCTGCGCCAGCTCGACCTGCCCGACCGCATCGCGCAAGCAACGGCACAGGCGGGCCTCACGCCGAACCGCATTACGCTCGAGATCACCGAGAGCAAAGTGGCCGACGACCTCGACTCGCTGCTCGACATCACCACGCGGCTCAGGATCAAGGGCTTTCTGCTGGCCATCGACGACTTCGGCACCGGCTTTTCCAGCCTGACTCAGCTCCGTCGGCTACCCTTTACCGAGCTCAAGCTCGACCGTACGTTCGTCAGCGGCGCTGCCAATGACAGCGATGCTCGTTCCTTGCTCGAGTCCTCCGTCAGCTTGGCCAAGCGCCTGCAGCTCAAGACGGTCGCCGAGGGCATCGAGACCGAGGAGGAATGGAACCTCCTGGTATGGATGGGAGTGGAGCTCGGCCAGGGTTACTACATGGCGCGCCCCATGGGCGCCGACAAGCTATTGCCCTGGCTCTCCGGTTGGCAAACCCAAGTGGCGTGAACGTCGGCGCGCCGAGGTCACTCCACGGCCACGACCTCCAGCTCTTGGGTCTTACCGGGTGTTTCAAACACCACGGCCTCACCCACCGACGCGCCCAATAGCGCCTTCGCCAGCGGCGACAGAAAGGCGACGCGACCGGAGGCGGGCTCAGCCTCGTCGACACCGACGATTTCGTACTGACGCGACCGACCTGTGTGGTCCGTCACCGTCACCTTCGATCCGAAACGCACCACCTGGCCCGCGTCGCCGGCCGCAACAACGAGCTGCGCGCTCGACAGCCGTTGCTCGAGCTCGAACATGCGAGCCGCCCAGGCCGTCAGAGCCGGGGCTTGCCCCGTGCCCTCCAGGCTCTCCAGCGCCGCACGAGCCGATTCCAGCTCGCGCCGCTCGGTGCGCAACAGCTCGAGCCCCCGCGCCGTGACGTAATTAGGCACCCCCGCGGGCAACGGCGCGCGCGCCGGCACGACGACCACGTCCGGTGCCGCGTCCTCTTTGGTGAATGCCTTGCTCATCGCACATTTCTAGTTGGGGCCGTCCGGTGGTCGGAGCAAGGGGTAAAGGCGAGGATTGCCGGGCGCGGGCGGCCCGAGTAGGACAGAACCAAGGGAGCAAACTATGGACGTGGTGATCATCGGGGACGGGCCTGGCGGGTTGAGCGCGGCGCTTTTTTTGGCAAAAAACGGCTTACGGGCGGTGGTGTACGGCCAAGACAAGACCGCCATGCACTGGGCTCAGCTCAAAAATTACCTGGGGCTCCCCGAGCTAGCGGGCACGGAGTTTCAAAAAATTGCCCGCGAGCAGGTCGCCGCCTGGGGCGGAAGCATCGAAGACCGGCACGTGGAATCGGTGAGCCAAGAGAACGCAGGCTTCCTCGTGACGCTGAACGGCGGTGAAAGCGTGAGCGCACGCTTCGTCATCCTGTCCGAAGGCAAGTCACCACGCCTGGCCCAGCAGCTCGGGGTCGCGTTCGACGGGCCCGCCGCCATCACCGACCGCAACGCGCAAACCTCTGTGCCCGGCGTCTACGCCGTCGGCAGGTTGGCACGTCCGGGGCGCAGCCAAGCCATCATCAGCGCTGGCGACGGCGCCGTCGCCGCCCTAGACATCTTGTCCAAACACAAAGGTCAAGACGTCGTCGATTGGGATTCACCGCCGCGCGACACCGCCACGACGTGACGTGAAGGTGAACAGGAGGGTTTGGGGGCTCCACTCCACGGATCTCAGCGGCGCCGCATTCACCCATTCGCGGGCTCTTACGCCCCAAGCACGGTGATCGAAAGCGCACGTGCCGCGGCCGCCTGCCGAATGTCGAAGGACAACAACGGCACGTCATGGCCGACGCGGCGCAAGGCGGCGAGGTGCAGTGCGTCCAGCGCGCGCAGCAAGGACACCTCGGCAATCTGCGCAGCCAGCGCGCATGTCGCCTCATCGAGCTCGACCACGTGGGTCCTCTGAAAATCGCGCGTGAAGTATTGCTGGGCCTCGCTGAGCTCCCTGCCCGTCAATAGCCGCGCCAGGTTGCGTCGCACCTCGACCCAGGTGTGGCGCGCCGTCACCCAGACAGTGTCGGACAATAGGTATTGCTCTGCAACGTCGCTATCGGGCTCCGCGACATAACGTTTCAATAGAGCGCTGCTGTCCAGATACAGACTCACGTGTCCCGGTCTTCCGCCAGCACATCGGCGATTTGCCGCACGGCCTTGGCCCGACGCACGGGGGCAGGCTCTACCTCGTCGGCTTTCCGAATCCACCCCTCCTCGACCCCGCTGGCGAGGCGCCCCATTCCGGGCACCGGACCCAAGACGGCCTTGGGCTGACCCCGGTCGGTGACACGGATGATCTCTCCCTGCGCGGCGCGCTCCAAGTACTCGGAGAGATGTTGTTTCAGCTCACGCACCCCAACGTCCATGTGGACACATTACCACGGGGATGTGTCCACGTCAATTTGCACATTTATCGCCATTCTTCAAAACGACGGCGCTTCTCTAGTCATGGTGGAAGTAGAAGCGATTTCCATCGAGATCCTCGACGGTGAACTGCCTCAACCCCCAAGGCTTCTTTTCGAGCGGCTCGACAATGCTCGCGCCGAGGGATTTGAGCTCGGCGTACGTCGCATCGACATCTTCGACATACACCCAGTGAACCGCCGGCTCAAATGGCGGGCTTCTCTTCCGAAAAAATATGGCCACGTTGCCGCGTGTCACGGCGCCAATCTCTTTACCCGGATAGAGCCAGGCAATCTCGAAACCGAGTGCATCCCGATAGTGCTGCTGCGCGCGCTCGACATCGATGACGGGCAGCTCTGGCACCAGCTGGTCAATCGCTGTTAGGGGCTGTTTTGTACTCACAGAGCTCTCCTGTTCAGGCCGCAAATGCTGCCGACGCCAGCCATTGCTCGCGTCGGTATTCGAACATCGAATGAGGGAGACCGACATACGCTCGCTCAGGCGTCGGCGCCATTTGGGCACGGCTTTGGTTTGCTTGCGACTCGACTGCGAATCGCCCAAGGCCAAAATCGCCCCGTTCGCGGCGAAGTGAACGAAAATTCAGTCATGACCTCCCTGGCCAACCTCGCCTTCCTCTCTCGTGCTAGAGCGAAAGCGGTTTTAGTTGCCCTTGGTCGTACGAGAACAATGTGGAAGTAAGGCGGTAGGGGGACTGCTCATAGGCACGCCGCACAAACTCGCGCATCCGCCCCACGGCACGGGCGTCTGAGCTTCCCGTCGCAAACACCTGGTCTCGAGACGGCACTCCAATGACCAGGCCTCCAGTGACAGGCACATTGGTGCTGTTCCAAAAACCGTCGATCAAAATCAAGCTCGCTTCAAATGTGCCGCCGCCGACAAACCGGTAGACGCCATTCAGTTCCTGGCGCTGAACGTTACGGAGGAGCACCTCGACATTCTTCACCGCAATCTGGCGCAACCGGACCGGATCCATCCCCAACGATTCAAGCTGCTCCCGGCTCAAGTAAAGCAGATTGGATGGGGTGTCGGCCGCATACGTTACGAGCAACTCGGCGTTGATGGGCTCATGGAAGTATTCGAAGGGCTTCGAGATGCCAGCCTGTTTGGTGAATAAATCGGCCTGCTTGCTCACGACCGCGAGCCAGTCGTAGTCCTTGACCACGGCGACTATCGCCGATGTCTCGACCGGAGCCGGAGCGAAATCGAGCGTCACGAAGACGTAGTGTGCGACGATGTTCGAGATGTCGACTGGATCTTGCAGATAGCTGTCGTAGGCATTCTGCAGCAGCATGCAGACGTCCTTTACGTCACCGGCGCGGCTGAAGTCGATCTCCAGGGTCTGGACACGCTCCACGTTCAGCGCCGGGTCGGCCTGTTTGACGGCTTCTACGACCAACTGCGTAAATTGATCTGCGGTCAAGCGAGCAGACTCCGCTGGCTCGCTCGTGCCTGTCGCGAGTGCCGGCTGCGGGCCGTTCATTTCGGGCACAGGTCGCGCTGTACATTTCCAGGACGCCAGGGCCATCAGGATCCCCATAATCCGACGCATGCGATGAGCGTACCCCAAATGCCCAGCCCTTGTCTTCTCCCATCAGGCAGAGGAGTCACGAGTCCGAAGCTGGTCCTCTGTCACCACCCATAGGGTCATGCTCAAACGATTCTCAGCTGCGCACGGCCCTCGTCTCCGACTGTCTATTGAAAGTCAGATTCGGAGCTCGGAGGTATATTGAGCGCACCCCCGAAGATGGCGCTGATCGACTTCTTTGGACTCAGAAATGCTGAGGTGCAATGCCGGGCTCCACCGGTCGCGTATGCTTCACCAGGCCGAGCACGTCTGAAAATCAGCCCTGCCGGACGGCGCCGACCCATGAGCAGGCCCGATCCGGGTGTGATTCGCGGCACTTGGCGCTCGAGCGCCAATGCGCTATTCTTCAGCGATGGCCTCCCGAAATAGCGAACGATTGGAGCATCTTGCTCAGGAACTGGCCAAGCTGACTCGCGAGGACCGCGCGAAGGTGCTGGCAGATGTGGCGCGTCTCAGCGGATCCCGCGGATCGGGCAAGTTCATCATACCGAAGCTGAGCGGGGGTACCGCTTGGGTCGGCGGCGAGCTCGGGCGCGAGCAGTTGTACGAAAACGATGGCCGCTGAAGCGATTAGCGAGCCGCTGTTCCTCGACACGAGTCTAATCATTGCCGCGACGGTAGAGGCGCATCCAGGACACAAGGCCTCATCTGCATTCGTCGATGCGCAAGTCGCCCAAGGTCGGCAGATGTGCATCAGCTTGCAGGTTTGCCGCGAGTTCCTTGTCGTGCTGACACGTCAGCCGGTGTCCGGCAGGATCTTCGCACTGGAGGAATCGTTAGCCGCGCTGGGGGTCTGGTTGACGGGCTGCCAAGTCCTGGAGGAAGACCTGAGCGTCCTGCAGGAGTGCCTCCGACTCGTTCAACAGTTCGGAGTTCTTGGTAAGCAGGTTCACGACTGCAATATCGTCGCGACGATGATGGCGCACGGGGTCCGCTATCTGGCAACGAGGAATGCCGTGGATTTCAGGCGTTACGGCAACCTGTTATCTGTCGAAGCGGTCGCGGACTGAAGACTGGGTCCGACCACAGTGGCGATCGGTGCAATGAGGCTCGCTGTACTGATGAAGTCTATCTTCCAACCCGAGTTCAGGTCGATCACGTTGAAACAGACTGATATCTGATTGTGATCCTGTCACTGACTCGCTGGTTTTCTGATTCTCTAGATTGTCGTTACGCGTTGTTCATTCGATCGAAGCGCACGTGCCGACGCTGTGCGGCTTTAGGTCTGACGCCCAAAATGCTTCATCATTAACTTTTCCGCTTGGGCGAGACCTGCCTCAGTCAGGACAACGGACTTTGCCTTTCCCTGCGGGTCAAGGATCCAGCCGCGCTCGTACAGGAGGTTCATCACGCCCCAGTCTATGCCCTTCCAAGCGCGGCAGCCGTCGTGGAGGGTCAGGGCAAGAAGACCTAAGGTCACTTCGGCAAGCTTCTCGGTGTCCAGCTCATCTCGAACGTCGGGGTGCTTCATTGGATAGGTTCCCTGTCCGCATGACTAATACTTGTACGACGGAACGCCAACAACCCCATGTCGAGCCGCCGTTCGAAATTACACTGGAAATACCGCTCGCGTGGCGATAACGACAGGTCGGCGTAGCCTGATAATGACGGCGAAAACAGAAGCACCCTGCTCGCCGGGTCAGCCGGTAAGGACAGACCTGCCTAGCGTGATAACGGCAGCCTGTGGCTCGACGCTCAGCAGCCTCCCGCTCGAAGCCTTTGATGGGTTGGCAGGTCAGTCATGGGCTTGCGGAAGCCCCGCTCGGGTCAGCACCATTCGATGTAGGCTTCCAGCAGCCACGCTTGCGTGGCATTGCTCGA
The DNA here is from genome assembly GCA_031407405.1 of Deltaproteobacteria bacterium. Classification (GTDB taxonomy): domain Bacteria; phylum Myxococcota_A; class Polyangia; order Polyangiales; family Polyangiaceae; genus SZUA-265. The sequence continues at coordinate 8,341 of JANOIG010000397.1, forward strand.
CAGTGCCCTAAGGCGCCAGGCCGAACAACGCCTCGAAATTGTGCTCCAGTTGCTCGAGAGCGGCCTCTTCGCTCGTGCCCCAGAGCTCGGCGGCGAAGGCCAGCGTGTGTTTCACGTTGGCGGGCTCGTTGTGGGTGTCTTTCTCGGGACCCAGATACGGCGAGTCGGTCTCGAGCAACAGCTGATCGCGCGGCAACGTCTCGAGCATGCGCGTGAACGACTGGGAGCGCCGGACATTGGCAGGGATGGACAGGTAGTGGCCACGGCTCGCGATCTCGCGCGCCAGGCTCAGTCGACCCGTGAAGCAGTGCCAGTTGACCCGCCGCGCACCGAGCTCGTCGAGCAGCTCGAGCGTGCGGCGCTCGCGTTTACGCGTGTGAATGATGATCGCTTTATCCGCATCCAGCGCGAGCCGCACCAGTTGCCGGAACGCTTCTTCCTGTGCCGGCCAAAATGGTTCTTTGACCCAATACCCGTCGAGGCCGATCTCGCCCACCGCAAACGCCTCATCGACATGCTCGCGCACCCAATCGATGGCCACGTTCGTGGGCCAGGCATCCCGCTGCCCAGGATAGCTCTCGCCCGCCGCCAGCATGGCCTCGAGCACGGCGTCCACGGGATACAACCCGAACGCGGGTTTGATCATCGGAAAGCGCTGGCTCAACAAGCGCACCGCGGCGTTGTCGGCCGGGTTGAGCCCATTGCTGACGATGGTCGACAGCCCCGCGGCTTGGGCGCGCGCGACCACGCCCTCGATGTCCGTGACCAGATCGGGGTGCGTGAGGTGCGCGTGAACGTCGAATAATCCCATCGAAGATGGCTAGTCTTGCGACCGAATCAAAGCCAGGGCAAGGATGCGGAGCATAGCGGGCCGGAACCGGCCGGGAGGAACCCACATGAAATACGTCAACCTTGGTAAAACCGGGCTCAAAGTCTCCAAGATTTGCCTGGGCACGATGACCTTCGGCTCACCCGAATGGCGCAACTGGGTCATGGGGGAGGCCGAGGCTCTGCCTTTCATCAAGCGCGCCCTCGACCTTGGGATCAACTTCTTCGACACCGCCGACGTGTACTCGATCGGGCAGAGCGAAGTGGTCCTCGGCAACTCGCTTCGAAAGCTGGGGGTGCAGCGCGACCGCGTGGTGATCGCCACCAAAGTTCACGGCTCGATGGGCGACGACCCCAACCAGCGCGGCCAATCGAAGAAACACATCAAGCACGCGGTCGACGACAGCCTGCGGCGGCTGGGCGTAGACTACATCGATTTGTACCAAATCCATCGCTTCGACCCGCATACGCCGATGGAAGAAGCGCTCGAAGCGTTGGACTCGCTGGTCAAAGCCGGCAAGGTGCTCTACCTGGGCGCGTCATCGATGTACGCGTGGCAGTTCGCCAAGCTCCTCTACACCGCCGACCGCTTGGGCCTCACGCGCTTCGTGAGCATGCAGAACCACTACAACCTGGTCTACCGCGAGGAAGAACGGGAGATGAACCCTTTGTGTGCCGCCGAAGGGGTCGGGCTCATCCCGTGGAGTCCGCTAGCCCGCGGCTTTCTCACCAAGAACCGTCCGAAGGGCACCCAAGGCGCGACCCTGCGCGCTCAGAACGACGGCTTCGCTCAGCACCTGTACAAGGAAGCCGCAGACCACGACGTGGTCGATCAGGTCAGCTCGATTGCCGAAAAGCGCGGCGTGTCCAATGCGCAGGTCGCTCTCAGCTGGCTGCTTCACCAACCCGCGGTCACCGCACCCATCGTCGGTGCAACTCGGATCGAGCACATCGAGGACGCGGTGAAGGCAGCGGATCTCGAGCTCAGCCCCGATGAGATAGAGACGCTCCGTAAACCGTACGTGCCACACCCGGTGCTGGGGCTTTGAGGTCGCCTTCATCACGTAGCGGGTGCCGGTCGGCCGCTCGCGAAACTAAACCGCCACGGGAGCACCAAGCTTGCCCCGTCGGGTTTGGGAATAGGTTGGTGAAACACACTCAAGCAGCGCGGAGCGCCACGTGCGCTTGACATCTCGTCCTGGTTGACGACACTGCCGTACATTGTGCCGCGCGCGGAAAGTCGCCGCAGCATCGGGGAGAGCCGAGGGGCATAAGTGACCATTTAGGTGGACCGCACGAAGGTATCGGCTGACCTACCAGAATCATGTGCGCCTCAGCGTGCCGCTGGCATCCGGCGTGCATCTAACGGCTCGCGTTCATCCACTTAGCAACAGAAAGCTTACGAATCCATGACGCAATCACTTCAAGGCAAGGCTCCAGCTCCCTCAACATCGCGACTCGGGCGTCAGCTTGGGCGGCCCTGGGCGCTCACCGCCACGGCCATCGTATGCGGTTTGTCCTTCGGGTCGGCATGCGGGGACGATGATGAAGTCACCTTGAGTGGCGGCGGGTCGGGGGGCAGGGCGGGATCCACCGGCGTTGCAGGCTCAGCAGGCAGCGTGGGTCGGGGAGGCATGGGAGGTAGCGGCGGCGCCGAGAACGGCGCGGGGGTCATCCGTGTGTTGTCCGCAGACGCAGCACGCCTGAACACGCCCACCACGGCCGCCATCCGCGGCAACAACTTGTGGGTCGTCAACGGCCAATTGACGGGGCTGTTTGGCTTTCCCCCTCCTGCGGTTCCACCCTTCAACGTCGTGTCGGTGCCGCTCGCCGGGGGTGACGTCGGTGCCACCGATATCGTACTTGGGAACGACGACATCTATCCGGAGGGCATTGCCGCCGCGGCGGATGGCACGCTATACATCGGCAGCCTCAACCTCGGTGTCATCTACCGCGTCCCGGCGACTTCGACGACAGTGGACACCGTAGCCTTCGTTCCAGGGTCAGTGGTTGAACGCGGCGTGCTGGGCTTGACGGTGGATCAGGAGCGCGGCCTGCTGTGGTTCTGTGACTCGAGCCCCGGCCAAGGCGGTGCGCTGGTCGGCGTGGATCTGGACGATGGCACCCAGACGGTGCGCCACGCAATGCCGGACCCGGTGGCCTCTGTGCCGGATGCCGGCACGGACGCCGGTGACGCTGGCACGGATGCCGGTGACGCCGGTGACGGTGCCGCCCCGCCCCCCCCCGTCACCACCATCTGCAACGACGTGATCGTGGATGAGGACGACGTGATCTTCATCACCGACTCGAGCGGGCGTATCTTCCGCATCCCGGCCAATGCCGCCCTGACCGCCAACAGCGCCGCGGTGTGGCTCGAGCACCCCGCCATTGCTCCCCCCACGCCCAACGGTTTTGGCGCCAACGGCATCGATGTCATCGGCGATCATCTCATCATCTCGAACGGCAACCTGGTAGCCGTCGACCGCACCAGTACTAACCCAGCCTCCACGGTGCAGGTGATCTCACTGACCGAAGGCGGCGCAGCCGCAACCCTGTGCGGTCCTGACGGTCTGCAAGCTGTGCCCGGCACCAACGACATCGTGGTCGTGGAAAACGGCTTCTGCCCCACAGGCGTTCAACGCGTCATCCGCGTCACCCTCGACCTCGATTAATCTCGGGCCAGCGCACACTGCTCGAAAACGCGCCGCCCGGTTCGCCGAGGCGGCGCTTTTTCGTGGCGACTCACTGAGCGCGGACGGCGCCTCACCGAATACGCAACGTCGCCTTCTCCGGCGCCAGCGCGACACCCTCCGAAAGCTCGCGCCGAGCGGCATCGAGCCGCTCAGAAAACCCGATGCGCCACTCGGCGATACTGGCCGCCACGGGACCTTCG
>JANOIG010000006.1:0-4821 GCA_031407405.1 Deltaproteobacteria bacterium
GGCTTTGCGCCGCGGGGGTGGGGCGAGCCAGGTGCGACCATCGGGAGCCAGCGCTCCAGCGGGCACGAGCAGGTGGACGTGGGGATGCCATTCGAGAGTGCGCGTCCAGGTGTGAAGGACGGCGAGGACACCGAGCTTTCCACCGAGCCAGCGAGGGTCGGCGCAGAGTGCGGCGAGGGAATCGAAGGCAGCGCGAAAGAGCACGCCGAGCAGGGCCCGTTGATGCGCTCGCACGGGTCGCCGCAGCTCGGCGGGCAGAGTGAAGACGACGTGGAAGTACGGAACCGGCAAGAGCAGCTCGCGTTGGTGCTGGAGCCAGCGGGTGGTGGCATCCTGGCCGCATTGCGGGCAGGCACGGTGGCGGCAGGAATGAAACAGCAGGTGCGTACGGCCGCACCTGGTGCACTCGGCGAGATGTCCGCCGAGCGCACCGGTGCGACAACGCAGGATGGCCCGCAGGGCACGGACATGGCTCGGCGGCACGGCGGGGCCGTAGCGCGCGAGGTAGTCCTGCCCATGCCGGCGCACGACGTCGGCGAGCTGGAGCATCGCGGAGGATGGCTACAGATCGGCCATCAGGCGATCGATGACCTCCTGCAGGCGCTCGATGCCGGGCTGAGTCACGTGCATGTAGATCTCGGTGGTACGCATGGATTTGTGGCCGAGCACGGCCTGAATCGTGCGCAGGGAGACGCCCGCCTCGAGGAGGTGGGTGGCGTAGCTGTGACGCAGCGTGTGGATCGAGGCGCGTTTGTCGAGACCGATCTCGGAGTGCGCGGCAGTGAAGGTTTTCTGGAGGGTGGTCTCGTGCAACGGGGCTTCACCGCTTGGCGGCACGAAGAAGTACCGGGTCGCTGAGGACGGCCGCTCGTGCTTCCAATACTGGCGCAGGCGGGCCAAGAGAGGGCGAGGGAGAGGCACGGCGCGATCCTTGGCGCCCTTGCCATCGCGGACCCAGACCATCAGCCGCTCGCCATCGATGTGCTCGGTTTCGAGGCGCAGGCCTTCGCCGAGCCGGAGTCCGAGGGCGTAGATGGTGCACAGGGCCATGCGACGCACCGGGTGGCGGATCGCGCCCAACAGTGTGCGGACCTCATTGGTGCTCAGGACCGTGGGCAGCAGGCGTGGTTTGTTGACGCGCAAAAGCTCGAACACTGGCCAGTCGCGGCCGAGCGTGTGTGCGCAGAAGAACCGCATCGCGCACACAGCGACGTTGATGCTCGACGGGGCCTGCTTCTTCTGCTCGCGGAGGAACAGAAAGTAGTCACGCACGTGCTCTTCGGTGAGGGCCTCCGGCTCGGTTTTCGCCCAATCGAGAAAGAGTCGAGTGGCCAGCTCGTAGGCGCCCTGCGTCTTGGGGCGGTAGTCACGCAGCCGCATGTCGTCTGCCATCCGAGCGCGCCAGTTTTTCGATGTGATCATCATATCCTCCAGGGTTGGCAGCGGCACTGCGCCGCCGCGTGGAGGACTCAGAGACAATGTCTTCTCGAACGGGACTCGGTCGGGTATGATGCCGACGTGCGACAGCTTACGAAAACCCGACGCGAACCGTCGGGGACGCACGGTTGCGCGTGGTCATCCTGAGCTACCGCGTCTGCGCGGTTTCGTTCAACCCCGTGTTTTAGCAGGTCTGGATTCATCCCCAGGAGAGTTAAGCATTCACGAACGGCCCGCATTCGCCAGTTGGGACCATCGCCGAACTGGTGATTCTTCGCGTAACGGTGGCCCAACGATTGCAAATACGCGCGCATCTGTTGGAAAAGCCTATCCGGAATGTGGAAATGCCCCCAGCCGGAGGTGAAACCAACAGAGTGAAACAAACGGTACTCTCCCAACCGCAGACGGTTATACACGGACGATCGTCCCAAGGACGACGACGTCGTGACCATCACGAGCGATGGGCGCTTGGCCTCTCGAGAGATTATTCCCTTCGCATCGCCGTATCGCTTTCGAAAGGCGTCACGAATGTCCACGGTCGCCACAAGGCTGGCAATTAGCTTTCCGCCCAACAAGTTCGAGTAGGGCGGTAATGCTCCCAATACGTAAGCATCCAGCACGTTAACCAGCCGCGCTTGGCGGTCGCTGGCAGACCAACCTACGTGCTCGTCCCGAACTCGCAGGTTGAAAACCGGATCCCCAAGGGCCATCAGGCCCATTAGCTTCTGATTGCTGCTATCCCACACCAGAAATCGGAGCCGGCGACCGTAGCCACGTGAAACTGGGACGCTCCACGTCAGGGACGCGAGACGAAAAAGATCCGATTGCCAAGTGCCAGCATCGATAAGCTCCAGCCGAGGACTGATCCGATGAGGCTCAATGTCGAACCCATCAGCGAAATAGGACTGCAACGGGGCCCACGACTCGCGAATGAACTCTCGCTCAGCCCGAAGCCGGTCTTCGAGCTGGGCGCGGTGAAGCGTCCGAAGCGCCTGCTTAGATTGATCGGGCTGTATGAGCGCCCCGTCCTGGGTACGCCTGAAGTCCAGAGCTCTAAGATGCGTCCGAAGTGCACGCTTGATGCGTGCTTCCTGAGTAAGAATAGGAACTACGGCAGTTCGACCGGTCATCCCCTTGAGCAGAACACGTTGCGGCGCGATGGGTCAAGATGCGTTCCACATGTGCCGTGCTGGAATCACGATGTTCGTCGATCGATCGATTGGGAGCCAGGGCTCAGTGATGATCGATGATGGCCGCGGGGTGAGGCACTTGCACGCGAACTTGCTCCACAGGCGCCTCGTCGCAGTGGGAAGCCCATGACACGCTGACTGAAGGAACTGGAGCCGCCATTCCGGTAAGGTTGCCGTGACGAAGGACCCGTTGTCCCTCACCAATCGAAGAACCTGACCCTTCGACGTTTTCCAAAGCAACACCGCCGAATCCCGGACGTCGAGCAGCCGTACCGCATCCCGCCGTGCGTCAGGGCTCAGATGAGCGTAACGCATCGTCATCTCAACCGTGGAGTGCCCCAGCAGCTCCTGCACGCTCTTCAAAGGGGCACCCCGCATTACCAGGTGAGAAGCGAAACTGTGCCTGAGCGTGTGCCAGCCCATCGGCCTCAGCCCAGCCCGCGACAAAGCACGCCGAAGAGGCCACTTCGTCGCCCCGCGCGTGAACATCACGCCCGCCGCGGCACAGAAAACAAGCTCCCCAAGCCGCGGGTGCTGACGTAATGCCGACGCGGCCTGCTCGCTGAGGGGCACCTCGCGCAACTTTCCGTTCTTCGGCGTGCCCACGATCCCGCGAGCGACAGCGCGGCGAACGACGAGCCGCCCTCCTTGGAGGTCCACGTCGCTCCAGCGCAAAGCGAGTAGCTCGCCAAGTCGCAGGCCGGTGCGGACCGCGATGGTGATCATTGCCCGCCACTCATCGTCAGCAGCGGCAACGAGGGAATGTGCCTCGTCGAACGTCAGGAAATCGAACTCGGGCGTTGGCACTTCGAGCCACCGGATCACGGGCAGAGCTTCGATCGCATTCCACTCCACCGCAATGGCCAGAGCCCGGCGAAGCACCGTGAGATGATTGTTGATCGACTTGCGCGCCAAACCCTGTTTGAGCTTCTTCGCCTTGTAAACCTCTATGTGCCCCGGCTTGATGTCAGCGAGTGTGAGGGCACCGAAGGCGGGCACGAGGTGCATGCGCAGAATCGATTCCTTGTTTTCAATCTCACTCGGCTTGTTATTGGTCTTCGCATACGTCTCGAGGAATCGAATGGCAAAGTCCCGGAACAATGGGATCTCCGCGGGATCCGATGCGACCTTGCCATCGGCGCTCAACAGCTCCTCGCGGATCTGGTGCTCCATCCGCTCGGCGGCGCGACGGTTCTGAATTGGAGCTACCCGTCGGATCCTGCGCTGCACGCCATCTCGGCCCGCCCCTTTCACGTCAATCATCCAGGCTTCCTTCAGCTCCCCCGTGGCTGGATCCGTCCAGCGCCTTTTGCGAATGCTCATGCTACCCTCCTCCGCGCGCGGTTCCCCTGCTCGCCCTCATTCAACCAAGTCAGAATCGCGTCACGAGAAACGCGGATGCAGCGCCCCACGCGACGCACCCCAGGCACGCTCCCCTCCGCGATCGCCGCGTACGCCGTCTTTCGATCTACGCGCAGCAGATCGGCCACTTCCTCCACCGTGAGGACCTCGGGCAGCCTCACTTCCCCCGCAGTCAGCCCATCCATCATGACCTAATATTATTCCTTTGGAATTATATTGCAAGGTCTTTGAGCGCCTTTTCTGCGCAAAATCTCAATCCCGCGAATGCTTTGGGACGTTTGTCCAATATGCCGCTGGCACAGCTCCGTTGGTGAGCTGCTCGATGGCCAGCGCCAACTCCAAGCTCGGTCGGCGTTCCCCATTGCAGATTTTGTCCACGTGGCCGCGGGCTACCTTTAGACGATCAGCGAGCTGGTAGCGTGTCATGCCGACCGCATCGAGCCAGCCAGACAGCTTAGTCTCCATCTTGCGAGGACGTCCAACACCTTGCTTCGGCTCACGCGCCATGAGACCGATTGTTCGCGGCACCAACATCGGTGTCAACGATTCGTGGAGGCTAGGCATGTTCGAGGGTCAAAATCGGCCGAGGAATGCCCGCGCCAATCGGCCACGCCGCACCGCTACGCGGACGACCACCATGCGGGGGCAGGAAAAGCGATCAACCCGGTGCAGAACAAGGCACACTGGACAACCGGTACTCCCATGAACGCCATCAAGGTTGAAACGACCGTGGATGAGGCGATCGCGCACGCCATTCCAGCACTGCGGCTCTGCTCGGTGATCCGCCCGGATCGAGTTGCCGGCCCAGGATCTTGCGTCATTTCGCGAATGG
>JANOIG010000238.1:0-35434 GCA_031407405.1 Deltaproteobacteria bacterium
GGCTCCGAAAACGGGATCTGGAGCTCCATCAAGTCGACACCCGCGTCAACCATCGTGCGCGCGAGCGCCCAGCTCTCGCGAAAGCTTGGATACCCGATGACGATATGCGTCATGAGCAGCAACGGCTTTTCGCGCTGCTTCTGCCGAATATGCGCCTCAAGCATCATAACCTCGGGCCTTCCCTCGAATGAATTCTTTCCATTCCGCATCGTCAAACGCATCGGCCACGGTGAAGATGTCCTTGTCACCCCGACCCGATTGATTGATGATGATCACCTCACTCGGCAGCAAGCTCGGCGCTTCCTTGAAGGCCTGAGCGAAGGCATGCGAGGACTCGAGCGCCGGGATCAAGCCTTCCTTTCGCGCGGTCAACCCGAGCGCGTCGACGACCTCTCGATCTGTGGCTGACTCGAAGCGAACCCGCCGCGACTCGTGAAGGTCGGCGAGAATCGGCGACACTCCCACGTAGTCGAGGCCGGCGGCGACGCTGTGGGTTTCGCGCATTTGACCATCGTCGTTTTGCAGGAAATACGTCTTGTAGCCTTGGGCAACGCCCACCGATGCATCCTTGCTGGCGAGCCGTGCGGCGTGGCGCCCCGTCTCGACCCCACTCCCTCCCGCCTCCACGCCCACGAGCTCGGTCGGATCCGCAAGAAATGCATTGAAGATCCCGAGCGCGTTCGAGCCCCCTCCGACGCAAGCGTACACACGCTGCGGCAGTGCCCCGGTCAGCTCGAGGATTTGGGCGCGCGCCTCTTGGCCAATGATATCCTGAAAGTAGCGCACCATCGCGGGAAAGGGATGCGGGCCACACGCCGTCCCGAGCACGTAGTGAGTGGAGTCCATGTTGGTGACCCAGTCGCGGAACGCCTCATTGATCGAGTCTTTGAGCGTCCGGGTGCCGTCTTTGACCGGGACCACCGTGGCCCCCATGCGCTGCATCCAAAATACATTTGGGCGCTGACGCTCGACATCCACCTCGCCCATGTAGATGGTGCACTCGAAGCCGAACTTGGCGGCCATGGTGGCCGTGGCGACGCCGTGCTGGCCCGCACCCGTCTCGGCGATGACGCGGCGCTTCCCCATACGCTGGACGAGGAGCCCCTGACCGAGCACGTTGTTGGCCTTGTGGGCCCCCGTGTGATTGAGATCCTCGCGCTTGACGTAGATCTGGGCACCGCCGAAATGGCGCGTCAGGTTCTGTGCAAAGGTGAGGGGCGTGGGCCGCCCCGAGTACGACGCGACGAGGCGCTGATACTCGGGCCAGAACGCCGGGTCCCGCCTGGCGTCTTCGAATGCGAGCGTCAGCTGCTCGAAGGTCTGCACCAGCACTTCCGGTATGAAGCAACCGCCAAAGCGTGAGTAGTAACCGCGATCTTGCACAAACCCCAATCGAGCCCACCTAACGGGGTCTGTCCACAAGAATATTACTCGGGCTTGCGTGCCGGAAAATCCTGAGCAAGACTCGGGCCATCATGCAGAGTTTCTTGCCGAGGCGCCTCCGTCCCAGCCCCGGCCGCAGTGCCAGAGCGCGGCTCTTTCTTACCGGATTAATTGGAGTTTTAGGCGCTTGTACATCCGACGAGCCGGCCCCGGCGGCGGGCGGCGCAGGCGGTGGCCCGCCCAACGTGGAAGTGCGCGAGTTGCCCGGTGATGGGCTGCAGCGGACGCCGGAGTCCGACACCGACGATCGTCAAGCGGTAAGGGTCCCGCCGAGGAGCATCATCGATCGGGTGGATGACCTGCGTGACGAGGTGAGCTCAATGCCCGGGCCCGATAACCCTCCCCGAGACGCAGCAGCGCCCGTCGACGCGTCGGACGCGGGTGGAGGGGACGCTTCGGACGCGGACGGACCAGAGTGACCCTGCATACGCTGCGCGCCAGTGACCACCTGAGCGACGTTCGCTATGAGATTCGCGGTAAGTTGGCGCGCCGAGCCGAAGAGCTCGAGCGGGCTGGCTACGAGATCATCAAGCTCAATATCGGCAACCCTGGGGCTTTTGGTTTTCGCATGCCCGAAACCATGCGCAGAGCCATCGTGGAGAACCTCTCCTTAGCCGAGGCCTACGGTCACCAGAAGGGCATCTTCCCGGCCCGCGAGGCCGTGGTCATGCAGCAGCAAGAGCGGGGCGTGATGGACGTCAGCGCCGACGACGTCTTCATGGGCAACGGGGTCAGTGAGCTCATCATGATGTGCATGCGTGCCCTGTTGAACCCGGGCGATGAGGTCCTGATCCCGAGCCCTGACTATCCACTGTGGACCGCGGCCGTCGTGATCCATGGGGGGCGGGCGGTGGGCTACCCGTGCCCGCCGGAACGAGGTTTCGCGCTGGACGCGTCCGAAATCGAACGGCGCATCACGGACAAGACCCGCGCCATCGTCATCATCAATCCCAATAACCCGACCGGCGCCGTCTACGGCGTCGACCAGCTGCAGCGGGTCGCGCAGATTGCACAGGAAAAGCAGCTCGTAGTTTACTCGGACGAGATTTACGATCACATGTTGTTCGATGACAGCCAACATGTGCCCATGGCAACCCTCGCGCGGCACACGCTGTGCGCCACCTTCTCGGGGCTGAGCAAGGTGTATCGCGCGTGTGGCTTGCGGGTGGGGTGGGTGAGCTTCAGCGGAGAAAAAACTCACGCTCGCCCCTACCTGGAAGCCCTCGAGCTGCTCGCCAGCCTGCGCCTGTGTAGCAACATGACGGGGCAGTGGGCCGTGCAGACCGCGCTCGGCGGTTATCAGAGCATCAACGAATTGGTACAGCCGGGTGGGCGCCTGTTCGAGTCGCGCGCAGCGCTGCTCGAAGCCGTCAGCAAGAGCTCGCACCTCTCGGTCACCCCGCCCGGGGGCGCCATGTACGCGTTCATTCGGGTCAAAACAGCGCACATACCCGACTTCGACGACCAGCGTTTTGCTCTCGACTTGCTCGAGCAGAAAGGCGTCTTGGTCGCCCCGGGGTCGAGCTTCAACGTGCCCTATCGCGACCACTTTCGCATCACCCTCTTACCCGACGCCAAACAAATCACCCGAGTCATCGGCATCATCGACGAGCTGCTCGACGAATACGCCGCCAAGTGACTCGCATTGGCCCCTAAGGGTCATCACATGAGGCATGGCGCGGGGGTCTGTTTTTCCCGCGCGCGGGGGGTCCCTGTGTCTGAGCGAGCGAAGGCGAGCGAGTCCGGGGCGGGACCGCGTGCGGGAAAAACAGACCCCCGCGGCCTGGCCGCTGGCTAATCCCGCGGACGGTACGCCCGCAACCGCTCCGTGGGCCAGTCGAATAGGCGCCCCAGCTCGCGAAGGTATTCGAAGGTGTAGATACCGCCACTGTGGCTATCACCCCAGGTCACCCCGACAGCGTAGTTGCCGACCTGTTCGATCTCTGAGATTTCGAGCGTGAGCTTGGACGCCTGTTCCACGGATTCGACCCATCGTATGCCCCGGTCGTGACCTTGGCACTTCGCGCAGGGGCACAACGCTCGCAGCGTCATGTGGGCATGACGTGTGGTCTTGCCATCGCTCCAGTCGATCTCGGTGACGAGCGCTCCACGTGGAGAGCGCAGGTTTTTTGGATACGGGGCCCGGCTCGAGGTCATGGGGCGGGGGTATAGCGCCTTTCGCCGCGAAATGGCGAGATGCCTGGCCGAAGGCGCTGATCGCGAGCCGCCCACCCGGGTTGCCCGTCAGCCCCGACTCACGCCGCGCATGCCGAGCCCCGCCACGTACGCGCCAGGCCTACATGCTCCGCACAAACCAGTGCAGCAGTCGGGGCGGGAACGTGTCGACCGCAGCGCGGCTGGCTAATACGTACGCGACGACCTGTCGTCGCCCGGTTGCGTCAACGCCTGCTTGCGTCGATGATGCAACACCCACGAAGTCCCCTGGTTCATGCCCATGTATGCCTTGCAGCCAAGCTCAAAGACTGTGGGCTGGCGGCCATGTCGCGTGCTACCTTTCTAGTCACAGAAGCTATGGGTGGAGTGGGTTCTATCAGGCGACCAGCGTCGCGAGGGGCCACGTCGAGGGGGCAGCTGACGCCAGGGCGAGAAGCGAGCGGTCACCGACAGCGCACCAGCCATCGCAAGGCGCACAGACTAGGCAGATGAGTTGAGCTCACAACAATCCAGTATTCCCCCCGCCGCAAGCCCTCGACGCATCAGCCGCCGAACGTGGGCCGCGCGCTCGAAGCCATCACGTCTGACCACGTCGAACTGGAGACCTGCAATGCCGGGCAAACGCTGTGGACGCTACCAACTGCTCGAGCTGCTGGGGCGGGGTGGCATGGCCGACGTCTATTCGGCTTGCCGCCGCGACGTGGAGGGCCCGCGAAACCGCTTCGCTCTCAAGCTATTGCAGCGCAAATGGTCGATGGATCCACAGCTCCGGGCCATGTTCGCTTCAGAGGCTCGTCTGACGACGGCCTTGAGTCACCCGAACCTGGTCAGGGTTTTCGAGACTGGAGAGCACCTCGGCCTTCCCTTCATGGTGATGGAATACGTGGACGGGGTATCCTGCGCGAAAATCCTGCGCACTGTCACCGCGCGAGGCGAGCGTTTTCCCGAAGGCGCAGCGCTCGCCATTTGCGCCAACGTCCTCGAGGGGCTGAAGCACGCCCACGATGCCAGGGACAGCGCAGGCAATCCCCTCGGCATCGTTCACCGGGACGTGTCTCCGGGTAACATACTGATTAGCCGCAGCGGGCGCATCAAGCTCGCAGACTTCGGTATCGCACGCAGCAGCCAGATGGAGCATCACACCGACCCTGGGCAGGTCAAGGGCAAGTTCGGCTACATGTCACCCGAGCAGGTCACGGGCGACGAAGAGCTGGACGCACGCAGTGACGTGTATTCGCTCGGAGTCGTGCTCGCAGAAATGTTGCTGGGGCGGCGGCTTTTCTCGGGCAAGGGTGAGTTCGAAATCTTGAACAGCATGTACAAGGCCGACATTGCCATCCTCGACCACGAGTCGTCACGCCTCAGCCCGGTGCTGTTGCCGGTGCTCAAGAAGGCGTTACAGCGCGACAAGAGCGCCCGCTTTCAAAGTGCTGACGAGTTCCTCGCGGCGCTGAGGCTCGCTGCCCAAAAAATGGGCATCGTGCTCGACGAGCCTGAGTTCGTGCCGTGGCTGTTCCAGGTGGGCGCCATGCCCTCGCAGAGCGGCACCCACGCCTTGCAGATCGACCCTGGGCAAAGTCAGCGCGAGAAGCCCCAAAAACGCTAGTCGCCGCCTCAGGGCGAGGGCCAACCGCGCAAGACGCGATTGTGAAAAATCAGCATCTCTAGACTGCCTGGGCCACGGTTGAAGCGATAGCTATGCGTACCTACCACGCGCGTCAATTCATGTCGCACGCTTCTGCCGCCTAGCATTACGGAGAGCTGCTCATTGACATCCAGAAAGTGATCGTCGTCGCTGGTCAGGAGCCGCAAGCTGAGCCGAGGATTCTGCCCGAGCGCTCGGGCAGCCAGCTCAGCGAAACGATCGAGCTCCTTCGCGTCCAGTGCTGCTTGCAGCCCACTCACGCTGCCAAACGCCAGTGGTCGAGTCAAACCCACGAGTAAGGCAGCACGCCCTCCGAGGCTGACACCGTCAATCCCCGTCGACGCCGCCGTACCGAGCGCAGGCGTCTCGGCGTAAACGCGCGGCAATAGAACGTCGACGACGAAACGAGCCAGTGGCGCGGCTTGCCTAAAGGCGCTCTCACCTTTGAGCACGTCCGGCAAGAACGGACACACGATGATGAGCCCGGCGTAGGGGTGCTCGGCCAAGCCCTGGTTGAGCCGAGCCAGCCGATCGCTCGTAATAAATTGCTCAAAGTCGCTTTCCAAGAGCGGAGGCGCAGCCAAGCGAGAGATGGCGCGCCCGAGCTGGTAGTCATCGAGCCAACCGCGTGCGCCGCGACGGCGGCCCTTGCGGCTTTCGCCGCGGCCATGCAAGGCAACCAACACGGGAAAGCGAGCAGAGCCATCGCTCGTGGGGACGGAAATCACCACGTCCGTGGGACCGAAGGGGCCCTGCTCGAAGCTCCAATGGAGCTCGCGCGAACGCTCAGCGCGGCCCGGCGCCTGCGGGGCCTGGCTAGCCACAGGCGCCGCAGCGAGGGGCGCGGAATTGGCGGGCTGCGGGGGCAATGGCGACGGCGCGATCTCTGCCGTGCGGCTTGCGCTCGGTACAGGTCCTCGACCTACGCCCGTTTGGACGAGGACCCACCAAGCACTGGCCAGCACGACCGAGATCGCACCCGCCCATCCGAGCCAACGGGCCATCCCCTCCAGTCGCCATCGATGCATGCGAAAGAGCCGGGGCGTCATATCTTTCCACTGCGTCGCGCTGGAGTCATTTGACCGGCCTGTCAGCCACGTTGCCTGTCCGTGGACTTATAGGCCGAAGCCGATAGTATGCTCGGGCCGGATTCCCCAATAGTCCGCCATTTCATTCGGACTCCATCGCACAGCGCGGGGGATCTCCGCATCAGGCAGCGTGTGCAGCGACAACATATGAAACTCCACCAGGTAGTCTCCGCCCTCTTACTGAGCCTCGCCCTGCATTGCCTGGCCGCCACGGCCAGCGCCGCCCTCACCAACGAGCAGGCGAATAAGCAAATCGACGACGCCATCAACACGCACTACGCCAGCGCCGACATCAATCTCGCGGAGACAAAGCTGCTGGAAGTGGTCAAAGCCTGCGCTTCGACTTGCTCGCGCAGCGTCGTGGCTCGTGCCTGGATGTACGTGGGCATCGTGCGGGGCAGCGGGCGGGACGACACGGCGGGTGCCCAAGAGGCGTTCCGGGCAGCCAAAGCCGCGGACCCGGCGGTGAAATTGGACGACCTCTTCGCAACCGACCTGGTGAAACGACTTTTCGCTCAGACTCCTGCCGGCGGCGAGATGCCGTTGATGGGGGACATCCGCGACAGGGCCGCGCAGCCCGTAGAGGTGACGGCCATACGCTGCTCGCTCGAAGCGACCGAGGTCGAGACGCAACGGCCCATTCCGATTTCCTGCCAGACCGCTCCGGGTGCAAGCAAAGTCGTGTTGTCGTACCGGCACGAAAGCAGCACACGCTGGCGCGACGTGCCGCTCACGAAGCAAGGACAAGCGTGGATTGGTGAAATCCCCTGTGCGGAGACCAAACAAATCGGTGTGCTCTCGTATCGGGTCCAGGCGCTCGACACCGAGGGGAAAGCGGTGGACCAGCTGGGTAACGAGGAGGAGCCCTTGGAGCTCAGCCTGGTTCAATCGACCGATACAGCACCGCCGTCGCTCCCCAATCAGCCGCCTCCTGCGACCTGTCGGCCCAAGAAGGTAGCGGAACCCGCGGGCCCCAAGCTCGGCAGCTACGGGGACGCCTGCAGTGATGGTGCACAGTGCCAAGGCGGCCTGACTTGCACCGAGGGCAAATGCGCGGCAGACGTCAGCTGCGATAGCGACGCCGAGTGCTTTTCTGGCACCTGCGTCGACAACGTGTGCGTCATTCCCAGCGACGAGTGCCAAGGCGAAGACTGCGAGAACCAGAGGCAAAGTCGCATCCCCAAGAACTGGTTCGGTCTGCAAGGCGGCATGGATTTCGCGATGATGGGCGGCGACCAGGTCTGCGGTGACGATGCCGACCTCGCGTTCTCGTGCTTCGAGAATGGCGACCCCTACCGGGGGCTGCCCAACCAGAACTTTGCGGGCAACATCGATGGTGGGTTCCGCACGGCTACTGCTCGAGTGATGCTCAGCTACGAGCGGGTGCTCTCGAGCCTGTTCAGCATCGAAGGGCGGGTTGGCTTCGCCTTCAACGGCGGCCCAGAGTCTCCCAGGGCAAATGGCGGCAATGGCTCGACGTTCCTACCCATTCACGCCGAAGCGCGGCTCAAGGGGTATTTCACCAAGGTCTACCGCGACGATGGCAGCGGTCTGTCTGGGCCGAGTGGGTTCGCCATGCTCGGCGGCGGGCTGGCGCAGGTTGACCCGCACGTCTCTGTGCCGATCGCCGAGTGCCGCGGCGACAGCGACCCCAACACTGGCATCATCACCGAGGGTGAGAATAACTGCATCGAGAGTGAGAACCGCGCGCTCGAGGTAAAGAACGTGGACGTCTACCAACGCCTCGGGCAGGCCTTCGTGACGACCGGCGTCGGATTTCGATATGGTTTTGGCAAACGGGTGGCGGCGGTCGCCAGCCTGAATGCACAGCTTCTGCTGCCATCGGTGGGTTTTGCTCTGAGCCCTTCGCTCGGCGTCTCCGCCGGCTTCTAAGCCCTAGCGCGCCACGGGCTCAGCGTTGATTGCAGCAAAGCCGGCTGCGACTCGGCGCAATTCGATATGACGCCGCGCAGCGCGTGATGATGCATCGCGTGGCGCTGCTCGTGCCCCTTGCGCCGCCCGCACCAGAACGAAAAAAAGTTAGCGCTCGGTGACGACTGCAACTCCGCGAGTTTGACTGCTTATTTTTGCGGGGGTCGTCTTCTGCCGAAACACAGCGCGAGCAACGAAATCAGGTGGAAACAATTGCAAGGGCATCGTCCGCCGCGTCTAACCCACTAACTAAAATCTCGAGGGCGCAAGGCCCTCTCAGACCATCGGAAGCTCTTAGGGATATCAATGAGATACACGATACGACGACGGTGCTCATCCTGGACCATCGCTCCCAGCGTCCTAGCGCTGCTGGGCTTCAGCTCGTGGGTGCGCGCGCAAGATCCGCCGCCTCCTGCCCCCCCTGCTCCTGCCGCGCCCGCCGCGGAAGTTGCTCCCGCGGCCGTTGCTCCAGCAGCCGTGGCTCCAGCACCGGCGGTCGCCGCACCGGAGCCTGCGCCTGTGGCTGAGGCTCAGGCAAACGCTGTCGTGGACATCGACGTTCCCCCTGCCCCTGCCCCTGCAGCAGAAGCTGCCGCGCCGCCTGCCTTTGACGTCAAGGTCGATTTCGGAGTCGGCATTCGCACCGAATTCGTCATGGACCCCGGCGCTGAGCCGGACCCGGTCTATACAATGAACCACAACCTGCGTCCCTATATTGCTGGGCAGGTGCACGACTACATCAAATTCGAGGGCAACCTCGACTCGGAGGGGGACGCCGCCAATCTCAACATTCGAGTGCTCGATGCGGTCATCAAGTTCGAATTCAACGACTACTTCAACCTCTGGACCGGGCACTTCCTGCCGCCGTCGGACCGCGCGAACCTGAGCGGGCCCTACTTTCAGAACGCGTGGACGTATCCCGCTGGCGTGCACATCTACCCAAGCCAATACGCGGGCCGCGATGACGGCCTCGCCGTTTGGGGGCAAATCAACGGTGGCCAGTTCAAATACCAACTCGGCTTGTTCGACATGGGGGGCGGCACGGCCGACCCGCGTTTCAGCGGGCGCTTGACCTTTAACGTGCTCGATCCTGAGCCCGGCTACTACAACTCGAGCACCTACTACGGCACGAAAGACGTCCTGGCGATCGGCGCGGTGCTGCACCACAAACCCTTGGTCGAGGGCGCACCCGACGATGACGACGCCGACACGCTCTGGAACCTCGACGCTCTGTACGAGAACAGCTTCCCCGGTACGGGGACCCTCAACGTCGAGGGCGCCTTTTACGGCTTCGACGGCGCGGACGCCGGCACGAGCTTCTCGGTCCTGGCCAGCTTCCTGTTTGCGGCCCAGGTCGGTATCGGTCAGCTCCAGCCCATGTTTCGCGTGCAGCGCGCCAGCTGGAGCGACGGTGACACATTTGGAGGGCTCACTGCACCCGCCAACACTGATGCCTCTCAGCTGACCATCGACGGTGGGCTGCACTACATCATCAACGGCCACAACACTCGGTTGGCGGCCACGGTGCAGCACACTTCGACCAGCGTGGGTATCGTGGATGGCGACCCCAACACGGTTTTCATCCTGGGCGCGCAGATCCAGGCTTTTTGAGTTCGAGTCATCAATGCTGTAACGCTCATGAAACACCTCTCATGTAATGAGCTCGACTGGTTTGGCGAGCTCGAACACGGCGAACCCACGGGTGGTGCGTGAGGTTGCCTTCGACGGAGTTGCCGCTGACAATTGGTACAGGAGTAAAGACAATGAAGCACATGTTATCAGTGACCCTGGCGGCGCTCTTCGCCCTCGGCGCGTTTGGCTGTAAAGGGTCAGACACAAAGGCTGAAGCCAGCAAAGAGCCGGAAAAGAAGGAATCGACTGCCGCTTTGACGCCGGCGGGCAAGGACACGGGTCCGATCAAGGTCGGTATCCTGCACTCCCTCTCGGGAACCATGGCCATCAGCGAAACGTCGCTGAAAGACGTGGCGTTGATGACCATCGACGAAATCAATGCGGGCGGCGGCGTGCTCGGTCGCCAGCTCGAGGCGGTGGTCGTTGATCCCCGCTCGGACTGGCCGGAATTTGCCAAGAAGGCCGAGGAGCTCATTCAAGGTCAGGGCGTCGCCGTGACCTTCGGTTGTTGGACGTCGGTGTCACGCAAGAGCGTGCTGCCGGTGTTCGAGAAGCTGAATGGGCTGCTCTTCTACCCGGTACAGTACGAGGGTGAAGAGTCGTCGCGCAACGTGTTCTACACGGGTGCGGCACCCAACCAGCAGGCCATTCCGGCTGTCGAATACTTGATGGGCAAGGAAGGCGGCGGGGCCAAGCGTTGGGTTCTGCTCGGGACGGACTATGTCTACCCCCGCACCACCAACAAGATCTTGCGTTACTTCCTGAAGAGCAAGGGCGTCGCGATCCAGGCCACCAAGGACAAGGAAGAACCCTGTGCCAACGCGGCGGACTGTCAAAAAGAAGGCAGCGACGTGATGGAACGGTACACCCCGTTTGGCCACAGCGACTACCAGACGATCGTCGCCGACATCAAGAAGTTCGCTCAGGGCAAGCCGACCGCGGTGGTCTCCACCATCAACGGCGACTCCAACGTGCCGTTCTACAAAGAGCTCGGCAATCAGGGCTTGAAGGCCGAAGACATTCCCGTGGTCGCGTTCAGCGTGGGTGAGGAAGAGCTACGCGGCATCGACACCAAGCCCCTCGTCGGGCACCTGGCGGCGTGGAACTACTTCATGTCGATGGACACACCCGCCAACGAAAAATTCAAGGCGAAGTGGAAGGACTACGTCGTGAAGAAGAACCTTCCTGAAGCAGCCAAGCGCGTGACCAACGATCCCATGGAAGCGACCTACATTGGCATTCACATGTGGAGACAGGCCGTCGAGCAGGCAGGCACCATTGACGTGGACGCGGTCCGCCAAGCCGTGGCCGGGCAGACGTTCACTGCTCCGTCCGGGTTCGAGATCAAGATGGACGAGAAGAACCATCACCTGCACAAGCCCGTGGTGATCGGCGAAGTAAAGGAAGACGGGCAGTTCCAGATCGTGTGGAAGACCCCCGGTCCAATCCGGGCTAACGCCTGGAGCCCCTTCATTCCAGAGAGCGCCAAGATGGTGGCTGATTGGACCTACCCTTGGGTCTGCGGCAACTGCACCGAGCCCAAGTTCGCGTCGGCGAAGTAGCCTGCGCGGCCCGTGCGGGCTGCACGCCGCGCGGGCGAACGATGAATGTGAGCTCGAGCTAGAACACAAGAAGGCAGTGCCCTCCCTGGAGGGCGCTGCCGTCATTTTTTGATTCGCGAGATTTGGCCTGCATGTTTTCAACTCGGGTGCTCCGTTGGTCGAGATGGTTGCTTGTCGCGTGCGTTCTAGTCACGACCCTTGCGCGCGCTGGCGCGGCTAGTGCGCAGGCACTCGATGCGGCGCTGGCCGGCCTGGCCAGCGAGGACCGCGATCAGCTGGAGGCGGCCATCGTGGCACTCGGTGCGCTAGACGATGCGCGGGCCCTTGCCGTGCTCCAGGCCTTCGATGCGGGTCAGCTCCGCGTCGACTCGAGCGGACAGGTCTACATCAAGACGGACGCGGGCGTGGTCGACGCCAAGACAGGGAACACCGCGGCCCCTAGCAGCGGCACCCGGGAGCCGCCGATCAACAACAGGCTGCGCAAGAATTTGACGCTTGCTCTGGCGCGGTCCGAGCTGCGTGCGTCAGATCCGGAAGTGCGACTGGCAGCGGCCGTCGAGCTTTCAAAGGACCCGTCGGTCGAGCTAGCATCCGACATGCGAGCGGCGCTCGCAAAAGAGCAAGAAGACGAGATTGGAGAGCTGCTCCGCGTCTCGCTAGCCAGTCTCGATTTGACCAGCACCGATCCCGCGCTGCAGATGGAAGCGCTGCGCATCATCCAAGATACGTCCACGGTGTCGCTCATGCCCGCGGTCCGGCGCTTGGCCGAAGAAAACACGGTAGATACTCAGCCCAAGGTCTTGGACCTCGCCCGCTCGGTGTTGTCCACGCTCGAGCGCCGGGTTTTTTGGGTGAGCTCGGCCGCTAATCTGTTCTACGGGCTCAGCCTGGGCAGTGTGCTGTTGCTCGCCGCTCTCGGCCTAGCCATCACGTTTGGGCTGATGCGGGTCATCAACATGGCCCACGGCGAAATGCTCATGCTGGGAGCCTACAGCACGTTCGCAGTGCAGAACCTCGTCAGACAAGTCGCTCCGGGCTTGTTCGACCTCTACCTACTCTTGGCCGTCCCGGTCGCGTTCTTGGTGTGCGCGTTGGTCGGTGTCTTCCTGGAGCGTACGGTGATTCGATTCTTGTATGGTCGGCCACTCGAAACGCTGCTGGCCACATGGGGTATCAGCTTGGCGCTGATTCAGACCGTTCGCTTGATTTTTGGCGCACAGAATGTGGCCGTCGAAAACCCGTCCTGGCTATCGGGGGGCTGGGAGCTTCTGCCGACGGTGGTCCTCCCCTACAGCCGAATCGCCACCATCTTGTTCAGCATCGTGGTTGTCGGCTTTGTCTGGGCTCTCCTGCAAAAAACACGCCTCGGCATGTACGTGCGCGCCGTGACCCAAAACCGGGAAATGGCCGGTAACGTAGGCATTGCCACACGCCGCATCGACGTGTGGACCTTTGCGTTGGGTTCAGGAGTCGCGGGCCTGGGTGGCGTTGCGCTCTCTCAGTTGGGCAACGTCGGGCCCGAGCTCGGTCAAAGCTACATCGTCGACTCGTTCATGGTGGTCGTGCTCGGAGGCGTGGGTAACATCGCTGGAACCGTGGCCGGTGCGCTGGGTTTGGGCGTCGCCAACAAATTGCTCGAGCCAGTGGCCGGCGCCGTGCTCGGCAAGATCATGCTGCTCATCGTCTTGATCCTGTTCATCCAGTGGCGCCCCCAAGGCATGTTCGCGCCCAAAGGGCGGGCCGCAGCCGAGATCTAAGCATGCAAAAGCTCCGTCAACATTTGCAGGGCATTCACTCAGCCCGTGGCTGGCTGGCTCTCGGCCTCGTGTTTCTCGGCTTGTGCATCATATTGCCAGGCCTACACGCCTGGACGAGCCCAGAGTCTTTCGTACACGTCCCTGAGTACGTCATCAGCCTGCTCGGCAAGTTCTTGTGCTACGCGATCGTGGCTCTCTCGATCGACCTGATCTGGGGTTTTACCGGCATCCTCAGCTTGGGCCATGGTGTCTTCTTCGCGCTCGGCGGCTACGCGATCGGCATGTACATGATGCGGGTAATGGCGGGCGAGGGGGTCTACCGCAGCGAGCTGCCGGATTTCATGGTGTTCCTCGATTGGAAAGAGCTCCCGTGGTTTTGGCTCGGGTTCGACAACTTCTTTTTCGCCTTGTTCATGGCCCTAGCCGTGCCGGGGCTGTTGGCCTATATTTTTGGGTTCTTCGCTTTCCGATCCAGAATTCTGGGGGTGTATTTCTCGATCATCACCCAGGCGCTCACCTACGCGTTCATGCTCTGGTTTTTCCGCAACGACACGGGCTTCGGGGGTAATAACGGCCTGACCGACTTCAAGCGGATTTACGGCTATTCACTGGCTAGCCCGGTCACGAAGCTCGGATTGTTCATCGCATCAGGCGCAGCATTTTGCGGTTGCTACGTGTTGTGCAGGTACATCGTCACCAGCAAGCTCGGTCGCATCATGCGTGCCCTCCGCGACCACGAGGGTAAGGTCATGTTCATGGGCTACAGCCCGCTCAGCTACAAGCTGTTCGTGTGGACACTGTCAGCAGTATTGTGCGGGTTGGCGGGCGTGCTGTACGTGCCGCAGGTCGGCATCATCAACCCAAGCGAAATGCAGCCCGCCAACTCCATCGAAATGGCCATATGGGTCGCGGTGGGCGGGCGCGCCACGCTGGGGGGCGCGGCCCTCGGTGCGTTCGTCGTCAACGGCGCCAAGAGCTGGCTGACCGCGTCCGCACCCGAGCTCTGGTTGTACGTCCTCGGCGCATTGTTCGTATTCATCACGCTATTCCTCCCGGGCGGGCTCGCCAGCGCCTTCGCAGGTCCAAGGTTCAACAGGCTTCGAAAGCGCCTGACCGGCGGCAGCGTTTCCTGAAGGCGTGACCGAATGTCCATGAGCAATCCCACGAGCTCGCCACCCGAGAGTCAACCCGAGGCCGCTCCGGCCACCGTCAACGAGGCCAAGCCCTTGGCGAACGAGGGTTCTGGGGCGGATCTGCGGGTTCACACCGGAGCCGCCGCGTCGGGTCTGGCGCGACCTCGAGCTCACTTGTGGGTGGACAACATCAGCGTCAGCTTTGACGGGTTCAAGGCTCTCACGGATCTCACACTGACGCTCGACAAGGGCGAGCTCCGCTGCATCATCGGGCCGAACGGCGCGGGCAAGACCACCCTCATGGACGTGATCACGGGCAGAACACGCCCCGACCACGGTCACGTGTATCTGGTCGGCGACAACCGTGAGCAGACCTCACTGACCGAGATGCCAGAGTATGAAGTGGCACAGCTGGGGATCGGTCGAAAATTCCAGCGGCCGACTGTGTTTCATGGCCACAGCGTGTTCGAGAACATCGAGCTCGCGCTGGCCACCCAGCGCGGTGTCTTTCGCTCACTATTCGCACTGCTCACCCCCGCCCAGCGGGAAAAAATCGACGAGATATTACACACCGTCGGGCTGACCCAGCGCCGAAACGAACGCGCGGGGCGCCTCTCACATGGTGAAAAACAGTGGCTGGAAATCGGCATGCTGTTGGCTCAGGATCCCGGCATCCTGCTCGTCGACGAACCCGTGGCCGGTATGACGCATCAAGAAACAGAGCGCACCGCCGAGCTACTGCAGAGCCTTTCGGGTCTGCGCACGGTGGTGGTGGTGGAGCACGACATGGACTTCATACGCAGCATTGCCCGAGTCGTTACCGTCCTGCACGAAGGCCGCGTGTTGGCCGAAGGCTCCATGGACCTGATCCAGAACGATCCCAAGGTGATCGAAGTCTACCTGGGAGAATAGTGTGCTGCGCGTCGAGAAACTCAACCAGTACTACGGGGAAAGTCATACGCTCTGGGACGTCGAGCTCGACGTCCCGGAAGGCACGTGCACCTGCCTGATGGGCCGCAATGGCGTGGGCAAAACCACTCTGCTCAAGAGCATCATGGGCGCCTTGCCGACCGAATCGGGCAGGGTCTCGTTTTCCGGCACTCTGCTCACGGGGTTGCCGGCGTGGGATCGTGCTCGCATGGGCATCGGGCTCGTGCCTCAGGGGCGCGACATCTTTGCGCTGCTCACTGTGGAAGAGAACCTCTTGGTTGGGTTGGCCGGGGCGAAGGGCCGCCGGCCCCGGGCCATTCCCTCACGCATCTTCGAGCTCTTCCCCGTGCTCAAAGACATGCTCTCACGCCGCGGAGGAGATCTGTCGGGTGGCCAACAGCAGCAGCTCGCCATCGGGCGCGCCTTGATGGCAGAACCCAAGCTGCTCATCCTGGATGAGCCGACCGAGGGCATTCAGCCCAACATCGTCCAGCAGATCGGCGACATCTTGGTCGAGCTCAATGAGACGGAGAAGCTCACCATTTTGCTCGTCGAGCAAAAGCTGCCCTTCGCGCGCCGCGTGGGCCGCCACTTTGCGGTCCTGGACCGGGGTCGGAGCGTCGCCTCTGGACGAATGGACGAGCTCACCGATGACATCGTTCAGCGCCACCTGGTGGTCTAAGCCAACACGCGATGTGGGTGGGTGAGCTCAACCTGGCGTTTGCACGCAGCGGCGCCAAAACCGTGATAGCACGCCGGCGCCACAAGGGCCCGCTGCTGGTGCAGAGAGCGTTCTATGAACCCGATGGAAGCTGCCAAGCTTACGTGCTCCACCCACCCGGAGGCGTCGTGGGTGGAGACCAACTGTCGATGAGCTTCGAGCTGGGGCCCGGGGCCCGCGCCCTCGTCACGACCCCTGCCGCCACGAAAATTTACCGCAGCCCTGACCGAGAATCGACGCAAGAGCAGCTGTGCCGTGTCGCGGCGGGCGGCGTATTCGAGTGGCTCCCGCAGGAGACCATCGTATTTGACGGAGCGAGAGCCCAGGTTCGGACACGCGTCGAGCTGGGCCAGGGTTCGCATTTCGTCGGCTGGGAAGTCACCTGCCTCGGGCACAATCACACCGGCTTCTCCCGCGGGCGTCTGGTGCAGCGCTGGACCATTGACCGCGAGGGCCGCCCGCTCTGGCGTGAGCGGGCGCTGTTCGAAGGGGGCGGCGCCGCGCTGAAGGCCCGCTGGGGTCTCGCGGGCCGCCCGGTCGTGGCCACCCTGGTGGGAACTGGCGCTCGCGCGGAGCACGTCGAGGCCATACGGGCTGCGCTGCCGGAAACGACACCGGATTGGCTGAGCGTCACGCGCCTCGGAGAGGTTCTGATCTGCCGGTATTTGGGCTATAGCGCCGAGGCGGCCAAGCGGTTTTTGTGCGCGGGATGGACAATTCTGCGCCAAGGCGTTTCAGGGCGCGTCGCCCATCATCCTCGGGTCTGGGCCACCTGAGGGAGGAAAATCATGGAACTGTCACCTCGAGAAAAAGACAAGCTGCTGCTGTTCACTGCAGCATTGCTCGCCGAACGCCGCAAAGCTCGCGGCCTGCGCTTGAACTACCCGGAAGCGGTGGCGTTTATCTCGGCGGCCATCTTGGAAGGTGCGCGCGACGGGCGCAGTGTCGCTGAATTGATGGGCGCGGGTGCTGACCTTTTGACCGAGGATGACGTGATGCCGGGCGTCGCCGACCTAATCCCCGAGGTGCAAGTGGAAGCCACATTTCCCGACGGCACAAAGCTCGTCACCGTGCACACACCCATTCGTCCAGCGGCGGAGGCGTCTACCCCAGCCGGCGCGGTGGAGACACTCGAGGGCGAGCTGACGCTGAATGAGGGTCGGAAGACGCTCGAGGTCGTGGTCAAGAACACCGGCGACCGCCCAGTGCAGGTCGGCTCGCACTACCACTTCTACGAGACCAACCTCGCCCTCGATTTTGATCGGGAAGCCACTCGCGGTTACCGCCTCGACATTCCGGCGGGTACCGCCATTCGCTTTGAGCCCGGGCAACGACGCTCGGTCCAACTGGTCGAATATGCGGGCGACCGGATCGTTTACGGCTTCAACGCCAAAGTCATGGGCAAGCTCGCCTGAGGGGACGATACTCATGAGGACCATTACACGGCGAGCCTATGCGGACATGTACGGCCCCACCACGGGGGACCGAGTGCGCCTGGCAGATACGGCGCTCTGGATCGAAGTCGAGAAGGACCACTCCATCTACGGCGAAGAGGTCAAGTTCGGCGGAGGCAAGGTAATTCGCGATGGCATGGGACAAAGTCAGCGCACCGGCCCAGACGTGCTCGACACGGTCATCACCAACGCGCTCATCCTGGATCACTGGGGTATCGTCAAGGCCGACATCGGCCTCAAAGCGGGCCGGATCGCCGGCATCGGCAAGGCAGGCAACCCGGACGTGCAACCGGGTGTCACCTTGGTGATTGGCCCGGGAACAGAGGTGATCGCGGGTGAAGGATTGATAGCAACACCGGGCGCCGTCGACTCGCATATTCACTTCATCTGCCCACAGCAGGTCGAGGATGCGATGATGAGCGGCGTCACCACCATGCTCGGCGGGGGTACCGGGCCCGCCGCGGGCACCAACGCGACCACGTGCACGCCCGGCAGTTGGTACCTGACCCAAATGCTGCGCGCCGCCGACGCCCTACCCATGAATATCGGTTACCTGGGCAAGGGAAACGCCAGCCTGCCCGAAGCGCTCGATGAACAGATCCTGGCCGGCGCCATCGGGCTCAAGCTGCACGAAGATTGGGGCACCACCCCGGCGGCCATCGACAATTGTCTCAGCGTGGCGGAGCGCCACGACGTCCAGGTTTCAATTCACACGGATACGCTGAACGAATCAGGGTTCGTGGAAACGACCCTGGCAGCGCTAAAAGGCCGGACCATCCACGCTTACCACACCGAAGGTGCGGGCGGCGGCCACGCCCCAGACATCATCAAGGCTTGTGGCATCCCCAATGTGCTGCCCTCGTCCACCAATCCAACACGGCCGTATACGGTCAACACCATTGATGAGCACCTCGACATGCTGATGGTGTGTCACCACCTCGACCCAAATATACCCGAGGACATTGCCTTCGCCGAGTCTCGCATCCGGCGCGAAACCATCGCCGCAGAGGATATCCTGCACGACCTGGGCGCCTTCAGCATGATCTCGTCGGACTCACAAGCCATGGGTCGTGTCGGCGAGGTCATCTGCCGCACCTGGCAAACCGCACACAAGATGAAGGTGCAGAGGGGTAGCCTTCAAGGTGACCCCGCCCGCCACGACAACCAGCGCATCAAGCGCTACATTGCCAAGTACACCATTAATCCAGCCATCGCTCACGGCATCGACTACGAAGTGGGGTCGATTGAAAAGGGCAAGCTGGCGGACATCGTACTGTGGAAACCGGCCTTTTTTGGCGCCAAGCCGGCGCTCGTGATCAAGGGCGGCATGATAGTGGCGGCCCCCATGGGGGATCCCAACGCCTCCATCCCCACACCGCAACCCGTCCACTATCGGCGTATGTTTGCCGCCCTCGGCGGCGCCCTCGCCGCCACCAGCGTGAGCTTCATTTCCGAGGCCGCTCAGCGCGCTGGGCTCCGGGAAAGAATTGGGTTGTCCAAACAAACGCTTCCCGTACGCGGCGTCCGCACCAAGCAAAAGGGCGACATGGTGCACAACAGCGCGTTACCTCACATCGAAGTGGACCCGCAGACCTATGAAGTGCGAGCCGACGGTGAGCTGCTCACGTGTGAGCCCGCCGAGAGCCTGCCGCTCACCCAGAAATACTTCTTGTTTTGACGGGCTCAACATTGGCATCTTTTAAAGAGAGGTCTTGCTAGGCCATGCTGAAAGCTGAACGCGTCGTCATGCAGGCGGAGCGCGTGGACGACACGTTGACGCTGCCGTTCGAGCTCCGACAGAAGAGCCGGATTGTCGCGACACTGGGCAGCGGCCGGCAGATTCGGCTGCAGTTGCCGCGCGGGAACGTGCTTCGGCACGGCGCGCTGCTCGCCACGAATGAAGGGTCCACCGTTCAGGTCTGCTCCGCGCCCGAAACGCTCAGCGTCGTCAAGAGCAAAGACCCGGTGGAGCTGGCTCGCGCTGCCTACCACCTGGGAAACCGGCACGTGTCGCTACAGATTGACGAAAATGGCCTGAGCTACCTCCACGATCATGTGCTCGACGAGATGCTGCGTGGGCTCGGCCTTACCCCATCACTGGCCGAAAGCCCTTTCGAGCCCGAGTCCGGAGCGTATTCACATGGCGCCGCTGCGCATGACGCGGCCGCACACGACCATGAGGACCCGCATGACAGCCACTAGCTCTCGCCTCGTGCACTTTGATGAGCTGGCTTCAGACTCCGTCAGGCTGCTCAGGCTCCTCCAATTGTCGAGCTCGCTGTGTCCCATCGGTGCATTTGCATACTCCCAGGGCATCGAGAGCGCTGTGGAACACGGTTGGATAAACGACGAGGCGTCACTCGTGGCATGGTTGTGCGGGCTCGGTCAGCACAATCTCGCGTGCCTCGACCTGCCGCTGCTCCGCTTGGCCCACGCCGCCTGGGACCGCGCTGATGAGGCGGGTGCCATGCTCATCGGGGAGCGCCTGCTCGCCAATCGTGAAGCTCGTGAGCTTCGCGAACAGGAGCAGCAGCTGGGCAGCGCTTTTGCGAGTGTTCTCACCAATCTCGGTGTGACGCGTGCCCAGCCGCTGTGCGGCCACCCGCATGCGAGCTACGTCGTCGCTTACGCGCTCGGCGCGGTTCACTTCGGTGTTGCCGTGCAGACCGCCGCATTCGGCTATGCTTTCGCTTGGTCAGAGCAACAAACCAGCGCAGCAGCACGGCTAGTGCCGCTCGGACACATGGCGACCCAGCGAGTCCTGTCCGACGTATTGAGTTGCATTCCGGCGTGGGTAGCCTCCGCGGCGCTCCTTCCCGAAGACGACATCGGCAGCTCCACGCCAGCGCTGGCCATCGGCGCAGCCTGGCACGAGACCCAATACACGCGTCTATTCAGATCATGAAGGAGTCAACCATGAACGATAATCAAGCATTGAGGGTCGGCGTAGGCGGCCCGGTCGGGTCTGGCAAGACAGCGCTGGTCAACACCTTGTGCCAGCGGCTTCGGGATCGCTTCAACCTGGCGGTGGTGACCAACGACATCTACACCAAAGAAGACGCCGAGTTCTTGATCCGGAGCGGCGCGTTGTCCGAGGACCGCATCATCGGAGTCGAAACTGGGGGCTGCCCTCACACGGCGATTCGTGAAGACGCTTCGGCCAACCTCGAGGCAGTCGCCGAGCTCTCGCGGCGCTTTCACGATTTAGAGTTGGTCATCGTCGAAAGCGGTGGAGACAATCTGGCCGCTACCTTCAGCCCAGAGCTGAGTGACTTGACCTTGTACGTGATTGATGTCGCAGCCGGCGACAAGATCCCTCGCAAAGGCGGACCCGGCATCACCCGTTCAGATCTTCTGATCATCAACAAGATCGATCTGGCGCCCCATGTTGGCGCGTCCCTCGAAGTGATGGACCGCGACGCGCGTAAGATGCGGAAAGATCGTCCTTTTGTATTCACCAATCTGAAAACGGGTGACGGGGTCGAAAGTGTCGTCGATTTTATCGTGAAACAGGGAGCGCTAGGGATTTAGGCGGCCGTTGCCCGCGCCGTTGGCCATTGGGGTGACACGCGCCCACTTTCTATGTAGCTTGGCGATGTATCCTCACCGTCAACGCATTTTTATAGCGGCAGTACCGCTGGTAGGGTTCACTTGTACAGGCATCTACCGGCACGTTCCGCTGCCGGGTTCTTGGTAACCCCCCGGGGTTAAGATTTGGATTGTGGTAGGGTAACGACGTGGTGAGCATGCCTGCAGAGTTCGCGGCCCAAATACCGAAGGTGCTGGTCGTGGATGACGAGCCCGCGATTCGGCGCGTTCTGTCCGACTTCCTGAAGATGGAGGGGTTCGCCGTGGACACCGCCGCGGATGGCGAGGCCGCCGTCGCGCGACTGTCGGCAGATCAGTACGACGTGGTCATTAGCGACCTCAAAATGCCCAAGCTGGGCGGGCTGGAGCTGCTGGGAGAAGTCGCGAAGCTGAACCCCGAAGCCTTGACGATCGTCATGACCGGCTTTGGCACGGTCGACACTGCCATCCACGCCATGAAGGCCGGGGCGTTCGACTACATCCTCAAACCCTTCAAGGTGGACGTCGTCCTAGCGACCATCGTTCAGGGGTTGGCCCGGCGCCGCAAGGAAGCGCAGGAGCAAAGCTACCCAACCCTCGCGCCTGCCCGCGCGACACGCGCCTTGAAGTCGAGCTTCAAGCGGGCGGTGGACACGTTGTGGCTGGCGTTCCAACCGATCCTGACGAGCGATGGGCGCCATGTCTATGGGCATGAAGTGTTGCTCAGGAGTGACGAGCCCAACATGACTGATCCCGTGCAAGTGCTCGAAGCTGCCGAGCTTCTAGGCTCGCTGGACGAGCTGGGCCGAGTCATTCGAGAGCGCGCCGTGGAGGCATTCGAACAGTTGCCCTCAGACGGCCTGATGTTCGTAAATCTGCACCCGAAAGACCTGGCGGACCCGGCTCTGTTCTTGGCGAGTGAGCCGTTGTCGAGGATCGCGCGCCGGGTGGTGCTCGAAATCACCGAGCGGTCTTCGCTCGAAAAGCTCGACAAGGTGACCGAGCGCGTTGCCGCGCTGCGGCGCATGGGCTTTCGCATCGCCATCGACGACCTCGGAGCGGGTTATGCCGGGCTCACGACCTTGGCTCAATTGGAGCCAGAAATCGTCAAGCTCGACATGTCGCTGGTGCGCGACGTCCACACCAACGGGACGAAACGCAAGGTGGTCCGTTCCATGACCCAGCTGGCGCGAGAAATCGGGGCGCTGGTCGTGGCCGAGGGGGTCGAGAGCGAGGCAGAGCTCGACGTGGTCGTCGATCTCGGCTGTGACTTCGTTCAAGGCTTCTATTTCGCTCGTCCGGAACGGGTGAGCGCCTCTTGTCGCCCTCCTAGCGTATAAACGCCGGCAGTCCGCGGAGGAGAGTTTTTCCGCGCGCGGGCCCCACCCCGAACTCGCGCGCGGCGCTTCGCTTGCTTGCTCAGACAGAGGGACCCCTCCCGCGCGCGGAAAAACTCTCCTCCACGGACTGCCTCATTTCAGTCTTTGAGCCCCCGGTTAGCGCGCGGGTCCCTTCCCGAGCGCGGCGCGCACGTGCGGTGTTAGAGCGCCAGGGGTGGGTCCATTTTGGAGATGGCTTCGACCAGGCGCCTTAGGGCATGCCCGCGGTGGGAGCGGGCGTGTTTTTCGTCTGGAGTGAGCTCCGCGCTGGTTCGGCCTAGATCGGGCAAGTATAGCAGCGGGTCGTAGCCAAAGCCGTTGGCCCCGCGCGCCTCGGCCGCGATGATGCCTTCGTAGGTGCCGCGTGCCTCGATACGGATCACGCCCGCTGGGTCGGCCACGGCCAATGCACACACGAAACGGGCTTGGCGCTGCTCTGCGCTCACGTCGGCCAACTCTCGCAGTAGCCTTTCGTTATTGGCTCGGTCACGCCGTTCACGCGCGCCATCTACCCCCGCGTAACGTGCCGAGTATACTCCTGGCGCTCCATGGAGAGCGTCAACCTCCAACCCCGAGTCTTCTGCCAGACACGTCAGACGCAACTGCTGCGCATAATAGCGGGCCTTGAGCCGCGCATTATCCTCGAAGGTCGCACCATCCTCGACGGGCTCCGGCAGGTTGCAGCCGATATCGGCCAGGCTCTGCAGCTCCACTCCAAGCGGGGCGAGGATGGCCCGCGCTTCCACTACTTTGTGCGGGTTGGAGGTGGCGAATATTAGCTGCATGTCAGGGCTTTTCGCTGGGCCCGGCGGGACCACGGGCCCGGCGGCCACTTTGCAGTTTCATGCCGCCATGAGGCTCGATGCTGGGCACCTGAGCGAACGACTCTTTGAAGAGCGCCAACATCTCGTCACGTTTCTCGGGCATGCGCTTGGCCAGGTTCTCGAGCTCACCCGGGTCATCACGCAGGTTGAACAGCCGAACGCCTCCGCCTCGCGTGTGCACGATGAGCTTGTGGTCCCCTTCGACGATGGCTCTGAGCCCCGGATTGTGGCTGTCCTCTGCTAGCTCCAGCAGCACCGGCCGCCGCTCAGCCGCCGGCGCACCGTAAATTTCGGGCACGAGGCTGTGCCCGGACATTTGATCGACCAATTGCGCAGGCGCAGCGAGGCCCATCAAATCAACGATCGTGGGCGCGAGATCGATGTGCGTGCGCCCTTGTTTGATGACGACGGGCTGAGCACCCGGCACGCGAATGATCAAGGGCACACGTAACAAGACATCCCAAAGCTCAAAAGCATGCTTGTACATGCCATGCTCGCCGAACGCTTCCCCGTGATCGCCAGTGATAATCACCGCAGTACGCTCCCACCAGGGCTGTTTTTGCGCAAATTCAAAGAATTTTCCTAACCACAGATCGGTGAAGAACACCTCAGAATCGTAGCGATCTCGATTCTTGGGGCCGAAGTCAGGTGATTCCTCGTGCGCGATGTATTTGTCATGCGGATCCATGTAGTGGCTCCACACGAAAAATTGCTTGTCCGTGTTGGCAGGCTCACTAAGCAGCTCAATCAGGCGGGCCGTACTCTTGGGGCTGGTGATGTGATTGTCCGTTTGAGCGTCAAAACTGATGCCCGGCACGGTTTCCCAGATGTCAAACCCTTGGCTCAAGCCCTTGTCTTTGCCAAAGTACATGTGCGCATGCAGGCCAATCGTGCGGATGCCTCGAGCCTGCAAGGCCTCGGTAAAGAACAAATTTTGCTCCGAGTAACCGGTGAAGAACCAGCCATCGCGGTACAACGTCGAAGCGTAACGGCCGCTCAGCAGCGTGGCGACCGTCTGGGCGGTGTAGCTGGCCACCGACCGGTGGTTCTCCCATACCGCGCTGGTCGCGGCCAGAGCGCTGAGGTTCGGCGCAATCTGGCGGGAATAACCCGACCATGGCATGTCCGCGCGCAGGGCATCCACCGTCAACAAGATCACGTTGAGCGGCGCTGCCGGTCGCGTCGCCGGCGCCGGGACGGCCGTTTGGGCTGGGGTCACGGGATCGGGTCGAAGCGGGGCATCCGCTGCGGTCACCGCCCGGTCTGGCCCGACCGCAGCCCCAGGTTTGGGATCGTGCTTCTGACATGCGACAACCCCTAACAGCGCTAACGCGGCATGGCGCGGCCCAGACCGCCGCCCTACCCCATGGCCCTTGGACCCTCGACCGTTGGAAGCTGACCGGAGAACGGAACAGTCAAACATCAGGCACAGCACGGCTGCCCGGTAGCCGGTTTTCACGGCGCATGCAAGGCTGCGTAGGCCTAGCGAGGCAGAGACGGCCGCACCTGGTCGACGGGTGCACTCTCCAAAACGACCCGGCCGCTGCGACGTGTGAGATAATGCACGTGACTATAACCCGCCTCCACGATGGCACGCAGGCAGGCATCTAACCCAATCCCGACACCGTCGGGACCATGGCTGTCATCGCCCAGCGTCACGGGAACGTTCATCTCACGAGCGCGAGTCAGCACCTGCGGCCCGGGGTAGACCGGACCGAAACCTCGGCGCGCTGGCGCAGCATTCACCTCTATGGCTGATCCTGCCGCGCGAGCAGCTTCCAGAACTCGCTCGATCTGCCGCATGGCTCGCGGGCTAAACACGAAGTCATGACCTTCAAACCTACGAATCAGGTCGACGTGTCCCACGACCTCGGGCTTCAAGGTCTGAATCAACAGCGCCAATTGATTAAAATACGCCACGCGGAGCGCCTCCCACCCCCCACTCTCCGCCGCCGCGCGCTCTGACGTTTCGACGTTCAGATCAATCCAGGTGTCACCGATGCTATGCACGCTACCGACGATGTAATCGAAGGGCAACGTATCGCGCAGCTCACGCATTCTCGAGGGCCAACTACCGACGGGCAGTGCCTCGGTTTCAAAGCCCACCAATATCTCCAGGCGATCAGCGTAACGATCTCGCAGCTCGGTCGCGCTTCGGGTGTAGCGTTGGAAGGTTTCCAGCAGGTCCGACGGACTTCGCGCTGCCTCTTCCGGGTACAAGTGCTCTCGCTGCCAGCGAGGCGCGTGCTCCGAAAGGCCGTAGGTCGTAAAGCCCCTGTCCAAGGCCGTTTGGACGACATCGGAGAGCTGGCCCTTGGCGTGCCCGCAGAACTCACCGCTGTGGCCCCCGTGGTAACTGAACCAGACCATTGGTCTAACTTTAGCGCCCGCATTCGGCGGAATCGAGGGCCAGGCGCTTGATTTGAGCGAAACAGTGTCAGGGCGGCAATTCGCAGCGCTACAAACGCCGGTCAGCGTCGCAATTCGCGGCGGTTTGCCCCAATTGGCTGTAGGGTTACCCATGTGACCGCAACCGCGGGGCCGCCGCCTTCCTTCGGACGCAGCCGTCGCCTTTGGCTCATCGGAGCTGCCGCCGCGACGGTCGTTGCTGGCTGCCTCTTGGCCTTGACGTTTGCAGGCTCGGACGAAGCAGGTCGCGTACCGAGCCGCGCGCCGCAGAGCTCGAAGATTGTTCTGCCCGTTCGGTCCGTGGCTCGAGGCATATCCATCATCGACGTTCACGTGCATGCGGGTGCGGAGGCCGTGCCCCGCCTGAAGAAGCTGATGGCTCTCCATGGCGTGAGCCATGTGGTCAACCTTTCGGGAGGCCATCCGCTCGCTGGCCTCGACGAGCAACTGAAGGTCGCGCGATCCGAAGCCGGCAAGATTATCGTTTTTGCCAGCCTCGCCTACGAGCAGGCTCGTTACCCCAACTACGGCGAGCGCATGGCCAGCCTACTCAGGCTGGCGCATCGACAGGGAGCGCGTGGCCTAAAGATCGCCAAAGCCCTGGGTCTGGGATTGAGGAGCGCGGACGGTCAGCTCATTAGTGTCGACGCGCCTGCCCTGGATCCCGTGTTCAATGTCGCCGGAGAGCTCGACATGCCCGTGGCCATTCATACGGGCGATCCGGAGGCGTTTTGGTTGCCGGTCGACGCAAACAACCCGCGCCGTGATGAGCTCGAGGCACACCCGGGGTGGGCACTCTATGGCACAGACGTTCCCAGCTTCGACGCCTTGCTCGATCAGCTCGAAGCACGCGTCGCCCGCCACCCGGGCACGACCTTCATTGCGGTGCACTTTGGCAACGCGGCAGAGAGGCCCAACCGGGTCGCAGCCATGCTGCGCAAATACCCCAACCTGTATGTCGACACTGCAGCACGCATTCCCGAAATGGGACGCCACCCGCCTGCCGCCATGCGGGCCTTCTTCATCGAGTTTCAGGACAGGATCCTGTACGGCTCCGATCTGGGCGTCGGTCCCGAGCCCACGCCGCTGTTCCTGGGCTCGCAAGGCAGTCGACCACCCAGCCCCGCCGAACGAGAGCTGTTCTTCAGCGCCTCACGGCGCTACTTCGAGACCGCCGACATCGACTTCGCTCACCCGACGCCGATTCAGGGTAACTGGAAGATCAGCGGGATCGCACTGCCGCGCCGCGTACTTGCCAAGGTCTACCATGACAATGCCGCCCGGCTTCTAAAGCTCGATTCACGATTCACTCTGGATGCTGGGTCTGGTAGGCACTGAAAAAGTCATGTCAGAAGCGCCTTCAGACCGTAGCGCGGGTGAAACGCCACGCGCTGGCTTGCGAACACCGATAATCAGGGTCTTCGATTGCCACGTCGCTCGAGAAACGACCGGTGGCTACGAGTACCTGCTTTTGAAGCGGTCCAGCCAGAAAATCTACGCCAACACCTGGCGCATGGTCGGAGGTAAGTTGGAGGCAGGCGAGACGGCGTGGCAGGCGTGCCTTAGAGAGCTCGCGGAAGAGACTCGGCTGCCCGTCGCCCGGCTTTTGTGCGTTCCCTACGTCAACCGGTTCTACGAGTGGCGCCACGACCGCATCAACGATATCCCCGTCTTCGTGGCCATTACCGAGCGGGACGCGAACCCCGTTCTGGATGGGGAGCACACGGACTTCGCCTGGCTGGGCTTGGATGCCGCGCTGACGCGACTGCCCTGGCCCGGCCAATGCGAAGGCCTCCGCGCCGCGGACGCGCTCCTGTGCCGGGGCCACGCGCTCCAGGAGTTCATGGAGGTGTCTATCTCTCAGGAAGTCTCTCAGGAAGTCTCTCAGGAAGTGTCCCCGAAGCCCCCTGGGAAGCGTTGATCTAGCCTAATTGTCCCTGTTTGAGCCACTTATCGGTTGGCCGACTAAAGTTTTGGTAGCGGTTAACAAACCCGTCCGTTTGAACTACAAGGCAGGCTGCTTAGACGTCCTCGAGGGGCTGGTGCCTGCGTTACGGTCACCACGCAGTCGGTTTAGCTCCAAGCCTTCGTCACGGGATTATATTACAACACCAAGGCGCACAGACTGAACAGACCTCACTCGAGCCCTAAGTCTGTGCCCCTTTAGGGGGAACCAAGACTTGGCAAGTGCTGCTCACGCGGCCAGCGCCTACCCCCATATCCGTAGCCTTTACTCACACCGCAGCAACGGCACGGCCTTAACAACGCGAGCTGAATATCATGAGCGCAGCACTAACCTCGATCCAGGACGTCCAGAACAGCCCCGACCTACGGCGCATCGCCATCAACAAGGTTGGCGTGAAAGGGCTGCGTCACCCCGTGATAGTCAAGGATCGCACGGGCGGTGTTCAACCCACGGTGGCCGATTTCAACATGTACGTGAGCTTGCCCCATGACTTCAAGGGCACTCACATGTCTCGCTTCGTCGAGATCCTGAGCGGCCATGAACGTGCCGTTTCGGTCGAGTCGTTCCGAGAAATGCTGTTCGAGGTAGCCTCGCGCCTCGGGGCGGAGACGGGCTACATCGAAATGAAGTTCCCCTACTTCATCGAAAA
Source organism: Deltaproteobacteria bacterium (assembly GCA_031407405.1). GTDB lineage: Bacteria > Myxococcota_A > Polyangia > Polyangiales > Polyangiaceae > SZUA-265. The sequence goes on from JANOIG010000238.1 coordinate 28,267, forward strand.
GCGTGCCCCCGTTTCAGGTGTGGCCAGCCTGATGGATTATACGGTGACCTTCTTGGGTCGCGTCACCGACGGCGTCGATAGCCACTCGACTCGCGTCGTCGTCCCCGCCACCAGCTTGTGCCCGTGTTCGAAGAAGATTTCGGCCTATGGGGCCCACAATCAGCGCGCCCACATCACGCTGACCGTTGAATCCAGAGAGATGATCTGGATCGAAGAGCTGATCGACATCGCCGAGCAGCACGCTTCGAGCCAGCTATACGGCGTGCTCAAGCGGCCTGACGAGAAGTTTGTCACGGAGCAGGCCTACGACAATCCCAAATTCGTCGAAGACCTCGCTCGCGACGTGGCTGTTAGCTTGAACTCCGACCCGCGCGTCGTCTCCTACGTGGTGGAAGTAGAGAACTTCGAGTCGATCCACAACCACTCCGCATACGCCCTCATCGAGGGGCCGCCGAAGCTGGACGACGACATGGACAGTCGGCCAACGACCATGGCCCCGCCAGGTCTCTAGATTCAGCGCCTCTAGAGCGCATCTCATAACCTGCACGCTCGAAAACGCGCCCGCCCGTTGGGCGAGACGGTCGCGTTTTCCGCGGCGAATCGGCCCTGTTCGATGGCTCTTTCCTCTATATTGTCGCCATCCCATGGTCATGGGATGGCTTCTAGTTGCAGCGCCTCTAGTTTCGGACCGCGTGCGCGCTTTGAAGCGCAGCCCAGCAAGGCTGCAGAGGCGGCTACTGGCCCTTTTGCACAGACATTTCATCAATGTCTGCTTCGTATTCGGACTTGTCGAGCAGGGTCATGGAGATGAACAGGGACACGAACAGCAGTGACCCGGCGAACACGAGCGTGTGGAACGGGCGGTCCCAGCGCAAGTGCATGAAATAGGTCACGACCAGCCCCGCCTTGATGGTGGCAATGGCCATGGCGATGACCAAATTGGCCTGGCCCCCAAGGTCGATCGAGGTCACCGCGACCGTGACCACCGTCAGGACCATCAGAACAGCCCACACCAAGACCAGCAGGCGCACGGGCATGACGTGAGCAATCTCATCGCCATGTGAATCGCTCGGTTCCTTGTGGGGGTGAGGTGCTGGCACAGCACCTTCAGCGGGGTTGTGGTGAGTCATGGTCAATCACGGGGTTAGTGCCTCGATTCTATTGAATCGATGGCACAAATGAAATTGAGGTGGCCGATTCAGATCGGCGGCAAGGCGGGGTATTTCGACTGCCCTCGCCAGCCGGGGCGGCGAAATACCCATCGTTTCCATGGAATCGGCATACTAATGAATCAGGTAGAGCAACGGGAAGAGGTAGATCCAGATTAGATCGACGAGGTGCCAGTAGAGCGCCGCATAGTCCACGGCACCAAAGTGCTTTGGGCCAAACTCGCCGCGTAAGGCGCGGCGCAGAATCCAAAGCCAGGTGATGATACCCGCCACGACGTGGATGCCGTGCAGCCCCGTCATGAAGAAGTAGATGCTAAAAAATACGCTCACATGGCGAGGCCGCGGCGGCGCGCCGGGCGGCGGCTGCTTGGCAACTCCGTCAGCGGCGGGCGCTGCTGGCGCAGGCGCGGGATGCATTTCAGGAGTGACGGGTAGAGCCGCCTCGCCGTGCGCCTTTTTGTAGGATTCGAGCTCCCAGGCCTCATGCGTTGGATTGAAGTGCCGGCCCGGCAGCACATTCTCGTGAAACTTGTGCGAGTACTCCACGTACTTGACGCACAAGAAGCAGAAGGCGAGCGCGATCGTGATGATGATGTTGACGACGAGCTTCTTCTGCTCGCCCAGCTGCGCGTTGCGCACCGCCCACGCCGCCGTCAGGCTGCTGACGATGAGCACACCCGTGTTCACAGCGCCCCAGAAGGTGTCTAGGTAGTAGTGGGCCCAAACAAATATCTCGGGGTGTAGCGAGCGATAGATGGCATAGGCACAAAACAAACCGCCAAAGAACAGCACCTCGGTGACCAGGAACAGCCAAATCCCGAGCTTGCCCGATTCAAATTGGTGGCGAGGCGTATCGAAGTGATGCGCCAAGAAAGGGTTTTCCCCGTGCACGCCGTCGTGCCCGTGCACGCCGCTCGACGCGGCGTGATCGGCGAGCGGCTCAGCCGTCGACTGTGCCATGGCACCCCTTTCCACAGACCACGACCGTCCTATAGTCAGCGGCCATCGGCTGCCTTTCGTTCATAACCCCCGGTACGCTTGTTGTAGACCCAGTCGGCGTACTCGTAGGGGCCCTCCGTGACCACGGGGGGGTTGTGGAAATTGTAATAGGCCGGCGGCGACGGGGTCTGCCACTCGAGCGTATTTGCGCCCCACGGGTTGGCTGGAGCGTCTGCGCGCTTGCGCAACGACCCGAGCAGGTACGCAGCGGTAGTGAGAAACGCTAGCCCCATCAAGTAGGCGCCGACCGTAGACAGCTGGTGCAGCCCTTGAAACTCCTCGAGATAGTTATAATAGCGCCGCGGCATGCCGCGTGTACCGAGCACGAACTGCGGGAAGAACGTCAGGTTCAAGCCCACGAACAAGAGGCCGCAGCTGATGCGCCCCCATTTTTCGTCGTACATGCGCCCAAACATCTTGGGCCACCAGTAGTGCATGCCCGCTAGAAACGCCGTAATGGACCCACCCATCATCACATAGTGAAAATGGGCGACGACGAAGTACGTGTCATGCAGGTGGACGTCCACGCTCATCACACCCAGGAAAACACCCGTCAGCCCTCCAATCGTGAACACCCACAGAAAGAACAGGCAGTAGAGCATCGGGGTGTCGAGATGAATCTTCCCCTTGTACATCGTGGCCAGCCAATTGAAGACCTTGATGGCCGTCGGAATGGCGATGAGAAAACTAATGGCGCTAAAAATGGTCGCGGAGACCACCGATTGCCCACTCGTGAACATGTGATGTCCCCACACCAAGAATCCCAGAATGGCGATCGCCACGCTCGATAGCGCGATGAACTTGTAGCCAAAGATCCGCTTGCGCGAAAATGTAGGAATGATGTCGCCCATCACCCCGAAGGCGGGGACGATCATGATGTACACGGCGGGGTGGGAGTAGAACCAAAAAAAGTGCTGAAACAGCACCGGGTCACCACCCAACGCGGGGTCAAAGATGCCGATGCCCACGACGCGTTCGACGATCAGCATCAAGAGCGTGATGGCCAGCACAGGTGTCGCCAGCACCTGAATGACGGCCGTGGAGTACAGCGCCCACAAGAAGAGCGGCATCCTAAACCACGTCATGCCCGGCGGCCGCAGCTTGTGGATCGTGGTGATGAAATTCATCCCGGTGAAAATCGAGCTGAAGCCCAAGATGAAGGCGCCCGTCAGGGCCGGGATTACGCTGGTCGTAGTGGTGGTGCTGTAGGGCGTGTAGAAGGTCCAGCCCGTATCCGCGGCGTTGATGACCAGGCTCAGCACCATGCACAGCGCGCCGATGACCCACAGGTACCAGCTCGCGAGGTTCAGCCGCGGGAACGCCACGTCCTTGGCCCCCAGCTGCAGCGGCAAAATGAAGTTGCCCAGGGCAGCCGGGATGCCCGGAATGATGACCAGAAAAACCATCACGGCACCGTGCAACGTGAACAGCTGGTTGTACGTGTCGTGATCGACGATGGTGCGGCCGGGCGTGAGCAACTCGGTGCGAACCAGGAGCGCGAAGACACCACCCAGCAGGAAGGCACTCATCACGCACATCAAGTACATGACGCCGATGCGTTTGTGATCGAGCGTGGTCAGCCAGGACAGGATGCCCTTCTCGTGGGTCAGGTAATTGTCGCTGGCCCGCTCGGCGGGGGCGACAATGTCATCAGCGGTGGCGCTCGGTGAGGTCATGGCCAAATCTCGTTACTTGATGGTCTTGATGTATTCGATCAGACCGGAAATGCGCCGATCGGAAAGCTGCCCTTTGAAAGTGGGCATGCTCGGCGGGAAACCTTCGACGATCTTGGCCTGAGGCTCCAGGATCGACTCCCTGAGGTAGTTCTCGTCCACGTTCACTGCACCGAGGTTGATGATCTTCTCCTGCCGACCGAACAGACCCTGGAAGCTGGGGCCAACCTTGGCGCTCCCGTCCAGGGAATGGCAGGTAGCGCAGCCGCTCTGGTTGAAGGTCAGCTGACCCAGTTCGGGTAAAGGCATCATTTCAATTTTGCGAATTTCCTCCGCAACCCACGCCGCAAAACCCTCGGGCGTGTGCACGACGACCTGGCTCAGCATGTCCGAGTGAGCCGTACCGCAGTACTCCGCGCAATAGATTGGAAACGTGCCTTCCTCGGTGGCTCTGAACCAGAGCTCGGTGTAACGGCCCGGCACTGCGTCCATTTTGACGCGGAACTCTGGGATGGAGAGGCTATGCAGCACGTCCACCGACTGGATCATGATGCGCACGTTCCGGTTCACGGGGACGTGCAGCTCTGGGTGGGTTAGCCCCTCCGGATATTCAAAGCCCCACTTCCAGCGCTGCCCGGTCGCATGCACCTCGTAGGCGGCACGCGGGGCGGTACGCAGATCGACGTACTGTTTGAAACCAACGACGAAGACACCAATGACAATGAAGAGCGGGATCACCGACCAGGTGATCTCGAGCACATTGCTGTGATCCACCTGGCTCTCGGCAGCCTCGTTTGCGTCTCTGGACGTGGCTCGATAGCGCCAACAAAAATAGGCCATCGCCAGCGCGATGCCCAACGTGCTGATCAAGCTGACCCAGACCAGAAAGCTGAAGGTGCCGTCGATCGGATCGGCGAAGTTGGACGCTGAGCGGGGCATCCAGAACCAAGGCGAATCGGGCACCTTGGGCGGCTCTGGTAATGCGCTCGGGAGGGGCCCGGGTTGGCTCGAGACTAACCCTGCAGCGAGCTGCCCCAGCGGCAGTAACATATCCAGCATGAGCTTCATGACTCCACGTCTTCCACGGCAGATTTGGGCCCGGCAGCTTCGCCAAGACCCAGAGCAGGCCTACGCGAACCGGCCCGCGAAGACCGCGTTCGCCTTCGAGACTGCCGAAACCAGAAGCTGCCCAGAAAACCGCCCAGCGCCACAGCGGTGAAACTGCCGCCGACCCGCATGATGTTCATGGCCGCGGGTGCATACCGCCCCTCGCTTTCATCATAGTGAAAGCAGTACAGAATGAAGCGATCGACGCTGGAGCCGATTTTGCCTTCGGCGGCTTCGACTAGTGAGAGTGACAGCGTCTTGGGGTGGTACTCGATCCCGTACAAATAGCGCGACACCCGCCCGCTCGGGGTACTGATGATCAGGGCCGCAGGGTGCACGTACTCCCGGCGCTGCTCATTGTAGCCATAGACGACCCCCAAGGCGCCCGCCAGCTGATCGATATTTGCCTTCGAGCCCGTTAGAAAGTGCCAACCCCTGCGGCCCTCGACGTCGCCACCCTCGGCTCGATAACGCGCCTCGGTCTGACGAGCACGCTCGCTGGTCTCGTCCGGGTTTAGGCTGACGGTGACGATCTCGAAGTCGCGACCCAGAGCCCGATCGAGCTTGCCCAGCACCTCCGAGAGCCCGGCCAGCTGCAAGCTGCACAACATCGGGCAATCGGAATAGTTCAGGGTAAATATGACCGGACGTTCACCGCTCACGTACTTGGACAGGGTGACCGCCTGGCCCGCCGTGTCCTTAAACGCGAGGCCGAGCGGCAGCGGCAAATCCAGATGCTCGATGATGTCTATCCCGCCCAGGCGCTTGGGAGCAGCCTCCTTGCGCGTCACCACGCCGTCCTCGACGACGACTTGCGCGCTGGCTGGCACCGAGCCGAGCAACGAAAGCAGGGCGAGCAGGCTCGCCAGCACTGACCGCCGCATTACGGGCTCACCGGACCTGTAGGAGCCGCTGGGGCCTGGGGTGGTGCCGAGGCCGGAGCTGCTGCACCAGGGGCTGCCGTGGGGGGAGCGCCCGCTGCACCCGCAGCGCCTTCCGGCGCCGGGGGCGTCATGACCAAACCGGGAGGAGGCGGCGGAGACGCTGCCTCCGGACGCTTGCGGTATTCGTCGACGACGATGTTCATCGCCAACTCGATGGGTACCGCCACCTTGCCGCCTGGCTGATCCGCCCAGTGCGGAGCGGCGTTCAATTTTTCGAGCTGTGCTTTGTCGAGCGCGGCTACCGTTTCCAGATCTGCATCCCCGGGTCGGGTTCGCTCGAGCTCGGTCGTCTCTGCCCGCACCATGGCCGCGATCAAGGCGCTGATGGCGATCATCGCGAAGGAACCCACGACGACTATCGTAGCCACCACGCCGGTGCTGGTCTTATCGGATTCAGTTGCCATGACAGATCGTCCTCACGCTAGAGAGGCTCATGCGTTCTCGAAAGCCAATGAGTCAGCCAGGCGAGGATCACCGGTTGGGATTAGATTCACGCCGCGCGCCCGCCGAGCCGAGACGCCGAAAAACAGCCCCACGACCCCAATGAGGCACAAAATGTCCACGATACCGAGCGGGACGTCGGCCGCGCCGTTGGGATAAACCAACCAATACAGATCCACATAGTGGATCACGAGGATCCAGACCGCCCAAAACGCCAGGCTGCGTTTGTTGCGTTTCACGTGACGGGACATCAGGCCGAAGAAGGGCAGAACGAAATGAGCCAGCAGCAGCAAGCCAGACACCACTCGCCAGTCGCCCTCGAAGCGCCAATGGTACCAGTGGGTCTCCTCCGGGATGTCGGCGTACCAAATGAGCATGAACTGGGAGAAAGCGATGTAGGCCCAAAAAACCGTAAAGGCGAACATCATCTTGCCGATGTCGTGATAGTGCTCCTGGTTGACGCTTGCTATGAGCCGGCCTTTGCTTTGCAGCCACATCAGCGTTAGGCCGAGGCTCGAATAACCTGCCAAGACACAACCGGCGAAGTAGTAGACGCCGAACATGGTGCTGAACCACGTGGCGTCCAGCGACATCAACAAGTCGATGGCGCAGAAGGTCAGGGTGAGCGCAAACGCGATCATGCCCGGCGCACTGGTGCGCTGCAGCGCCGAGGTAATCTGATCTCCACCTTCGGCATCTTGTCGGATAGAGAGCCTGAAAAAGCGGCGACCTAGCCAGATCCAGAAGCCAAAATAGAGCAGCCAACGGACCGTAAAGAACTCGATGTTCAGGTAGGCCGACTTGTGATGCAGCATGTGGTCCTGCTCGACCTTGG
>JANOIG010000092.1:0-30387 GCA_031407405.1 Deltaproteobacteria bacterium
GTCTCAAGTTGCCACCCGTCTTGAAATCACTGGCACAAATGCCGCGTACGCTGAAAAGTGGCGCTACAGCAGCAGCAGCCCAAACCCCCACTGCGAGTCCAATCGCGGAGTCATCGTCTGTTGAGCACTAGCGTCACGAGAACCGGAACTGCAGAGCGCTCGCGCGAGAACCGCATCGTTGTTGCTCGCTCCCGTTTCGCCTCAAAACGTGATCGGTGGCGATGCGGACGAGCCTCGAGCGGCTGCGATCGTGTCCCGCGCAGCCAGGTGCGCCGCGCGGGACAGGCCTCTCCCCTGGCTAACGCCTCCGCAACAGACGCCGCAGCCAGTTCAATGCGCTGAAATCCCGTCCCTCGGGCAGAAGGCCCGGCTTTCACCCGGGCCACGATAGCTCACGGTCATGCACGTGTGCCGAAGGCACACGGTCTGGACACGTAGTCCCGGTGGCTTGAGGTAGTCCCGAGCTGGGAGCATGTCCCGGAGGAAAAGCCGATTGGTCTTGAGCCTCTTGGGAGACACCCATCCTGGCGCTCAGGTCTTTTTGAGTGACCCGGGCCCTGATACAGAGCTGCCTCAGCGTGCTCATACCAGACCCGCCGCGCCATCTCGGCTCAACGCCTGGATGTGCAGCTCGTAGCCCAGGGCTACGAGATAGCTCTCGATGTCTGAGACTGTCCAAGCTCCGGTAGGCCTGGACTCCATGGACCGCAGCTCCGACAACGTGAGACTGAGCCTCTTCGCCTGCTCCGAGAGGTCTACGCCCTGCCCCTCTCGCAGCTGCCGAGGAGTACGCCTCACGACAGCCCTCGTGGGTCCGACGGACGTAGACCTCGAGCTTTCTCATCAGCCAGCAGCCGAAGAGCGCTCGATAGCAGCTCATCGGCTAGACCCCCTTTCAGGGCGTGCTTGAAGATGCATGGGCCCTGCACCCACTTCAGCGCTCGGCCGTTGGCAGCGGCTGAACTACAGGGCCAGGACTTGGGGTTTAAGGCTAACTGCCCGTATTCATTCGTGGGCGGGACAGGGCTCGAACCTGCGACATCCGGCTTGTAAAGCCAGCGCTCTACCAACTGAGCTACCCGCCCAATCCGCCACTAAAAGGCAGCGTTGGGGCAAGCGGCCTGCAAGTCAGGCCGCTTTGGGACGAGGGGCCCGCAGCGGGCCCGAATGACGAAGCGGGGCAGGCTAAGACTCTGAGCGAAGAAATACCAGCCCCTATTGGGGCGCCACCGCACCACCATCACGGTCAGACTAGAGGCGCGGAAGCATCACTGTGGAACGCCTGGCCGCTCGTCACCCACCGGAGATAGGATCTCCGACGCGGGCACGATGGGACGGCTCGAGACGGCTTCACTGGGGCGCTCGTACAGCTCACCGTTGCGGTACTCGATGGTCAACCGGCGTTCACCGAAGTACTTGCTAGGATCGTCCAGCACCAGGGCGTGGCGCAGCACGTCGTCCATGTGGTCCACCAGGATGACGCGCAATGATTTGAGCACGCGGCGCGGAATGTCGCGCAGATCTTTGCGATTGGCTTTAGGCAACAGCACCGTGGTCATGCCGCCACGCTCCGCAGCCAAAAGCTTCTCTTTGACCCCGCCGATGGGCATCACGCGCCCCCGCAGAGTGATTTCACCCGTCATACACAGGTCGTGGCGTACAGGAATACGCGTGAGGGCACTCGTCACCCCCGTGGCCATCGTTACGCCGGCACTCGGACCGTCTTTGCGGACGAAATCCGGAAAGTGCACGTGAATGTCGAACTTTTGATGGAAATCGGTCTCGAGCTGCAAGATTCCCGCCCGAGACCGTACGTAGCTGATGGCGGCGTGTCCGCTCTCCGCCATCCCCTGCTCGAGCAAGCCGGTGATCTTCAACTTGCCTCGACCCGGTACCACGGCTACCTCGCAATCGAGGATGTCCCCGCCGTAGTCGGACACTGAGAGCCCATGCACCAGGCCCACCTCGCTCTGCCCCTCGGGTTTGTCCAAGCGATACCTGGGCACTCCGAGGTATTTGGGCACGTCCATGGCCGGTATCTCGAAGCTCTTCAGCTCCTTGTCTTTGACGACCTTCAGCGCCACCTTTCGACAGATGCTGCCAAGCTCGCGTTCGAGCGAACGGACCCCGGATTCCTTCGTGTAGTGGTGGATGACGGTCCGCACGGCGTTGTCACCGAGCGACACGTTGATCTCCTCTAGGCCACATTCCTTGCGCTGGCGGGGGATCAAGTAGCGCTGGGCGATGTTTAGCTTTTCGAACTCGGTGTAGCCGCTCAGCTGGATCACTTCCATGCGGTCCTGCAGCGGGATCGGAATGGAGCTTAGCGTGTTGGCCGTCGTCACGAACATCACGTCACTCAGATCGTAATCGAGATCGAGGTAGTGGTCATTGAAGCTGTGGTTCTGCTCCGGGTCGAGCACCTCGAGCAGCGCTGACGCCGGGTCGCCACGGAAATCCGTGCTCATCTTGTCGATCTCGTCGAGCAAGAAGATGGGGTTGTTAGAGCCGACGCGCTTGAGGTTTTGGATAATCTTGCCGGGCAACGCACCGATATAGGTGCGGCGGTGGCCGCGGATCTCCGCCTCGTCACGCACACCACCGAGGGAGATGCGGACAAACTTACGCCCCGTGGCTCGCGCTATGCTGCGCGTAATGCTCGTCTTGCCCACGCCGGGCGGGCCCACGAAACACAAGATGGGCCCCTTGAGCTTCTTCGTCAGGGCCTGGACCGCCAGGTACTCGACGATGCGCTCTTTACACTTCTTCAGACCGTGGTGATCCTGATCCAGGATCTTGATGGCCTCTTCGATGTCGCTCCGCTCTTCCGTCTTCTCGAACCAGGGCAGAGCCAGCACCCAGTCCACGTAGTTCCTGACTACCGTGGCTTCCGCCGACGTCGGGTGCATCATGCGCAGCTTCTTGATTTCACGCTCGACCTTGGTCCGCGCCTCATCACTCAGCTTCTTGGCGCGTAGACGCTCTTCAATCTCCTGAAGCTCGTTCTTGAACTCGTCGCGCTCGCCGCCGCCCAGCTCCTTCTGGATGGCCTGCATTTGCTCGTTGAGGTAGTATTCCTTCTGCGTCTTCTCCATCTGCTTCTTGACGCGAGAACGGATCTTTCTCTCGAGCTGCAGGATCTCGATTTCCCCCTGCATGAGCTCGAACAGGCGCTGCAAACGTTGCTTCGCGTCCGCCATCTCGAGCAAGCCCTGGCGATCGATGAGCTTGATGGTGGGCAGATGCGCCGCGATGGTGTCACTCAGCTTCGAGATGTCGTCGATGCTCTGAACGTTCATCAGAACATCGGGTTGCACCTTCTTGTTGAGCTTGACGTAAACCTCGAACGTGCTTTGCAAGCTGCGCACGAGAGCTTCGACCTCGGCGTCGTCAGTGTTCTCGTCAGGCGACTCTTCGACCTCGACCAGGAAGTAGTCGCGAGTTTCGTTGAAGCGCTTGATCTTGGCGCGCTTCCGGCCCTCGACCAACACCTTCACCGTGCCGTCGGCCAGGCGGAGCAGTTGAACGATGACCCCGATGGTACCGTTGACGTAAATGTCCTCGGGCGCCGGGTCGTTCGTCTTGGCGTTTTTTTGCGCCGCCAGGAAGATCTCCTTGTCCCTCCCCATGGCCTCTTCGAGCGCCGCAATGCTCTTCTCGCGCCCAACGAACAGGCGCGACGACATATGCGGGAACACGATGATGTCCCGGAGAGGTAAGGCCGGCAGAGTACGGCGGGCGGTAGCCTCGGGCTTGCCGCTGTCTTGCTTGAAGAACATTCGAGATCTTTATTACGCCCCGGCGACTTCTTCCTTTTCGTTTTCGTACACGATCAGCGGCTGATCCCCCCGCCTGATGACGTCTTCGTTAACGACCACTTCCTTGATGCCGCTCTTGGATGGCACTTCGTACATGATATCGAGCATCGATTCTTCGAGGATGGCACGCAACCCTCGCGCGCCGCTTTCACGCAGCAACGCCTTGCGAGCCACCGCCTTGAGCGCACCCTTGGTGAACTTACAGCGCACGCCATCCATCTCGAACAGCTTTTGGAACTGCTTGACGAGGCTGTTGCGGGGAGCGGTCAGAATTTCTATCAGCGCCTCTTCGTTCAGCTCGTGTAGCGTGGCCAGCACCGGCAAGCGGCCAATGAACTCGGGGATGAGGCCAAACTTGAGCAAGTCTTCGGGTTGCACTTCACGCAGCAGCTCGCCGAGCTTGAACTCACTCCGGCTCTTGATTTCGGCACCGAACCCCAGCCGAGACTCGCCGATGCGGCGCTGGATGATCTCATCCAGACCCACGAAGGCTCCACCACAGATGAACAGGATGTTGGTGGTGTCGATCTGCAAGAAATCTTGCTGGGGGTGTTTGCGCCCACCCTTGGGCGGAACATTGGCTACCGTGCCTTCGATGATCTTCAACAGGGCTTGCTGGACGCCCTCACCCGAAACGTCACGGGTGATGGAAGGGTTGTCGCTCTTCCGACTGATCTTGTCGATTTCGTCGATATACACGATGCCGCGCTGCGCGCGTTCTACGTCGTGGTCGGCGTTCTGAAGAAGTTGAACGATGATGTTCTCGACGTCCTCGCCAACGTACCCCGCCTCGGTCAACGTCGTCGCGTCAGCAATGGCGAACGGCACCTTGATGATCTTGGCGAGCGTCTGCGCCAGCAAGGTCTTGCCGCTGCCGGTTGGACCGAGCAAGAGGATGTTGCTCTTCCCGAGCTCGACGTCACCCGCCTCTACCTTGGAGTCGATGCGCTTGTAGTGGTTGTAAACGGCGACCGAGAGGATCTTCTTCGCTCGCTCTTGTCCGACTACATACTCATCTAAGGTTGCCCTGATCTCGGAAGGCTTCGGAATGGGCTCAGACCCACCGTGCGGCTCATCCTTCTCGACTTCTTCGGCGATGATGTCGTTGCACAGGGCGATGCACTCGTCACAGATGTAGACGGTGGGCCCGGCAATGAGCTTCTTGACCTCCTTCTGTGACTTGCCACAGAAAGAGCAACACAAGTTGCCGTTCGAATCGTCTCGTCGTCGCTCCACGTTTTCGCCCTTACCTGACAGCCAGTCTAGAGCCCTGCATCGATGGTCGCAAGCTACTGCACTCCCTGCTCATTTTGCCGATAAATATGGTAACGGCCACCCGTCCAGGCTGCCGTAGGGAGCCAGCGCGGATGGGCACCACTTTTACCACCCCCGCGGGAGTCGTCGAAGAACCCGGCGAGCGGTCGAGATGCTGCATCGCGGCGAAACTCCTTGCCCCAGCGTCGGATTCGGAACGACAGACCCGCCCCAGTACGGGTCGGCGCGCCGCTCCCACTATCACCCCCCAGCGGATCTCAAATACGGGGTGCCAGGTGCATTAGTCCCCAGGTGCATTAGTCCCCAGGTCCCCCGGTGCCACTGCCCGACGCCACTGCGCGAACCCACCGCCCGAACCCACTGCCCGACGTCATTGCCCGGTAGTGCTAAATTTAAATTCGGATCGACCTGAGCTTAGCACTCGGGTTTCGCACCGCGCCAACCCCCCGGCGTGGCTCTACTCTTCGACCTTCTTGTCGCCTTTGGTTTTGCCTTTGGGCTCGAAGATCTCGTCGATCAAACCGTACTCTTTGGCTTGCCCGGGCCCCATGTAGAAGTCGCGATCGATGTCCTTCTCGATCTCCGCGCGGCCCTTTCCCGTCGAGTCCATGAGGATCTTGATGATGACGTCCTTGGCGTTGCGGACCTCGCGAGCCTGAATCTCGACGTCGGTCGCCTGACCCCGCGCGCCGCCTAGCGGCTGGTGGATCATGATGCGCGAGTGCGGCAGCGCGTAGCGCCTACCCTTCTGCCCAGCACCAAGCAACACAGCGCCCATGCTTGCCGCCTGACCAATGCAAATGGTGCTCACCGGACAGCGAACATATTGCATCGTGTCATACATCGCGAGGCCAGCGGACACGACGCCGCCGGGCGAGTTGATGTAGAGCTGGATATCCTTGTCGGGATCCTCGCTCTCGAGGAACAAGAACTGGGCGATGATGATATTGGCAACATCGTCGTCGACCTGACTGCCCAGAAAGACGATGCGGTCTTTCAAGAGGCGGCTAAAGATGTCCCACGTACGTTCCCCCCGGTGGGTGGTCTCCACTACGTGGGGATAAATCACCGCTTGAAGGGGGGTCTTCGCCACCCCTTCGAGGAGCTCGGTTGCCTGCCTGGGCGTCTCGGGTCGCTTCACGATCACCTTGTCCTCACGATCACTAGCCTCCGCCGTTCGCGTTCTACTCTTGCTCTATTTGGGACGCCTCTTCGATGATGTCGAGTACCTTGTTCTCGAGAATCATCCCCACGAGCATCTCGCGCTTCTGCTGGCTCGAGTACTCCGCCCTGAGCTTTGCCAGGTTTTTGCCAGTCTGCTCGGCCAGCCCCTTGAGGCCCTCTTCGAGGTCAGGAGCACCGACTTGAATGCCCTTTGACTTGGCGATTTCGGCCATCAATAGGCCAGCTCGAACCTTGATGGCGCTATCCTCGGCGATGCTCCGCCGCATTTCGGCGGACAACTGCTGCCCCCTACCCTGCGCGCGCGACTGCCGGATCACCTCTTGCTCGGTCACCTGGATCTGCTGCTGAACGAGGGTGGGTGGAACTTCGATGGGATTGGCTTTGACCAGCTCCGCGACGAGCACCTGAGCCACGACGTTGTCCGCCGCTTCTTCGAGGCGCTTGCCCAAGTCTTCGCTGATCGACTTTTTCAACGCCGCCAGGTCGTCAAACTCGCCGAGATCTTTGGCAAATTCGTCGTCTATCTCGGGCAGCACGCGAGTTTTGAGGTCGCGTAAGACGAGGGCGAAAATGGCCTTCTTGCCTCTCAGCTCGGGATGGGTGCTACCCGCGGGGACGGCCACCTCGACGTCGGCTTGAAATGGCGGGCGCTGCCCGAGCAGAGCCGCTTCGATCTCCGGCAGAACTGCTGATTGCCCGAGCTCCAAATCCAGGTTCTCGGCGCTGGCATCCTTGACGGGGCGACCGTCCACGCTCACCGTGAAGTCGACTGTTGCCACGTCACCGGCAGCGGCCACGTGCGAGTCACTGGCGGGCTCGAGAGTGGAGTTGGCGCGCTGCACCAGCTTCAGCTGTTCCTCCAGCTTCTCATCGGAAACCGCGACCGAGGGGCGCTTGACCTTGAAACCCTCGTACGTGACGCGTTCGATCTTCGGCAGGATTTCGACGCGTGCTTTGTACGTGAACGGCTCGTTCTCATTCACCGCCTGAGATTCGATGGCCGGCCGACTGACAGTCTGCACCTTTTGCTCGTCGACGGCCTTCGAATACGTCTCGTCTACCAGGCGCTGCGCCACATCGGCAGCCACGCGGTCGCCGAACATGTGACGCAGGACCTTGCGGGGTGCCTTACCGGGACGAAAGCCGCGGACCTTCGCCCCGCGCGCAAGCTGTTGGTAGGCCTTGTCGAGCTCGACGCGCACGCGTTCGACGTCCACTTCGACATTGAGCTCGAGCAGCACGGGGCTGAGTTGATTGGCTGAGATCTGCATTCTCGGTCGGCATCCCTGCCACTAAGCGGGAGGCAGGTCAAGCCAGCCCGTGTCGCCCGAATAAAAACTACTGAACCTCCGCTTCCGATTCGTCGTCGTCCGATTCAGGCTCGGACTCGAGCAGGGCCCGCTCGAAGGGGTCTTCATCGAAGTCCATTTCAATGGAGCTCGGGTCGTTGATGTTGTCGAGCGACCAGCCCACTCTCAGGCCAGGCCTGATTTCATCACGTTCAAACTCGTCGAAGTTGCGATACTTGGGCCACATGAAGCTTCTCCTGCGAAAGTGAGGCAGTGGCCGCTGGCACTAGAGCCATCCAGAGCTCCGGCAGATTCGGGCGCCCGGGGAGCACCGCACCCCGCTCGTCAGCCGCACGAGCTTCCGCTAGGGTCAACCTGCCGTTTTGGGCCGAACCACTTGCACCTACATCTGACCACACATTATGGCACCGTCCCGGCACTGCAAAGAAATCGGGCTCTTTACGCGCAACTTCATTAACGCGAAGGTTGTGGATTGTGCTCGCCTCGAGCGGCAGCCTCAAATGAAGACTGGCCCCCGGCGCAGACTAAAGGCTTTGTGCCCGCTCCAATGAAGACGCGGCAGCCCAAGATTCTCGCCATCGCCAACCAGAAGGGAGGCGTTGGCAAGACGACCACCGCGGTCAACCTGGCAGCGAGCCTAGCCGCAGCAGAACGGCGCACGTTGCTGGTCGATATGGATCCGCAGGCCAACGCTTCCAGCGGTGTGGGCATCGCGCCCGGTTCGGTCGAACGGACCATCTACGATGCGTTGGTGGGGGAAGCCCGGTTAGAAGACATCATTCGCCCCACTCCCATCAAGACCCTCAGCGTCGCGCCCTCGAGCCAGCATTTGACGGCCGTGGAGTACGAGTTGTTTGACGCGGCGGAACGTGGCACTCACCTCCGGACGGTGCTCGGAACGCTCGCTCCGGACGCCTACGAGTACATCGTCATCGATTCGCCGCCGTCGTTGGGCGTGCTGACGCTGAACGTGCTCGCGGCAGCCCAACGCGTGATAGTGCCCCTGCAGCCAGAATACTACGCCCTCGAGGGCATCACGTATTTGATGGCGACCATCGATCGCGTCAAACGTACGCTCAACCCCGAGCTGACC
Source organism: Deltaproteobacteria bacterium (assembly GCA_031407405.1). GTDB lineage: Bacteria > Myxococcota_A > Polyangia > Polyangiales > Polyangiaceae > SZUA-265. Next base: position 8,682 of record JANOIG010000092.1, read on the forward strand.
GTAGAGGGATTGGTGCTGACCATGTGGGACCCGCGCAACCGGCTCGCGCATGAAGTGGCGGGCGAGGTGCGGCGGCATTTTCGCGTGTTCGACGCCATCATTCCACGCAACGTGCGCCTCAGCGAGGCGCCGTCGCACGGGCTGCCCGTGCTCCTGTACGACGTGCAGTGCAGAGGCTCGCAGAGCTATATGAGCTTGGCGCGCGAGCTCATCGAGGGAGAAGCATGAGCAAGCCCGCACGCCCGCGCGGCCTCGGTCGCGGCTTGGATGCACTTTTGCCACTCAGCCATTCCGAGGCGCCGAGCGCGGCAAACGGTTCGAAGCACGCCACCCTTTTCGTCTGTGCATTGGAGAAGATCGCCCCTTGCCGAACACAGCCGCGTCAGCACTTTGACGCGGTTGCCCTGGACGAGCTGGCCGCATCCATCAAAGCTCACGGGCTGCTCGAACCGCTCGTCGTGCGCAAGCTCCCGGGGGAAGACCGCTTCGAGATCGTGGCGGGCGAGCGGCGTTGGCGCGCGGCACAGCGTGCCGGCCTGCGCGAAGTGCCCGTGCATGTGCGCGACGTGTCGGAGCAAACGTCCTTCGAGCTGGCTCTCGTGGAGAACGTCCAGCGCGAGGATCTGAACCCGATCGAGTTCGCCGAGGCGCTGGGCCGTTTGATCGCGGACCACGCTTACACTCAGGAGTCTCTGGCGGCGCTGCTCAATCGCGACCGTTCCACGCTCGCCAACGCGTTGCGCCTGCTCAAGCTACCCGAGAAGGTGCGTGCGCTGGTGATTTCGGGCCAATTGAGCGAGGGCCACGCGCGTGCGCTGCTGGGCGCACCCGACGAGACGAGCCTGAGTCAGTTGGCGGAAAAGGCCGCCCAACGGAAGCTCAGCGTGCGCCAGACCGAAGCGCTCGTCCGCGCGCTCAAGGCAGCGCCGAGCGGCGGCGCTGCCGCGCCAGCGCAAGCCAAGAGCCCCGGCGTGCGCGACCTCGAAGGCCGGCTCGCCCGGCGTTACGGTACGCGCTGCGAAGTACGCGACCGCAAAGGCAGCGGTGAAATCATCATCCGCTACTCCGACCTCGACGAGCTAGATCGAATCCTCGAACAACTCTTCGTTTGAGTCTGTGCTCTTTGCTGCGGCAGCAATCGACTCGAGAGAGAGGACTACTTACAGACTCTCCAGTGCCCGCTTGGCGGCCTTGCCGACGCCCTCGTCGCCGGCGATTTCTACTGCGCGCGTGAGAGCCGAACGCGCTTCCGCCTTTTTGCCCTGCATCTTCAGGTGCATGCCCGCATAATAGTGAGCGGGTGCGTAGCCGCCATTTTTTTGAACGGCGCGCTGAAAGTCTTCGAACGCGGCCGCGTCGTCGTGCTTTCCGTGCTGGCACAAACCGCGCGCGACATACAATTCGGAAGACTTCTGCATTTCGAGCGCCTTGTTCAAAGCAGCAATACAGTCATCGAATTGTTTCAGCCGACCAAGGACCCGCGCCGTTGACGCCAGCACGTCCAGATTGTCTGCCTGCGCCAGCTCCTTGAGCAGCTTGATGGCTTGATCTGTCGAGCCCGCCGCAACGAGCGCTTCGGCGTAGCCGTACTTGACCTCCGCATTCGCTGGGTCGGCCTCGACGGCCTCCCGGTACGCCGCCAGGGCCTCGGCAGATTTGTGAGCGCCATTTAGGGCCAACGCGCGGTTGTACAGAAGGCCCGCGTGGCGGGGGTGGTTGGCGAGGCCGCGTTCAATCACAGGTAGCGCCTGCTCGGCGTTGCCGGCGTCGAGCATGGCAGCAGTGAGGTTGACCCAGGCCTCGGCCAGCTTCGGGTTCAGGCTGAGGGCCTGCTCGTAGCTAGCGATGGCGGGCGCACCCTGTCCCAGGTTCTGCCGCGCCACTCCGAGATAAAAATGGGCCTGAGCGTTCGAGGGCTCGTCCTTGACGACTTGATCGAAAATCTTGCCAGCCGCCTCGAAGTCGCCGTCGGCGATGGCTGACACGCCGGCGCGGAAACCCTCGGGCTCGCTCGCGTCAACAAGCTCCTCGGCGGGGGCGGACGGCGCCTCGGCGACCCTCGTGGACGAGCAACCGATAGCGAGCGCGGCCGCCGCGCTCAAGGTGCTCAGCGCGCGAAGAGATTTCAGCATTTCTCGGGCTCTCCTTCGATCATGGCCAAAGTGGCTTGGACCCGCCGCTCGGCACGTTCTACCTGCTCTCGGTCGAGCTTAGAGCCGTCGCGGTTGGTGACATAGAAAACGTCCGCGACCCGTTCTCCCTCGGTATTGATCTTGGCAAGGTCAATCGTGATCTCCTCCCGGTGCAACGCGGCAGATAACCAAAACAGCAGGTCTCGGCGATCCTGCGTGAGCACCTCCACGACGGTGTGCCGGGTGGCGCTGCGATTGTCGATGAAGATCTCAGTCTCTACCGCGGGCGCGGGCCGCCAGTTCCAGCGCATGCTCTGCTTCTCGCCGCGCACGAGCTCCACCGCTTCCAACTTACCAGCGAGGATGTCCGAGAGATGTTGCTCCACCTTTCGCAACAGGCGCCGCGCATTCGCCGACTCCTGGCCGGCGCGCACCCAAAACATGTCGAGTGCGCGTTTTGGCCCGCCCGGAACCTGGAATGAGTAGATCTGCGCTCCGATGACTTTCACCTTCGCAGCCGCGAGCGACGCGGCGATGTAGGAGAGCAAACCGGGGCGATCGTCGGCCACCACTGCCAGCTCGAAGTAAGGCTCACTCGTGTCGAGCTCGCGAATCAAGGATACAGCCCCGCGCGCCTCATGGATGATGCCCAAGTGCTTGACGATGCCCGCCGCGGAGTTGGCGTACACGTAACGTGTCGGCAAAGCATCCAGCGTTTCCTCCACGAACGCGGCATCCAACGGCACCCCTTCGCGCTCGAGCAGCAGGGCCCGAACCTGTTCGCGTACTTTCGTGACATATGCCACACCGCGCTCCTCGGGCCCATCCCCGCACCAACGCTCGGCTGCGACATACAGCTCGTTGAGCATGCGCGACTTCCACGCCGTAAGCGCCGTGGGACTGGTGGTGGAAACGTCCGCGACGGTGAGCAGGAAGAGCTCATTCAGCCCCTCCTGTCCGTGTACCTCGGCGCAGAATTCGCGAATGGTATGCGGGTCGTCGATGTCGCGACGAGTGGCCACGTGATACATGCGCAGATGTTTGCGAGTCAGGTGCTGTACTTCTTCAATCTCGGCGTCTTCAAAGCCCAGTCGCGCGAGAATCGTCTGACACATCGCGGCGCCGCGCTCCGAGTGGTTTTGGCCGCCCTGGTCTTTGCCGATGTCGTGGAGCAGTGCCGCAAAAAATAGCACGTTGGGGCGAGCCATGTCGGCCGCCAAGCGGCAGGCCAGCGGCTGCTCGGTGGCCAGCTCTCCTCGGCACAAGGCACGCAAGCGGTCCACCGCAGCGACCGAGTGCACGTCGACGGTGTAGACGTGATAGATGTCGTGATGCACTCGCCCCACGACCGGCGAAAACTCCGGAATCATGGCCAGCAAGAGCCCCACCTCGTGTAGCTCGCGCAGAATCGATCCGCCTGAAAACTGCGTGGTCTGCACCAATTTGACCAGCTCGACAAAGCTGCGGGCCGCGGTCTTGCTGCGCCGAAGCCGGGCGCAGAAGGGCTTGGACGCACAAGCCCGAACGATCACCTGGCGGGTAGCATCCTCGACCAACACGTCCCGCTCGACCGCCACGCGATAAATGCGAACGGCCAAGTCCGGATCCTCTTTGAGGAGCGCAGGCTCAACCAGCGACACTCGCCCGTTGATGAGCTTGAAGCCACCGCCGATGTCCTCTTCGTGCGGCTTCTGATTGGGCACCGGCAGCGAGCGGGCGATGGACATGCGGCACGCCAGCTCGATGCTGCGTGCGTGGCGATAGTAGTCGCTCATGAACGACTCGACGCCTGCACCGCCAGCGGCATAACCCATCGCCAGAGCCACTCGCTCTTGCTGCTCGAAAATCAGGCGATCTGCCCGACGCCGCGCTTGTAGATGCAGATGATTGCGCACGCTCGACAGAAAGCGCCAGGCCAGGCTGATGTCGCGCCACTCGCGCTTGGCGAGCGCCCCCACCCTGACCATGCCCTCGAAATCTTCGATGCCAAAACGCGCCCTGGCTGCCCAACGCGCCACGTCGAGGTCACGGAGACCCCCGGTGCCGTTCTTGACATCGGGCTCCAGCAAGAAAACCGAGCCCCCAAACCGCTCGTGACGCTCGTGCGCGCTTTTCTCCAGCCGCTCCAGGAAGTTGGGCAACTCGGTCGGACCAAACAGCTGCTCAAACGCCCCTTGCATGAGCGCTTCCGTCAATTTCTCATCGCCCGCGACGTGTCTAAAATCGAGGAGCGAGGTGGCCGTGGGCAGGTCCGTCCGCGCCAGGTCGAGCGTGTCGTCCCGGGAGATCACCTGGTGACCAATGTTCAGCCCGGCATCCCACAAGGGATACAGAAGGGCCTCGGCCAGAGGCCGCACCGAGGCCAAGTCGGAATCGGAGAGCAGGCGAACATCGAGGTCACTGTGCACGGACAGAGTGCGGCGGCCATAGCTGCCGACGGCGACGAGCGCCACGCGCGGCGCGTCAGCCCCGGACCCCATGACAGCACGCGTCGTGTACAGGAGCGAAGAGAGCAGCCCGTCCACGACCTTGGAATATCGTTGACCGGCCGTCAGCCCAGTGGAGACGTCGCCCTCTTTGACGAGCCGCTCTACCTCTAGACGATGCACCGCGACATAGCGACGTAGCTCCGGCACCAGATTGGTCGACAGGCTTTTTAATACCGTTTCACCTCGGGCGACCTCCGAGCGGGGGGCGCCTTCCGGAGGGGTGCCCTTCTCTGCCGAGCGTTCCGTGCTCCGCTCCGGCGCATCAGCCCGAAGGCTTTCTGACCGTAGCGTATCGGGGGGTGGTGTCGGCACGGACGCGGCCGAAGCAGGGTTGGGCGGGCCAACCTTGTCTATCTGGGAACGGGTACTGTCCATTTGAGCTTTTCGGGGTCGGTGAAGCTTATAGCACGCGGCGACCGCGGCCGTTTCGATCGCCCTCGCGGGCTAACGCGCCCGAACCTGGGCGCCGCGCCTGTGGCTTTTCGCAAGGTCTGCTATGCTGCGGCCAATGTTGTCCAGGCGTCGAGTGATTGAGGGCATAGGGGCAGGTTGCTTGGCGGCGGCTTTGCCTGGGGTCGCGTTTTTTCCGCGCGTAGCGGCCGCTACCATGGCACGGGCGGTGTCTCTGCCTCAACTGGTGGGCTTGTCACAATACGCCCTGGTGGGCGCTGCCACCGAAGCCTACTCACGCTGGGAGTCGGTCGGCGCGTCGCGCCGCATCGTGACCTACGTGCAGGTGCTCGTGACGCAGCCCATCGATGGGCGCCCACCTCCGGAAACGACCCTGATGCTCCGAACGCTGGGTGGGCGAGTCGGCGACATCGGGCAGCTCGTGCATGGCGAGGCAAAGTTCGAGCTGGATGCCCCCGCCGTGGTATTCCTCGCCCCCGACTCCGACGGAGTGCTGGGGGTCACCGCGATGGCGCAGGGGCACTACCCGCTCTCGCGCGGGTCGCGCGACGTGGTGCGCCTGCTCGCCAGTCCCAACATGCCTTCGCTGACCCAAGTGCAAGGCTCCGCGGTCGAGCGCCTCGTGCAAAAAACGGTATTGGAAGCCGAGAGTATGGTGTCCGACATCATGCACGACCACTGATGTGCGCTGGCTACACCAACCCGTCAGCCGTGGGCTGCTCTGTGTTTTCGTTTTCACGAGCTTCGATGCTCGGGTAGCGCAGGCGTTTTGTCGCACCACGACGTGTGACCCGCAATTGGAGGTGGACCGCTGCGACCCGGTTCAAAACTGTCCAACTCGCGGACAATCCCTGTTTTGGCCGGATGCTTGCGTCACATACGCGGTGCAGCGTGAGGGCTCACGGCTGCGCGAGGTCAGCGCGTTCGACCTGGATCAGGCGATGCGGAAAGCTTTCGCCACCTGGTTGGGCACTGAGTGCGAGGGCGGAGGAAAGCCTTCCATCGGCGTCATCCCGCTCGGTGGCGCAACTTGCGCTCAGGTAGAGTTCAATCCGCCGGAGTTTGGGCGCGCTGGCGCGCCGAACGCCAACATCGTCATGTTTCGTGATGACGCTTGGCCCTATGCCGATGAGCTCTCGGTCATTGCTCGCACGTCGCTCACTTTCGATCCCAACACGGGCGCGATCTTTGACGCGGACATCGAGATCAATTCGTTTCAGAACGAGTTTTCCACGAGCGACACGGACGTCAGTAATGACCTGCAGGCGGTGCTCACGCATGAGGTCGGTCACTTTCTCGGGCTGGACCACTCGTCGGCTGAGGCGGCCACGATGGCCGCCAACTACGACCTCTCCAACCTGGGCGTTCGCACACTGTCGAACGACGACCGATCTGGGATCTGCAGTATCTACTCGCCGATTGAAGATGCCGAGCCCGGCTGCCCCAATGACACGAGTCCGCACCATGGCTTTTCGCGCGACTGCGGGAGTGACGTGAGAGCCGATGCCAGTTGCCTGGCCCTGGCCCCCGGCGTGCCTAAGAGCGGGCTCTCGTGGCTGCATTGGGTCGCGCTGGCGGCGTTTGCCTTGGTGCAAAGGCGCGCGAAATGTCCGCGTTAGTCGCGGCCATCCTGACTTCCATCGTCTTCTTGGGCCTGCGCCTGGACGTCGCTCAAACAATGGGGCTGGGCGACAGAGAGGCACTCTATGTCGCCTACGGTCTACATCCCCAACCCGCCTACTTGGATCATCCGGGCCTGATCGGCTGGATTGCGCGATCCATCGGTCCAGACTCGACGCCTCGCGCGTTTCACGTCTTCACCGCGCTCGGCTCCACCGTGCTGCCGTGGACGGGTGTCTTGGCCGCACGGGCCTGGGGCGCCAGCGGCCCCGCCGCGCTGCGCGCTTACTTTCCGCTCGCCCTCATCCCCGAGCTGAGCATTGGTTCGTTTGCCTTCACGCCCAACCTCCCGTTCGCTTTTTTTTGGCTGCTCACGCTGGGCTGCGCGGGCTGGGCGCTACGACTTCCCCCCGCCCAGTTCGGAGCTCTGCTGGCCTGCATCGGGGTGGGCGCCAGCGCGGCCTTGACCTGCCTATCCAAGACGAGCGGTTGGCTGCTGGCGTTCAGCCTGCTCTGCGTCTGCGTAGGGCGCTCTCGGACTGCGCGTTGGCGCAGCCTCGGGCCGTGGGCTGCCCTGGGGCTGTTCACGATCCTGACTGCCCCGCTGGTCGCCTCGTGGCTCACGGGCGAGCTCGGTGTGCAGTTCGAGCCTCGGCCGGGTTGGCATCGAGTCATGACGACGCTCGGTCGACCCATCTTCGCCATCACGCCGCCCTTTCTCTACGCGGGTGTCATCCTGGTCCGGGACTTACTCGGACCAGAGCGCCGGTCACCCCTGGATCGGCTGCTGCGCTTCAGCCTGTTAGTGCCACTCCTGCCGGCAGCACTGCTCGGTGCCTACACCACGGGGGAAGCAGAGTGGCTGACACCGGCTCTCTTGACGCTCTCCGTGCATGCGGCCCGCATGCCACCCCTGCGAGCGGCGATCAACCGAAGCTGCATCGGCTTCGGGGGGTCGCTCGTGTTGCTCGGGTGGTGTTGGCTACGCACCGACCTGCCACGGGTCACAGGTGAGCTGCTCGGCGGATACGAGGCGTCACAGGATCCCTCCAACGATCTCTACGCCTGGGGTCCAGGCCGCAGCCTGCTCCAGGCCGCGGTCACGTCGGCCCGCGAACGAACGGGCCGGACTCCCATCGTGGTGGGGCCCCACTGGGCGGTATGTGCCCAGGCCGAGGTAGCTCTAGGGGGGCTCGTGCAGGTCGGATGTGATAGCGCAGAGCTCGACGACTACGACCGTTGGTCTGCCTTGGTCGCAGGGTCTGGGGGACAAACCATTCTGTTCGTGACCGACAATCGCTTTCACGAGGCGCCTCCGGAGAGCTTGTATGGCAGGCCACGGGGCGCGCTGCACAGCACCAGCGTGGAGCGTTTTGGGCGCAGCGTCCGCCGCATCAGCGTCAGCGAGTTCGACCGCGACGAAGCGACCGCTCAGGGCGAGGGCGCCTGCACCACCAGACCCGCGCGGTGGATGAGCGCGAGGTCATCGACCGTGTCGGGGTTCGGTGTCGTGAGCAACTTGTCGCCGTAGAAAATCGAATTTGCCCCCGCGTACAGGCACAAGAGTTGGGATTGCTGATCCAGCTCCGCGCGGCCCGCGCTCAAGCGTATCTTCGACATCGGCAAGACGATGCGAGCCGTGGCCACCATGCGTATGAACTCAATCGGGTCGACCGGCGGCAGAGCGGCCAAGGGAGTGCCGGGAGCCCGGACGAGGGCATTGATGGGCACACTCTCGGGATGGGTATCCAGAGCGGCGAGCGCCACCAACATGCTAGCGCGGTCTTCGAGGCTCTCTCCCATGCCGATGATCCCGCCTGAGCACACCTGCACGCCCGCCGCACGAACGTGCGCGAGGGTAGCCAGCCGTTCCGCTTGCTGGCGCGTGGTGATGATCGCTTTGTAGAAAGCCTCGGAGGTATCGAGGTTGTGATTGTACGCATCCAGGCCCGCCTCTTTTAGGCGGACCGCCTGCCCGGCGGTGAGCATGCCGAGCGTGGCGCAGGCTTCGAGCCCGAGCTCTTTGACGGCCCGCACCATGTCCAGCACGCGATCGAACTCCGCCCCATCCCGCACGTTGCGCCAGGCGGCTCCCATGCAGAACCGCGTGGCCCCGTCTTCGCGGGCACGACGCGCCGCAGCCGCCACCTGCTCGACCGAGAGCAGCGGCTCGCGCTCGACATCGGTCTTGTAGTGAGCCGACTGGGGACAGTACGCGCAATCTTCCGGGCACCCTCCCGTCTTGACGCTCAGCAAGCGGCACAATTGAACTTCGCCGCTTCGGTGGCAGCGCCGGTGTACCTGCCGAGCCCGATCAATCAGCTCGAACAGGGGGCGACCGTATAGCTCACGGACCTCCACGACCGTCCAGTCGTGGCGAACCAGAGCAGCCTCATGGTCCAAAGCCTCCGGGTCAAAGGGCTCCGGGTCAAAGGGCTCCGAATCGGAAAACGGTGCTGCGCTAGCCATCGGGCCCGTCTTAGCACCAAATGCGACACTCAAGCGAGTAACCCCAACGCCGGTCCTGGCAAGTAGCCCGGAAGGACCCCCGCCAGGCTCGCCACGCCGAGATGTTTGGTGGCCACCTCGGCAAAGACCTCGCGAAAGTCGGTGGTGACCGCCAGATCGCGGCCCTCCCAGCGCTGATTGGGCTGGAGGCCAGGCCAGTTGCCATAGACTTTGCCGCCGCGCACGCCAGCCCCGAGCAGGAACATGACACTGGCGTGACCGTGGTCCGTCCCGCCCGACCCGTTCTCTTTCACGGTGCGCCCGAACTCGGTCATGACCAACACCAGCACGCGCTCACGCCATTCGCCGAGGTCGGCCCAGAAAGCGGCTAGCCCGCGCGACCAAGCATCGAGCAACACGGGAAGCCGCCCGGCTTCGGCGTTGCCCTGATTCTGGTGTGTGTCCCAACCTTGCACATCGACCCACCCGAGATCGAAACCCAGCCCTGCTCGAATCAGCGATGCGAGCTCGCGCAGCGCGGCTGTAGGCTTGGGATAATCGACTCCACTTCGAGCACGGTCGTCGCCGAGCGACAACTCGCGGATCCGGCGCGCCGTGGCCAGTGCGCGCGAGCCGATGATTCCAACCTCAGTGCTCGAACGGTCGTACATGCGCTCGAACCCCATTTCCAGCTGCTGCCGAGCTCGCGGACGCGCCGCGAGTTGAAGCTGAGCCAGCCGGGCCGCAACCAGCGTGGGAGTGCCACGTAGCGCGAGTGGCGGCGTATCGGTCAGGGCCACGGCCTGGAGCTCGCCCAGCCCCAGAGCGGCACGCTCGGCCACACAGCGGGCCAGCCAACCGCTGGTCGAGCTGAGGCCCACCTGCGCGGTCTCCATGTAGTCCTGAGCTTCGAAGTGGGAGCGGGTCGGGTGGGGAGAGCCCACTGCATGCACGACCGCCAGCAAACCCGAGTCAAATAGCGGCTTGAGCGGCGCGAGACGTGGATGAAACCCAAACCGACCATCGAGGTCGATGGCACCCCCCGTTTTGCCCGGCGGCAAGATCGCGATCCCGGGCCGCTCGCGATAGTAATCGGGCTCGCCGTGCGGAACGACCAAGCTCAAGCCATCCGCAGCGCCCCGTAGGAAGAGACACACGAGCGGCCTATCCCCCACGCCGTCGGCGACCGCTCGAGCGACCGCGGGCCAAGCCCAAACGTAGGGAGCCAGCGTTGCCCCCACCAGAAACGAGCGACGACTCGACGAACAGGTCATTGTTGTTGGAACTCCGGGCTGCCGAGGAACCAGGCACCGGCCAGGGCCGGACGATCTGCCTCATCCGTCAGCGACGCTAGACTTGCTTGAATGGCGTCGAGCGTCCCCGCGCTCGCTGTCTGGCCGAGGATGCGCCGGTTGCCGAGCTGCAGTAAGTCGGGCACGTCCCCGGCAGGCAGCACCGCCGCGGCGTCAGGGCTCACACCGGGCAAAGCCCGTAGCGCGAGCGAGGTGGCGAACTGCATGCGCGCCAGCATCCCGCTCTCCGCCAGCCAGGCTGAGCTCGAATCGAGATAGCCCACCGGCACGCTTTCCTCGAACAAGGGCTCGCCAAGCCGGCGCACGGCGCGGGCAAGCTCGGTGGTTCCATCGGGCTTGGCTCCAACCGCGCGCAGCGCGCTCACGGCGAACTCGAGCGGCGTCTTCAGCTTGGCCCCGCGCGCGCTGGTGGCCCAGAACGTCTCGTCGCGCACTAGCGCGAGAAGCACGGCTCGCAGCTCTCCGCCCGAAGCCACAAAAGCACGCTCGGTGGCCAGCAGGCAGCCGCTCGGTGGATCGTCCGCGACGAAGTGCGCACACAGCTTACGCGCGAGATGTTTTGCGGTGGCCGGATGTCGGGCAAGCAGGCCGAGCAAGCGCAGTCCCTCGTCCTCGGCATGCCCCTCTGGGAAGTGCTCGCCGAGCACCTGCTTTGCACCACTGTCGTGGCGGCGGGCGCGGAAAACGAATCCCAGCGGCTGCTCACCCGCACGAGCTCGACGCGACACGCCCCAGCCCGTCAGGATACGCGCTGCACCGATCACGTCCTGTTGCGTGTAACCGCCATCGCGACCGAGTGTATGCAGCTCGAGCAGCTCCCGCGCGTAGTTCTCGTTCAGGCCGCCTGTCTTCCGACGCTGCTTGGCGTGCCGTCCTCGCCCCATGGGCCCGCCATTCTCCCAAGTTGGCATTTCGCTCGAGCTGGCCGCGTTATCCAGGTAAATCAGCATCGCCGGATGTCGGGCAGTAGCGATCAGTAGATCCTCGAAGCGACCCAGCGCTCGCGGCCGAAGCGCACCTTCGATGTAGTCTCCAACCAGCACCCGAACCAGCCCTTTGGGTGCAAAGACGTTAAAGTGGTTGACCCAGAACTCGACCATCACCTCCTCGAGCTGCCGCTCGCTGAGCACGTGGCGCGTGATTTGCAGTAGACCGAGCTCAGCCAGGTGCTGACGAAAGTACGGCCGAATGCGCCGGTTGATCTCGGGGCCTTTCCACGGCTCATCCAGCGTGCCCCGACCCAGCCAGCTGTCCACGAGCTGCCTCGGCTCCAGCGCCGCACCGAGATAGGGCCAGAGAGCGGACTCGAGCTCGGGGTTGGGACGGGGCTCGGACCCAAGCTGAGCGTCTAGCCAAAGCTCGATTCCAGCTGCTGCGACGGTCTCGCTCTCACCGGGACGAGGGCCAAAGGCGAATCGATTCAAGAGGTGCCGCGCGGCCGACACGTCATGCGCCAGCGCCGGCGCGATAGCCGTGCCCTCGGGACGAGGCGGCGACGCAACCTGCGACATGGGCACGGAGTTGGGAACGGCACAGCCCACGAACCAGCAGGCAATGTAGATGGTTACGACAGCTCGGTGATTGGACATACGCGGGTGGAGCCGCTCGGTTCTTCGTCGGGGTGTGTCCCGCTCGAAGGTTGCGCGCGCCTGGTCCAACGCTGTGCAGACACCAAACCCGTCGCGAATTCGTGCAGCCGCAAGTGTTTTATGCCCAGACGACAATTTTTTGGCTTGGCCGCGCGGAGCCCGCCGAGACCCGGACCTAAAATAACCTGCGACCTCCGCCCTGCCCCTGCCCACTAATGCATCAGGAAGGTCGGTCGTGCCCATGACAACTCTAATCCGCAACGTCTTCGCGCTGGCGTCGAATGCCAAGCCCCAATCACCACTCCTTTTCGCCCTCTGCCTCGGGGGTGCACTTTTCAGCTGCGGTGACTCCGGGGACGTTCCAGCCGCCGTCGTCACCACGGATCCTGGTGGGCCCGGCGCCGAAGCCGCGGGCCCGGACGGCCAGGCCCTGGGTGACGCCAATGGCTTGGTGCCCGAGGAGCAGGTCACGGTGGCCGGCGCATGTGCCGCCGAGATCGCCGCCGAGACCTTCGCGTCGGCGCTGTGCAGCTGCGAAGACACGAACGTTGCCGGCTATCTCCGCACGCGTGGCTTTCGCGCTGGCGACGGCCCGGATGCTCCGGAGTTGCTCGCCGGCAACGTGGGCGTCAATCGCGACTACATCACCGCGGGTTACGCCGATATCGGGGACAGCTTCGCGGTGGCCGGCGAACGCGACGTTGCCTTTGGCGGATTCTTGAACAGCGGTGAGGACCTGCGCTTCAACCCCGCGTTCGACGTGGCCGGTGTGGTCGATGTCGAACGTGACGCGTTTTTGGCAGGCAGCGTACGCGCATTCGGTCGCGTGGGCATTGGTCGCGATTTGCATATGGCGGCCGGCGCCGGCTTCCGTGGCATTGCGCTGGTCGACGTGGGCGGCGAAGAACATACGGAGGCCGTCACGGTCGAGCCACCGTGCCCCTGTGGGCCCGGGCAGCTCATCGACGTGCCAGCGTTGGTGGCCGCTGCCGAAACCGACAACGATAATGACTCGGTCGGACTCGGGCCGGACGATTTCAATCTGGTGGTCGGCATTGGTGCAGAGCTGACGCTGCCTACCGGTCGCTTCTACATCAACCAGATTGGAGGCGTCGGTGCCATCACGTTGCACGTCACCGGCAAGGCTGCGCTGTTTGTGGCCGATGATCTGCTCGCCACGGGCTTGTTTCGAGTCGAGTTGGAGCCGGACGCCGAAATCGACATCTTCGTTCGAGACAACTTGGTCATGACGGGCGCCGCTGTCTTCGGAGACTCGGCGCGCCCGAGCGCCACCCGAGTTTATGTCGGCGGCACTGGAGACGTGGCCATCGCGGGCGCAGCCGCGTTCGCGGGCAACCTGTACGCGCCCAGCGCCAACGTGCTCGTCGGCGGCTTCGGGCGCATCGACGGGTCCCTGTTTGGCAAGAACATCAATGCCGCTGGGTTTCTAAGCGTGGGTTATGACGCTTCCGTGGGTGACGGTGGCGAGGGCTGCCCACCGGTGGAAGACGGGGAGATCCCGCGCATTCGTTAGGCTCAGCTCATGCGCCTAGTTCATGCACCTAGTTCATGCACTTGTTCTCGCCCGACCGGCGAAGGCCAAAGAAGTTGCCCCCCGTGTCGAGAGCACCCGCTGGATACGCCAGAGTGAACAGGTAACACATCTCGTCCTCGGTCCCCTCTCCGAAGCTCGTCGGCCCGCCAGTGGTGTTGTTCCACCGGCAGCTCGCCGTGATGCTGTCGCCCGGCAAGAGGACAGCCGGGGTATCGTAGCCGACTTGTGCATTGAAGTCGAAAGGCTCATCGAACAGAACTTGCTCGCTGCCATCGCCGCGATTGATGACCATGCGGCTGCGGGCGCCGAGTTGATGCAGGTGGGGCGTAACGCTGAGAATGTTGACCGGCTCGTCGAGGTCGGGGGCGCACGTCGTGCCCGCTTCAGACGTACCCGGAGGCAAGGAGATGTCTTCAGTGCCGAGCCAGTGGACTGCGGCAATGTTGGGCTGGGGCTCACGCGTACCGCACACGCGCACGCCGCTTCGATCCTCGGCACCTTGGTGCCGAGCCAGGTTGGTGTAGTGGATCTCGAGGATGAAGAATGCGTCCTCACCGCTGGGTAGCTGGAGGCCAACTCCCGGCGGCAGGCCATACGGCAAGCCGCTGGGCGCCCAAGCAGCGAGCAGGGTGGCATCAGGGTGACTCCCCGTACAGTCTTCATGTGCGCCATCGCTAAAGCCAGCGTCATTAGCCGCGTACAAGAGCCCGTGGTGCACCACGCGGCTGTCTCCGATGATGGGGCTGAAGCCCAAGGACAGGGTCGGCTCCGTGGGCGCCCTGAAGTAGAAGCACTCGTAGTGGTCGTCTTCGAGCGGCACGGCGAACGCAGATCCTTCGCCACCGTCGTTCGCCAAGAGCTCGAGTGGCACTTCGCATTCCGACTCATCCGGAAACGGAGCCACGAACCGATCGTCCCCGGGCGGTTCGGCACGATTTTCGGCCTCCGGCCCAGGCGTGGCAGTGCTCGGAGGATCCATCAGGCCGCCGCCGGAGGGCGTGGGATCTGCCGGAGGGTCGGAGGGGGTGGGGCTCGCCGGAGGGTCGGAGAGCGCCTCGACGTCACTGAACAGCGACTTGGGCGTGTCAACGCACCCCGCTAGCCCAATGAACGAGCCGATGAAGCATTGAACGAGGCAGCGCGGGTTCATGGCGTCATAGTGGCAACTCGGCCCTCGGAGGTCGCAGCGCCCCCCCTTGAAAGCGCCTTCGGTTCTGGACGCGCTCGTAGCCAGTGGAAATTTCCGAGCCCACCGGAGCCACTCGGCAGAGTCGGAGCGTTGCTCAGTGCAGCACGATCCCGACGTGCAGTTGCCACGAGAGACGCGGGGTCTCGAGCAGCGTGGCGCCGTTGACCGTGTAGCGCTGGCGCCGTACCCAAAGCGCCCCGCCAGGCTGGAGGATCAAATGCACCGGTCCCCCGAGGCGGACCTGAAGCTCCGGACGCAACAACAGCGCCGAGTTGAGCTTTTGAACCGCAACGTCCGTATCGGATTCGAGCGCGGTGCCGGACAGGCCCGCCAGGTGCACGGCAACCGCGCTGCTCAGACCCAGGGCCACGTGCTCCGTCATGGGGTGGCGGAGCCCGAGCGCCACGTGCAGCGACGGATCCCAGAAACGTCCATCGAGCTCGGCGCTCTCGACTTCGTAAAGTGTTCCCCCTTCAATGCCCATCCCCAACCACAGATCGCTCGCGACCCGCACACTCGGCAAAAAGATTGACGTGACGCGCCAGCGCAGCTCTACGCCGTAGCGTGGCTCAGGCTGATCCAAACCGTGTAGACCAAAGCGGGCTCCCGCATACAAAGCAACCTGCTGCCGCCACTCCGCGTGAGAGTCCAGACTGGATGCCGGGGGCACCACGGGCGAGCCCACAGGTTCAGGCGCACGGGGCGGAGCCGCGGAGGGCGGTGCTGAAGCCACGGTCGTCAGCCTGAGCAGCGCTTTGATCGACAAGGCCAGAGCGGCGGCGACGTTGGCGTCGAAGGGCGGGGGCGGCGCAGGTCGAGCCAGCGCCCGATCGTTCTCGGCGTCATACACCCAAAGCGCAAACCCCTCTGCATCCTGCGACAGCCATACGACTGCCGCCGCCGAGTGATCTTGCGCGAAACGCCGGGCGCGCACGGACGTGCCGGGCATGCTAGGGCCAGGGCTCACACCTCGAGCCTCTAGCACGCGGATCCCCCAGGGGCTGAGCGCCGTGCGCAATGCACACGAAAGCTCCGGATCGAGCTCGATGGCCACGACGTCGCGACTACCCGGCGCCGCATCGAACGGCCCCAAACGCTCCGCGCAGACCGCCAATGCCGTGGGCTCGGCAGCAAGCGCAGCAGGCATTCCGAGGTATTGGGACGGCAGCGGCAGGAGCAACAGCGCACCCCACACGCCTCCCCGCCGACTCTGGACGGCTTTCGCGAGCGAGAGCGGTCGTCGCTGGCGCAAACGCCTGGGAGAGCGGATGACGAGGGCTGCCTGTTTCATGGTTCCCGAATCCTTGATTCAAGAACCCAGGGGGCCTCCCATATCATGGACGGCTGGGATACGCTCCTATGCTGGAGCCTCCGTTTTCTACGGGCGCTTGCGCACGACGTGTGAACGTAGGCTGGGCCCCTGCGCGGGCAGGCCGCCAAACTCGTGATCGTACCAGGCCAAGCCTTCGAGCACGCGCCGCGAGGTGCCGCCAATGACCACATGGCCAGCGACTGCACAACGCGGAACGTAGTAGTAGAACATGAGCTCATCGTGATTCTGCACGACGCCATCCTTACAGCGCAATGCTGGCTGCGCGGGGCTGAGCGTCAGCATGCAAGCGTTGCCCGAGACCTTGTCTTGTAGATCCAGTTGATAAGTGTGCTCCACCGTCCTAGAGAGCAGATTTCCCGCGCTGCTGAAGGCCAGTATCCTGCTGCCCGGCGCTGGGAAGGTCTGAGGCGTGGCCTCCTCTTCCAGCTCGAGCTCCCCTCGTGCCGGCGATCCCCACCGCGTCGGATCGCGCAGGCTCCACGAGGCCGAATGCCGCCACGCCGCCCGCCCGATACCTGCGGCAGGACCGCCCGCTTGGCGAAGAAATGTCGCGTGCAGCGACAGCTCCTCCCCGGTCGCGATGCACAAGCGCGCGCTCACGTACCAGCACTCGAGCAGAGACGACCCGTGGGCGAAATCGTGCACCGACAAATCGATCGGACCTGGGCCCGGCCAGTCTGGCGGCAGCACTGCGGGGGGTGCCGCGCGTTCGAGCCGGCCCGCGGCGTGCGAGTAAGACATGTGGAGTAGTGGCGCGCAGCCTGGGCCAGGTCGCAGCTTTGTCCACGGAGCGTGCTTTTTTTAGCTCAGACCACTGAATTCGCAGACTCGGGCCTAAGGTCGCTCGACCAGCAAGCGTTTCGCGTCCGAAGCGTTAGCCCCGTCCGGGTACTGACGCAGGTAGCGATCGAGCAGGCCACGGGCCCGTTCTTGGCGGCCCTCTTGGAGCTCCAGACGCGCTTCGGCAAACAGGGCAGTGGCGGCCCAAGCTCCGCCGCTCGCCGACAAGCCTCGGTACAATCCCAGCGCCGCGGCAGGATCCGTCGGCTCGAGGCGCGCGGCCTCTTCAAAACGCTGCTGGGCCGTCGCTGGCGGAGCACGCCCGGTAGACGTGGGCTTGCTCGAGCCGAGCGCACGCGCCGCATTCCGAACGGGGCTTTTCGGCACGCCCTCGACTTTTCGACTGGACCACATCTGGCCCGGAAACAGCACCGCCAGCTGACTCTGGCCGCGCTCTACCCGCACGGTCCCCTCGCTGACCGAGACCTCGGTCGCCGCTGCCTGCTGGGCCACCGAAAACCGAGTTCCGATCACGCGGACACGCACATCACCGCTCTCGACGAGAAAATCCGGACGGTTGGCGCGCGGCGGAACGAAGAGCTCGACGCGGCCCTCGTGGAGCCGTACCTGCCACCCCAACGCCTCGTCACCCGTAATGCGCAACACCGAGTGCTCGGAGATCATGAGCAGAGCGTCACCCACGCTGGTCTGCGTCGGGCCAGTGGTAGTCACGATGCGCGTCCCCTCGGGGATCACCGTCGCGCTCGGCCGTGCTTCGGAAACTGCCCCTTCGGCACCGGTCGGTGTGGCGCCCTCGCCCAACGTCCCGAGACCCTTCACCGCGACCCATAGCACTAAGGCGACGGCGAAACCCAGCGAAGCCAGCTGCCAGGGCGCGGGCAGGCGCAGCCGCCAACCCCCTCGCACCGGGGGAGGTTTTTCGAGCGCGTCGAAGACCGCGCGTTCGACGCGCTCCCACGCCTCGCGAGACAGTGGCTCGACGCGAGGTTGCTTCATTCGTCGCTGCATGGTTCTTCCCCTGGATCCCCTAGATATGCCGCAAGCACGGCGTCCGACTCCGCCGCGGCCCTGAGCTGCCTGCGGGCGCGCCATACGCGGCTCTTCACGGCGATGCGACTCGTCCCGGTGACGTCCGCGACCTCCTGCAAAGATCGACCGTCCACGGTGAACAGCACGAACGCGATGCGATACTGCGGCTTCAAGCCCGCGAGGGCCGCGTACAATCGGCGGACCCCCTCTCGGTGCAAAACGTCATCTTCTGGGGAGCTCACCAGACATAACCCAACAGCGGCTGCCGGCACGAGGCTCTTGCGAGGAACGGTTCTGAGGTACCGATAGGCTACGCGCACTGCAATGCGGTCGGCCCAGGTCGTGAGCTGAGCCTCTCCGCGGTACGACCCGAGTGAGCGAAATACCTCGATGCAGGTCTCCTGCAGCAGGTCCTCCATATGGTCGTTGGAGCCGAGCACGCGGTACAAGGTGCAGTGCAGCCGCGCCCTCAGCGTCTGAAACAGGCTGCGTAATGCGCCACGATCCCCCGCCGCCGCGCGCTGGGCGAGCGCGGCGGAGTCGGCGTGTGTGTCCGGCGGCGGTGTCCCTGTTTGGGCCGCGCGCCCGGAACGGGCGAGTCGAGCGTCCTGAATCACTACAAGGGTAGTGGGCCCCGGCGGCGCGAAGGTCACAATCGACAGTAAAAAAAGCCAAGGGGACCCGAATATGACCAGCCCTAGCGCCGTGGTGGCAATTTTCGGTGACCGATGCGGAGCCGCCGGCCACTATGTGGCATGCGCGGTCTCCTATTCCTCGCCTGGGCATTGGCGGGCTGCGCCACAGAGTCGGTGGAATTGCTTCCGCCCGGCGGCGCGCCCGTGGTTGATGGAACCGAAGAGCCGCCCCTGGGTGATCCCGGGGCTCCGGCCATGGATATCACCCTGCCCGAGGACCCGAGCTCCCAGGCTGGCTGCCAGAAGGTGGATTTTCTCTTCGTGGTCGACAACTCCAGGTCCATGCAGACGGAGCAGGAAAACCTGGTGCGTAGCTTCCCCGGCTTCATGCAGGTGGTGGAGGGAACTGTGCGCGCCCGCGACTACCAGGTCATGGTCACGGATACCGACGCCAGCCGGGGTCAGCGCGGCTTGGCGGCGGTGATTGGCCAGGACTTCTCCTGTCAGCCAGCGCCCGCGTGCTGTCAGTCCGGCTGTGACGGCTTCACCATTCCCGTGCTTGGAGTGCCCTCGGTCGACTCCTGCAATGGCGTGCCGTGTGATCAGGTCTCACTCGACGCCGACTTGGCGTGTGAGGGAGTGCTCGGAGCCGGAAAGCGCTATACGCCCGACGGCACTTCCTGCGGTGTCGACGGCGAGCGGCGTTACATGGTGAGTGGCCAACCCGAGCTCGCCGACACCTTTGCCTGTGCGGGCCAGGTCGGGACCTTCGGCGACGGCGATGAGCAACCCATGGCCGCGATGATGCAAGCCGTGAGCCTCCCGCTCAACGGGGCCGGCGGCTGCAATGCCGGATTCTTGCGCGCGGAAGCCGTGCTCGTCGTGACCTTCATCACCGACGGGGAGGACAGTGATTCGCCCGGCGACCCGCAGCTCTGGCGGCAGGCGCTGATCGACGCCAAAGGCGGCGATGAAGACGCGGTCGTGCTGCTGGGCCTGATGGGCGGCGATGGATGCGGCGTGCCTGCGCCGCGCCTCGACGCCTTCGTGCGCAGCCTGCCCTTTGGCTCATCCGGGAGCGTGTGCGCCGAAGATTACGCGCCGTTTTTCTCCGCTGCCGTGAGCGTGATCGACAACGCCTGCGACGTCTTCGTGCCCGTCATTCGCTAGTTAGGAGCGGCTCTCCAACCAATCCAAAGCCAGCGCCTCGGAGGCAAAAACGCGCACCTCCCCGAGGTGGTCCTCGCGCACATGGCGCTGGACTTGGAGCTGGCCTGGCAAGCTCCCAACCAGGACCGCTACCCGTCGGAAGCCGCTCACTGTCGCCGTCCGGTGCGGGGCCACCGCGCGTTCGAACGCGTCATCGTTGCGGCCGTGCGCGCTGCGCATGTCGATGAGGAGCGAGTGGTCGGGCCTGTGGAGGGGGAGCATGGCTCGGTTGACGGCCCCCCACGCCTGCTCGATCTGCGCTAAGTCTGTGATCGGTGTGCTCGTCCGCGTCACCCGCACCAGGTGGCTGCCCGGGCCACGCCGCACGTTCACGAACTCATTGTCGAGGAGAGAGAGCTCGGCAGACGGGTCTTCGGGCACCCCCGATCAACGGTTCACGGCGGGCGAAACCTGAGCCAAAGCCAAAATCTACGCTATGCTGCGAAAATGGCTGGTAGACCACTCTCGCTCCGCGCGCTGGCCGGCTACTTCCGATAACTAGGCTGCCTGTGACCGCGCCTCGGTGGGCTCGTTACTGCTTGTCGTTGGCCGTCCTCGCGGCCATCGGAGCCGCATTTGGGGCTCTGACGCCCTCGGCTCCACCGAGCCTGCGCCCTGCGGCGCCCCGCTCCGCTCTCAGGGAAACGCGCTCCATCCCTCCACCTTCGCCGTTCGAAACGGTCGAGCAGCGCGAGCCGGAAGTGGCAGTCCTCACACCCAGCTCCGACGAGCGGCAGCCCCCAAAACGCGAGGTATTTGCGCCAGCAGACGCGGGCCCGGAGTCGCGCGTCCCGCCCGCCAGCAGCACCGCACCCCCCGAGGTCTCCGACGACGCCACCCATGACGTCATCGCGGCCACCACCGCCGCGTCACACACACCTCGGCTCGGTCAGGCTCGAGACGACGCCACTTTCGAGGGCCGAGAGCCGAAAGAGCCGCTGCCGCGACGCATCGAGCTCACTGCCTTCCGCGTGTGGCAACAGCCCGGCTTATGTGTGAAGGCCGAAGCAGCGAGCGAGGCCCATGGCAGATTGATGCGACACTTCCGCGTGGTCGACGAGGACGGCGGAGCGCGTTTCTATGTCGATCCCCGCCTACCGTTGGGCGCCCAACGCTCGTTGCTGGCTCACCTGGAGGAAGCTAAACGCGAAGCTCGAATCGAGCTCGGGCTCGTGACGCCGAGCCCCGACGTGTTCGTCTATCACGACGTCGAGCTCCTGCTGGCCGCGGCCTGCACTAACGAGGACGTGGTCGCTTACTACGACGGCGCCTTGCACGTGGTGCTGCACCGGGCCGACGTGCGCGAGAGCATACTCCACGAATATGCTCACCACGCGCTGATGACAAACGGCATTCTCGGCCCGGCTTGGGCACAAGAAGGCATTGCGATGCACGTCGCACGCGAAACCTGGTGGCTCACGCCGCAATGGCTCGAGCGTGTGGCGGATCAGCCGTTCTCGATGGACGTGATGGAGCGCGAGATCCCGTATACGTTGAGCTCGGAACAAGCCGTGCTCTTCTACGTCCAAGCAGCCGCGATGGTCGCCTGTGCCACTCGAGAGCAGCCCGCAGATCTCGCCGGGCTGGTTCGCGCGCTCCGCGCGTCACACTCCGGCGGCGAGCTCAGCTACGCCTTACCCGCGCCAGCCACGCCGGCCTCGTTGCGCGCGTGCGTAAAAACACTACTCCGCGGCGCCGATGGTCATGACGCACCGTGAATTTTTGGGGGGCCGGGCTGCCCGATCAAGGCGCTGAGCGCAGCTCGGGGCGCGGCGCGATCTTGGGCCCAATTGTCGGTCCAGAAACCGGTCAAGTCCGCGGTCCACACCGCCCCGGCCGGACGACTCGGGGCGTTTTTTCTGAGCGGGAGAAGGGATTCGAACCCTCGACCCCAAGCTTGGGAAGCTTGTGCTCTACCAACTGAGCTACTCCCGCGGATGCCGAGGACTCTAG
>JANOIG010000249.1:0-30282 GCA_031407405.1 Deltaproteobacteria bacterium
CGGCGTAGTAGCGTAGACTCTGCCGCACGCTGGCGTGCGGGCTGGGCAAGCTGTCCTGTGGCATCAAGCTGACTCGACCGGCGTGTCGCCTGGCATCGAAGGGCCCTTCCCCAAACAAATCCACGCTGCCCAGGTCGGGGAGCAGCAAGCCGGCAAGCACGCCGAAAGCCGTCGTCTTACCGGAGCCATTGGGTCCAATGATCGCGCAAACGGTGCCCTTGGGTATCTGCAGGTTCAAGCCGTCGAGCGCGACCACTTTGCCGTAACGTTTGACGAGCTCATGCGTCGCGACGACATTCATGCGTCACCTCGCTGGAATGCGAGATGACCGAGCGCAAAAGCGCCCCCTCCAATGCCGAGCAACGCAAACAGGGCCGGCAACGAGTCAAACCAGCTCGGCGACCACAACATCAGCTTGTATTGCGCGGGGAACAGCCAGCCCAGGTGTTCGGCCCCCGGCACGCGTTTCGACAGCCAATCTGCCTGAGTGAGGCTGTGGCCTACCCACAAGCCAAACAGCAGCACGACCGAAAGCGCCCGTGCTCGTGCCGATGCCCGGACCACCAGGGATAGCCCAGCAAACATCCCGAGGTACGCAATCCCATACACCCAGGCCCGGAACGCGGCCCGGAGGAGCCAGACCAAGTTGCCCAGATCAAACCGCCCCTGGCCCGAGGCCACCGCCGCCGTCACCAAAGCACCCGCCAAGAGCCCGCCCGCAAGGAGAGCCGCGTGCCCCGCTAGCTTGCCCAACGCCCAAGTGAGGCGATCACAACGCGTGAGCACGAAGCGGGTCGCTCCACGAGCCAGGTCGGTGGCGTGAACGCCGCCCGACGTCATCAACAGCAGCGGCGCGACCAAGTGCAGCGCCATGATCCCATAAAAAAGTGCCAGCGGATCGATGCGCAACAGCTCGTCCCGAAGGCTAGGGTCGTCGACCAAGCTCGAGATCAAGCGGGGCATGGCCTCCCGGCGCACTAGATCTTCGGGCACGTCATGGGCGCTCATGGTCCCCAACAAGGCGGACCGTGCGGCTTGCTCCGCCGCGTCCAGGGCTTTCGCGAACAGGTACGCACCCAGCGCAGCCCCGGCTCCGTACAAGGCCAGCACGACCACAACCAGGCGCGAGCGCAGCGCCTCGCCGAGCTCGAAACGGCTGACGACCAGCAGCTTGCGCCAGTTCATGGCGATGGCATTGGAGGGGTTCAATGGCCGATCAGCTTACATGGACCAGGGCTCGGCGCCGACATCGGTTTCGTCGGACCAGCGGTATTGCAGCTTGACGATTTCGGCCTGAATGTCAGCCGGGAGGGGCTGGATCTCGCCGGAGCTGGCCGCAATGAATTGAGCCAGACCGCTCAGGCGGCTGGTGGCCCCCACGCTGGCCTTCACCAAGGGAAAGCCATGCGCAAAACGCATGCAGAACTCCACCCAGCTCGAAACCCCCGAGCGCTCGAAAATGGGGGCCACTTCGCTCGCTCGCCGCTGCAGGTAGTCTTTCCATGCCGCGCCAGGCACATCGCGCAACCGATGCACGTCGCCGCCGGCCACGGTGCGCATGGCAATCATCGGCACACCCCGCTCGTGAAGCAGGTCCCACAGCGCATTGGAGGCAAACCTCTGCAGCGGGTTCAGGTAGAAGATGCACGCGTCCACGACGCCGTCTGGGTAGCCGCGACGAAAGGCCTCGAGTGGCCCAGCGGAAGTCCATGGGAACACTTCGAGCGCGAAGGAGCGCACCAGCCCTTCCGCCTTGAGCTGCCGAAACCCGTCATAACATGGCCCCCCGGTCCGGAGCTCTTCGGCGAGCTGCCCTCCCAGACAGAGCTGGCCCATGTCGATGTGGTCCACCCCGAGTGGGCCGATATTCTTTTGAATG
This sequence comes from Deltaproteobacteria bacterium, assembly GCA_031407405.1. Classification (GTDB taxonomy): domain Bacteria; phylum Myxococcota_A; class Polyangia; order Polyangiales; family Polyangiaceae; genus SZUA-265. Next base: position 1,880 of record JANOIG010000249.1, read on the forward strand.
GTCGCGCGCAGCTCGGGGATGTTGCTCCAGCCGATCTTGATGATGGTTTTCGGAGCTCGCTGGCGATCCTGACCAAAAGCTGCGCCGAGGACTTCGAGCGCGTTGCCATAGGCGTCGCTCGTGTGGAACCAGACGCCGCTTTTCATGGCTTCTCTCGCCATCTTGACCCGATCGGCGAACGGAATGGCCGGGTCCCCCAGACGCGTCGTCCCATACACATACTTCGACAAATCGCGCGGGAGACCTGCCTCTGGATACTTCGGCGCTGAGCTCATGCGCGGCATTCTGCCGTGGTCCGCGCGGCGCCGTCAACGAGGCAGCCGTAATCCCGCGCCCGAGGTCGCTGGAAACGCCCGCAGAACCCGTTTCCCAGCCGACTAAAACCCCTGTACGCTGCTCAAAACGTGCGCACCAGCTCTCGCAACTTCGCCATTTTGCTCTTCGATGAGGTCGAGCTCTGGGACGTCGCCGCGGTGATGCAGGTGGCCTCTCTTGCCGGGCGACACTGGAATTGGCGGCCGTTTCGCTTGTTGCCCACCGCGCTCGAGGCCGGCCTCATCGAGACCCGAAGCCAGCTTCGACTCGAAGCGCCGCTGGCGCTGGTAGACTGCCCAGCGCCGGAAATCCTGCTCGTACCGGGTGGCTATGGAGCTCGGCGCGCCGCCGAGAACAAAGTCATCACAGACTGGTGCAAATCGGTTTGGCCGCACACCGAGCTCACCTTGGCCATCGGCGCTGGGGTGATGGTTCTGGGGGCCGCGGGTCTCTTGGACGGTGCCGAGGTGGCCGCGACCAGCGACGCTCGCGAGTGGTTATCAGCGGCGCTCCCCAGCACGCGCTTCACGGAGTCCGATGGCATCGTCACGTCGGCATCTGGCAAGCTGCTGACGGTGGCAGGAGGGAGCCAGGGTATGGAGCTCGGGCTGGCGGTAGTCGCACGGTTTCTCGGTGCGCGAGCGGCGAGCACCCTGCGCACCAGTTTGGGTCACTCCGGCATCACGCGGCTCGAGCTGCCTGATCCGGTCAAGATCACGCTGCCGCCACGTTGAGCCGCCGCCCGCGGCGGTCCCAACTGACACTGTGGCGAATTGACTACACCCACGCCAGCGCTGTCAGGGTCGAAGCGAGCCTTGCTTCGGGCCGCCCGATGCTTGCGCCGATCGACCCGATCTATCCGCTGACGGGCACAGCGCTTGCACTTGGTGGTGGCGCTCTGCGCCTCTAAATCAGCCCGACTCAGCCGCAGGGCTGCAGCGGATCGCCCAACGGCCCGTAATGGGATGTGCGCGCTCTGTCAGGTTCCGCAACCCATCACTTTACCGGATCCCGCCTCATGACCATCCACTCCCCCTCGACGCTCCTTTCCTCCGCCCTATTGCTCTGCTCGGTAGTAGTGCCCTCTGTCGCCCTGGCGGCGATCCCCGAGTGCCGAAACCTGCGGCTCGAGGACGTGACTACAGGCGGTTGTGAGCTGCAGGCGAGCGCCGACTGCAACGTCAGCTGCGATCGGCTCGGGATTTATAAGAAGGCCTGCGCTACCAAGCTACATAACGTGTGCCGTACCGACTGCACGCTCTCCGCGGACGTGACCTGCACGGACGAGTGTACCGTGAGCTGCGAGAGCGAGTGCGACCGCGGGGTCAGCATCACGTGTATCCACAACTGCTTTGCAGAATGCGTCGGATCCTGTGATGCGACCTGCAGCGACGCGGCCGACCCTGCGCAGTGCCGTGCCACCTGTGAAGCCACCTGTGACGGTGAATGCGACATTCAATGTCGCCCGGTGGTGGACGGGGATTGTTACACCCACTGCATCGAATGTTGCGGGGGCTCCTGCAAGGCACAGGCCAACATGGACTGCCAAACCACGTGTCAGGACGAAGAGTTCGAAAGCTGTGAGCACGAATTCGAGGCCGAGTGCTCCGGATCGTGCGACGTGGATGGCGCGTTGTTCTGCAACGGTGAGTACATGCTGTCCGGTCCCGACATGGTGGACTGCGTCCAAGCTTTGGTCGCCCGCGGCACGCTCGAGGCCAGCGTGCAAGTCGGAGGAGGAATCAGCTTGGGCTCGAGCGGCAACAACCCCGGCCCCGCCGCGCTCAGCAACGATGCCAAAGCCAGCGCTGGCTGCCACACCAGCGCGGGGCCTTCCAAGGTTTGGGGTGGAGCGCCGCTGCTCGGCTTATTGGCTCTGGCCCGCCTGCGCCGCCGGCGCCCATGAACGTCTCCGAATAGAAGCGCTCACGGGGGTCCGCTCGGTGACATGTCAATCGGCACCGAAGCGTCGTGGGTAGCCGGGCGGCTTGGGTCTTGCTGCGCCGTGCACGTGGCCGGAAACAATTCGATGGCGCGGCCACGCGGCGCGGCAAACAGCACACGCTCCCCGGAGGCCGCCAACGCCGTTGCCGCCCGCACGTCGGCCCCAAGCCGCAACGGCGCACCTATCACGCGAGGGCTCTCGATACGCATCAAGAGTGTGCGGTCCTGCTGATCTGGAAAGGTCAGCCACACGGCTTGGCCGGGGCCAGCAGCCAGCCAGCTCGGTTCCCCCGAGCCCACATCGGCATCGCGCACGGGCGCCAGCTCTCGAGTTCCGTCGCTGCGCAGCTCAGCCATGACGATGCGCCCACCGCTGGCCGCGGGAGAGGCCGCCGCCTGCCGCCACGCAACCCACGCGCTGCCGTCGGCATGAGTGGTCAGGTCGTAACCGACCACACGCTCCTCGGAAGGCGCCAAACGCCGCACCTCGCCGTCGGGCCGGCCCTGAGCGTCGAGCGGCACCACCTCGATCCAACGGGCGCCGTAGGCGGACCCCTGCTTGCCTTCGTCTGCTTCGCTGCCACCGGGGTCGTAGATACGAGCCGCACCGGCGCGACCCGCAGCATTGACCAACCAGGCCAGCCAAAATCCCCCGGGACGGGCCGTCAGGCGCGGCGCTTCGGCGTCCACCTGGGGCGCTGAAACCATGTGCCCCTCGACCCCGACGGCGGTTCCGTCTGCCAGCGACACGGTCGCGGCGAGGATCCGGCTGTGGTTGCCGGCGACGAGCCAATCATCCCAGACGACCACGGCCAAGCCTTGGCGGGCAGCGACGTCGAATAGGTTCGACTCGTCGTTGGCTTGATGAGGACCGCCCCGCCAGGTCAGCGGCAGATCGAGGCGCCCCTGCTCGAGACGAGCCAGACGGATATCGTGACCTGACGCGGTCGCCTCCTGTAGCGCTACCACTAGGTCGCTGCCGTCGGCTGCCAAACGCGGCGGCGCAACATCCCCGTGCACGCGCCCGAGCTCCATGGCCTCTCCGGCGGCGGCAACCGCTCCGAGCTTCGCCAGCAAACCGACTGCGCCGCTGGCCTCGTGACGCAGCCCAGTCGCAAACAAATCCCCGCTTACCGAAATGCCCATGCCCGGCTCGACCGAGAACGGCAGCTCCAGCACGGGATCCGTGATTTTCTCGGCGGGCTGCGGAGCGCCTCCAGTCGCTGCCAACGTCAATTGGACGCCGCCGCGTTCGCACTGCGATGCCTGTGCGCGGACCTCGGCGGGTGACGCGCTGTCCGGCGGATCAGCGGAACAGCGGCAACTCATGACGAACAAGGGCCCACATGCCACGAGGACACCAGCGGCTCGCGCGGGAACGTCAATGCCCAACCTTGGCCTTTCGTCTCGAACTGCGGCAAGAAAGCGCGAAAGCCACGAAACGCAAGCATTAGCCACGAAACGCGCAGACCGTAATCTCATGTCGCTTGGCCCACAAATGTTTTACGCTGCCCGGGCCAGCGACCGAACCAGCCGACGCATGTCTCCAGCCCTGCCCCAGCCCTACCGTCCGAACCCGGTGCTTCGGACGCTCTACCAGCGTTTCTTCAGCCAGATCCAGGTCGACGACGCATGGGTCAACCAGGTCCGCGACCTCGCCGCGCAAGGCACTGTCGTTTACATCCTGCGCAACCTCAATTGGGTCGACTTCTTTGCGCTCGACTACCTGACCAAGCAATTCGGGCTGCCTCAGATTCGCTTTGCCAATGACCTCGGGTTGTGGGTGCTCAACCCGATGGGCAAGGGTTGGCTCAAGGCCATTTTCCCGCGCCGAGACGTGACACCCGCGGGCGAGCTCGAGGCTGCGCTCTCGCTCGGCGGCTCGGCGGTGCTCTTCCTGAAGCGGCCGCCCAGTGTCTTGGACGTCGCCGCCGGGGCCAGCGGCGTGCGCGGGATGCGACAGGGTGACGAGCTGGTTCAGGCCATGATCCAACTGCAGCGCAAGAGCCCGGAGCCCATCCTGCTGGTGCCGCAGTTGTTTCTGTGGACCAAGCGGCCCGACACGCGTGGCACGCGCATGCTGGACATGGTGCTCGGGCCGCGCGAATGGGCCAGCCCGGTGCGGACCATAGGGCAGTTTCTGTCGAACTATCGACACGTCGAGCTCAAGGCAGGCGAGCCCATCAATTTGTCGGATTTTCTACGCAGCTACCCCGACGCCAGCGACACCGCGCTCATCAGCCGCCTCACCTACACCATGCTGCGGAGGCTGGAGCGGGAGCGGCGGTCGGTCACAGGTCCAGCGGTGAAGTCACCCGAGCGCGTGCGTCAGGAGATCTTGCGCAGCCCGCGCTTCCGCGCGGACATCACGAAGCTCTCGCGCCACGGCAAGAGCGAGCCAGAGCTCATGGAGCAATCGCTGTCGCTGCTCAAGGCCATGCAGGCGACGCCAGAAAATACCACGCGCAGCGTGCTCGCGGTGACGCTCGATCGGCTGTTTCAACGCATCTACGCCGGCATCGATGTGGACAAGGAGGGCATTGCCCGCATCCGCAGCGAGAGCAAAGAAAAGTCGCTGGTGCTCTTGCCCAGCCACAAGAGCCACATCGACTATTTGATCCTGTCCTACGCCTTCAACGAAGAGAACCTCCCGCTGCCCTTGATCGCTGCCGGCGACAACCTCACGTTCTTCCCCATTGGCCCCATTTTCAGGCGTGCTGGCGCATTTTTCATCCGACGCTCTTTTGCCGGCGACGCCTTGTATCCCATCGTGGTGGACGCGTATGTGCGGCGGTTGATCCGCGAGGGTTACCCGCTCGAGATGTTCCTGGAGGGCGGGCGCAGCCGCACGGGCAAGCTACTGGCGCCCAAATTTGGCTTGTTGAAAATGGTTGTCAGCGCAGCGCTCGCGGTCCCGCAACGCCCGGTGTGTTTCGTACCCGTGAGCATCGGTTATGAGCGAGTGGTCGATTCGTATGATGTGGAGCTGGGCGGCGGCGAAAAGGCCAAGGAGGACGCCGCTGGGCTGTTGGGCGCCACTGGCATCTTGAGGTCGCGCTACGGGCGCATCAACCTCCAGTTTGGCCAGATCCTGACCCTCGACCACATCCGCTCCGACCTTGGCTTGGACAAGGGTGCGCTGTCACCCGCCAAACAGCGTGCGCTCGTTACACGGCTCGGCAATCGAGTCATGGACGAGATCAACCGGGTCACCGCCGTAACGCCGGGGGCGCTCACCGCCCTGGCGCTGCTCAGCTACCACCGGCGAGGCCAGACTCACGAGAAGCTGCTCTTGCGCTCTGAGCGCTTGCTCGCGACTCTGCGGCGCCTCGGCGCGCGCACCACGCCGGCCCTGACCACGCCTGGCGGCACCGGGCTGCGCTCCGAGGCCATCCGGGAGGCTGCGCAAATGTTCGCGGACGGGGAGCTCTTGAACGTGCACTACCCCGCCGAGGTCGGATCGCGCAAACGCACCAAGCCGCGCGCTGGACGCGGCGCCATTTACATGGTCCCGGAAGAAAAGCGGCTACAGCTCGACGGCTCCAAAAATATCATCATCCATTTTTTCGTGGAACGGGCGCTGGTTTCCATGGCGCTCCTCTTGCCGCCGGCGGGACATGTGAACGCCTGCGAGGCGCGCGCTCGCGTCCAGGAGCTGTCGCGGCTCTTCAAGTATGAATTTCGCTTTCGCGCAGACGCCAGCTTCGACACCATCTTCGAAGCGACGGTGGCGGGCATGGTCGCCGACGGTGATCTCGAGCGGCGACACGACCAACTCACTGCAGGCGTAGGGCGAGATGGTTGGACAGGTCATCAGTGGCTGATGACCTATGCGGGGTTGCTCAGAAATTTTGTAGAATCATACCGGATAGCGGCGCGCGGCCTGGCGCGCCTAAAAGCCGGTCCCCTGGACGCGAAGGACTTGGTGAAGCAGACTCTAGCTACCGGGCGCCTCATGTATTTATCGGGTGAGGTGGAGCGGGCCGAAGCCATCAGCAGGCCACTGCTCGAGAACGCGTTCGCGTCGTTCCACGATCTCGGCCATGTGGGGCAAGCCGGCGGCCTATTGCGGCTCCCGCCCGAGTCGCAAAACGACGCCATTTCCGTGCTCGAGGAGTCGATTGCCAAGTATTTGGATCGAGAAGCCCCCGCATGAGACACGGCCACATTGGCTTCGGCCTACTAGGTTTCGCGTCGCTCGGGTGCTTTGCAACCCCGACGCCGCTGGCTCCAGGCCTCGAGGGGTCCGTCGGTTGGCCCCACCACGGCGTTCAGACCGGGGCCGTGGAGCTTCCTGAGCGAGGCCCCGGCTTCGCCCGCTACCGTGCTCAGGGCAGCTACTACTGGGGACAACCGTCACTGGTGAATGGCATCCAGGAGGCCGCCAGGCGTGTCCACGAGGGCTTGCCAGGCGGTGCGCCGCTGCTGGTCGGAGACATCTCGGCTCGCCACGGTGGCAAGATTTCGCGCCACTACTCGCATCGCTCGGGCCGTGATGTCGACTTGCTCTGGTACGTCACTACGCTAAAAGGGGCATCAGTCAGGTCGCCCACCTTCGTGCGGGTGGGTCCGGATGGCGTGGGCAAGGCTCCCGGCGGGCGTGGCTACTACAAGCTGGACGTCCCTCGGCAATGGCTCTTGATCAAGTCCCTGCTCAGCTCCCCGCAGGTTGAAATCCAGTGGCTGCTCGTGAGTAGTGGGGTGGAGTCATTGGTGATCGACCATGCCATGGCGCAGGGGGACGACCCTGAGGTCATCTGGCGTGCGCAAAATGTCATGCTGGAGCCCGCCGACAGCCTGCCCCACGACGATCACCTGCATTTGCGCATCGCGTGCTCCCCTGAGGCCAGCGTCCAAGGTTGCGAAGGCGGTGGCCCGTACTGGAACTGGCTCCCCGCAAAAGCCGGCTTGGGCCCCCACGAGGATGACGTCATCGAGTGGCTCGGCGCGGAGCGGAACTAGTGTCCCGAACGAAGCGGCCGGAACCCGCTGAACAGGACATGAGCGGTGTCATCGAGGGTGACTGCTTGACGTGCCTCGCCGACCTCGCGACGAGCGGTCGGCGTTTTGACCTGGTCTACGTGGACCCCCCGTTCAACGCGGGGGGCAAGCGCCGAGCGCGCCTGGGCGCCGGCGTCGAACGGGCTACCGGTACCATGGCCTACGCCGATCACTTCGGCAGCGTCGAGGAGTTCGTCGCCATGCTCGAGCCGCGGCTGGCTGCAATGCGCGCGTGCCTGAGCGACCGGGGTAGCTTGTGGCTACACCTCAGCCACCACACCGTACATGAAGTAAAATCCGCCGCGGACAGAGTCTTCGGCCGCAGCGCCTTTCAGGGTGAGGTCATCTGGGTTCCAGGCAACGGTGGCCGCCGCCGGACCGGCCCCAGTATCACGCACCAGACGATTCTGATCTACAGCCACGGGCCGTACATGATTTGGAATGGTGACGACGACGCCCTGCGGGAACCCTTCGCAGAAACCAGCTTGCGCATGCATTTCCGGGAAGTGGACACGCAGGGCCGGCACTATCGGGAACGCGTGATCGGCGGCAAGGCGTACCGTTATTACGCCGATCAGGGGCGCCGGATCGGCAGCGTCTGGGCCGATTGCCCTGCCATGAATGCCAACACGCCACTCACGGCGGAGACCACGGGTTATCCGACTCAGAAACCCGAAGCGCTGCTGGAGCGGATCATCCGAGCGGCCAGCGTCCGAGAAAGCGCTGTGCTCGATCCCATGTGCGGCTCCGGCACCACCCTAGCCGTCGCAGCACGGCTCGGGCGCCACACGCTGGGTATCGACCAAAGCCCGGTGGCCTGCGCGATCGCGCGGTTGCGTTTGAAACGTGCTCTCGCGGCCTCCGTTTCCCATGATGTGTCCTCCCGGAGTGGATCCTCCCGGAACATGTCGCCCTCTGCCCCCGAAAACCGAAAGTGACAGCCGATGCTCAATTTCAATCTTTCCGAGGAACAAAGCGCACTCTCAGAAGCCGCTCGACGCTTCTCAAAGGAGCGCATCATCCCCGCCGCCGCCGCCGCGGATCGCGATGCCATATTCCCTCGCGACGTCTTCGAGGAGGCGTGGCGGCTCGGATTGATCAACACCACGGTCCCGACCGAATACGGGGGCGCTGGCCTGGGCGAGCTCGACAACGCGCTCATCACCGAGCAGCTCGCCTATGGTTGCACCGGTATTCAGACCAGCATGCTGGCCAATTCACTGGCCGGAACCCCCATCAAGCTGGCCGGTAGTGAAGCGCAAAAAAAGAAGTACCTCGGGCTGCTCACCGGCGAGCCAAAGTTCGCCGCCTACTGCACCACCGAGCCCAGTGGCGGCAGCGACGTGGCCGCGCTCAGAACTCAGTTTAAAAAGGTCGGTTCCGACTACGTTCTGAACGGGGAGAAATGCTGGATCACCAACGCCAGCCTGGCCAGCTTCTACGTCGTGTTCGCCACTAGTGATCCCAGCAAGAAGCACAAGGGCATCGCGGCGTTCATCGTGGACCGGGACAGCCCCGGTCTCAGGGTGGGCAAGCACGAAGACAAGCTAGGGCAGCGGGCCAGCGACACCGCCGCCGTCCACTTCGAAGACGTGAAGGTGAACGAAGCGAATCTGTTGGCGCCCGAAGGTGAGGGTTTCAAGCTGGCGATGGAAACCTTCAATCAGACGCGGCCGGACATCGGCGCCATGGCCGCGGGGCTCATGCAGCGCTGCCTCGACGAATCGGTCGCCTACGCGCGCGAGCGCAAAGCGTTCGGCGTGCCCATCGGCGAGCATCAGTTGGTCGGGGCGATGCTCGCCGACATGGCCATCCGAACCGAAGCGACGCGCCTGCTCTACCAGAAAGCGGCATGGAACCTGGATCACGGCATTCGGATGCCCATCGCCTCGGCATTCGCCAAGGCATTCGGCGCCGATGCCGCCATGCAGTCCTCGATTGATGCGGTTCAGGTTTTTGGCGGCAACGGCTACGTCAAAGACTACCCGGTGGAGAAGCTGATGCGCGACGCCAAGGTCTTGCAGATCTACGAGGGCACGAGCCAAATCCAGCGGATCGTGATCGCTCGCGCATTGCTCAAGGGGACGTAGGCCGAATCCATGAAAGCGATGGAACAGCTTGCCACCGCCCTGATTCGGCTACCTGATTTTTATTGCTGCCATCGATTCGGAGAATCGAGGCAGCCATAGGCCGAATCCATTGAATCGAGGCACTAGTCGCCGGGCGCCTTTGCAACCGCAATCAGGTCGTAAAGCGCTTGCGGGTTCTGCAGGGTGCCGGGGTTTACGACGTCCTCGAGGCGAGCCCCACCCAGCAAGCGCTTGATCGGCACTTCGAGCTTTTTACCGCTCAACGTGCGCGGCACGTCGCTCACCTCCCGAATTTCGTCGGGCACGTGGCGCGGAGAAAGCTTGGAGCGCAGCGCGTTCTTGAGTGTAGACACCAGAGCAGCATCCAGGCTCTGACCCGGGGCCATGACCACAAATAGCCATAGCTTGCCGGCTCCGGTGGCGTCGCTCGTATCGACGACCACACTGTCCCGAACCTCTTCGAGCTCCTCGACCACGCGATAAAATTCACTGGTCCCCATCCGTACGCCGCCCCGGTTGAGTGTCGCGTCCGAGCGGCCGGAGATGATCGCGCTGCCGCGCTCCGTCAGCAGGATCCAATCACCATGGCGCCACACCCCCGGGTAGTGGTCGAAATAGCTATCGTGATAGCGTTGCCCACCCGGGTCGTTCCAAAAGCAGACGGGCATGCACGGCATGGGGCTCGCGATGACCAGCTCACCCACCTGCCCCACGACGGGCTGACCCCGCTCGTCAAACGCCTGCACATCGGCTCCGAGGGCCGCGCACTGGAGCTCGCCCGAATGCACCGGTAACAACGGACACGAGCCGACAAATGCCGTACACAGGTCGGTACCACCACTCACCGACCCGAGCAGCACATCGGGCGAGACGGCCTGATAAACCCATTCAAACCCGGCCGGCGGCAGAGGCGCGCCCGTGGACCCGACGCTGCGCAGGCCGCTGAGATCGACCTCAGCCCCGGGCGCATGCTGCGCGGCGCGACACGCCATGAGAAACGGGGCGCTCGCGCCAAAGAACGTGACCTTCTCCTCTGCGGCGAGGCGCCAGAGTGCCATCAAATCAGGGTGCGCCGGGCTACCATCGTACAACACGATCGTGGCGCCCACGAGCAGGCCACCGACCAGGTAGTTCCACATCATCCAACCGGTGGTGGAAAACCAAAAGAAGCGGTCTTTCTCACCCAGGTCGGAATGCAGCGCCAACACCTTCAAGTGCTCGAGCAGCATGCCCCCGTGCCCATGTACGATGGGCTTCGGCAAACCGGTCGTGCCCGACGAAAACAAGATCCACAGGGGATGATCGAACGCCACGGCGTCAACCTCGAGCGGCGCATCGATACGCGACAACTCCTCGAAGCTCGAGGCGTCGGCCACGTCCGGCGCGAGCTCACCCACCCAGACCAATGCCTCGAGCGTACCGAGCGCCGCCCGCAGCCGTGCGACTTCCGGACGCCGATCGAAGCGTTTGCCTCCGTACTGATATCCAGTGCACGCGATCAGCACCTTGGGAGCGATTTGCGAAAAACGGTCGAGCACACTCTCGACTCCAAATTCGGGCGGGCAACTCGACCAGACCGCTCCCAGGCTCGCCGAGGCGAGGAACGCGATCAGCGCCTCCGGACTGTTTGTAACGTAACCGACGACGCGATCTCCCCGCCCAACTCCCAAGCGCTTCAAACCGGCACGACAGCGCCCGACGGCGCGAGCCAGCTCGGCATAGGTCAGCTCACGCCGAGCACCGCTCTCCGAACGGTGAACGACCGCGGTGCGAGCACCGGGCTCTCGAAACAGTCCCTCCACATAGTTGACGGTGGCGCCCGGAAACCAGCGCGCTCCCGGCATGACGCGGCTTTCGAGGACAGTCGGCGAAGTCCTCGGCCCGACATCAAAGTAGTCCCAAAGGCTACTCCAAAAGCTTTCGAGCTCGTCGACACTCCAGCGCCACAAATCGCAGTAGCTCTCAAAGTGCAGTCCTCGTTCAGCCTCGAGCCAACGCATGTAATGCGCCAGGCGCGATGCCTGCATCCGCTCCAGAGTAGGGGTCCAGAGCAGCTGACCCGTCGCGCTCGTCGTCGTGTTCATCCTGGACCTCAGTCTACCGCGCCCTCGCGCGACCACTCCACTCGCGTCTCCGGCGAGCGTCGCTGTGGACAATGAAGCTGTGCATAAATTGGGCGGCGCTAACGCGTCGAAGCACGCCGTTCGAGCCAGCTCCCAGCACCCAGCAGAGATCCAAGGCGGCGGCCTCTTTTGGGGAACGTCCGAGCAGCTGTTCGCGAGCTGGGGAGGACCGGTGGAGGCTCAGGGGATGACTTGGGGCTAGCTGCGGATCTGCACAGTTCATGCCGAATTAGCGGCTACAGCCGTTCAGCTCTTCACCTACCTTGTAGCCTCTCGAATCGTACCGATTGTGGCTACTAATCTTTGACACCCCAACATGTTGGGGTGTAGAGGTCTAGATGGTGAGGCTTTCCCCTGAGCAGAAAAACAGTGCACATGCGCTGAGCACCGTTCGGAAAACGGTGCTCCATGGAACAGGTTTGGCCTCTCAGGAAATGACCTTTCGGCCGTCGACCGGCCTTCAGGTCAACAAGGCCTTCAGGACAAGAGCCGCGCCTCTCCTCGGCGGCTCGATGCGCGCGAGGCAGTGCGCATCAGCAGCGATGCAGCGACCTCGAGCGCTAGTCCCGGAAGTCCCGGAATGCCTAGTCCCGGAATGCACCGTTCGGTGCGGCGCGCGTGTCCTCTCCGGAAGCACACGTAGGATCTCTGGGTCGGCTCACGCGAGACAAATTGCTACATCAGGAGTGCGTTCACATGCGTCACGGATAGAGCGCGCAAGTTGCACTCTAACCCTGCGCTTCCGCCTGAGCAGTCAACAACTAGTACGAGTAAATCCAGCGTAAATCGCCGGGCGTAGTTCACCGACGCAAGTCATCTGGCAAGAGTCATCTGGCAAGAGTCACCGGGCAAGAGTGCCCGACATGCTGGCCACTATGGGCAAGGGTCAAAGGCCGAGGCGTCTTTGTATTGGTCACGCTATCTTTTTTCATGTTGCTTCAGAAGCTTTGGAGATCGGCGCCTGGTTCATTCGTTGTTGGTCAGTGTCGTTGGTCAGTGTCACGCCTCAGAGTGTAATGCCTTAGAGACACGCAGGGCTCCGGTCGATCGAGAAGCCTGTTTTTGAAAAGTTTGTTGAAGAAAACCTGTTGAAAAAAAGCTGGCTGGAAGCAGCTGGGTTGCAGCGCCGCCTGGAGCGGTGGGAAGGATGATGTGGATGGCACAGTCGACAATCGTGGGTCAGGATCAGTCAACGAGCAGCGCAAACGTCGTGGGCACGACAGTCCTGAATGACAGTGTAGTGAGCAAGCCGCCATCCACCAAAGACTCTGCGACCAGTACAACGGGGCCGCTCCATCCAGCGTCCGCAAAGGGATCCGTGGAGGACTCGTCTGGCAGCCTCATACCCAGCAGCCCTGTGCCCGCCAGCTCGCCCTCTTCCGGGCCAGGTTCTTCCGGTGCCGGCTCTCACAAGGCGAGCCCCGGCAAGTCCAAGGCGCGGCGCGCTCAGGGGCTGACGATCGAACGCCGATTCACTCATGAAGATCGCAAGCCATTCGACGAGCTGGTCTGGGAACGTCGCAGCAGTGTGATCAGCAACCCGGATGGGTCGCAGGTTTTCAGGATGGATGGGGCCGAAGTTCCGGCGGGCTGGTCACAACTCGCGACCGACATCGTCGTTTCAAAATACTTCCGCAAAGCCGGTCTCGGAGGTGACGCCAAAGTGAGCGAAACCAGCGTGCGCCAGGTGGTCGGAAGGATTGCGCGGACAATTCGTAAAGCCGGAGAAACGTTCGGTCGCTATTTCGCCACAGCGCGGGACGCGGAAGTCTTTGAAGACGAGCTCACTTATCTGCTCGTGAATCAGTACGGGGCATTCAATTCGCCGGTCTGGTTCAACTGCGGGCTTTTTCACGAGTACGGCATCGAAGGCTCGGGCGGCAACTGGGCATGGGCTCCGGACACGGATGATATTCGCGAGACGGCTCGGGCCTATGAGCGGCCGCAGTGCTCCGCGTGTTTCATTCAGGCCGTCGAAGACGACCTGATGAGCATCTACGACCTCGCCAAGAGCGAAGCGCGGCTGTTCAAGTACGGCTCCGGAACGGGCACCAATTTTAGCGTCATTCGGGGCCGGCAGGAGAAACTGTCGGGAGGCGGGACCTCAAGCGGGCTGATGAGCTTCCTCGAAGTGCTGGATCGAGCCGCCGGAGCCACCAAGAGCGGTGGGACGACGCGGCGCGCGGCCAAGATGGTATGCCTGGATCTAGATCATCCGGAGATCACGGATTTCATCCAGTGGAAGGTGGGCGAAGAGCGGAAAGCTCAAGCGCTGATCGCGGCTGGCTACGACTCGGATTTCAATGGCGACGCTTACCACACCGTCAGTGGTCAGAATTCCAACAATTCAGTGCGCGTCACGGATGATTTCATGCAGGCAGCGTTCGCGGGCGGCACCTGGCAGACTCGCGCTCGGACCAACGGCGAGGTGGTAGACACACTCCAAGCCGCCGACCTTTGGGACATGATCGGCATGGCCGCATGGAGTTGTGCGGATCCTGGCGTTCAGTACGACAGCACGATCAACCGTTGGCACACCTGCCCCAACACCGCGCGTATCAACGCCTCCAACCCCTGTTCCGAGTACATGTTCCTCGACAACTCGGCCTGCAACTTGGCCTCATTGAACCTGACCAAGTTCCTGAGGGATGACAGCAGCTTCGACGTTGCCGGCTATCGCCACGCGGCGGACGTATTCTTGCTGGCTCAGGAAATCTTGGTAGACCTGTCGAGCTACCCCACCCAAAGGATCGCCAAGAACTCTCACGACTATCGCCCTTTGGGTTTGGGCTACGCCAACCTCGGTACGCTGCTGATGGTGCTCGGCATTCCCTATGACTCAGAGCAGGGGCGTGCCATGTCTGGAGCACTGACGGCCATCCTATGTGGGCGGGCGTATCGGCAGAGCGCGCTCATCGCGAAGTCCAAAGGGCCCTTTGCCGGCTACGAACAGAACCGTGAGCCCATGCTTCGGGTAATGAGAATGCACCAGGAGGCGGCCTACGCCCTCAATCGCGACGAGTGCCCTGAAGACCTCTGGCGCGCCGCTGTGGAAGACTGGAACGACGTCGTCCACTATGGCGAGCAATACGGGTACCGAAATGCACAAGCCACGGTCCTGGCTCCCACAGGGACCATCGGCCTGCTCATGGACTGCGATACGACAGGGGTCGAGCCCGACTTCTCGCTCGTCAAATTCAAGAAGCTTGCCGGCGGCGGCTACTTCAAAATTGTCAATCAGTCGGTGCCGGCGGCGCTCCGGCGGCTGGGTTACTCGGCGGCACAAGCTAGCGAGATCGTCGCGTACATCTCCGGTACCAACACCTTGCTCGGGGCGCCTCACATCAATCGTCAAAGTCTGAAAGCGGCCGGCCTGAACGAAAGCGACATTTCCAAGATCGAAAAAGCTCTACCCGGAGTTTTCGAGCTCACTCTGGCATTTGCGCCCTGGATTATTGGCAAGGAAACCTACGACCGACTCGGTATCAGCGCAGAAACTCTCGCGCAGCCCGGCTTCACTCTGCTCAATCACCTGGGTTTTACCGCGGAGCAAGTCGTGGAGGCCAACGACGTCATAGTGGGTCGCATGACGATCGAAGGTGCGCCCTATCTGGCAGATGAGCACTACGCGGTCTTCGACTGCGCAAACCGCTGCGGACGGGAAGGGAAGCGCTTCTTGGCTCCGATGGCGCACATCAAAATGATGGCAGCGGTCCAGCCCTTCCTATCCGGCGCAATCAGCAAAACCGTAAATTTGCCCAACGAGTCCACCGTCGAAGAGGTGCGGCAGATTTACGAGGAGGGTTGGAGGTTGGGGCTCAAGGCGGTCGCGCTGTATCGTGACGGATGTAAGGCATCCCAGCCGCTTTCCAGCTCGTCAAAGAAGGCAAAGACCAAAGAGGTAGCCTTGGAGAGCGCCGTAACCTTGGAGAGCGCAGTAGCCTTGGGGAGCGCTGGCGGCCTGGCGGTGGTCGCGCCGCAATCCTCCGCGGCGCTGGCAGGAAGCCTTCGACCGAATGGGTCGCGGGTCCGATTGCCGCAGAAGCGCCGGGGGTTCACTCAAGAAGCGCGTGTCGGCGGCCACAAAGTCTTCTTGAGGACCGGTGAGTATGAGGACGGCAGCCTGGGCGAGATCTTCATCGACATGCACAAGGAAGGTGCGGCGTTCCGTTCCCTGATGAACTGTTTTGCCATGGCCGTGTCGGTTGGGTTGCAATACGGCGTGCCCTTGGAGACCTACGTCGAACAGTTCACGTTTACGCGCTTCGAGCCGCACGGCGTGGTCAGTGGGCACCCGAACATCAAGTTCTCTACGTCAATTGTCGACTACATCTTCCGGGTCTTGGGGGTCGAGTACCTGAAGCGCTACGACTTCGCTCAGGTCAAACCAGAGGATCAGAATCCCGTGATTGACGATCCAACCCAGACCAATCTCGCCGAGGCGGCCCACGAGATCGGCAGCTTCCCCGGCCAGCCGCAACCGAAAGCGAGCACGACCCCAAGCGCCACCGCGGAGCACACGGCTGGAGCTCGAGCACCCCGTCGCCGCGCTGGGTTCTCGGGCGAGCACGACCCGCTGGCTCAGCAGCTCGAGGAAATGATGGGCGACGCTCCTGTGTGCGATGGTTGCGGGCACATCACCGTGCGAAATGGGGCCTGTTATAAGTGCCTGAATTGCGGGAATTCGATGGGTTGCAGCTAGCACTACTTAGTCAGATTGTCCTTTCCATTCCCGTGGCCCTGTGTTCCATAGGCGAGCGTGAAGGACACAACCAACTGGGAGAAGCGCTTCGACCGATTTGTGGAGCCGTTTCTCGGAGCGTGGCGCACGAAGAAGCGGCAATACTGGGCGCCGATCTATTTGCGCGGGCTGCTACTTCCTGGGGAAAGGAAGAGCATCGAGCCGATGGCCTCGCGTGTCGCGCCTGGTCACGACCAGGAGCTTCGACATTTCGTGAGCGAGTCGCCTTGGGATGCCGAGCTCGTGGAGCAGGTGCTGTGGCAGAAGGCCGATACCCTGCTTGGGGGCGAGGAAGCCGTGCTCATCATCGACGACACCGCCGTTCCAAAGAAGGGTGACGAGTCGGTGGGTGTCGCTCATCAATACTGTGGAGCTTTGGGCAAGCAAGCCAACTGCCAATCTCTGGTGTCATTGACGCTTGCGCAGAATGACGTACCAGTCCCGCTGGTGCTCCGTCTCTATCTGCCCGAGTCGTGGGCGGCAGACTTGGAACGGCGCAAGAAGGTGGGTGTTCCCGACACCATCGTATTTCGACCCAAGTGGCGCATCGCGCTCGATGAGCTGCAGAGACTCGTGGCTGCTGGCGTTCGCTTCGGGACCGTGCTCGCTGACGCAGGATACGGTACGTGCACCGATTTTCGGCGAACACTCACGCAGATGTCCCTGAAATGGGCCGTGGGCATTAGTTCGGAGCAAAAGTTCTATCCAGCGAATGCGAGCACTCGGATGCCCCGCCTGGGATCTATGGGGCGTCCAAGAAAACGTGCGCTACCTACCCACGCTCGGCGCAGCGCCAAAGAGATGATCGCTCGGATCGAGCCGAAGGGCTGGCGTCGCCTTTCCTGGCGCAACGGTACCAAGGGACCACTGCAAGCGGAGTTCTATGCCATTCGCGTACGCACCGCCGATGGCCCAGAAACGACTGAGCGCGTGCATCTTCCCGGAGACGAGTCCTGGCTCGTTGCTGAGCGGCGTTCATCGGAAGAGATCAAATACTACCTCACCAGCCACCCGGCGAATGCCACGCTGAAGACGCTGGCCAGCGCAATCAAAGCACGATGGTCGTGCGAGCAAGCCCATCAGCAACTCAAGGAAGAGCTCGGCCTCGATCACTTCGAAGGTCGGTCCTGGCGTGGTCTCCATCATCACGCCCTGATGACCATGATCTGCTTCGAGTTTCTCCAGCAGGAGCGTCTCCGCGAAAATAAAAACGCAGCGTAGCGACGGTCACCGTCCAGCGACGCTTCCGGCGATCCGCCGGCGGCTTCTTGCCTCGCTCGCTACGCTTTGCCCGGGTTGCGGCCTCGCGGTGAGGTCGGCCATGCCGCCATGAAAATCTGACTAAGTAGTGCTAGAACCCATCCCATAACCATGGGATGGCGACAAATATAGAGGAAAGAGCCATCGAACAGGGCCGATTCGCCGCGGAAAACGCGACCGCCTCGCCCAACGGGCGGGCGCGTTTTCGAGCGTGCAGATTATGAGATGCGCTCTAGTCCCCACCCGAAATTCGGGCCACGAACCCACCGCTCCCTTCTGAATCTCCCCGTCCGGGCCTCGCTTTCCGAGGTCTCAGTGGGGGGGTGGGGGCGTCGACGCAAAGCTCGAATCAGTTAAATATCTTCACTGAGTCGCGGGCACCCGGGGGGGGCGGCAGGGCCTCCGGGCAGGCCACTGTCTTGGAGAACTGCTGCAGTATTGGTAGGACTACGTTCATGAGCAAAGCTTCTCTCGTTGCATTCGCCCGCGCCGGCGCATTTTCCTGTGTCGTGGGGTTGGGAATTCTCGGCTGCAAAAAGGACGAGCCGCCACCGCCGCTGCCAGCCCCTCAGGCGGCGGCGGCGGCACCCGCGCCGCTCGAGCTGAAGCCCGAGGACGCCGGGCTGCCCCCCGTGGAGAAAGCGACCCCACCAAAATCGACGGCCCGCAAAGCCGGCGGCCTTCAGGCGTGCTGTGCCGCCCTCAAGCAAAACGCCGCCAACGCGCCCGAACCGACCAAGGGGTATATGGTCTACGCGGCTCAGGCCTGCGATCTTGCTGCTGCAGCTGGCAAGGACAAGGCCAGCGCCATGGGCGCGATCACGGCCGCCTTGAAGAGCGCTGGGCTGCCTGCGGACTGCAAGTAGCGCCGCTTTCTTCGCGCTGGCCGGAAGGGGCCCCCTACACTCTGAAAGGGCGGCTCCGTAAGGGGGCGCACCGCTCTGTCACGAACGGACCAGGTGGTCATAGCCACGCTTCAGCGGCCTTAGCTCCCCGCGGGCGCGCAATGAGACACCGGCGCCTCGCGCAACGTAGCCGATGGCGCTCGCGCAAGGCGGGCGACGCCAGCTGGGCCCGGTGGCGAGCAAGGCGTAGTCCTCACCGCCGTAGAGCGCAAACGTCAAGGCCGAACGCCTCAGCAGGCGGCTCGTTTCGAGCAAACTCTTGTCGAGGGCAGAACGCAGCCGCTCCTGGTCGACCACGATTTTTACCCGACTCGCCAAGGCCAGTTGCCAAGCGTCGGCGGCAAGGCCATCGGAAACGTCGATCCCGGCACTCGCGACGCTCCCGAGCTCACGTCCACGCAAAAGCAGCGCCTGCGGCCGCCGCCATGCCTGGATGCACCGATCCACGCAGGCCGACGAAGTCGCTCGCACGGCCCGGGTCAAGCGGCTGCGCTCCGACCGCCCCAAACGTAGGCAGGAGAGGCCGGCTGCCGCAAGGCCGAGAGGGCCGACGACCCAAAGCTCTTCACCTGGCCGCGCACCATCGCGACACAAGGGCCGCTCACACTCTCCCATGACGGTGGTCGTCAAGCTGAGCTCGTGTCCCCTCGAGACATTGCCTCCGACGATAGGGCACTCACATTCTAGGCTGGCCAAGGCTTGACCCCGGGTCAGCTCGTCAATGTCCGCACTAGACAGCTCGCGGGGCAGGATCAGAGCAGACAGCGCAGCTACCGGTGTGGCCCCCATGGCGGCCAGATCACTCACTGCGGCCTGAAACGCGCGATAGCCAGTGTCCTCGAGCGTCAGGTAGCCGAGATCGAAATGCACGCTCTGAACGCAGGCATCGACACTGTAGACCGACACGCCCGCACCCCTGGTCAAGACGGCAGCATCATCACCGATCCCAACTCGTACCGCGCCAGAGCCGGAACGAAAGCGCTCTCGCAACCGCGCGACCAGTTGCCGTTCCGTCAGCCGAGCCATGGCACTGTCAGAGCACAAGCCTCATCAACCAGCAAGCCATCCCATCAGGAGCGAGCACGTCGAACAGGGCTCAGTAGTTGCCCGAGCGCACAAAGGCCCACACGGGTGAGCACCAAGCCCACCCGCCTTCGAGACAAGCAGCTGCCTGCCGAAATGGGACTGCTACGCTATGACGGCATGCTGCGCGCACTCGTCGTTCTCTGGTTGTCCGCACCAGCGGCCCTACCCGGTCAGCAGGCGAGCATCGGCGAATGGGCGGCCGCGCGCGGGTTCCGACCCGTTCCCCCCCCGGCCGTCAAACGGGTTCGCTACGACGCCAACATCGCTCATGAGCTCGAACGGTTGTTGGAGGAGGCGAGGACGGCCACGCCGGGAGCTGCCAGTGCCTTTGAACGCATCGAACGGCTGCTGATGGCGCATCCAGAGCTGCCCCAAGCGGCGTGGTTGAGGGCTGAACGTTTCGCTCTGGAAGCCCAACATCGTTTGCGAGACGGAAACGTCGGCTCTGGCGCAGCCTCGGAAGACTTGGCCGTGTCAGCGCGAAAGCTCGAGGGGGCTCGGGCGCCATCGTTTGGCGCGTCAGCACAACCTCCTGTGGTTCCGAGCGAGGCGGGCACTCGAGGCCTGAGCCTGCTGAACCTGCGACCTTCGGATCAAGTGTTGGTGGACGGGGTCGCAATAGCCGAAGGAGCCATCATCGAACCGGGGGAACACCACGTTCAGGTCTCGCGTGCTGGCACGCTCATTTGGGCGGGCTGGGTGGATCCAGGGTCCCCTCCGCAGCTGCGCATCGAGGATCCCAGCGTGCCCTGCAGTGACTTGGACTTGCTCGGGACGGAAGCTCGACCGGACGCGCCAGCACCGCCACCTGGCGTCGCCTGCCCAAGCTGGGCCGTGGCCCGCCCCAGCTCCGGCCCGGGCATCGACATCGCGCTATGCGACGGTTCTCACTGCGCAGCGTGGGAGCACTCCGGAGCGCAGAACGCCGCTCTGACACTCGCCCCCGCCGACACGGTCGGCGATGCTGGCCAGAGCTTGCCTTCCTGGGTCGGCTGGAGCGCTTTGGCTACGGGAGCGGCCGTCGCGACAGGTCTCATATTGTGGCAAACGGGAGCGTTTGATGGCTCCCCACCCGCGACCGAGTTCGTTTTCACTGGACCGACCGCGGCAGCGATTCAGTTCTAATGCGTCGACTCTATTGAACCGATGGGCTCACTGCCGTGAGCTAGCGCTCCAGCGGACGCGAGCATCGGCGATCGCCTCGATGACGCGCGCACGCGCGGGCCCACCCACGAGCGCACGCCTTTCCACGGCCGCCTCGACGCTAAACACCGCGCTAATTCGCTCAGGGGTGAGCCCCGGATGAACCGCTTGAATTTCCTCCATCGGTAGCTCGTCGATCTGCACTCCGAGCTCTTCAGCCCTGCGCACGAGCTGCCCCACGGTGTGATGAGCCACCCGAAAGGGCACGCCCAGTGTCACCAGTTGATCTGCGACGTCCGTCGCACATAGATGCCCTACCCGGAGTGACCGTTGCAAACGCTCGCGGTTGAAGGTGAGCGTAGCGATGGCTCCTCCCAACGCTCGCATGGAAATCAGTACGTTCTCGAACGAATCGAAAATGGGCAGCTTGTCTTCCTGCAAGTCGCGCCCGTATCCAAAGCACAGGCCCTTCTCTAACACTAACAGGCTGGTGACGTTGCCGATCAA
Source organism: Deltaproteobacteria bacterium (assembly GCA_031407405.1). Classification (GTDB taxonomy): domain Bacteria; phylum Myxococcota_A; class Polyangia; order Polyangiales; family Polyangiaceae; genus SZUA-265. The sequence goes on from JANOIG010000249.1 coordinate 22,995, forward strand.
CCGCGCGGCGCGACCCCGCACCAGCTCGGCAACATCGGGGTTCTTTTTTTGTGGCATCATTGACGAGCTGGTCGAGAAGGCGTCGGTCAACGAGACAAACCCAAACTCGTAGCTCGACCAAATGACGAGCTCCTCTCCGATTCTAGATAGGTGAACTCCGAGGATGGCCAGCCCTGCACCGAGCTCCATCAAGAAGTCCCGGCTGGCTGTAGCATCCAGCGAGTTGCGCATGGGCAGGTCAAAACCCAGCTCCCGAGCGACACCGCTGCGGTCGAGCGGAAACCCACTACCCGCTGCCGCGCCGGCCCCAAGCGGGCATTCGTTCAGGCGCCGGGCGGCATCCTGAATGCGCCCCAGATCTCGCCACAGGAGCTCCTGCCACGCCATCAGATGATGTGATACGCGGCTCGGCTGCCCCGGCTGCAAGTGGGTGTACGCGGGCATCAGCAGATCGATGCAGTCCTCGGCGCGCCTGACGATCGTATCGGCCAGCTCCGTCAGGGCCAACTCCAACTCCCGCGCCTTGCGACGGGACCACAGCCTGAGATCAGTCGCGATCTGATCGTTTCTCGAGCGACCCGTGTGCAGCTTGCCTCCAACAGGTCCAAGCAGGTCCGTCAGGCGAGACTCGATGTTCATATGAACGTCTTCCTTCTCGGCCTGCCACACGAATTCGCCAGCCTCAATTTCCTTGGCGACCTGCTCGAGCCCAGCGACCAGTTGGCGACCCTCGTCGTCACTAATGATTCCCACTCGGGCCAGGCCCCTCGCGTGTGCTATCGACCCGGCGATGTCCTCTCGCCACAGCTCCTTGTCGATGTGCACGCTGGTGTTTAACGCGATCATCGCGGCATCCAGGGCCGTGGGTAAACGCCCACCTCCACTCACGCTCATGGCATTCCTTCGTTGATGATGCAGTCCAAGACCCCGTTCTCGAGCGCCTCGAGGCGCGCGAGAAACCGGCGGTAATCCCGGGCCGGCGTTTGCCCGGGGGGTGTCCTCAATGAAAAATCCGTCATCCGCGTCGTGGCGAAGCGGAGGGCGGCAAGTGCCCCCTGGGCAGGAAGCGCGCCAATCTCCACCGGCTCGAGCGCGCGCACAGCTTGGTATCCGTCCAGCAACGCGCGAACGAGGCCGAGATCAAATGCATCCCCGTAACACCAGGCGTGAACGCAGACCATGATGTCATAGACAAACACACCGCTAGAAGCGCTTTCAAAATCAAGCAGCGCCACCAGCTGTCGGTGCGGCCCGTGGCCGGCGCTCCACAGCACGTTGTCCCGGAACAGGTCTCCGTGGATCAGGCCTTTCGGCAGCGATGGGGGGCTCGCGCCATACCGAGCCAACCGCTCTCGAATCAACTGCGTGTGGGCTGCGAAAGAGCGATCCGTCCTATCGACGACATCCAAACGCTCGAGCAGACCCGCCGCGCCAAAACGCCCTTCGGGAACTCTACTGAGCGCAGGCGTGCACCGATGCACGCGGCCGAGCGCACGCCCCAGCTGCTGAGCCACTGGTACCGTTATTTGCCGCAAGCACAAGATCTCTCCATCGATCCATGGATGGATACCCACTGGCTTCCCGGCATGCTGGCCGACATAGGCGCCCGCGCCACTCTCGCGAGGCGGTGGCGTGGGCACACCGAGCGCGGCAAGCTCACATATCATGCGGAGCTCACCCTTGGCACCGGCCAAGTCCTGCTCTTCGTACACGCGTATGAAGAAGCGCTCGCCAGATTTCACCTCGACGCGGAAGTTTGAATTCACCGAGCCCGCGCTCAGCGCCTCGACCGCCACGACGTCCAGATCATAGGCGGCGCCGATGGTTCGGGCCTGGGCCAGGGTCATGGGTGTCAAGAGCGCCACGGCGGCGGACTATGCCCGAACGGCCATGGATATTCAGCGAAGATTGTGGGTCCGGTCCCTTGATTTGAACCGGGTTAGGCCGCACCTTGTCAGCTAATGCCGCAGATTTACGGAAATATGACGGGCGTCGCCCCGCACGCTCGTAAGTTATTGGAGCGCATTTATCGGCGCAGGGTGCCCCTCGATTCCATTGCCACGCCGGAGTTGATCCGGTCACTCGCGGACGCGACGCATGCGCTGCAACGCCAAGTCGGCGCGCTGGTGCACCGCTCGGGAGCGGTGGACACGGTGGTCGTCGGCACGTCCACCGGATTGATGCTACCCGACATTGGCCGCCTGCGAGCGGCACAGGGCCGTTTTCGCGCCCTGAGGCTGGTCCACACGCACCTGTACGGTGAGCCACTGACCCGGGATGATCTCGTGGATCTGACGCGGCTAAGGCTGGATTTGGTCTGCGCCGTGTTGCTCAATCCGGATGGAGATCCGAGCGCGCTGACCTGGGCATACAACATGCCGGGTGAAACTCGCCCGGACGAGGTAAGGGGCACATCCGAGGCCAGTCGCGCCACTGATGGCGAGGCACCCCATCGCAACTCACCGAACGGCCAATCATCGAGCCAACACCTACAAACAAACGGAGGCGGCAAGTACGAAGTGGTCGGGCCGCGACCTTATGGTCAGCCGCAGCCGCATTTCGGACAGCTCATTACCTCACTAGAAGAGGAATTTGCCCGTCGCGCTCGGACGCGCGAGGTGCAGCGTGAACGCGCCCTGTTAATCCACGTGGGCGATAAGCGCCCTGGCGCGATGAACCGAGCCAAAAGCAGCCTCGCTGAGCTGGCCAGTCTGGCCGAAACGGCCGGAGTCAGCGTGGCGGATAGGATCATTCAACTACGCGATCGAATCGACCCGAAGCTCGTGCTCGGTCGCGGCAAGTTGGATGAGGTCGTCATGCATGCCATCGACTTGGACGTCGGCGTGTTGATCTTCGATCGGGAGCTCTCGCCATCACAGTCACACGGGATTGCGACCAGCACCGACCTTCGAGTGCTGGACCGCAGCCAATTGATCTTGGACATCTTCGCGCAGCACGCCGCCACTCGGGACGGTAAGCTGCAGGTGGAGCTCGCCCAACTCAAGTACCGCTTGCCGTTTCTCAGCCAAACCGATGACGCGTTGAGCCGGTTGACGGGTGGCATCGGGGGGCGGGGGCCCGGTGAAACCAAGCTCGAGCTGGGTCGGCGGCAGGCTCGCGACCGTGTCAGTCGTCTGGAGCGAGAGCTCAAGGATGTCGCGCGAAAGCGTGATCAGTTGCGGCGGCGGCGGGTATTGGGTCCCGACCCGATCGTGGCGCTGGTGGGCTATACCAACGCCGGGAAGAGCACGCTGCTCAATGCCTTGACCAAGGCAGGGGTACTGGCGGAGGACAAACTCTTTGCCACGCTCGATCCGCGGGCGCGCAGGCTGCGCTTGCCGGACGGAAGCCATGTCGTGTTGACCGACACCGTGGGTTTTATCCGGGACATGCCGCAGGACCTGTTCACGGCGTTCAAGGCGACTTTCGATGAAGCGGCGGTAGCCGACCTGCTGCTGCACGTGCTGGACGTCTCTAGCCCTGAATCGCTGGAGCAGGAGCGCTCCACCGAACGCATTCTCGACCAGCTCGAGCTGGACCAAAAACCGCGTTTGACCGTCCTCAACAAGGCCGACTTGATGGTCGACAAACCCGCAGCGACTGCAGACGGCGCTGACTCTGTTTTTCTTTCCGCGACCACGGGCTATGGCATCCCTCGCTTGCTCGAACGCATTCAACAGGTGGTCTGGCGACCCAGTCTCGCAGCGCCACAGGCGGCCCCGTGCGATCTTTCGTTAGAAGCTCTCTCGTTAGAGGCCGCGGCCGAGGTTGAAGTGTTGCAGGAGTGAAAACAATCGAATCAGCGGTGCTCCTGCTCGATCCGGTCAACACTGATCAGCTCATCCCATACGTCTTCGTGCCCGTGATAGTGGACGACCAGGCTATCGGTCGCACGGATCTCGGTGACAGTGGCGGGATATACTGAGTCCCTCCATCGAACTTTGATGCGGTCGCCCACCTTGTATGGGCTCGTTCTCGCCTGAGACTTGGGAGTAGCTAATAGTCCTAGCGTGGCGCGTACGCGGTGCGGCAAGGGGCACCCCTGGACCGGTTCTCGCACTCGGGCCAAGACCCGATCGACAGAGACGTCGTCTTGCCAGTCGTAGCCCTCGAAATCAAAGTGCACCCGAAAGCGTGTGTCGCTTTTCTTGTCAATCACATACGCCGGACATTGTTGGCCATCGTAGTCGACCAACACGTGGTCCCCAATGCGGTGGCTCTCTCGGCAGCCGAGTGCCCCCACGTACACTAACACGTGAGGCAATGTACCAAGCCAGCGTGCACCCCGCCGATCCATCCACCGCGCGAACACTCCGTCCACGTCACGCCTCATGGATGAATGTCACTCGGGGCCTGAGGCAACAATGACAAACGAGCGAGTGGCCACCCTGCCACTCGCTCACGAGTGGTCCTATAGGCTTGCTCCAGAATCGCCCGCCGAGCCGCAAAACTCGCTGGGTTGTACATGAACAGCAGTGTGTCCGTGGGGTCCGGCTCAATCAGAATGACTTGCATGCGTGTTTCGCGATGAATTCGTGCAATCGTCTCGGTCAAGAGCGCGTGAGTGCTGATGCGATGCGCCTGGTTGGCGACCCACATTGCACCTTTATCACGCAAGCTGGGGCGTTCTCCGTGACCCGTTGGCACGACGTTAGTCCTGACGGGCACCATCGGGTTTACGATGACCACCGCTCGTGCCTGCGCCCTCACCGCAGCTTCGAGCACACGGCTTTGCGCGGCACCGGCATCGATATAATGACGCCCTCCGACGCAGACCGGAGAGAAGAACGGCGGCAAGGCCATGGATGCGGTACAAGCCCGCGTCACTGGCACGTGCTCAAAGCCGGGGTCCCCGAACAGCACAGCTTCGCCCAGATCTAGATCGTGAGCGATGATGCGAAGCTCCCTCCGCAGCGCCAAAAACGTGTTGGGCACGCCCCGGCGTGCCAGGCGGTCGGCAAAAAAGCGTTCATAACGATCGAGGCTGAAAAAGCCAGCCGGCAGCGAATCGTAGAGTCGGTCCAGCTCCTCCCAGAGTGCCATCGGCGACGGCGCCGCATGACGGGAAAGAGCGCTCGATACTCCCTTCCTCAACGCAGACACGACGGTCGTGGCCGCTCGGCCCCATTCCGATATATCCATCTTGAGAATGTGTTTACGCTCCAGGGGGAAATAGCCATCCGCTGGATCGAGCAGCGCACGGTAAATGCGTCGGACGTCCCGTCCTCCCGCCAGCGCCGCGGCGACGCTTGCGCCGCTCGACGCGCCCAAGAACAAGTCAAAGTCGTTCGCATTGAGGCCCTCGACGGCGTCTTCCAGCGCGGCCAAAGCCGCTATTTGGTACATCGCCCCGGCTGCCCCACCGCCCGGTAAGAAAAGCGCAATGCCGTGGCTCTTCACGCGCGGTCCTCCGACCTCGCTCGGACCGCGGCACGGTTGTCAGCGAGCCGCACCGAGAGCACGAGCAAGAGCCCCGCCGCAAGCCAGCTGGCAGCCAGCCATGCCGTCGACACATCGAGATGGCGGGTGGGAGACGCCGCGCCTGTCACCAGGGCGAGTAGGCCTACTGCATTGAATGCTACGTGCAGTCCGAGACACGGGAGTAGCGAGCCGCCGATCACTCTGAGGTAACTGAGCACGGCTGCAACGACCAATAAGGCAGGCCAGTGTCGAACGTCAGGGTGAATGATGACAAACAACAACCCACTGACCACGCCCGCTATCGACATGGACCCTTTGGCGAGCCGCCCATACAGGGCTCCTCGAAAAAACAGCTCCTCGACCAACGGGGCTACCAGGCATAGGATGATCAAGAGGCTGGCGACGTCACCCAAATCTTCCGTTCGATACAGCGCCGCCCGCGATAATAGCTGCGCCTCGGGGGTCGGCAGGAACCGCTCGCTGAAGGCCGTCAGCGATTCCGCCGGAACCTTCAGGCTCAACCCCAGCCCGATCCCCACCAGCCCTAAGCCGGGATGAGTCGGCCTGAGCCCGAGGCTTTGCCGCAACGATGCCCCTCGCTCGTGAAAATGGAGCATCAAAAAGATACACGACACGTAGGCCAGCGCCTGTGCAGCACCCAGCGTGACAATGTCGAGAGCTGAGGCACGAACCAACGCGAACGCGCTGACGACCAGCCGAAAGGCGCCGTAGCAGGCGGCAGTCCATACCAGCGCCGCCAGCGGGCTCACGCCGACCAGGCCCCTCGCAGATGGGGGCTCACGCCGCGCTTGACGGCGACATCGCGAGCGTAGTGCTCGAGTGTCTCCGGGTAATCGATGGTGAAATGCAGCCCTCGAGACTCACGCCGCGCAGAAGCGCAAGAAATGACTAGTTGAGCCACGACCGCGATATTTCTGAGCTCGAGCAGATCTCGAGTGACCAGGTGCTTCCAATAGTAATCCCGAATCTCTTCCTCGAGCAGCGCAATCCGACTAGCGGCACGGCGAAGTCGGCTGTCACTGCGCACAATCCCCACGTAGTTCCACATCGTGCGCCGGAGCTCGTCCCAGTTGTGGCTCACCACGACGGCTTCGTCTGATGCCACCGCCGAGCCGATCTCCCAGTCGGGCACCCGAGGCGTCGGCTGCTGGCGCAGGCTCTCGATGCTCCCTCCGAGTTTGTCCGCGGCTCGGTGCGCAAACACCAAACCCTCCAATAGGGAGTTCGACGCCAGGCGATTCGCCCCATGAAGGCCGGTGAAAGCTGTCTCACCGATCACCCATAAGCCCGGGAGGGAGCTCCTGCCATCCAGGTCCGAGGTCACGCCTCCGCACATATAATGCGCGGCTGGCACGACGGGCATGGGCTGGCTCGTGATGTCGATGCCCAGATCTTTGCACTTTTCGTAGATGCCGGGGAAACGCTCACGCACAAAAGTCGCAGGCTTATGCGTGATGTCCAGCAATACGTGCTCCACACCGCTACGCTTCATCTCATAATCGATGGCCCGAGCCACCACGTCGCGGGGTGCCAAATCACCGAGCGGGTGATGCTGGCTCATGAACGGTTCGCCGGTGGTCAGACACAAGCGAGCCCCTTCGCCGCGCAGCGCTTCGCTGATCAGAAAACTTTTCGCGCTCGGATGAAACAGGCAGGTCGGATGAAACTGAAAGAACTCCATGTTCCCGAGCCAGGCGCCGGCACGGTAGGCCATGGCGACACCGTCACCTGTCGCGACGTCTGGATTGGTGGTGTACAGGTACCCTTTCCCTGCCCCGCCCGTCGCAAGGACGGTAGCGTGCGCGGTGACGGTTTCGATACGGCCGCTACCCTCATCTAATATATA
>JANOIG010000256.1:0-43140 GCA_031407405.1 Deltaproteobacteria bacterium
CACGACATCCAGCGGATGAACGAGCTCTTGCTGCGCCTGCGCGACAAGGGCAACACCGTGCTGGTCGCCGAGCGGGATGTCGACGTCGACGTTCTTCAGGTTGTGAGCCTTGGCGCCGCGCACCTTCATCACACCCGACGGCTTCCGCACCGAGGGCTTCAAAGAGGCGCGGTCGCTCAGGTGACGCCCGGTGAGCGTACCGCTGGCACGCAGGCCCTCCACGCTGCCCTCGAAGACCACCTCGCCGCCGGCAGTGCCGGCACCGGGACCCAGGTCGACGACGTGGTCGGCGATCGCCATCACCTCCGGTTTGTGCTCGACGACCAGCACGGTGTTGCCCTTGTCGCGCAGGCGCAGCAAGAGCTCGTTCATCCGCTGGATGTCGTGGGGGTGCAGCCCGATCGTCGGCTCGTCGAAGACGTAGGTCACGTCGGTGAGTGACGAGCCGAGGTGGCGGATCATCTTGGTGCGCTGCGCTTCACCGCCCGACAGCGTGCCAGAGGGACGGTCGAGGCTGAGGTAACCCAGCCCGATCTCCACGAACGAGTCGAGCGTGTGTCGCAAGGTCGAGAGCAGCGGTGCGACGGACGGCTCGTCCAGACCGCGCACCCACGCGGCTAGCTCGTTGATCTGCATCGCGCAGGCATCGGCGATGTTGATCTTCTTGATCTTGGAGGACCGGGCTGCCGCATTGAGCCGGGTGCCGCCGCACTCGGGGCAGCTGGTGAACGTCACGGCCCGCTCCACGAAGGCACGGATGTGCGGCTGCATCGCCTCTTTGTCCTTGGACAGGAACGACTTTTGGATCTGCGGGATCAGCCCCGTGTACGTCAGATTGATACCGTCGATCTTGATCTTGGTCGGCTCCTTGTGAAGCAAGTCGTGGAGCTCTTTCTTCGTGAACTTCTTGATCGGCTTGTCCGGGTCGAAGAAGCCGCAGCCGTTGAAGATGCGGCCGTACCAGCCGTCCATGCTGTAGCCGGGGATAGTCAGCGCGCCCTCGTTGAGCGACTTCTTGTCGTCGTACAGCTGGGATAGGTCGATGTCGTTGACCTGTCCCATGCCCTCGCAGCGCGGGCACATGCCGCCGTTGACGCTGAAGACGCGCTTCTCGGTCTTGCCGGCGCCCTTCTCGACCGTGATCTCCCCGACCGCGCGGACCGACGGGACGTTGAAGGAGAAAGCGTTGGACGAGCCGACGTGCGGCTTACCGACGCGGCTGAACAGCACACGCAGCATCGCGTTAGCGTCCGTGACGGTACCGACCGTGGAACGGGAGTTCTGACCCATCCGCTCCTGGTCGACGATGATCGCGGTCGTCAGCCCTGAAAGGAAGTCGACCTCGGGCCGAGCCAGTGTCGGCATGAACCCCTGCACGAACGCGCTGTAGGTCTCGTTGATCATCCGCTGCGACTCCGCCGCGATGGTGCCGAACACCAGCGACGACTTGCCCGATCCCGACACGCCAGTGAACACAGTCAGCCGCCGCTTGGGGATCTCGACGCTGACGTCTTTCAGGTTGTTCACCCGGGCGCCCTGGACGCGGATCAGGTCGTGGCTGTCTGCGGGGTTGCTCATGCAATCCTCTCCAGCAATTCCACGAGCTTCCCACCCATCATCTTCCAGCCGTAGCGCGCACCACCAAAGTTCTGCTTCTGGTCCGGCTTGAAGCCCGACTGCACGAGGGACAAGTGGGTGCCCGACGCCGTGGGTGAGAGCGTGAACGTCACGACGGTGTCCAACATGTCGCCGACGACCCACGCGTAGCTGAGCTTCCTGTGCGCTTCGATCTCGAGGACCCGGCACTTCACGCTGCCGTCCCAGCCGGGGTACGGCTGCGTCTTGAACATGAACGCGGCCCCCGGCTCGAGCTTGCCCTCGACAACCGGCAGGAGCCACTCGGCGAGCAGCGCGGGGTCGGTGAGCGCGCGCCACACCTTCTCCGGCAAATGCTGCAAGTCGAATTCGAACGAAAGGGATTCGGTTTGCGATGCGGCGGTCTTGTCGATGAGGCTCATTCGTCCATTTTCTCCAGCAGCTGTTCAAGGCGATCGACGTGCTCCGTCCAGAACGCGCGGTAGTGCGCGATCCAGTCGATGAGAGGCTTCATCCCGCGCGGATCCACCCGGTAATAGACACAGCGCCCGTCGCGCCGGCCGTTCACCAGGCGGGCATCCTTCAAAGCGGCGAGGTGCTGCGAGACCGCCGGCTGCGAGATGTCGAAGCGCGCCGTGAGGTCCTTCACCGCCGCTTCGCCGCGCGTGAGCGACTCGAAGATCGCCCGGCGGCTGGGGTCCGCCAACGCCTGGAAGATCTTGTTTTCGGCCGCGACCACGCTCTGCACAGCTAATTAATAAGCCGACACTTATTGGTTGTCAAGGGCGGAACCGGGCCGATTCGAGAGGCGAGAGGCGAGAGAGGGGCCGGGCTGCCGCAACATGGCGCAGTACCAACCTCGGGGCGCTGTTCGGGGGCGACGGCGATTCGCGGCGGCGGATTCTTTGGAGCGTGTACGGATACGCTCCCGCCCGAGTGACGGCGCGTGGCACCGATCCGGTGCACTTTGTCGTCGACAACTGTTCACGGACTGGCGAGTCTGAAGCAGACGTCGGCTGCGCGGTCCTATCACTCGCCAGGAATGCGACACTGGGACGGAGGCGACTTCCCCAATACCGGCACAGCCCACGCCTCGTGTTTCAGCGCGCTCGGCTCGACCGGTGCGACGACGAGCGATGTGGACCAGACGTGATGCGCATGGCGCCGAGGGCCGGACGCTTCCTCGCTGGAGGTCCGGCCCTCATCGAAGCCCACCGCTCCGCGGCAGTTGGCCTCGTCGTGGTGGGTGCCACGACGTCGCGCTATGGCTGCGGCGCGCCTGCGTCCGCGCTCGGCAGCGGGGCGTTCACGATTCCGAGCTCGCAGGTGAAGGATGAGCCGCTGCTGAACGGCGCCAGCAGCGTGCTATACTGACCGCTCGCGGGGCAGATGAACTGCGCCTCGGGGCACAGGCTGCAGGAGTCGTCGCTGAGCCCGATCGTGGTGGAGAGCCGGCACGCCTCCGTCCCTTCGCACACGCGCACCATGGGATCCCCCGAGCAGGAACCGACCCCCGAGCACCCGCCACAACCGATGGTGACGAGCTCGCCGGGCGTGCAGCTCAGACCGATGAAGCCCGGCGCAAACGACCAGTCGCAATCGCGGCTCGCGCCGGCCTGCGGAAACTGACAGGGCTCGTCGGGAGCGGGGGGATCGGCGATCCGCACCGGGACCTCCGCCACGTTGTTGTCGAAGTTCGACTCCGGCAGCACGCGATCGGGGTTGATGCTGATGCGCAAGAGATAGTCTCCGTTGGGCACCGAGGTGATGTCCACCCATTGGCAATCGAGCCCCGAGCCGTACACGTCGCTCCAGCCCCTCTGGATACCTTGGAACCCGCAGTGAAAACGCGGCGTGGTGGGAGCGCCGGGGAGCCCCAGAGGAATCGAATCGAGCAGGCAGAAGGCCTGCTTGTGCCCGACCGCGGCGATGGCACCCGTCGTGTCCACCAGCTCGTAGCTGGCGTACGCCTCGAAATGGAAGTGCCCGTGGCACTGGCCGAACTCGAACCCGGGAACGCCGTTGGGATCCCCGAGGATGACGTCTGCCTCGCCGATGTTGCCCGTCTCGGTAGAGAAGCGCAACAGGCGCCGCTCTCCGGGGCCGTCGACGCAGCCCTCTTCGAGCGCGCAGCTGCCCGGACCAAACACCTCCGAGGTGATGCTCACGCTGCTCGCGGCCGTCGCCGCCGAAACCGTCAGGTCCGGCAGCGGACACGGCTCGCCGGGGCCCAGAGCCAAGCACGTGCCCAAGAATCCGGAGACACAGCACGTCTGCCCGCTCGCGCACTCGGACGTCGATTGGCAGAGCGTCGCCGGGGGCCCTTGCCGCTCCTCGACCTCGAGCGTGATGCCGAACGACCCGGTCAGCTCTTCACCGCCCACCGCAAAACGCAGCGGAACGTTGGTGAGCGCGTTTTGGACCACCAAGAAGCTCTGCGGATTGGGCGAGAGGAGCTCGGCTGCCAGCGGCGTCTTGACGCCGTTGTCAACCCGCTCCAAGAACCAGCCGCCCTGCAGGAAGAGGGTGTAGAAGCCCGGCGACGCAGCGGCCGTGAGCTGGGTGAGATTGGGGCTCTCTTCCGTGTCCAGGAAGATGGTGCTGTCGGGCCCGTTCGCGATGAAGAATGCCTGCCGCAGCCGGTAGACCGCCCCTGACGCGCTGACGCCGGTGAGGTTCAGCGCGATTTGACCCGGCTGGGTCGTAACGGGGGCGGGCGCGCTTCCGCTGGAGCAGCCGAGCGACGCCAGCACGAGCGCCAACATGAGCGCGCCGCATGCGCGCAAAGACGAGGCCCGGGTGAGGGCCAAGGACTGCACTCTTCGTTCGCGAGTGGACGTTCGCAACTGATTTTCGAAGCGCCGATCGAGGGCGCCGTTTTCGTTCCCCATGTTCACACCTCCTGTGGAGCCTTGCTGATAACTCGCAAAGCTGGCGCCGTGCAACGACAGACAGCAGCTAGTCGTCGTGGTCAACTTATGGAAGCTGACCGGGACCTCCGTTTCCAACTCGACATTTCGATTTGGAATATCGATCGTGAGAGAGGGTGCCGGGCTGCCTCCGGAGGGTGCGGTAGGCCACCTCGGGGCGTCGTGCGGAATGGAGCGCGACTGAGCCTGTCCCGATGGTTGCGCAGCGCTTGCGGTGCGGTAAGGAGCAGCGGTGGTGAAGGGCAACCGGGCTTGGGGATACGGATCGATTTGCACGCCGCTCGTGCTCGCGGCATGGCTGCTTGCCTGTGGCTCGGATTCCAAGCCAGCGCCCGTTGGCATGGAACCTGCCGGCGTTGGCGGCAGTGGCACGGTTACAGGTGAGGGCGAGGTTTGCGGCAACAGCGCGGATGACGACGGCGACGGCGAGGGGGATTGCTCCGATCCCGATTGCCTGGCAGTGGTCGCGAATCCCACGGCGCCGGTGCCGTTCGCCGCGACGGTCCAGTGGCTGTATACCCCGCGGGAGGGCAGCGACTGCGCGCCGCTGCAGGAAGGCGTGGCGGCCGGGGCGCTCGTGCCCGGTCGCCTGGCAGTGGTGCGCGGAAGCGTGGCGGACAGCGAAGGCCAGCCGCTCGGTGGTGCCCGCATCCGCATCGTCGGTGCTCCAGAGCTCGGCTCCACGCGTAGCCGCGCCGACGGGATCTTTGATATCGCGGTCAACGGGGGCGCCAAGGTAACGGTCGAGATCTCAGGGCCCGATTGGCTAGCAGTGCACCGCCGCGCCGCCGTAGAGCCCAATAGCTTTGCCTGGGTCGAGCCCGCGGTGCTGCTGCCGCGGTCGGAATTGGTGACGGCGATCAGCTTGAATGGCAGCGGGCCGCTGCAAGTGGCGCGCTCACAAGCCGTCGAAGATGCGTCGGGGCGGCGGGCGCCGGTGGTGTTTTTTCCGAGCGGTACGCAGGCCTTGGCGCTCGGGGCGGACGGCAACGAGGTGCCGCTCGACCGCCTGGGTGTGCGGCTCACGGAATTTACCGTGGGCGAACGCGGTCCGCAGGCGATGCCGGCGGATCTGCCCGCGAGCAGCGCCTACACGTACGCGTTCGAGCTGGGCGTGGACGAGGCGGACGCGATGGGCGCCCGCAGCGTGAGCTTCGACCGCGCTTTGCCGGTTTACCTGGAGAACTTCCTGGGCTTCCCCGCAGGCACACCGGTTCCGGTGGGATACTACGATCTCGAAGCCACCGAGTGGCAACCCGAGCCGGATGGCGTGGTGATCGCGATCGTCGCTGAAGCCGGCGGCATCGCGCAGATCGATCTGGACGGTGACGGGGCCGCCGAAGGCACCGCGGCGCTGGAGGCAGCGGGCTTCGGCGCTGACGAGCCCGCGCGGCTCGCGGAGCTCTACGATGCAGGCCAGAGCCTGTGGCGGGTGCAAGTCGACCATTTCAGCCGCTTCGATCTGAACTGGGGCTTTGGTTTTCCCGGCGATGCCGAGCCACCTCCTTGGTTGGCCGCCCTCGCAGGCTTGTTCGATCTTCCGGGGTGCGCCGATGGCTCCGTGTTGCGCATTGACAACCGCACGCTCGGCGAAACCGTCGCCCTCCCCGGCACGGGTTACTCACTCTTTTATCAGAGCGATCGAGCCGCTGGGGGTCAGAGGCGCACGCTGGACGTGGAGGTCGCAGGCGCAACCGTGCCCGCCAGCCTGAAACACATCGACGTCTCGTTGTTCATCGCCGGCCAGCGCCATGAAGAGCGGCTCGCGCCCGAGGCGTTGTCGCGCTTTCGTTACGCCTGGAACGGGCGCGACGCCTTCGGGCGGCCGCTACAGGGCTCGCAAACGTTCGAGCTGAAGATCGGTTACGCCTACGACGGCGACTACACGAGCAACGAGAACAGCAACGGCGCGAGCTTTGCCGAGCCCGGATCGATACGGCTCACCGGCAGCAAGACGCGTGAAGAGGTGGTGATCGAGCGCACGACCAAAGGCAAGTTGGGCGGCTGGGACGCTCGCGCCTACGGCCTCGGTGGTTTCAGCCTCGACGTGCACCACGCCTACGATACGGCGGGGCGCACGCTTTATTTTGGGGACGGCCGGCAACGCAGCGCCGAGACGATCCCTCCGCTCGTCACGGACGTCTTCGCCGGTACGGATCTCGTCGGCAGAGAGCCCTTCGTGCGTTCGGACGGCACCCTGCTGTTCGTGTCCGAAGGCGTGATCTACAGCTTTGCGGGCGGGCAGGCGGTGCCGTTCGCCGGCGGCGGCTCGCCCGCGGATGGCCGTGGCGACGGCGGGCCCGCCACCGAAGCGCTGCTCGGCGGCGCTAGGGACCTCACCGAGGGTCCGGACGGTAGCATCTACTTCTTGTCTGACGGCGTGCGGCGCGTGGACCCAACGGGCCGCATCGAGACCTTGGTCGGCGGCGGCAGCCAGTTCATCCTGCGCGAAGGCCAGCTGGCGACCGAGAGCGACCCGATCACGCCCGGCGGTCTCGCCGTCTCCGCGGACGGCATCATCTACTTCTCCGAGCGTGCCGATTCAGAAGTGTGGCGCGTCAATCGCGAGCAACGTTTTGAGCATGTTGCCGGGGGAAATGCTGATGGCGAAGCCCGCCCGGCCAACACTGCGGATGTCTTCGACCCGGCCGGGCTCACCTTCGGACCCGGCGGCGAGCTGTTCCTCGCCGTGGAGGGCCGAGACGTCGTCCGGCGCATCGACGTGGACGGCCTCATCCATACCGTAGCCGGCATCAGCGGCGAACCGGGCCGTGACGGCGATGGCGGCCCGGCCACCGCGGCTCGCGTCAACGATCCTCGCGACCTCGCCTTCGATCGCCAGGGCAACCTGATCATCGCGCAAGTCGACGGAAACCTCCGCATCGTCGGTATCGACGGCAACATCGATACGCTCGTCGACGTGGGCACCAGCGGAGACATCACGGTCGCGCCCGACGGCAGCATCTACGCCGGCCTCAGCGGAGACAGCATCGTCAAGGTGGCGCCGTCACTACCTGGCGCGTCTTTCGGTGACGTGATCATCGCCGCCGAAGACGGCAGCGAGGTCTATCGCTTCGATTCCAATGGCCGCCACCTCGCGACCGTGGACGCGGTTTCCGGCGTCGAGGTCCGACGCTTCGAATATGACGCGGAGGGCCGCCTCGAGCGCGTCATCGAGGACGACCAGCGCATCACCAGCATCGAACGCGCCGCAGATGGCTCACCCTCCGCCATCGTCGGCCCCTACGGTGTGCGCACCGAGCTCGCTGTCGACACGGACGGCTACCTCGCACAGGTCACGGACGCGGCGGGCCAAGCCGTGGCGCTCGAATACGCCGCGGGCGGCTTGCTCACCTCCATGACGGATGCGCGCGGCGGCCGCCACGAATACGCCTACGATGACGCGGGCCGCCTCGTGTCCGACACCGATCCCAGCGGCGCCGCGCAAGTGCTCGAACCAAGCCAGGACGGCAGCGTCGCAACGATCACGCACACCACCCCGCTCGGGCGAGCCACGCGCCACGAACGCGCCACCAGCCCCGCCGGTGAAGAACAGCGCGTCATCACCCCCGGCGGCGCCCTCAGCAGCCGTCTGCGCGATCCCGCCGGCAACATCACCGTCAGCTCCGCCGACGGCAGCATCGCCACCACGCGCTTCGAAGCCGATCCGCGCTTTGGCGCCATGGCCCCGATCCACGCCGAGATGCGCATCACGTTACCGAGCGGTCTCGAGAGCGTCGTGTACCAATCCCAGGTCACCGAGCTCACTAATCCCGCAGATCCGCTGAGCCTCAGCCGCCAGCAGCGCGAAACGGACATCAACGATCGCATCTTCACCAGCGAATACGACGCCGCCACGCGCACCCTGATCGAACGATCGCCCGTCGGGCGCGAGCTGACGACGCTGTTCGACGATCGGGGCCGCGTGATCGAAACCCGCGTTCCTGGGCTCTTGCCGTCCTTCTATGCCTACGACGCCGATGGCCGCCTGGTCTCCGTCACGAGCGGCAGCGGAGCCGACACGCGCCGCGTGGAGCTTGATTACGACGCGAGCGGCTGGCTCTCCACCAGCACCGACGCGCTCGGGCAAAGCACGACTTTAGTTCCCGACGCCATCGGCCGCACCGTGCGCAACGAGTATGCCGACGGCACCAGCACCGCCTTTGCCTATGACGCCACCAGCAACCTGATCGGGCTCACCCCGCCAGGCCAGGCTCCGCACCAGCTCGAATACGACGCGCGGGATCTCCTCTCCACGTATCTTCCACCCGAGCTAGCGAGCGGCGCGACTCCCACGACCTACGCCTACGACGCGGACAAGGCGCTGACGGCCATCACCCTGCCCGGCCTCGACCCCATCACGTACGGGTACACCCCCGCCGGTCTGCTCAACGGGGTCCAACATGCCGCGGGCACCATCACCCTCGGTTACGACGCGGCCGAACGTCTCATCACGACCGCGAGCCCTGACGGCGTCAGCCTCGCGTACAGCTATGACGGCTCACTCCCGCTCGCCACCACCTGGAGCGGCGCGATCGCGGGCACCGTCAGCCGCACCTACGACGACGACTTCTTCGTCACCGCCATCAGCGTCAACGACACGGCCATTGCCTACACACGCGACGATGACGGCCTGATCGTCCGCGCGGGCGCCCTGACGCTCACGCACGACCCCACCAACGCGCTGCTCACCGCCACCGGCATCGGCGACCTCGACGCCACGTTCACGCATACCGCACGCGGCGAGCTCGCGAGCCACAGCGTCACGGGCCAGGATGGCGCGCTCTTCGCTACCACCCACACCTACGACGCGCTCGGCCGAATCGCCACCAGCAGCGAAACGATCGCCGGCGTCAACACCCTCACCGCGTACAGCTACGACAGCGTCGGACAACTCACCCAAGCCACCACCAACGGCACCGTCAGCGCCGCATACACTTACGACCCTGACGGCAACCGCCTCAGCATCCAAACCGGAGCCACCAGCGCCCAAGCCAGCTTTGACGCTCAAGAAAGGCTCCTCACCCAGGGCGCCACCGAATACGGCTACACCGAGCGCGGCACGCTCCAAACCAAAACCGACGCCAGCGGCACCACCTCGTACACCTACGACCCCCTCGGCAACCTCAGCGCCGTCACCCTCCCCGACGGCCGCGCCCTCACCTACCTCACCGACGCGCAAAACCGCCGCGTCGCCAAGCTCGTCGGCGGTACGCTCCAACGCGGCTGGCTCTATCAAGACAACCTGAAACCCATCGCCGAGCTCGACCCCGCCGGCGCCGTCCTCAGCCGCTTCGTCTACGCCACAAAATCCAACGCCCCCGATTTGATGATCCAGGGCGCCACCACGTACGCGTTCATCACCGACATTCGCGGCAGCGTCCGCCTCGTCGTCAACACCACAACCAGCGAGGTCGTACAGCAGATCGACTACGGACCCTTCGGCGAGATCACCGCCGATTCGAATCCGGGGTTTCAACCGTTCGGCTTCGCCGGGGGCCTCTACGACGTCGACACCGGCCTCACCCGCTTCGGAGCGCGCGACTACGACGCGCAGAGTGGCCGCTGGACGAATAAAGATCCGCTCGGCTTCGGCGGCGGGCAGGCGAACCTTTATGCGTATGTCGGCAATGATCCGATCAATGCCGTGGATCCGGACGGCGAAGCCGCCCTTCTGGTACCGGTGCTCGTCAGCGGCATCACGTCAGGCTTGATCGACGCCGGCATCCAATACGCCGTTAACGGCTGCATCGACTGGGGTCAAGCAGGCATGTCAGCGCTTGCGGGCGCGGCCTTTGGGGCTGCCCTTGGAGCGGCGCCACGAGCCTTGGTGGCGCTCAGGGGAGGAGCGATCGCTGGGAAGACATTGAACGGAACCGTAGGAAATGCAGCAGCTGGCATTGTGCGCGAGGTCCTGAAAGGGCGCCAGCCATTAACCGCGCTAACATCCGGGCAACGACGCGCGGCTGCGGCATTCTATCGCGACGTCGCCACCCGAATGGGGGGCAGGGAGGCCGCGGCGGCAAGCAAGTACAATGTTGCTCGCGCCGAGTTCTTGGAAGGCACGCGCTCTTCTTTGTCGCGCACATTGCCGGAGTTCATCAAAAATGGCTTCAAGTGAGTCCCCCGGGCGGCTGCTCTATTCGGTGGGTGATTGCCCCGTTTGTGCCGACTCCGGAGTGGTCTTGGTCGTCCGAGCGAATACGACGGGCGCTTTCATCTTCTTTTGTCCGGCGTGTGGCGTCGCATGGTTACGGCCTCCCAGCGGCAACCAGCTGGACGATGTCGATTCATTGTCGGAATTGGCTCCAACAGGCATTTCCCTGCCCAATCGTCGGGAGCTGGCTGAACTCGAACACGGAAGAGTGCTTCGCGAGATTCCGTACGACGATTGGCAGGCTGATTTGAACCCTCATCTCCGCCAGCAATAGGGCACTCTCGAGTCGGCGGGCACGTGCTGGCGCACGAGAGACCTGGCAGTGCTTCCAACTTGGGCGCAGCGCTCTCATCTCCCCCGGCCGCGCGCAGAGCGCGTCTGCGCGCTCGAGCACACCGAATAAGAAAGGTTTCTTTTCACCCATTGGGCGATATAGTCACAGGGCTGCCAGGCAAGCCACAAGTGGTCGTCGATGCCGCAACTGGCCAAAATGTCATCACGATCATAAGGAACAGTGTGAGATGATTTCGCGCTTCGCGGACTTGGCGACCAAGGTGCGCTTGTTTGTGGACGGTCGCGATCGGTCGATGACCCTTGCGGGCGAAATCGAAGTGATGCTGACGGATCTATTCGACGAGGAGGAACCTTACGCTTCGGTCGCGCTGGCAGTTGCTTCATATCGCCCAGGAGGAGGTGCCTATCTCTATGACGGAGAGCAGATTGCGAAGATGCTGATGCCTGTGTTGAAGTGCCTAGAGGCTGCAGCCAAGTAGGGAATAGCTGCCGCGCACAAAGGCGCAACAAACACCTCAAAGGTACGCGCGGCGCAGAGCGTGCGCGTTGGCGGGCGGCCCCGCCCCCCGCTCCAACCCGTTGGAGCCCGTGACTACGTCTAGCCGCTCGGTTATGCTCCACCGTCATGCGCCACGCGTCGAGGCTCTTCGGATGGGGATGACCTACGCAGAGCGTTGAGCGGCAAAAATGAAGGACTTTACCTACGAAACTTTCGCGGATGATCTCTGTGTCACGATCCCCGGCTTCCACCTCGTCTACAAAGAACATATTGAGGATTATGACCAGGTCCTGCCTCACGTTCTTCTTGGAGACCTGGTTAGATTCTTGATTGCTGAAGTCGAGTTGCACGGTGACGCAAGTGCCGCTGTGAAGCCGGCCATGCTCCTGCTCGAACGCGCGATGGGTAGCCAAGACCCACGAATTCAAGAGCTCGTCGCAGTTTCGTTTCTAGAGAATCTGGACCCAGGCAATTCATCCTTTTCGGCGCTGAGGACGCTGTTTGGCCCCAGGCTCGAAGAGCAGTACCAGCGCACTCGAGCTGAGCGTCTGGGAGCTCCGGCGGGCTAAGTCGGAAGCGCGGCCAGCCGCTTAAACGCGCAAGCAAAAAACGGATGGACAACTCCCATTTAGGCTCAGCAGAACTAGAAGCTACCTCGTGAACACAGCCCCATTGCTCCTGGCCAATACGGACGAGGAGTTTACCTCGAAAGCGTGAGTGCATCGCTGTAGTTGCGGCTTGGATGATCGCTCTCACGCGGTAGAATGCCCGCATGTCGATGACTGCAAGCGACATCCAACTTCGAGTTAGCGAGGACGACCCTGACGATTGCCGGGTCACCCGGCGGGGAAGAGCGGCATCGTAAAGTCGGTGAGACTGAGCGACTGTCTCCGGGCCTACGAAGGCCAGGACCTCATTTCTATTTCGATGGCAGTGTAGGCTGGTCGGAGTCGAGATTCTCGCGTGAACATTGCACCGCCACTTCAACGAGATGCAAGAGCGCACGGCGCTCAACCTCTACGGCCGGAACATGTACGAGGTGATGAAGTACTGGGGTGCCGCTAGGGGCCGAGAGCTGCCCCCAGCGCTGCACGCTACTGCGCTTCCGACCGAAGAAGTCTCGAGCCTGACGACGCTTGCTCTAATGTGCGCCTTGGTCTGTCGCCTGAGCTCACCGCGAAAATCGACGCCTATCGGGGGCGCGTCATCACTGTCGCCCAAGGCACGATCGACAACCGGGACCCGAGCGCCCCACCGCCCAGCAGATTCGACGAGGCGTCGAGCGGGTGCTGGCGGGCCCCGAATATCGAGACCACGTGAAAAGGCTGCGCGACGAGCTGGCCAGCTACGACCCGTTCTCGATCATCGAGCAGAGCGTGGTGGGTGGGAGGAGTGCGGCGGCACAGTGAGCCGGATCTGCGCGCTTCAATCGACCCAATGTCTTCGATCACTTCGACGAAGCGCCCGGGGACTTTCGTCGACCGAGGAAGGTGCTCGACGCGCGACATCCCTTTCCAACTCGACATGCCGATTTGGAATATCGATCGGGAGAGAGGGTGCCGGGCTGCCTCCGGATGGCGCGGTAGGCTGCCGTGCGGCGGAGGTCGGGATGTCAATTAGGGCAAGGGGCGCCGGCCGCAGCCCAGGCCTCCCACGCGGAGACGAACGTCGCGTACGGCGTGGGCACCGGAGCACGGCCGAAGCCCGGGTCCCAACCCCAGGTCACGAGTGGGGTGTCGAGGTGTTGGCGGAGCGCGCGCATGTCCTTGCCGCCGTTGCGTGCCGGGTCCTTGATCTGCTCGCAGAGTGCGCGCGGCGCGACGCCGACGAACACGAGCTTCTGCTCGGGCTTCGGCATGTGCCAGCCCTCGCTCGCACCGGGCGGGACATGGAGGCCATAGTTGTTCGGAGGATTCTTCAGCCCGTGGCACGTCGTGCACTCGGCACCCGCCATGCCAAACCCTGCTGGCCCGCGCAGCACGTTCATCGAGTGCACGTGGCTGTCGTCGCCCGAGAGTGGTGCATCACCTGCGGGATGGCAGTTCTGGCATCGCGGGTGCTGCAGCACCGCGCGCACGGTCGCGAACGCGGCCTCACCGACGACCTGTTCCGAGCTCTGGTGCCCGGGGCTTTCTGGAGGTCGCGACTTGTCGCCGCAGGCGGCGAAGACGACAGCGAAAACGATCAGCACTAAAGTAGGCATTTTCGGCAACCCCTATGCGAGGCGCAGCGGCAGCGTGCGCAGCCGTTGCTTGGTGAGTGCAAACACCGCGTTCGCTACGGCAGGCGCGATCATGGCTGTCGCCGGCTCGCCGATGCCCCCCATCTTCGCGTCGCTGCGGATCCTATGGCCCGCAATATCCCAGCTCCTGCCCAATTACCCAGAGATCAAGGTGGAGATCAACATCGACTACGGCCTGACGGACATCGTGGCCGACCGCTACGACGCTGGCGTGCGATTTGGAGACCAGGTGGCGAAAGACATGATCGCCGTCCGCATCGGGCCGGACTTGCGCATGGCGGTCGTCGGCGCGCCTTCCTACTTCGCGGCGCGGGCCGAGCCGAAGTCGCCGCAGGATCTCGTCAACCACAGCTGCATCAATTTCCGCCAGCCCAGCGCTGGGGGCCTTTACGCCTGGGAGTTCGAGAAGCGTGGGCGCGAGCTGAGAGTACGCGTAGACGGTCAGCTCGTGTTTAACGGTGCCTATCAGATCCGCGACGCGGTGCGAGCCGGCTTCGGGCTCGGGTACCTCATGGACGACATGGTGCAGGGGGACGTGGCGGAAGGTCGACTCACGCGCGTGCTCGCCGACTGGTGTCCGCCATTCTCGGGCTACCACCTCTACTACCCGAGTCGCCGACAGTTGGCGCCCGCCTTCGGCCTGCTCGTCAATGCGCTGCGACTCAAAGCTGAGCCGAGCAACCGCGCGACTCGCTCGGCAACTCGCCGAAGAACGAGTTGATGCCGCCCGGTGCCGTCTATCGTCCGCCCCTTTGGTAGCGAGCTCCGAATCAGGTGCTCGACGCGCGACATCCCTTTCCCACTCGACATGCCGATTTGGAATATCGATCGTGACAGAGGGTGCCGGGCTGCCTCCGGATGGCGCGGTAAGCCACCTCGGGGCGTTGCTCGGCGCTGGCGGGATTCCTTCGGTGCTCGCCGCCTGCGGCGGCTGCGCTCCTCAGGGACCTCATGTGAGGAGCTGCTTCACTTGCAGCTCGATCGGAGTCGCCTGGATGCGCTGGGTCGCCGGTTTCGAACCCGCCGGCGTTGCGGCTCGCTGTGCAGCGCTCGTCGGCGCTGGGCCGATCTGGTTCGAATCCCGCCCCTTTGGGCAGCGGTGCGTGGCACCGTGCGGCTTTGCAGCTCTATCTTCTAGCGGAGAGGGCGGGATTCGAACCCGCGGCAGAGTTTCCCCTGCGCCCGCTTAGCAAGCGGGTACCATCGGCCACTCGGTCACCTCTCCGAGCTCAAATGACGAGCGGGCGGAGGGTGGCCCCAGGGGAGCCGGATCGTCAAGCCCATTCGGGGGGTCGGGCGGCGCAACGCCGCGGAGCTGCCAGTCATTCGAGGTGGAAAGCAAACGGGACCGTGGCCAAAACCCGCTCCCTGCCGAGCAGCGGCGTCAAACTGTCGGCGTAGGGCCGGTACGGCGCGGCCAACCCAGCAAAAGGCCCGGGTGGTGTGCTCCGCAGGCGCCCGAGCGCCGCCCGGATGGCCTCCGGATCATCCTCTTCCGAATCGAGCTGCAGCAGCTCGAGCAAGGTCTCCGGGCCACCCTCGATTTTCACCGCGACGTCCTCGGACAGCCCAGCTTGCTTTTTGGCCAGCAGGATGGCGTCCGCAAGCCCACCGAGCTCGTCGATCAAGTGGTGCTCGAGGCCCTGCACACCGGACCAGATGCGGCCCTCTGCCACCTGACGGACTTTCTCGATGGGCAGAGCTCGCCCCTGGGCGACGCGAGCCAGAAACAGCTCGTAGATGGCTTCCATCTGCGCGCGCACGCTCTCGCGCGTGGCGGCGTCCCAGGCCGTGAGCGGGGACATGTAGGAGGCGCGCTCGGCAGCCCCCGGTTCGTCGCTGGCGGGGAAGGTGACGCTGCTCACGCCGAGCTCGTCGAGCGCCTCGCCCAGCACGATCTTGCCCCCGACCACGCCGATCGAGCCGAGGATGGTGGTGCGCTCGGCGAGGATGCGCGTCGCCGCGCAGGCCATGTAGTACCCGCCGCTGGCGGCGGTGCCGGCGAGTGAAGCGATGAGCGGCTTCTTCTCCCGCAGCAGCATCAGCTCGTGCCACAAGAGGTCGCTGGCCAGCGCCGAGCCACCGGGTGAATCGATGCGGATCACGACGGCTTTGACCGAATCGTCCTTGCGCAAACGCCTCAGGATCTTGCTGAGGGGCTCCGCGGCGATGCCTTCTCCACCGAGCACCCCGCTCGACTCCATCGTGATGCCGCCCGAAGTGGGCAGCACGACCACGTGCTCACCCTTGGGCTCCGAAGCGGACGCGCCCGCCAATGTTCGAATCAAGGCCGTGATTTCATCCGCGGCGTCACGACGGGTCGAGAAACCGACCGAGGTCTCGATGTCGTCGACACTCGAGCGTTCTTTACTGTCGTCCCGAGCATCGGAAAGATAACCGATCGCCTCGACGAGGCCCTCTTTCAGCGCTGCCTCGGGCGACCAGGGCCCGTGCTCGACGGCGTGCACGAGCTTGTCTCCACCGCTCCCTGCACGCAGGCCTTCGTGCCAGGTGTGCCGGATGGAACCGAGGACGGAGAGCAGCGACTCGCGAGCCTCGTCGCTCGGGCCGTCCTCGGTGAACATCTCGGCAGCGCTCTTGTACCTGCCCATGTGTAAAAAGTCGGCCTTGACCTTAAACCGATCGAGCAGGCGCTTGAGATACAGCATCTGACCGGCGATGCCGACCGTGCCGACCTCACCCGCGGGGCTCAACCATTTGCGATCGCAGGCACGCGCGGCAAAAAATAGCGTCGTATTCGAGTAGCCGTGCGCATGGCAGACGACTGGCTTTTCCGCAGCGACGCTCGAAAACAAACGGCCGAGCTCCTCGGCCTGCGCCCAGCTGAGCTCGGCCGCACCCAGGCTCAACAAGAAGCCCTTGGTACGCCGATCGGCCTTGGCGCGGCCGAGCGCCTGCACCAGCTCCGGCAGTGAGGGCGCCGCCGGGCCCGAGAAGAAGCTGAGCTGTGTGGCTTCCTCGGAAAGCCCGCGCGACAAGTCGAACTCGACGACCACACCTCCCGAAGCGGCGTCCAGCCCGCTGCGCAACACACCCACCGGGCCCGAAGACGGCGGCGATTGGTCACAACCGCTCGCCATGACGAGCGCGACACACAACGCCGCACCGGCGCCGCGACGAAGCCGTCGAAGCCAGCCGTTCATGGAGTTTCGGTCGACTCGTCCGAGGGGGCGTCGTTGCCTTCGGTATCCTGCGAGGGCGGCGGAACCGGCGCAGCGGGCTTGGGCGCTGTCTTGGAAGGCGTGCTCGGGGACGGCGGGGAGCCTTGGCCCTCGGTGGGCTCGGGCTCGTCGACGTCGATCGGCTCGGGATCCAGGGGGTTGGGCGCAGTGCCCTCACCTTCGTCTTCGTCCTCGCCCGGAGCAGGCGATTTGGCCGGGGGCGCGCCGGAGCCTTCGGATTCCGACGCACCCTCGGTCCCGCTCCCCTCACCGTTCTTGTCGAACTCTTCGATCCTGCGCAGCGCGCGTTGCCCTAGCGCATCCGACGGACCGACTTGACTCAGCGCGCGTCGATACATCGCCACTGCGGCTTGCCGGTTGCCCGAATGCCAGTACAGGTCTGCGCGCGCCATCAAGGTCGAGACGTGGTTCGGATCCTGCTTGAGCACTTGATCGTAAAAGGCGGCCGCGGTGGCCGTGGCGCGCCGTTGACGGGCAATGTCACCCAGGCCGGATAGCGCGGGGATGTTGCTCGGGCTCTTGCTCAACACGTTCTGGTACACGCGTTCGGCCCCCGACAAGTCACCTTGCCGGTGCAAGCTGGCGGCATGTGTGAGCAAGGCTTGTGTGTCGTCTCCGGCCGCCGGCACCGTCAGTGAGGGGCTCGGAGCGGGCCGGCGTGTGACCTGTGCGGGCTCGCTCGGCGGGGGCGCAGCCCGGCTCTTTGCTACCTCCACGAGCGAGCGCAGGGCGGTCAAGGCACGGTGGCGGGGCGCCAGCGTCTCGAGCTTTTCGAGCTCGGCGCTGGCCCCTGGCGCGTCTCCTGTTTGACATAAGACGAGGACCAGAAGGCCGCGCGCCTTGCCCAGCGCCTCCTCGGCGCGGGCCGCCACGCGCAGGCGATCAATCGCCGAGGCGTAACCCGATTCACCTTCGGCTAGATCTAACGCGCCGAGAGAATACGCATTGGCGGGATCGCTGGCCTCGGCGGACAACACGGACACGAGCGTGCGCGCCTCTTTGAGCTGGCCTTCGAGGCGCAGAGCGTCGACGCGCGCTCGCACGACATCGAGCGTGTTCGGCTCGCGCATGGCGGCGCTCGAAACTGCTGCTTTAGCCTTGGCCATGCGGTCCTGAAAGGACTGCTCGAGCTGCTTCTTTTCGGTCACCTGCTGCTCTGTAGCTCGGGCCGCGGCAACTGCCTCGGCCTCGGAGAGCCGCTTGCGCGAAGCGGGTGCTTGGGCCGCCGCGGCACGCGCCGCTTCCAACGCTGCGCCCGCGCGCAACAAGAGCCACGACTGCTCCGCTTGTGCCAGCTCGAGCTGCGCGCTGGCCGTGACCACCTGCGGCTCGGCTTCGGCGAGCACGCTGGCCTTGGCCAGCTCGGCACGCGCGTTGTCGAAATCTCCGCGTCCGAGCGCGAGGCGCGCCTGCTCGAGCAGAGCGGGCACGCGCTCGTCCAGGCGCGGCTCCGCCGCCTGCGGCCGAATGAAGCCGAGGAAGTATTCGCGCCCCACCGTGCCGGCGATCAGAGCCAGCGCTCCGAGCACCACCACGAGCGCGATCCAACGGGGCGCCGCGCCGCTGCCGGGAGCAAGATCAGCCGCTTCGGATTCCCCGTGCAAACCCTGGAGGTTCTGCCAGGGCACCGCCGCGGCCGCCCGCTGACCCCCGCCCTGCCGAGCCCCCGAAGCCGACGGCCTGGGATGGGCCGGGCGAGATCCAGAGTCGGACGCGGGCCGCGCCGCGCCCACTTGCCCCGAGGCTGGGGCGGCGTCGCCCGGCGCTACCTTCACCGCGGGCAGACCAGCCACCGGCGTCACCCGGTCTTGAGTAGGCGGCTCGGCCGCGCGCCGACGCGGCGGTGGTGCCGAGCCGCGGTCACTCGCCTCTTGCCCATCCCGCCCCACGCCGAGCAACGTGCGCGGCGCTGGCCTGTTCGGCGGACGCTGGCGAGCGGCGTTGAAAAACGTTTGCAGCTCGTAGATGTCCTCGAGGCGACGAAAGGGCGCGCCACCGTGCGACATTTGGTGCTGGGGATTGAGCTGCCCCTTCACGATGCCCTGCTGCAAATCGCGCAGAGAAGTGAACGTGGTCTCCCTACCCTGCGCATCGCGCACCACCCAGGTCTCTGCCGCTGCACCCTTTGACGCCGCTGCATGCACCCTGAACTGATGGCCGCAGTTGGTGCACTTGACGCTAGTACCCCGAGCCGACACGAGCGCGTCGTCGAACTCGTATTCGGTGGAGCAATTGGAACAGCGGACTTCCATCGTGGCCTATCTGAATCTCCGGCCCGAGATCCTAATGCCGCCTCGCTGGCTTGTGCAAGGTTGCTGACTTGCTAAGCTGGACCCGGGCCGAACGGGTCCGACAATGGCACGATTCATCGCGAAAGTATGGCGTTCGACACTAGTCGTGGGCGGCGCTGCCGCGCTACTGCTCGGGTGTCCGCTTTACGAAGATACCTGCGATAGCCGGAACGACTGCACGATCGGCTACCAGTGCAACCGCTTCACCCAGCGCTGCGAGGAGAACGTGCTCGAAGTGGGGTGTTTGCGGCCGGATCAGTGCGGGCCAGGGGAAACGTGCACTCCGGATTTCACGTGCCGGCCGGGCTCGTGCCAGTTCCATGGCTGTGTCCGCGGTTTCCGCTGTGACGTGCAAGACGGGGCGCATGCCTGCCTGCCTGACGGGGCCATTTCGTCGGACGCCGGTGATGGAGCTGCCGAGCCCGGCCCACCAGACCCCAGTCCTCCAGAGATCGACGCATCGCTCGGCCCTGACGCTGCCGGCCTGATCGACGCTGGGGGCTTGCTGGACGCTAGCTCTAGCGACGCTGCAACCGACGCCAGCCCCTAAGTATCTCCGCCCCTAGTATCTCCGCCCCAGTATCCGCCCCAATATCTGCAGCCCCCAATATCTGAGCACAGTGATTGCTCAATCCACCAAGCGCAAATAGGGAGGGCGCGAGCGCTTGGCGCCCGCCGAGCGGGCGTCTTCCTGCGACCGAGGGCCGGAGTCTGGCTTTTTCACTTCCGACTCCGACGCTTTCGCCGCCGCGGGGACCTCGGTAGAGGTGCTCGGAGCAGCCGTGGGCACGAGCCGGGGGGGCCAAGAGCTGGTACGCCGGACCGCTTCCTTTGCCGCCTGGCCTTCCGGAGAGAACGATTCCCCCGAGCGCGTGGCGCGGGCAACAGGGATTTCGGATTCGGCATTTCGGTCGGCCGAATCACGGCCGACCGAATCACGGGCGACCGAGGAGCCGCCCACGGCTCGCAGGCCCGGCTTGCGAGTCCGCGTCTCTTTCTTGGCGGCCGTGCGCTGCTGAGACACCACTTCTGGTGGCACGTCTTCCGGCCAAACCATACCTCCGCCCTGCTCCCCGATCAGCGCATAAATGGCAGACCAGGGTAGAGAGCAGAAATGCGGCCGCTTGTTGAAGCTGAGAGTACAGCTGATGCCGTCCTCACCCACATCCAAGTCCGGGATGGAGATCGCCATGTTCAGGCCAATCTGCAACACGAGCTGTGGCTGCTTCAAAAAACCTTGCGGTACGACCACACCTGGCCGGCGAGGATCGAGGTGAACGAACACACTGGTTCGCTCCAGCAGATCCAAGGCGACGGCCTTCTTGCGGGGCAGCGGGGGCATCGACCTTTTCATAGCCCCCCCGGCTGCCAAACACCAGCCTCCAGCGCCAAACCCCGGCTCGTATGACGCAGGTGTCTCTAGTTGCTACAATCGCGGCCTGTTCTGATGCAGTTCCGGATGCCTATTAGCCGCGCCCTGCCGCCCCGCATCCTGATCGTGGAGGACGAGCCGGCCATCGGCGAGTCCCTCGACTATGCGCTCCGGCGCGAGGGTTTCGAAACCCAGCTGGCCGCCACCTACGCCAGGGCCGATGCCGCACGCGCGTGGCCGACACTGATCATCCTCGACTTGATGCTGCCCGACGGTAACGGGCGCGATCTGATTCGCACCTTGCGCGCCGAAGCGCGCATCACGCCCATCATCGTGCTCTCCAGCCGCGAGAGCGAGGCCGATCGCGTCTCCGCGCTCGAAGACGGCGCCGATGATTACGTCACCAAGCCATTCTCCCCGCGCGAGGTCGTGGCGCGAGTGCGAGCGGTGTTGCGGCGCATGGCTCCGCCGGAACAGCCCGAGCCCGGGCCCGTCATCGGCATCGATCGCACCGGGCGGCAGGCAAGCTACGGCGGGCGCTCGCTCGAGCTCACACGGGTGGAGTTCGACCTCTTGGCAGCGCTGTCAGAGACCCCGGGGCGGGTGTATACGCGCGCGGAGTTCATCGACCGCGTCTGGGGCAACGGCTTCGCCATCACCGATCGCACCATCGATTCACACATCAAGTCGCTGCGCCGCAAGCTGACGGATGTGGGGGCGCCAGCGGGCGTGATTCAGACCGTGCGTGGCGTCGGCTACCGCATCGCCGCGACCGAGGAGGCACTGGCGCCGGTGGACGACGGGGCCGCGTAGGGCGCACATGCTTCGCCTCATCATCGTCGCCGCCGCGGCCATCGGCGCCATCCTGTTCGTCGCCTTCATCGCCTCGCGCGTCGCGCGTAGCCGGCGCGCGGGCCTTTCGATCCGGATGCAAGTATTCCTCGCCCTGGCGGCGGTGGTCGGCGCCTTTGCGGGCGGCTTGGGCGTCATGGTGATGGACCGCGTTCAAGCGCGCGCGGTGCGCTTCGCCGTACAAGGGGCGTCCGACGAAGCGCGCTCCATCGCCAACCTGGTGTCCGGGCAGCTCGAACGCGGCGGTCCTCGGCTCACCGAGCTCGCGGCCCAGCTGGAACAAGACCACAGCCGGCGCGGCAGCTCATCCTGGAAATTGCTCGACGACCGAGGCGCGGTTCTCTTCCATCGCCCACTATCCAAGGGCGAAGGCCCGCCCGGCGAAGAGTTTTCGGGTGAGAGCCCGACCGTGAGCGCCGCCGCTCCGGTCGTGGTGCGCGGGCAGCGCGTGGGTCAGGTCGAAGTCATCAAACCGACCATCGTGATGGAACGCCTGCTCACCGACTTCGCACCTACGATGCTGGTGATCAGCCTGGTGCTCGGGGCCGCCGCCGCCATCTCGGCGGCCTGGATCGGCCGATCGATAGCCGCTCCCATCGAAGCGTTGAGCCGCTTCAGCGAACGGGTGAGCCGCGGCGAGCAAGGCGGGCTCCCGCCGCCCGAGCCCTGGGGCCGCGAGGTGACACGCTTGACTCGGTCCATCGACTCCATGCGGCGTCAGCTCGAAGGGCGGCCGTTCGCGGAAATGTTCGCCGCCGACCTGTCGCACGAGCTAAAAAATCCGGTGGCGGCGATCCGCGCCAGCGCGGAGGTGCTCGAGGAAGGCGCGCTCGCGGAGCCCGAGCAGGCGCGTCGCTTCGTGGCGCGCATTCGCGAAGCCGTGGGCCGCATCGAGCGCTTGCTGGCTGACCTCTTGCACCTCGCACGCATGGAGGCCGGCGGCGTCGAAGGGCTCCAGAGCGTCGACCTGGCGGAGCTGGTGCGCGCGAGCGTGGATCGGCTGCCGTCGCGTGCGCGGGTCGCGTTGATCGAGGCGCAGGACGTCAAGCTGCAAGGCGAGCCCGTCTGGCTCAGCCGCGCCATCGGCAACCTGCTCGACAACGCCCTCATCCACTCGCCAGCCGAATCTTCGGTCGAAGTGTCGGTCGTCATTCAAGACGGGCAAGCGCGCGTGGTCGTGAAAAATGAAGGGCACGTGCCTCGCCACGTCCGCGACAACATTTTTCGCCGCTTCGTCACGACCCGTGAAGACAAAGGCGGCACCGGGCTCGGGCTCGCGATAGTGAGGGCGGTGGCCGAAGCACATGGCGGGCAGGCGCAGCTCAGCCAACCGGGCCCGCCGCAGGTGGTGTTCACGCTCGCCATTCCAGCGCTGAGAGGCATTCTGACGCTCCCGAACATCGGCCCCAAAACCGGCCGCGCTTGACGCGCTCCGGCGTGGAGGCCCCGAAGATGCGCGCTCGCGGATCGCACCTGCCGCCAGGTAATTTCTCCTCGAAACCTCCACACTCCGCGCTACCACCTCGAGGCAGGCTCCGAATATTCGGGCTTCGCCTGAAGGAAAGGCTAGTAGTGGGCCAGCGCATGCAGAGTTCTCCGCAGAATGTTCCCCGACATGTCGCCATCATCATGGATGGCAACGGCCGCTGGGCGCAGGCCAATGGCCTGTCGCGGGTCGAAGGTCATGCCGAGGGCGCGCGCGCGGTGCGCGAGGCGGTGCGCACCTGCCGCAAGGAAGGCGTCGACTTCCTCACGCTGTACGCCTTCAGCGTCGCCAACTGGGGCCGGCCCCGGACCGAAGTGCGGGCGCTGATGAACCTGCTGCTCGACTTCGCCGAGCGCGAAAAGCAAGAGCTTCGGGACCAGGACGTCAAGCTCGAGGTGATCGGGGACCTCGAGGAGCTGCCCATCAGCACGCGCCACGCAGTCGAAAGCGCCACGCGCTACACCGCCCACTGCACCGGCATGACCTTGAGCCTGGCGCTCTCCTACGGCGGCCGTGCCGACATCGTCAGCGCCGCACGCGCCATCGCCATCCAGGCCAGCACCGGCCGCCTGTTGCCCGAAGAGATCACCGAGGCCACCTTCCAGCGCGCCATGTCGACGCACGCCCTACCCGCGGTCGATCTATTGATCCGCACCGGCGGCGAGCGCCGCGTCAGCGACTTCCTGCTGTTCGAATCGGCCTACGCAGAGCTGTACTTTCTGCCGATCATGTGGCCCGACTTCAACGCCAAAGCCCTGCGCGACGCCTTCGCCTTCTTCGCCGGGCGAGAGCGCCGCTTCGGCCTGACGGGAGAGCAAGTGCACGGTGAGGCCCTACAGGGCGAGCCAGGTCAAGCCGCGGTTGCACCCCTGCCCGCCAAGATCGGCCACGGCTTCGACCCGCACGACTCGTCCACCTCCCGCTTGGCCACGGAAAGCGCCAGCGCGGAGTAGGTTCGGTAGGTCGCGCCACATCAGCCGCCGGGGTGCGATGTGGGCGGCACCGCACGTCTGCATGCACAGCCTGACGGGAAACATTCCGGGTGTGCGGCATCGCTTGATGCGGTAGCGCACGTTGCACTAAATAGGCGTTTGCTCTGACAACGAGAACGTCTCTGCGCCCGTAGCTCAGCTGGATAGAGCAGCGGATTTCTAATCCGCTGGTCGTAGGTTCGAATCCTACCGGGCGTGCCATGCTGGAGGCGGCTTTGCCGCCTCTGCGCCGGGGGGGTGGTAGGATGTCGCGCTTACGGGCGGATCTGATTTACTTGCCGCTCGCTGTTAGACGCTCATTGGCGCTGGGTCGCCGCGGCGAATCCTACCGGGCGTGCTCGCTAACAACGCGAAAGCGCAAGACAATCAAAAACGGTTCGAGACTCAACGTGTGCGCCTACGGCGTGCGAACCGTAGTGCGAACCGGGTTGTTTGACCGGGGTGCAGTTTAACGCGCAAGCACCCCGGTCCCAATGAGCCGTGCGTACCGGCGTACATTGCCGAAAGCGCGTAGAAGGTTCTCTCTGGCTGTCACCGATTCGCCCGCGGCCCTCCGTCAGTCGCCTTCGACGCCAGAACCCAGTATCTCCGGGCTCGATGATTTGGATTGGCCGGTTGCGTTCTTCGTCATCGTTCAAGCGGCGACGGGTTGCGCCTCGAGCTACCGACCGATGGTCACACCCCGCGTGCAGATCGTCCAGACGAGTTCGGGGCTCGCATTCGTGCGGGCGGGCAAGCAGTACGAGAGATGCGGGGGCGCCGCGCCGTAGACCAGGCCGCCGACAAGAGTTAGTGCAGCTCCGCCGAGCAGGAAGATGTTGAGCTGGGTCTGGTCGACGTTTTCAGGGCCGGTGATGGCTTGCGCCACCCCTGCCGAGAGGGACGAATTGGCGCCCCGCGACGCTGCTTAGCGGTCTGCGGCGCTACACGGCGCTGGCGCGTTTCGATGCCGGCCCTTGGGTTATAGAGAGTGTGGGGACGAGGCGCCGAGACCGAGGGGGCCCGGCAAGGGTCACTTCGCTCCGAATGCATTCACTTTGTTGGCCGGGCCTAACCGCTGCTGGAAAACTGCGTCCCGGGCGCTCGAGCCCGGGCTATAGTGGACTCTGGATGACGCAGCTGGGCAAAGGAATCTACTCAGTGCCACAGGCGGCGCGTCTGGTGGGGGTACCCTCACGGACGCTCCGTCGGTGGGTCGTGGGCTCGTCGAAGGGGAAAGCGGCGCTTCCAACCTCCCCGCCCATGGTCGGAGGCGAGCCTACGCTCGACTTCGCGGACCTGGTCTCGGCGCTGTTCATCCGAGTGTTTCGGGAGCACGGCCTGTCCCTGCAACATATCCGAGTCGCTGCGTTGCGAGCAGCGAGGGACCTCGGCAATGAGCGACCCTTCTCACTCCGCAACTTCACAACCGATGGCCGACGCATCTATCGGTGGTTCGACGACGACAAGATCGTCCTGCACGACGCTGGCAGTGGCCAACAGGTCATCGTTCCGATCTTCAAACCTCTGTTGAAGAAGATCCGTTACGGGCTCAGCAACCAGGCTGAACGCTGGTATCCGCTTGGTGAGCAGAAGCCTGTGGTAATCGATCCAGCCATCTCGCTGGGAGAACCGACCGTACGCGGCATCCCAACTCGCGTTCTCTACGGGCCGGTTGAGGCTGGGAATTCCACTGCCGAAGTCGCGCGTTGGTACGGGCTTGAGAAAGCCGAGGTCTTGGCCGCCTGTCAATTCGAGAGGAAGATGCACGCCCAAGTCGCGTGACATTTTTCTTCGACAACTGCGTTCCACCACCCATTGGCAGGGCTCTGCGCGAGGTCGGCAAGGAAATTCGCATCCTCCATGAGGTGTTTGGCGCGTCAGACGTTGCCGACACGGTCTGGATGCCGGCGGTGGCGAAGGATGAGTGGATCGTTCTGACGGACGACAACCGCATTCGAAGAAACCAGGTCGAGCGCGCGATGCTCAAGGAGTCGAAGTTGCGGGTAATCTTCCTGCCCGAGCCGCTTGCCACTCTGGACCTCTGGGGGCAGTTCACCAAGCTAGTGCTATGGTGGCCGACCATCGAGAAGGAGTGCAAGAGGCTCAAACCTGGCACGCGCCTGCTCATGAAGATGAAGACCGGCAAGCTCGAGGTGCTGGAGAAGTAGACCTTCGCCCCAATCACCCCTCCACGCGGTGCATCCCATACTGCGTGGCGCAGGGAACCGTTTCAGTCGGCAGGGGGGTCAGGCCGCGACGGTCGTCCATGTCGTAGGTCTGGATTTCAGCGAGGCACTGCTCGACCGGGTCACCCGGCACGTATGTTAGTTCCCCGCACCGCTCTCCGTATGGGGTACGGCTCCACCAGCGCAGGCCACCACGGTCTCGCGCTACGGGGTCAAATTGAGGGCTCGCAGCCAAACACCTGCTCGCCGCTCACGTACGCAGTGATGTTCTGATTGACCACGTCCGTTGCGTCAGCGACGTAGGAAAAATCGTCGGTGTGATTCAAGATGTCGAAATTGGGAGTGTGGATGCGAAGCTGGAGCGACTCTATTCCCATACCAATGGGGTCGGGCCGAATGATATTGATATCCGCATAGTAGGAGCCGAAGGCTTCACCGAAGCTGACGTTGACGTTGGCCGCGATGCTCTGCGCCTCCTGAATCAGCGCGGCGTAGTCGACGTTCGACACGAAACCTGTCAGAGCGCCGGCCGTGAACCAATAACGCAAGACGAGATCAGACATTGGGTAGTCCGAGCCCGCATTTGAGACGGTGAGCCTCATCCCGATTTGGCCAGTGACCGTCTGATCCGTGTAGAACACCGTCAGAGCGATCGGGGCCACATCGCCTGGTTGCACGCACCGGCCGGGTTCGCCGTCCCCTGTGCCACTCTGGGCGCCGCCGCCACTTGCTGTCGCGCCGCTTGCACCCGCGTTCCCACCACTGAGAGGCGAGCCGCCACCGCTTCCTACGGCGCCGCCCGCCATGCTCCCGGCACCACCAGCACCTGCGCCACCGTTGCCCCTAGCGGCAGAGCCGCCACTTGGGTCACCGCCCATCCCCCGTGCCGTGCCGCCAGCGCCTCCCGAGCTAGCGCCAGCCCCGTTCATGGGATTGCTGGAGCGGCCCGCACCCGCTGAGGTCAGCCCATATGACTCCACGTCCACGATGCCCCCACAAGCCAAAGCCAACCATCCCAGCACCAACAATGAAGCAACCGTTCGACGCATGCGATAGCCTCCGAAAATCGACCACCGACGGCAAGCCCTCGTTCTGCGGGTGGCTACTCCCTCGAGCTCATGCAGCACACGCAAGAATGCAAGTTGGCGCTGCGGTGAGAGCGCAGCTTCCGGCTCATCCAAGATAAACAACCCCTCTCGAAAGCGATTCTGAAAGAGCGCCAGGAAAGACTCCCCGTGGGACTGGGCGTCCAGCAGGGTGGACTTACCCGTTCCGTTCTCCCCGACCAGAAAGCTCGAGGCGATCCGGGTGTGATCCAATCTTTCGATTGCCAGAAGGGGCGCTCTGCCCCATGATGTACGCGGGATCCGTGCGCAACGAGCGAGGTTTTGTTGCCCCCCTCGAGAAGGGGGGGAGCGGGATGGACAGCGCCTGGGCGGTGCTCTTCGGCGTCCTCACGCTAGTCGGCTGCGCCGGTACCTCTGCCGAGGACGACGAGTCCGCGGCCGCCGGTCGAGCTGGCGCCGCCTCGGGCGCCCCGAGCTCCGACGAAGGGTGTCAGGTGGTGGACTGCGGGACGGAGGCCGCGACTTGCTGTCGCAGCACGGCCGCCGGTGCCTTGGGCAACGAGCTCGAAAGTTATGCGCCGCGGCTAGAGCTCCTCGAATCCATCAGCGTCGTCGACGGCGCTGTCGTCGCCACATTTGCGTTCGTCGCCGCAGGCCAGCAGGGCACCATCAGCTTCGACCTGGACACTCAGTACACTCTCGCGCGCGCCACCTTCATCGGCCGCAGCTCGGGTGCCGTCGATCCCTTCTTGACCGCTGCCGTGGAACAACGCTTCGGGGCGGGCTGCGCGTTCGCTTTCGACTTACAGGCGCGCTTGCCCGCTCCTGAGCTCGGCAGCGACATCGAGTTTACCGGGGACCAGTTCTGCTACGGCGGCGGAGTGCCCGGCCAAGGTTCGAGGGTCGTTCTCACAGCCCACTCGAGCGGGCCGGGTAGCGCGAGTCTGTCGATCTCACGACTGGAGCTCGTGGTTCAGTAGAGTCTTTCGAGGTGGCTCTCGGTCGCCGCGCGCAAGAAGACGGCGATGTCGGCTTTGCTGCGCTCTCCCGTGACGGTCCCAAGCACGAGCCGCACGAGCTCGTCCTCGGTCGCCTGCACCCAAACACCGTTCAGCACCAGAAAGGTTAAGCAAACTGCCAGCCCGACCCGCTTGTTGCCGTCGATGAACGGGTGGTTCTTGGTCAGGTGAAAGAGGTACGCTGCGGCCTTTTCGTGCAACGTCGGGTGCAGGTCCTCGCCAAAGGCAGTTGCTTCCGGCAGGGCAAGCGCCGACTGGAGCAGGCCCACGTCACGAATGCCGGGGGAGCCGCCGTAGGTTGCGATCTGGTGGGCATGGACCCTCAGCACTTGGTCGAGCGTGAGAAATACCGTGCTCATTCCGCGAGCCGCCGGAACACGCCAGCATATTCGCGGTCGAGCTTGGCCAGGATCTCCTCGAGCTTCGCGGTCCGCTTCTTGGAACGAACCGGCGAGATGACGATCACGTCGCCGTCGGTGGAAATCTCGAGCTGGGTGTCAGCGTCGATGCCCGTGGCCTCTAGAATGGGCTTGTCGATGGTCAGGGCCAGACTGTTGCCGTTGCGGGTGAGCGTTTTTGCCATGGTCCGTACAGGATATCACTCTCGTACGGACGTGCAAGCGCTGTTCCCTGCCCGGCATGAGCTTTGCTCGGGCTCGCTGATGCTCCCGCAACTTCGCCACAAACAGCCGCCAAATCGCACGAGCGAGCCTCCAGAGTGTGAGGCGTTTTCGAAGGCTCGTGTCACGATTGGATGTACGGCGACATCTCACCTGATGAGGCTTCGAGCGCGCCGCGAGGCGAGCTACGGAGTCGCTTTCGCTGCGCTGATGATCATGGCGTTCGCACCTTCCCAGGCCAACGCCTTCATGATTCAGACGCCGGTCACCCGCGGCTGTCACGAAGAGATCACGGTAGAGGCGCTGCGCCGGACTCGCGCGGCGTTGCCGCACGTCGTCTCGGCCCTGCCGTCGCAAGGTGAGGATGACGCATTGATCGGCGACGCGCCCTTCGACGTGCCTGGCGATTCCGACGACATCGGTGCGGTCACGCTGCTTTTCGGGGTTCGCGACATCGACATGAAGGACCTGGCCGCCACGGACTTTGATCGGCTGGCGGTCGTCAATGCCGATCCGGAGGGTCAGCGCGAGCACTGTCTGCGCGCCCCGGATCACGACGAGCCGGGCGGTTCGCGTCTCGCGCTCGAGGAGTGCCGCGCCTTCACGCGAGAAATGTTGCTGTCGGCGCTCGAAGGTCTGGACGAAACGGGACGCCCGGACGGAAACCGACGCGAGGAGCTGGAGGTCACTCTGGATATCCGTGGCAAGATGAAGGTCGAGGTCCCTATGTTCTATTTGCGCGCGGGGCGAGCGCTGCACGCGCTGGAAGATAGCTTCACTCACACCTTCCGGAGCACGGAAGACCCCACGAAGGTGACGGTCGTGCTCAACTGGATCGAATACGCAGAGGAGCACATCGACGAGAGCGTGGACGGTCCGCCGCACTCGAAGGAGCTCGACCGCTGCGACAACCCCGACGAGCTCCAGCGGCGGCGACGCGAGCTCGCCATCGACGCAGCGAGCGCCGCCCTGTACGCTTTGCTCGACCCCGAGACGGACGCCGCCGGGAAGGCGGGCGCAGTGGATGCGGTGCTGGGACAGTACATGTCCTACGCTGGTGACGAGTGCTCTCACGAGAACGACTGGTGCGACGCACCGGAGCTCGCGTACGCGCCGCCCAGTTGCGGTTGTCGGCTCGAAGCGCGCCCGCTCGCTAGGCCGCCTGCCACGGCGTTCCTCGTCGGGTTGGCGTTGCTCGCGCGCCTTCGCCGCAAGCGTGTGCGCTCAAAGGACGAGCCGAGGTCATCGCGCAGGCCTCGCGGGCGTGCCGGGACTGCCGCGAGCGTCGCTGTGGTCAGTTCCCTCCTGTTGCCGCGTGCACTACGCGCCGCCGAGCCAAAAAAAGACGAGCCCGCGGGGCTCGAGAGCCCGATCGCAGCCCTCGAGGGCCGGAGCGATGCCGGCAAGCCCGGCAAGAAGGACCCTGTCGGCGCGTTTTTCGGACGCTTCGCGGGGGGAGCCGCCTACCAGAAGCCGGGCATGAGCGGCGGGCTGGGCGCTCGATACCAGATGAGCGAGCCATTGATGCTCGGCTTCGACGTCGAGTGGAACCCTTGGATCGCCACCTCCAGCGGTCGAGTGCGTGCCGGCGCCATCAACGCCTACTTCAGCGTGATTCGCCGTTTTCAACTCAAGCGAGAGTCCCTGAATATCCGAACCACGGGGGCGTTGGGGGCCTCCGTTCTGCTCATGGACCTCGTCGGTGCACCGGCGGGCGACGTCGGCCCGTTCATCGGTTTGAGCTTCTTGGGTGTGGAGTGGAAGTGGTCACCGGGCGTCTATCTCACGGTGGATCCAACGTACATTGCCTTCCCTATTCCTCACGTGACGGGTGCGCCATTCGGCTATTTCCAATACCGGTTCCTCGTTGGCGCCGAGTTCGGGGGCTGACGGCGCGAATGGCAAGTCGCTCTCGCCTTGTCAGGACGAAACTCATGGCTTCGATGCGGCTGGCTACTAGTGCTATTCTGCCGTCGTGACCTCGCAACGCGCGATCATCCTGCTCAGTTGCTGCCTCGGGCTTTGTCTTTTCGCACTCGGGTTTCTGCTCGGCCGCGAGTCCAATCGCGTGCCCGCTACGGTCGCGTCCGCGCCGCCTGGGGAAGTTGCTGCACTGGCGGAGCCAGTGCCGGCCGCGGCCCCGTCGCAGGTGCCGGCGCCCACGATGGCGTCGCCAGCCTCACCCGCGGTGGCGTCGCCGGTAGCCGAACCGCCCGCGGCGATTCTGCCCGCCGGTGCCTCGCGCACGGGCACGTCACCCACGCGCACCTCTTCTAAAAGCGCAGCGCCTGCCCCCGCCGACGACGCTGCCGGCAAGCAGGCCGTCGCGCGCTACTTCCACGAGATCGATCGCCTGCAGAACATCGACGTCGACAACCCCGAAGCGGCCGCCAGCTCGCTCATCAGCGCCGCCACGTCGGGCGACACCTCGGGTTTGCGCCAGCTGGTGGTACAGGCGCGCGACACCGAGCAGAAGGTTCGCGCCATCACGCCGCCGCCGCCGTGCGCGCATTACCACGAGCGGCTGGTGAGCATGCTCGCGGAGAGCCGATCCATGCTGCAGCGGCTCGAGCAGGGCCTCGGCGGCGGCGACCTAGAGTCGCTTCCCGCGCTGCTCTCGCAAGCCAACAGCGCCAAGTCGCGCTCCGAGGCCCTAGCGAACGAAGCCAGCGAAATCAAGCGCCGCCATGGCGTCGCGCCCTGAGCCGCAGCGGGCGTGAAGTGTCCCCCAACAAGATCCGCCATCACTCCGGCGTGCGGGCGCCGAACTCGTTGTCGACCAGCACGACGGGGGGGTCGAGCGAAGTGCACGTCAGCCCTGGATCACACAGGTCGGACGGCGCAACGTCATTTGTCGACACCAACACGCCAACCTAGCGGGGTCTTCCGCTGCACCTTCGCCACTTCCGCACAGCCAATACCAACGCATTCGGCAGTCCGGTAATTGCGGGTTGACGGTTGCAGGCTGACGTTGCCGCCTTCAGCTTTCCAGAGTAGGCTTTCGGATCATTTCCGCTCAGCCCACATCGCTGTTGGTTCAGGCGGCCATTGACGGCGACCTGGCTCAGGTGCGTCACCTCGTCGAGGTGGGGAGTGACCTGAATCAAGCGGACGAACACGGGTGGCTTCCCATTCACAGAGCTTCTGCCCTCGATCGAGGCCGTGTAGTCGCTTACCTTGTGGCCGCGGGCTCCGCTATTGAAGCGCGCGGAACAGATGGCTGGACACCGCTGCATTTAGCTTGCGTGAGCGGAAGTTCCCGCGCTGTAGCAGCCCTCGTCAAGGGCGGTGCGGACGTCAATGCTGTTTCTAGAGGTGGCAACACTCCACTGCATCTCGCCTTGGTCGGCGTTGTTAGTAAGCAGTACGCACACGTACACCGTGAATCAATTCGTCATGTACGAAAGACGATCGAGCTCCTACTTGCCGCGGGTGCTAACCCCGTGGTGCTGGATTCTCAAAGACGGACCCCTGCGAGCATCGCGCGCGAGAAAGGCGCGAAGACTCTCGCATATTTGCTTCAGAAGAAGTGATCCAATCGCGCCGGCCCTCAGGTCATGATCGTTTCGGACAGCCATCTTGATTCACACCAGCCAGCTCTCGTGAAGGGAGGGTGGGCTCCTTCCCACACGGATGGGATTGGACGGCATTCATGAGCTTCCCTGCTCCCTTCTTGCGAAGTGTTCTCCTCGTGCATGAACGGATCAAGGACTCCAACGTCTATCCATTCTCGCTTCCTGCGGTGCAGGCGCTCGATGGGCTGAAACTGTCGGCAGTCACATACTTCGTCGGGGAGAATGGCTCCGGCAAGTCCACGATTTTAGAGGCCATCGCTGTCGCCTCCGGCTTCAATCCCGAGGGCGGCACGACCAACTTCAACTTCAAGACGAGGCGCTCGGAGTCACCACTGCACGAGTGCATTCGCCTCGCTCGGGCTCCGAGGCGCCCACGGACGGGCTTTTTCCTTCGGGCTGAGAGCTTCTTCAACGTGGCGACGGAGATCGAACGACTCGACGCCGAGCCAGGGCCAGGCCCTTCCGTAATCGACTCGTACGGACGCAAGTCTCTCCACGAGCAATCCCATGGCGAGTCTTTCGTCGCCCTGCTGAAGCATCGCTTCGGCCCGAACGGCTTGTATCTCCTCGACGAGCCTGAGGCCGCGCTATCGCCATCACGGCAGCTCGCCCTTCTCGTCAGGATCCACGAATTGGTCAAGGGTGGATCACAGTTCCTCATTGCAACGCACGCCCCCATCGTCCTCGCCTACCCCGGCGCGACAATTTACCATTTCGACGACCAGGGCATCAGTCCGGTCGAGTACGAACAGACGGAACACGTTCAGCTCACACGTGACTTTCTCAACAACCGCGAGCGCTTCCTTCAACGACTGCTCTAGCCTGTAACCTGGCTGTGTACCAGGGCCCCGAGCAGGTGTGCTTTGCCGTGAGGTGGAGGCTCGGCCCAGCAAAAGATCAAGCGGTCAGGCCGCGCTGGAGCGCAATATGTCGCGCGCGGCGCGTTCGCCGCTCGCGATGGCGCCTGCGACGGTCGCCGGTTGCTCGGCGTCGGTGGCTTCGCCGGCGAAGAATAACGTGCCTTCGACCGGAGTCGCCAGCCACTGGTAAGCCCATTGCCCGCCCGGGCGCCTGTGGCTATAGGCACCGCGAGCAAAGGGGTCGCCCGAAGGTCACGCTCCTTTCACCGTCTACATAGGGCATGACCGGGCGGCAGCGAGTGCCATCGTGCCCGTGTAAAGAGCCGTCCGAGCGCTCGGCTGCCAGGCCCCGGCAGACTTCGCGCGCTCAGCCTGTGGGGCAGAAATGTGCTCAATGGCCCCCCCCACTGCCCGTGCGCGGGTCGCGCCCCCTATGAATCAGCGCGCTGCGGCGCTAGCCTTTGCTCTTCGACCTTTTGGGAATGGAGGACGCTGACATGAAGAACATCCTGATGATCGTCACCAGCCATGAGCGGCTCGGCTCGACGGACACGAAGACGGGTTTCTGGCTCGAAGAGCTGGCGGCTCCCTACCAGGAGTTCGTGCAGGCGGGCGCGCGCGTGGAGATAGCGTCGCCGCTCGGCGGCAAGCCGCCCGCCGATCCCAAGAGCGAATCGCAGCCATCCCCCGCGGTGGTCGCATTTCAGGCAGACCCGGCGGCGCAGGCCAAGCTGGAGTCGAGCCTGCGCCTCGGGGACCTGAGGGAGGGCTACGACGCCTATTTCATCGTCGGCGGCCACGGTGTGATGTGGGACCTCGCCGAGAATCCCGCGCTGGCCACGCTGCTCGCCCAGGCGTACGAAAACGGCAAGGTCGTGGCTGCCGTGTGTCACGGCCCCGCTGCGCTCGTGAACGTGCGGCTCTCCAACGGCAAGCAGTTGATCGCAGAGCGGCGCGTGACCGGCTTCAGCAACGCGGAGGAAGAGGCGGTCGGCCTCGCCCAGGTGGTCCCGTTCGCGCTCGAGACCCAGCTGCGCGAACGCGGCGGCAAGTACGAGGCCGGGCCGCTCTGGCAGCCCTTCGCGCTCTGCGACGAGCGCCTCGTCACCGGCCAAAATCCGGCCTCTTCCGCCCTCGCTGCGCGGCAGACGCTGGCAGCGCTCGGCTGATGTCGCTCGGGAGGGGCGCCGTGAGCCGGTGATACACCCATGAGCCGTGGCGGCACGGCGGCAGCGCCGCGGGCGCGCCACTTCGCGCGGATCGGCAGCTCAGGGCGCTCGGCGCGGGCCTTGCAGACCCCTCCGACATGCGCTCCCTTCGAACTCTCTGGTACAACCTGTGCGCGCTCAGCCTGTCAGCGTGCGCGAGTATCCGCAATTCCTATGTCGGCACTCCGCTGGATGCGCAGGGCCAGCTGGTGGACTCAACGCGCAACGCTTCGGGCCTGGTGATCAGCGGCGAGGAGTTGACGGCGTACGCCAGCGAACACTTCGGACTATTGGAAGTCACGCTGGAGAACCGGTCGTCGGCGTGGGTGCGCATCGAGCGGCTGACGCTGGACTTCGGGGACTCGGTCCGGGGCGGAGTGTCGTTGCCAGAGGAGCCAGATGTCTCGGCGTGGTACCGGGCCACGCTGCAGCGCAACGAGGTTCGAGATACCAACCAAGCCGCGGCACTGGGCGCTCTGATGCTGCTGGGAGCGGCAGTGGCGGTCGCGGGACACGCGACGGACGAGCCCGTAGCCAACGCCGCCGGCAGACTCGCGATGGCCGGTGGGGCGACGGCGCTGGTGGCAAAGGGCGTTGACGCGACGATCGAGCGCGCAAAGCGTGGAGACGTGTATCCGGAGACGCACCTCTTGGCTGTGCCGTTTGGGGTACCGCCGGGGTTGTTCTCGAAGCGATGGGTGCTGATCAATACGCTCGGCGGCAACACACCCTGCGTGCGCGGGATGATCCTCGACTACGACGTGGAGGGGCGCGGGCGGGAGCGGGTGCTGCTGCGTTTCCGGCGTCGCGGTGACCGCTCCGAA
This sequence comes from Deltaproteobacteria bacterium, assembly GCA_031407405.1. Taxonomy (GTDB): domain Bacteria; phylum Myxococcota_A; class Polyangia; order Polyangiales; family Polyangiaceae; genus SZUA-265. Next base: position 35,256 of record JANOIG010000256.1, read on the forward strand.
TGGCAGCGCGGGAAGTGCGACACGCGTTCAGGGCGGCGGCAAGCTGCGCCTTGACCCCGGCGTGTAGAAAGTGACGTCCGGCGTGATCCAGCCTGCGCGAAGCCGACCTACTCGCGCTCCAGGAGGCGGATGTCGGGTGTGGGCGGCGCCGCCATCCCGTTGCCGATGTGGAAGCTCGGGTGCGGGGGCTGGTTATAGCCAACGTTCTGCCACGAGATGGCGACGCGGTATTGCGGATCATGCATCAACGTGTAGATGCGCCGTGCGGTGAGGTTCGTCGTGGTGTAGACGCGCAGCGCGCTGTTGTTGGCCTCGCGCCAGATCACCTCTTCACGCCAGTCACCCACCAGGTCTGCGACCAGCGCAGGGTTGCTCTTAGTGCCGTTATTTTCGAGGCATGGCGTGCAGGTTTGCAGTGCTTGTTCGACACCTAGCTTGTTGATGGCGATACCGTTTTCGAGCTCCCGAGACTCGTCCGCGTCCCACCAGGCGAGGAAGTTGATCAAGGTGGTTTGCGGGCCCCCGATCGGAGCCCCGGTCGTCGCGCTACGGAGCACGTCCATTCGGCTCGACAGTATCTCCGGGCCAGGGCTGGCGGGCGAAATGTCGCCTGCGATCGCTCGGCTCACGTCGAAACCGGTCTGAGCGCTGGTTTGAATCGTCGCACAGGTGTTGGCGTCCCGCAGGATCCAAAACGGTTGGGTCGCAGTCTCCGCGGGCATGAACACCTCGAGGCCCGGGCGGCTTGGAACGAGATCCGTCACATGCAACGCGTCCCCGTGTCCGCGCCCTGTCGAGCACTTGCCTCTGCCGTCGTGGTCGATGGTGATGGAGCCGTAGATGATCTCCTGCTCGGGATCGGCATCCACGTTAGCCACGCTCAAGCTGTGGGCGCCTTGGCCGGCGAAGGGGCGGCCCTGTGCGTCGTTCGGCGTGGTGTTGCTGTCGAACTTCCAGAGCCGAGCGAGCTGCCCGTTGCGCCAGGTCCAGGCCGTCAGGGTGCTGCGAGTATAGTAGCCGCGAGCCATCACGAAGCTCGGCAGACCGCTGTCGTCCAAGTAGGCCGCGGTGCCGAGGAAGCGGTCCACGCGGTTTCCATAGGTGTCTCCCCAATCACCGACGGTTCCGCGCGCCTGATCGAACGCCACCGTGCTGAGCTCACGCCCGGTAGCGCCCTCGAACACCGTGAAATACTCCGGCCCGCTCAGCACATAGCCGTCGGCGTTACGGAAAACTTGCGCATCATTGTCCGCGGCTGCGGGGCCCCTGCTCAAAAAGGCGTTGCTTCCGTCTCGCGTGCCTGGCGCCGTCTTCACGCCCATCTCCGCTCTGCCATCGCCGTCGGCATCGATCACGACGAATTGCGTGTAGTGGGCGCCCGCGCGGATGTTCGGCCCGAGGTTGATCCGCCACAGCCGTGTGCCGTCCAATTTCAGCGCGTCGATGAACACGTCGCTCGTGACGCCCATTTCCGCGTTGTCCCTGGAGTCGCTCGGGTCCCACTTGAGGAAGACCTCGTACTCCCCATCGCCGTCTACGTCTCCTAGGCTGGCGTCGTTGGCCGCGTAGATGGCCGACGGCGGCGCGAGCGGGATGCGCAAAAAGTTCTGGTCCCAGGGTGCCACGGGCGTCGAGGCCCTGCCTTCAATCTGATCGATGACGGGAGTCACGCTGTACACCGAGTCTGGATTGCCGCCTGGATCGCTGTAGTTCGTGCTGCCGGGCACGTTGGCGATGAGCAAGCCATCTCGGTAGACGTTGTAGGTAGTGCGTCCGGAGTTCTCACGATCGTATTCGTAGCCGAACATGCGCCAGCCCACGTACACGCCATTGGGCTGCACCACGGCCACCACGCCGCGGTCCAGGTCCTCTACGAGGTTGAAGCCGGGCGGTATGACGGGCGCGAGCTCCGGAGCATCGGGGGGCACCGGAGTGGGGTCCGTGGCGACAGGGGGCGGCGTCGTGTCGACGGGCGGCGGTGTCGTCTCGACGGGTGGAGTCGTCCCCGCAGGCGGCGGTGGCGTCGGTGTACCGTTGCCGTCCAAACCGACGTTGCCGGGGCTCCCCTCGGTGCCCGGCGTGGGAACGCCTCCCGGCATCTCGACGTTGGGATCAGGCATGCCGCTGGGCGTGTTTTCGGGCTGACCCGACATTGGCTGCCCTGACATTGGCTGCCCTGACATTGGCTGCTCTGAAATTGTCGGCCCCTCAAACATTCCGGGACCTGTTCCACCTTCGCCGGTCTCGCTAGCTCCGCAACCCAATCCGATGCTGGACGCGAGCGCCAGAGCACCGATTGAGCCAACGCACGAACGATTCCGCCAACGCTCCGACGCCATGGTACCCCTGCAAGAGTCCGCTATACGAGTAACGACGCCCACGCCCGCAGTTCGAGCTGCCGCAGCGGCGCCGGCGGGCACGAGCGCCGAGCAGCATGCTGGGTCTAGCCCCGATGAGCAAGTAGTTCCGCGAGCCGACAACAACGAGCAAACTCGGCCCTTCGACGCAATTCGTACGTGGTGAGCACCTCGCGTCGCAGGCATTTTACCGCAATTTTTGTGCATGACGACGCATGCGCAGGGATGCGAGCATGAGTCATAAATGCGCGCCGGAAGCCCACCGCGCGGTCGAGCACCGTTAGGGAAAAATCGGCGCGCACGCGGGGTCGCTGCGCTCGGCACAAAATCCGTGCAGCTCGTCGCACACCTCGTCGGTCGTCCAGGGGCAGGGCTCCTGGATGGTCGTCGTTTGATCCGGCGCGACTCGATTCATGTAGCTCGGTATGGAGGCAAGGCTCGCGAGCGTAGCGCCGTCGAGCAGCGGATTGTCGAAGACCTCGAGCTCGCTCGAGACCTCGACCAGCTGGCTCAGATCGAGCCGGGCGAGGTTTGGGTTACGCGCGAATTGCAACCAGTAAGCCGTCGTGACGGTCGAAAACCCGGTCACGCTCTCGAGCGCCGAGTTGTCGTAGACGCCTACTGAGCCAACCGTGGTGATGAGCGGAAAGCCTGGACCGCTGCGCAGACTGGGATTGTATGAAACCAAGAGAGCACCGAGGCTCGTGAGCCGATCGAAGGCGAGGGGTTGATCGAAAGCGAGATTGTCAGAGATGGCGAGCTGTTGGACCGACGTGATCCGAGTGAGGCTGTTGATGTCGCGCAACACCGGGTTGCTCAGCACGTCGATGCGGGCCATGTCGCCAGCCACGGCGAGCCCAGCGAGGCTCTCCAGCCGCGTATTGCCACTGATCGTGAGCGAACCGATGCTCGTAACGAGCTCTAGGCCAGAGAGGTCGACCAACTCGGTAGCAGCGAGCTCGAGAAAGCCCACATGGCGCAGGCTGGAGAGCTGACTCAGGCTTTGCACGGTCGTGCTCCAGAATCGCAGGCTTCCCGTCTCCTCCAGCCCTTCGAGCCCCGCTAGGCTCGAGACGCCATCCAGGATGATCCCCCATTGTTCCACCCGACGCAGGGAGGCCAGAGGACGCAAGTCGAGGGGCCCGTGCACCCAGATGCCGCGCAGAGTTTCGCAGCCTGCGATCTCGTCGACGGACGCTTGATCGACGAGCTCGATGACGGTTTCAGGTGGATCGCAGTTGGGATTCAGCGGCTCCTCCGTGGGTGGCTCCTCCGGGGGCGGCTCCTCCGTGGCTGGCTCCTCCGTGGCTGGCTCCTCCGTTGGGACCGACGGATCGAGGGTCGGCTGATCCGGTGGCTGTTCCCCCGGACGGGGTGGGATCGGCGCCGACACCGGAGAATCCGGCGCGGCCGTGGCGGGCGCTGAAACTCCGGGTCGTGAAGGCGCCACGCTGCCGGGACTTCCTGACGGCTCTGCCAGGCCTGGCTCGGTCGCGCCATCACCTTGGTTTTCCGCGCGGCCGCCGCACGCCAGCGCCACTCCGACGAGCACGAGGCTCGACATCCCAACCCAGTAGTCTCGTACCATTGCCGGATGCCCCGGCCGCAGCTTACCAGCGCGGGCGGCGACCAGCCAGCAGCAGGTTTCTCTCAAAGCTGCCTTGGCGGCGTAGGGCGTGCGGCGTTGCGCGAGCAGTTCGGGACCGCCTCCCTAGCCTATCAGCGCCACCCTGGGCTGAGCACCGCCCGTCGCCGCAACGCGCTGAAATAGCTCCATGCGCGCAGTAGGGTCTCGAAGCGTGACCTATTCCGGTTCGCGAAAGACACCCTGCACGACTTCGCCGTGATCGAAGAGCGCCGAAAGCAGCCCGCAACGATATGGCTCGGCGCTGGCGTCGCATGTCGCGGCTTCGGCTCGCATCGACTCGACACTCACCTCCTCGAACGGGAAAGGAGCGATCACGTCCGACTCGAATACGCCCAGCGGAAACCCGGGATAGTCGAAGTGGCCTTCCTCGACGTGACACGCCCCGCACTGCGTGGTCCTGGGGGTGGTTTGAACGCGGTCGAACAGGCTCGTCTCACTCACGGCGCGTGTAAGGGGGAACAGGACCTCTGCCTTGATGGAACGCCCAGGTTCGCGACGAAAGCCAAACTCGAGCGTGTTGCTGGCCAAACCGTCGAGCACGACCGACATCTCCAGGTCACCGCGCAGAATGAACGTGCGCGGGCTGCGAGCGCCGGGCGAGGGTTGTAGGCTGCCGGCGCTCCGGGTCATATAGAGCGTGAGCGGCCGATCCAAGGCTTCGAGGAAACACGCGAGCGTCGTCGGCTGGGGCAGCGTGTTCAGGAGAACGAGGGCCTCCGAAATCGTCTGAGGGGTGCCCGAGACGCCGCGGGCGGGCGTGCAGCCAGAGCCGACTTCGGGCTCCGGCGCGGGTGGCATCTCTACCGGGGTGTCTTCGACCACTGGAGGGATGATCTCCTCTGGCGGGGTCTCCGGTTCGGACGAATCCGCCGGCATCTCTTCGGGCGGCGGCTGCTCGGGAAGCACCTCAACCTGAAGTGGCGGCTCGATGGGCTCGCTCAGAGGCCCCGCCTCCCCGCCCCCGCAACCCAAAACCCAGACGGCCGCGCTCGCAGGCCACGCACGCCACCCGATACAGCGCCATTGCAACATGATTGTGTTCTACCAGCATCCAGGCCGGGGGCGAGCAATATGTCCGGGACCCTCGGGAGCCGGAAGAGAAAGATCCTACTTTATTTTTTATTTGTGCCATCGATTCAATAGAATCGAGGCACTAGGCCCCACTTGCTCAGACGCTTCTCGATGGGAGCCTGCCGGGCCGGCTGGCGCTGCGCTCTGGGCAGAGCGCGGGACTGAGCCAGCTGCTCCAGCACCACCTGCCGCGCTTCCTCCTTGCGCCCGGCGCCGAGCAGCAAGTCCGCTTTCAGCGTCAGGAACGAGACACGACGGGGGCCATAGGCAAGGCGCCGCGCCCGCTCGATGGCGGCGAGGAGTGCTCAGTCGAGCGCGACGCCGCCCTGTTCGACGTTCGTCTTGTCGAACCGACGCGTCCCGAGGGTGACTTGTTTGGGCACGGATTGTTTCGCGAGCACCTTCAGCGCGAGCTCGATCGCCTCTTTCGCACAGGTCGGGTACGCAAAGGTGACGTCGAGCAGACCTTCGCGCACGTAACGCACACCTTCGTGCGGCAGGGCATCGATGCCCATGAGCTTCATCTCTCGCTCTCGCCCGACGGCCTTGGCCGCGAGATACGCGCCGTGAGTTGCGGGGTCGTTGTGCGCGAAGACGAGATCGATCTTGGGATGCACGGCCAACGCCGAGGCCATCTCACGCCGCGCGTTGGGCTCGAGCCACTCGGTGTCGGCTTCGAATACGACTTCCATGCCCGGGTTCCGCTCTCGATCGACGCCCTCCCAGAAGCCCTGATGCCGCTCGCGCGCGGGTGAAGAGGTCATCAGGCCTTTGAGCTCCACGAGCTTGCCTGTTCCACCCAACGCCTCGACCGCCCACTTGCCAGCAGCCTGACCGATGCGGCGATTGTCCGGCCCGATGAAGCTCGTAAAGCGGTCACCCTCCACGCGGCGGTCGAGCACGATGACGCCGATGCCTTGCTCGTACACGCGCGCCACGGGCTCCGTCAGCGGAGCGCTCTCTTTGGGTGAGATGATGAGTAGCGAGATACCCTGGCTGACCAGCTCTTCGACCTGAGCGCGCTGCCTCAGAGAATCATTCTGAGCGTCCTTGAAAATCAGCGTGAGCTCGGGGTGCGCCTGCGCCTCTCTGGCCAGGTCGGCGTTCATCTGAACGCGATAGGGCTCGCCGAGGTTGGATTGGCTGACACCGATGACGAAACGTTTGTTTGCTTCCGCGGGCGCGGCAAGATCGCCCTTGACCGCCTCATCTCGGTCGCAGCCGGATGTGGCGCCGACCGCGAGCCAGCCCATGACGAGAGCTAGAAGCTGGCGGCGCCGCAGAGTTGGCGGATGAGGCCCGAGATGCATCCAAAGGTCATCGCAGACGGCGCGGTCGGGATCAAGCCTCCGCTCTAGCCCGGCCGCTGCGCTGAAAGAGCAATGCCGCAACCAGGATGGCACCGGTGAGCATCAACCTCGTTTCGGTGCTGAAGGCATTGAGACTCAATAGCTTTTGCAGGTACCCGAGAGTCAGTACACCGATCACCGTGAGCCCGATGCCGCCCTGCCCACCCGAAAGGCGCGTGCCACCCAAAACCACCATCGCAATGGCGTCGAGCTCGTAACCCAAACCCGTCTCCGGGTCGCCCTGCTGCTCTTGCGCGGCCTGACAAATGCCGGCAACGGCCGCGAATAGACCCGACAGCGCGTACGCGACCAGAAGCGCAGCACGCACCGGCACACCACTCAGCCGGGCGGCTTCGGCATTGCCGCCGATCGCGAACAGATAACGCCCCACTCGCTGCCGCATCAGCACCACCCAGGTCACGCCGGCGCAAGCCGCAAAGACCAACGTCACCACCGACACTTGACCCCAAAACACCCGCCCATCCAGCCATGAGTAGATGTCCGGCAATACGAGGGCGCTGAATTGCCCATCGGCGGTTTGCGCGTAGGACGAAACCTTCTGGCCTCCCGAGAGCTGTTTGGCGAGCCCACGCGCGAACACCATCATGGCCAGAGTGACGATGAACGGCGGCAAACGCACTCGCGCAACCAAGAGGCCCGACAGAGCGCCCGCCGCGGCTCCGAGCGCGAGCACGAGCACGATGGCAACACTGGCTGAAAACCCGAGCGGCAGGGTCAGCAGGGCAAAGCCGACAGCACCGAGGCCGAGCACACTGCCCACCGCGAGGTCGATGCCACCCGAGATGATGACGAGGGTCATGCCACAGGCAATGATGCCGAGCACGGACACCTCGCGCAGCACGGCGCCGTGCGTCTGCCAGCGCAAAAAAGCGCCGTTGGCGTTGAATACGACGCCGAGTAACAAGACGGCAAAAAGCGGCACGAGCGCCTGCCGCAAAGGGCTCGAAGGCAGGAGCTGCCGCACGCGCCTGAAGCCGCTTCCACCGCGCACGGACGTCACGTTGCGCAGCCTAGCAATTTCCCGCGGCGGGCGTTTACACAATGCGGGTTACTAATTGCCTGCGCCCTGATGGCACCGGATCAGTAGCGCCATTGCAACACGGCCAGACCCGCGGCTTTTGCCCGCCGCGCTCGGTGCGTTGATTCGGCCAAAACCGGAGCTCGCGGGAGGCATGCGGGCCATGGTGCGGGAGCTCCCTTGCGGCAGGCAAGGGGTTTGGTGATTCAGGCCGCATACGCGCGGGCCTGAGCCAGACCACCGTTCGGTCCGTAGTGGCTCGGGGCAGCAGCAATGGGCGACAGTTCGGTGAGCAGACCCGGGAATGGCGTGGTCGTCGAGATCCCCGTCGCCGCGGGCAGCGCGCCGCGCCGCGAGGGGGCCGAGCGGCGCGCCCGTCCCACGAATCCCGACATCCAGGCGCTGCGCGCGGGCGCTGTGG
>JANOIG010000264.1:0-6447 GCA_031407405.1 Deltaproteobacteria bacterium
CTCGTCGTCTTTTGCGGGCGAGTAATAGGCGCCTCTCAGTCGAGAGGATGGGTGTCGCACCCGGCTCGTAGCAGAGCCGGGGGCGGCTCAGCCGGTAGGGTTGTTGGCCAGCATGGCCGCATACCCTTCGCGGTAGCTCGGGTACATGAGCTGATAGCCGGTGGCCTTTAGCCGCTGGTTGCAGCAGCGCTTGTGCCCGCCGCGTTCGGAGGGCTGAAATGGCTCGAGCACGGGCTTGGGTACACCGAGGCGCTCTGCCAGGTAGCCCACCACGTCGCGCTGGGGCGCCGGCTCGTCGTCACTCAAGACGAGGAGCTCGGGGGTCAGCTCTCGAGTGATGAGATGTACGGTCGCGTGCGCGATGTCATCCCGGTGGATGCGGTTGGTGAAGCGGTCCGACGCGGTCGCCACGCCTTGGCGCACCGACTCGATGAGACGAGCGCGGCCTGGACCGTAAATGCCCGCGCAGCGCAAGACGGTGCTCGGCACACCGCTCCGGCGCAGCACGCCCTCCGCCTCGAGGGTTCTTTGGCCGGAGAAGTGCGTCGGGACAGTTTCAGACGCCTCGTCGACCCAGCTGCCGTCCGCCTGGGCATACACCGCCGTGCTGGAGGTAAAGAAGAAACGGCGCAACCGGCAGCCTCGCACGGCCCAGAGAACGTTTTTGAGCCCAGCTACGTATGTGCGCTGGTAGGCGACGTCCGACGACTCTCCGGCGCTGGCTGAGTAAAAGACGTAGTCCAGATCCCGAGGCAAGGCGGCGAGGTCGTGCGGCAAAGCCAGGTCCGCCGCCAACTTGTGGAACGTATCCGGCAAGGCCGACGGATCGCGCCGTAGGCCCCAGACCTCATAGCCGCGGTCGACTAGGCACTGACCGAGCGCCGTGCCGACGTAGCCGCAACCCGCGATCAAGACTTTCATCGCTCGCTCCTCCGTGCCTGCCCCGAGCCTTCTCGTTTCTTGCTGAGAGCCGCGCTGCCGGCGACGCTCGGCGCCGCGAGCGCTCGCGTGCAGAACGTAACTGAGGCAGTTTTGTCGAGACCGGGTGGCGCCAGGGCGCAGCTCGCCGCTGGGTGGTTATCGGTGGCTGGACTTCTCAAAGGCATGAGCTACTCTTCGCAGATCTTATAACAAGCGGCGGGCCCGACTCGAGGCTTCGCCCGGGAGAATGGAATGTCAAAGACCGCAGGCTGCGTGTTTGCCCTTGGTGTGTGCATGGTGTTGGCTGCAGCTTGCGGCGACGACGAAGGGGGTCCCGCGACGGGGGAAAATGGCGGGGCGGCAGGGGCCGGCGGTCGCGCAGGCAGTGGCAACGCCGGCCGGGCAGGTGCAGCGGGTGCCGGCGGCGCGCTAGGCGGTGCAGCGGGTGTCGGCGGAGCGCCGGGTGGTGCCGGTGGGTCGTCCGCGGGTGCGGCTGGCGCGGGCGCTGGCAACGGCGGCTCGGCGGGTGCTGGCGGGGATCCCGATGGGGGCGCGCCGGATGGTAGCACCGGTCCACAGGGCAACTGTCCCGCTTTCCCTGCCTCCGCGTTGCAAATCGTCCCTCAGACCGAACAGCAGATTGCGATTGCGCGCGTACTCTTCCTGGCGGATGGCAGCGCGGACGTCGTGATCCGCAACATTTCGCCTGTAGCTGGCGACGCCGGCGACACGAGCTTCTTTATCGGTGATCCCCTCGAGCTGTGCAGTGGCCCCGCGAACTGCGCCATCATGGAAGACATCTGTGATGAGGCGGGGTTTGACTTGCAGCTCCTTGCGGGGGAGGAGGCAACTTGCAATATTGATGCAATTGCAGCCGAGGGTGAGTTGGGCGTCATGAGCACCGACGTCGTCGTCCCGGAAGCATTTTCCTTCGCCTACCTTGCCTGGGACCAGGCTGGGGGGTTCGTGTCTCAGCCGCCCGTCGACGCTGACGCCGGCGTCCCTACAAGCCTCGAGGATCGTGCTGCGAATCGCGATGGTCCTGATTTCTGGACGCTGGATCAGCGGATCGCCGTGACCGCCGGCGAGGACACCATCGTGGGCACGGGTGAGACCGACGTGGCGGCCGGCTTCGTCTCCTGCGACCGGTAGGGACCGTCTTCGGCAGCAGTTTCACCGTGGCGGAGGGCCGCCTCCGCTACGGTGGCGCCACGCAGAAACCGACCCCGTCCGGTCGTAAACAGCGCTGAGATGGCCATCTTGGCGGTTGGCGCGAGCTTGCGCTGCTTCAGCGCAGCCGTGACACGTCCGCCAGATCCTCGGGGCGCCCCACTGCCAGCTTGTTCGCGATCAAGTGTTCTTTGCAGATGAACGCGACCGGTACGCCATCGAGCTCCCCCTGCTCTCGCCGCTGCCACGCCTCATCGAGGTCGACCCCCTTGATGAAGGTCATGATGTCGATTTGATAAGGTGCGCGCCCGAGCGCCACCGTAACTGGAACAGTGAGCTCCGCCGCTTCCAGCGTCAGACCTCCAAAGCCGAAGTCCTCGAGCGCCAGAAGCAGCAGCTGGGCGTTGCGCAGCTCGGGCGCGATGAAGAGATCGATGTCGTGGGTGAAGCGGGGATAACCGTGAAAGCTCACCGCGTGGCCGCCGAGGACCAAATACGCGACCTTACGCGCGTTCAAGCACCGTAAGAACTCGCGAAAGTCGTCCTGGAGCGCCATGGGCTTCAAAGTATTGTCGTTGCAACTCGACCGTGAGGCGCACGCGCTCGTTCGGGCTCATTCGGCGATAGTCCTCCCTCACGGCTGCCTCTGCCGCCTCCGGGCTGGAATACTTGCGAAGCACGCGTTCCATTGTTCATGACAGTTTAGCAAGCCCGAACCAGAAAACCACTGTGTCCTGGTCGCCGGCACGGGGGCGACGTGAGGAAATCCAAGCGCCTTACGTCAAGCCTTCGGCCTGCAGCGTTCCCAGTCCTTCCAGTAGTTGGGGTAGGTCTTGGCGACGCAACCGGGGTCCAAGATCCGGAGGCCTGGCAGCCTAGAGGCGAGCACGCCGAAGCTCATCGCGATGCGGTGGTCGTGGTAGGTCTCGATGTCGACGGTGCCTTGGCGAGCTCGCGCTGCGGCGCCGAGTGGCTCGATGCGGATGAAGTCGGGGCCTTCTTCGACGCTAATACCTAGCTTGCGTAGCTCGCGCGCGGGCGCGGCGATGCGGTCGCATTCTTTGACGCGGAGGGTGGCGAGGCCCGTGATGCGCGTGGGCGCGGCCAAGAACGGCGCCATCATCATCAACGTGGGCGCCACGTCTGGCATGCTGGTCATGTCGACGTCTCCCGAGAATGAACCGAGCTCCGCCGCTCCGCCGCTGATCTCGGTTTGGTGCTCGGCGCGCTCGACTGTGGCGCCGAGCGCCTCACACAATGTGAAAAACGCATAGTCGCCCTGGCGGGTGGCGCTACCCAGGTTCTTAAACTTGACCCGCCCGCCGTGCAGGGTGGCGAGGGCCGCGAAATAGGAGGCAGCGGACGCATCGCCTTCGACGCTCAGCTCGCGCGCGCGGTAGGCCTGCGGGGCGACCCGAAGCTCACTGTAGTCCCGGTTATCCACCTGCACGCCGAACTTCGCCATCTCGTCCAAGGTCAGGTCGACGTAAGGCTTGCTGGTGAGCTTGCCGGACACTTTCACCGTGAGGCCACCCGGCAAGAGCGGTGCGATGATGAGCAAGCTGGTGAGGTATTGGCTCGAGATGTCGCTCGGCACCTGCACGGGCCCGGTCAGGCGTGTGGTACCCGTGACCGTGGTGGGCAAGTAGCCATCGTTGGTCGACTCGAGCTTGGCGCCCAGCTGGCTCAACGCATCCACGAGCGGCTTGTTGGGGCGTGCGCGCATGGACACGTGGCCATCGAGCGTGGTGACGCCCGGCCTCAACGCCGCCATGGCCAAAAGCAACCGCGTCGAGACGGCGCTTTGACCGGTGTATAGCGCTACATCTCCGTCGGCAAATTGACCGCCGCGCCCGCCAATGCGAACGACATCAGCCGTGGCATCATCAATGCCGATGGCCAGGCGCCGTAGGCAATCCTTCATCCTCCAATAATCGTCGCATTCTCCCGGATAGCGGATCGTGCTTTCCCCGGCCGCAAGCGCGGCGATCGCGCAGTCACGTAACGTCAGCGATTTACTGCCAGGCAGGCCACATTCAAAGCTGAACGGTTGGCCCCATGAGGAGAGCTGGAGCGCGGTCGATGGCGCATCAGGGGGCGCAACGGCGGGATTAGTTAGTGCGGTAATTGGGCGCTTCCTCGGTGATGAACACGTCGTGTACGTGGCTTTCTCGCAGGCCAGAGCTCGTGATGCGGATGAACCGGGCGCGCTTCTGCAGCTCGGGGATGGTGCGGCTCCCCGTATATCCCATGCCCGAGCGCAACCCGCCGATCAGCTGCTCGATGATCTGCGAGATGGAGCCGCGGTGCGGGACACGACCCTCGATGCCTTCAGGCACCAGCTTCTCGTCCGCTGTGCCGGACTGACCGTACCGATCTTTGCTACCCCGGCGCATGGCCCCGATCGAGCCCATGCCGCGATAGCTCTTGTAGCTGCGGCCTTGGTAAAGAATGAGCTCACCCGGAGCTTCGTCTGTCCCGGCCAGCAACGAGCCGAGCATCACGCTCGAGGCGCCCGCCGCGATGGCCTTGACCACGTCGCCCGAGAACTTGACGCCACCATCCGCGATGACTGGAATGTCATGGCGGCTGGCGACCGCCACACAGTCTGCGATGGCGGTGATCTGCGGGACGCCCACCCCAGCCACCATGCGGGTAGTGCAGATGCTGCCCGGCCCGATGCCGACTTTGACGGCGTCCGCGCCGGCTTCGATCAGGAAGCTCGCCGCCTCTCCCGTCGCGATGTTGCCGGCGATGACCTGCACGCCGGGGTGACGCCGCTTGGTGGCCCGCACGAGCTCACCGACGCCCTTCGAATGCCCGTGTGCCGTATCGATCACCAGGCAGTCGACTCCGGCTTCCACCAGCTGATCTGTCCGCGCCAGCGAGTCTTTGCCGGGGCCGATGGCGGCTGCGACACGCAAGCGCCCCCGGTCGTCTTTGTTGGCGAGTGGGTTGATCTCGGCCTGCATCAAGTCTTTGATGGTGATGAGGCCGATCAACTTCCGCCCATCCACCACCAGCAGCTTTTCAATGCGGTGCCGATGCAAGAGCTCTCGCGCCTCTTCCGCTTTCACCGCCGGTGTCACGCTGACCAGCTTCGTGGTCATCAGATTGCTGACGGGCTGGTCCAGGTTCTGCTCGAAGCGCACGTCTCGCGCAGTGAGGATACCCACCGCCGTCTGCCCTTCCACGACCGGCACCCCCGAGATGCTGTTTTCCTTCATGATGGCGAGCGCTTCACGCAGCGACTGCGCGGGCCCCACGGTGATGGGTTCGAGAATGATGCCGCTCTCTGCGCGCTTCACCTGGGCCACTTCCCGTGCCTGCACCTCGGGAGACAGGTTCTTGTGAATGACGCCGATGCCGCCCTCGCGCGCCATGGAGATGGCCGCGCGGGCCTCGGTGACGGAGTCCATCGCGGCGCTAATCAACGGAATGTTGAGAGAGATGTCGCGAGTCAGGCGCGTCCGAACGTCCACCTCGGAGGGCACCACATCACTGTGGGACGGAGTGAGCATGACGTCGTCAAACGTCAGGCACTCGCGCAAAGTAGGCTCAAACATGGCCGAGTTTACACAAAAGCTCGCGGGCTTCAAGGTCCCGACTCGACCTCAGAAGCCGGTCCCCGGGCCAAGCGTCGCCAGTCGGCACCTGCGACACGGCCCCGCTCGAAAAGTCAGAGGTCGGGGAACATGTAGCCGAACGTCGCTCGCTGATCTACCGTCCCCGTTCGAATGACCGCGAGCAACGAAGAACTGGAAGCGCACCTCGTTCGGCTCAACCGTAGCTTTGAGCTCGCGGGCGATGTGGGCGTGTACCTGGTGAGCATGGGCCCCGGCCAACCGCCGTGCGCCTTGAGCATTTCTCCCCCCGTGTTGGTGGCGCAGGTGGAGGTGGGGCCGGTGCCGGCCGCCAACGACCGAGAAAGCGCCTTGTTCTTGCGGCGCCTGCTCGAGCTCAACGCCACCGGGCTCTTGCACGCTGCATTTGCCATCGAGTCGAACAAGGTCGTCTTGACGGCGGCGCTGGAGCTGCAAAATCTGGACTCGAACGAGCTGGAAGCGGTCTTGTCCGACCTGGACATGGCACTTTCAGAGCACGTTCCAAGCCTCGTAGCGCTGTCCAAAAGCCTCGCCGCCGATCCGCGCCCCGGTTCATTGCCATCGAGGCCGAGGTAGTGCCTCGATTCTATTGAATCGATGGCACAAATGAAATTGAAGTACCCGATTCAGATCCGTTGCAAGGCGGGGTATTTCGATGCCCTCGCCCAGACGGGCACTCGAAATACCCATCGCTTCAACGGAATCGGGCTACTAGTTGCAGTGAACCTCGAGCACTAAGTCGGAGCAGCAT
>JANOIG010000280.1:0-23692 GCA_031407405.1 Deltaproteobacteria bacterium
CCGGCTTGTGCCGATTCAGGACGCCTCGACGAATCGCCCGCCGAGAGCCTTAGATGCCTGAGTGGACCGTGCCACCGCCTTCTCGCCGAGAAGCAACTCTCGAGGGCGGACGCGTGGAGGTCCTGTTGGTGCGTTGGGACCCGGCAGTGGGGGTCGCCTTCATTTCGCACCCCTGGGGTCTCGCGCTGGGGACCCCGGCGGATATCGAGTCTTGGCGTGCCGAGCTGTTCACAAAGCTGGCTATTATCGAGCGGGAGCGAGGCGGCCGCTTTCCCATCGTGGTTTGTGTGGATGGTTTCGCGATGCGGCCCAGCATTGCGGAGGACTACGGTAAGATTGCGCGCGCCTACTCCGAGCGCTTTGCAACAGGCTTGGCGCGCTACAGTCACAAGCCGAACGGTGTTGGGCAGATGATAACCGCCGTGGCGATGAACGAAGGCTTTCGGGCCAACCTGTTCACGAGCCGTTCCGACGCGGTCGCTCATGCCCTCGCATCGACCGGATCCGCCAGACCGGCTTGAGCCGGCGATTATTTCTTACCTGTCCAGGTGATGCCGGACGGCGAGATTTCAATCAGCCGCTGCCGATACAGAATGCCGACCGCGCGCTTGAAGGCCTTTTTGCTCATGTGCAGCGCCTGGGCGATCTCCTCCGGCGAGCTGTTGTCGTGGAGCGGTAGGCTGCCACCCGCCGCCTCCAGCGCTTCGGTCAGGGCCTGGGTGTCGCCGCCCCGCCCTTTTGCCCCCGGAGGTTTGAGGCTGATGTCCAGCTTGCCATCCGTGCGCACGCGTTGCACGTGCCCCGTGAGGCGCTGTCCCACGGCCAGCTTTCGAAACGTCTCGTTCTGATAGACCAGGCCCGAGTAGCGCTGGTCCACCACCACCTGAGCTCCTAGCTCGGTAGAACGATAGACCAGGAGCTCGACCTCCAAGCCTAGCTTGAGGACACTGGTGTCGGCCTCGAAAAATTGGGCTAACCGGCTCGTCGCCATCACCCGCTGGGTGTGCTCGTCCAGGCACACGGCCACCACGTGCTGCTCGCCGCGCTGCATGCGCGCTTCTTGCTCTGCGAAAGGGACGAACAGATCCTTGTCGAGCCCCCAATCCAAGAAAGCGCCATGTGTGCTGACATCCACGACCTTCAGATACGCGAACTCTCCAACCACAGCATGCGGCTTCTGCGTCGTTGCGATCGGGCGATCGTCGGAGTCGGTGTACACGAACACTTCGATCTCGGTGCCGAGCTCGAGCCCCTCGGGGATGTGGCGATTGGGCAGCAGCACCTCACTTTCGCCCAGCATCAAGTAAGCGCCTGGAGGTGCTCGCCGCGCCACAGTCAGCCGATTGTAACGTCCAATCTCAATCATCGCCCGCTTCGTCCTGCCATTCGATGGCGCCTTGTTCGAGAAATGTCACGAGCCACGGCAATGCCTCGTGCGTGAGCAGCGTAGCCCGATCGAACGGCAACCCCGCGATCAGGGGCTCGACCCACTTCAGGTGGCGAGCTTCCAGCCGGTGCTCTTGCCCTGCCACAAATAGCCATAACGTTTGCTCCCGCTGGAAATGAGCCCAGCGTGTGCCCAGGCGGCGGACGAGGCGTGCGCCCTGCTGCAACCGCGCGGAGACGGCGCGGCCCTCGCTCGGCTCACCTTCGACCTCCAAGTGAGGTTTGCCCTGGGTGAGATGACGGCCGATGAAGCGGTCCAAATCGGCGTCGCTGATGCTGAGCCCGCCCTTGATCATGTGCCGTAGCCTGGCTAGGTCCTCGGCGTCGAGCTGGCTCGGGTTTGCTGTCGTGCCGCGCCCGGCGTCGGTGAAACGCGCTCCCGATGCGGAGCGTGAGGCCAGCTCATCGGCGAGCGCCAGCATCAGCTCGTGCTGATCGGGAGCACGAAAGCCGATCGAAAACGTCATCGCCTCGTCGAGCGCGACGCCGTAATGAGCCACATTCGGCGGCAGGTACAGGACATCCCCCGGCTCCGCGATGAATTCTTGTTCGGGCTCGAAAAATTCGAGGATCTTCAGGT
Source organism: Deltaproteobacteria bacterium (assembly GCA_031407405.1). Taxonomy (GTDB): domain Bacteria; phylum Myxococcota_A; class Polyangia; order Polyangiales; family Polyangiaceae; genus SZUA-265. The sequence continues at coordinate 2,027 of JANOIG010000280.1, forward strand.
CGACGTCGCTGCGCAGCCTGCGGTCGAAATTTTCGCTCAGCTGCCACCGCCGCCGCCCCTGCGCCTGCAACAAGAAGACGTCGTACTGATCGGTATGCGGCCCCACCGAGCCACCGGGCGCCGCGAAGCTCACCATGATGTCATCGATACGCCAATCGGGTATGAACCGGAACGGCTCGAGCAGAGACCCGAGCTCGGGCACCAGCTTGTCGACGTCCTGCACCAAAAGGGTCCAATCGCGTTCGGGCAGCCGCTCGAAACGGGCCTCGTCGAAGGGGCCGTGCTCGAGGCGCCACGTCGAGCCGACGTGGCCTTGCACCAGCCGCGATTCAACGGCGTCTTCACAGGCCAGGCCTGCCAGCTCATCCGCCGAAATGGGCGAACGAAAGTCCGGAAGCGCGCCTCGAAGCATCAGCGGGGCACGTTGCCAGTGCCGCTCGAGGAACTGCTGTGGAGTGAGAGAACCAAACACCGGGGACATATGGCACCGCCGGCAGCGCCCGAGAAGCCGGATTTTTCGGCCGGCGGGTGCTATGAGCCCCGGCGTGGTTGCCCCAATGTGCTGGCCCGGTGCCGAAAGGGCCTGGACCTTTCTGGCGCCGATGGAGGGTGTGACCCATCCCGCGTTTCGCGCGCTCATCGCCCGGCGCGCGGGCATTGGCGTGGTGTGCACCGAGTTCGTGCGCATTGCGTCGACTGGCCTGGGCCCTAAATTCCTGCGCCAGCAGGTGGTGCGGGCGACGGGTGCCGCGCTGTCTGTGCAAGTCATGGGCAATCACTTGCAGCACATGGCGGAAGCGACCGAAATTGTCGCATCCGCCGGGGCCGACATCGTCGACCTCAACGTCGGGTGCCCCGCGCCGCGGGTGGTTCGCAAGGGCGTAGGGTCCGCCATGCTGAAAAGCCCGGAGCTTCTGCGCAACGTCGTCATGTGCATGCGGGAGCGCACCCAGGGCTGCCTGTCCGCGAAAATCCGAGCCGGTTTCGATGACAGCGCTGGCGCGGTGGCCATTGCCCAATTGATCGAGGCGGCCGGCGCAAATCTGATCACTGTGCACCCGCGGCGCCGCGCCGATTTCTACCGCGGGGTGGCGGACTGGCGCATCATTGCCGCAATCAAGGCGGCAGTTTCCATTCCGGTCGTCGGCAACGGAGACGTCTGGTATGCGGCCGACGCGCTGCGCATGCGCGCCGAAACGGCTTGTGACGGTGTCATGATCGGGCGCGGAGCCCTGCGTAATCCTTGGATTTTCGAGCAAATTGCTGCGCTCGTGCGCGGAGCTCCTGCGCCCCGGCCCAGTGGCAACGACGTGCTCGGCCATTACGACTCTTTGGCGGATGTGTTGAATGCCACATATCCCAAGAACACGTTGGGCATGCTGAAAGAACAGGTGCGCTATCTGGCGCGCATCGTCGCCGATGGCCCAGCGTTGATGCAGGCGGCCCTGCGCGCCGCTACAGCGCCAGAAATGAGAGCCGTGCTGGCCGCGCGGCTCGAAGGGGAGGCCCCGGAGGCGCTCGATCTCGCTGCCGAAGGCGGCAGTATCGAGCGCTCTGGCAGTGCCCCAATTCGAATGCGCAGCGACCTTTCCAGCTGACTCGGCGGCGAGTCGACCTTCGGAGCTTGGGGTGTCCGTGTTATAGCCGGGCCGATGGCCACAGCATTCTCACAGCGGCAGTGCAACAGTTGTTCGGGCACGGGCGAGGTCGGCACCGAAGTGGGCCTCGTGGACTGCCCAGACTGCGGCGGGTCGGGCCTTTTACCCCATGCCAACGTGCTCGTGGAGTGGCGTGCGCGGGACATAGAGAAAATGAGGGGTGGCGGCACGGATGCCGTGGCGTCCGATATTCGCTGGTTGGTTGCGGAGCTGCGGCGAGCCCGCACCGCTCTGACCGAAATCGCCAGTCTCGCGGATGATGCTGGGGATTCGGACATCGCTCAACGCATTCGAGGCACCGCCGGTCAGGCGCTCGAGCTCTTCGAGCTGGATGATCAGCCCGCCCTCACTCGCGGAAGTTGACGAACTGCAATTCCACCCCAATATCGAGCTGCTTGAGCTCGGCGATGGCCTGCTGCAGATCGTCGCGCTTCTTGCCGGTCACGCGCACCGTATCTTCCTGAATGGCCGCCTGGACCTTCAGCTTGCTAGATTTGATCAGCTTGATGATCTCCTTGGCCTTCTCCGTGCTGATCCCCTCTGTCACGCTGACCAGCATCTTGGCGGTACCGCGCGGCCCCGGCGTGGGGTCACCGGCCTCGAAGTGCTTGAGGCTCACTTTCCGGCGAATGAGCTTTTCTTGCAGGACATCGTACGCCGCCTTGACTCGATCATCCGTGCTGGCCTCGAACTGAAAGCCCTTTTCGGTCTTGTCCACCGTCGCCCCCGAGCCTTTGAAGTCAAAGCGCTGTGAGATCTCGCGTTTGGCCTGGTTCAGGGCATTGGCTACTTCGTCCCATTGCAATTTGGAGACAACGTCGAACGATGGCATGGGTGACTCCTCGGCTTTTCAAATCGACTTGGCCGCCCGAGTCTATCAGATTGCACCCTCGAGAAAAGTTCAGCGAAGCCGGCCTGCGCCCGACCCCGCGCGAGCGCGGAAGCTTCGTGGCTCGGTCCAGCGCTGATCTTTAAACGCGGCCTGCACCGCTGCCGCCACGGTATCGAAGTCTGCCCGCCTCACCAGCGCGAGAACCGAGCCGCCGAAGCCCCCGCCGATCATGCGCGCACCGAGGGCACCGGCGCGCTCTGCTGCCTCGGCTGCCCTATCGAGCTGTGGCACCGTCACCTCGAAGTCGTCGCGCAGCGACGCATGTGACAGAGACAAGAGTGGCCCGAGGCGAGCTAGCTCGCTGGCTGCTCTTGCCTGTCCGCGGGGAGTGCCGTGATGGATCGCTGCTTCCTTCAGCACGGCGACGGCCTCGAGCACGCGGGCATTTTCGGTGATCACGTGCCGCGCTCGGCGCTGGTGCTCCAAGCTCAGCTTGGAGGCCGCATTGGCCAAGGCGTCGAGCGTAGCATCACGCAATGCGGTCACACCGAGCGCTCGAGCTGCCTGTTGGCAGGCTTGGCGGCGCTCGGCATACGCGCCGTCGGCCAGTTGGTGTGGGGCACGCGTGTCGATGACCAGGAGCTCGAGCCCTGCGGCATCGAGCGGCAGGGCCAGCCGCTCGATGTCCAAGCTGCGGAAGTCCAGCCATAAGGCTTCACCCGGCCCCGCGCACATCGATGTCAACTGGTCCATCAACCCGCACGGCACCCCCGCAACCTCCACTTCCGCACGTTGCGCCAGGCGTGCGAGCTGGACAAGGCTGCGCGAAAATCCCCACAAATCGGCCATGGCCACCAGGCTCGCGCACTCGACCGCGGCGCTCGACGACAGCCCGGCGCCCATGGGTACGTCGCTGTCGAGGAGCAAATCGAGACCCGTTGCTCGAGCGCCGTCCTTGACGGCCGCCCAAGCGGCGCCGCCCACATACGCGGCCCAACCGGAGATTTTGCCCGGAGCGAGCTCCGAAAGCTTCAAGCGTTGGCGCCCCGCTTGGCGTGACCAAAGCCGCAGCTCGTCGTCCTGCCGGCGCCGAACCGCGACCAGCGCCCGCTGCTCGATGCCGAGCGGCAGGGCGAAGCCTTCATTGTAGTCGGTGTGCTCCCCAATCAGGTTGACCCGGCCCGGAGCGCCCCAAACGCCCTCTGGAGGGGCACCGACTTCGCTCTCAAACGCGTGCGCCAGCTCTGTCGCCCGCGGGAGCTCGTCTCGAACCGACGTGCCTGACTCGCCCATGACAGCTCTTACCCTCGTCTACCCAGCGCGGACACCGCTCAGAGTGGCTCGTCCTTCAAGGCGACTTGCCATTTCCAGGCGTCTCGCATCCCTTCCAGGATCGTCAAATGGGCTTGCCATCCCAAGACGCGACGCGCCTTGTCCACATTGGCGTAGCTCTCGATGACGTCCCCCGGCCGGCGCGGGCCCACTCGGTATCTGAGCTTGGTCTGTGCAGCCGTTTCGAAAGCGGTGATGGCCTCGAGCACAGAGGTTGCAGCCCCCGTGCCGATGTTGAAGATTTCGTTGAACGAGCTTCCGGGCTGCCGTTCCAGCCAGTTCAGCGCTGCCACGTGGGCCTTGGCCAGGTCGACGACGTGAATGTAGTCGCGCGTGCATGTGCCATCCACGGTGGGGTAATCACCGCCGAAAACGGTGAGCTCGTCGCGCAGCCCAATCGCGGTTTGTGTGATGAATGGAACCAGGTTTTCTGGTCTGCCAATCGGCAGCTCACCGATGCGCCCGCTCGGGTGTGCCCCCACCGGGTTGAAGTAACGGAGCGTGACCGCCTTGATGGGGGTCTCTGAGGCGGCGGTGTCGGCGATGATCAGCTCGCATACCTGCTTGGTCCTGCCGTACACGGATTCGGCAGGCTTCGTTGGGCTTTGCTCGGTCACGGGCAGGTCATCCGCTTCGCCGTACACCGTGGCGGATGAAGAGAAGACCAAGTTCTTTAGCCCTACCTCCCCCATCACGCTGAGCAGTGAAATGAGGGAACCCAGGTTGTTGTCGTAGTAAGCGAGCGCTTGTTTGGCTGACGCCCCGACCGCCTTGTGAGCCGCGAAGTGGATGACGCCAAAGCACTCACCCTCGCTCGACAAGACACGTTTCAAACCCACTCGGTCCCGGCAGTCGAGCTCGTGCACGGCAAACCGCCCGCCGGCGAGCTGCTGTGCGCGCTCGATGATGCGTCGGTCCGAGGCGCCGAAATTGTCGATGACCACCGGCAGGTAACCCGCCGCGTGTAGCTCGATGGCGGTATGCGACCCGATGAAACCACCCCCGCCCGTAATGACCACCTTCTTGCTTGCCGCCACGTTCGCCCGCCTTCCTGCGCTTCCTCAGGCACCGCCTCGGTGCTCGAATGGCGGAATTGATAGCAGATTTCGGGCGCACAGGAGCCTGGCCGTTAGGCTGACTCCCGCCGGGCGAGCGCGAGAGCCCGGAGAGAAAACGCCTTTGTTGTTGGCCGGTCTCGAGTGTTAGCGTGCGCGCCCCCCCGCGAGGTCCATGTATGTCGAATGCTCACAGTGTAAGTAACGTTCGGGTCTTCAGCCGCCGGAGCGCGCTGGCGCTCGGGCTGGCCATTGCCCTGTTTGCCGAGTCCGCGGCGGCCGCCAGGGTGGTGTGGAAAAAAACAAAAATCCAGGAGCAGGCCAACTCGTGGAAGGTGGCCTTCGAGGTCCATCTGGACCGCGCCCCCGACATGCCCCATGTGCCCGTGCGCGTGACCTTTACGCCCTACACCTACTTCGAGCGTGCCTTGGTCGACGGTAAAAAGGAGCCTGTCATTCGGCAAGTTCCGCTCGAGCACCAGCAACCCATCTTGGAAAGCATGGACATCGGGTTTCTCGATCCCGGGACGGGCAAGACCGCCAAACGGACCCGTTTCAGCTTCCAAGTCACGCGAGACCGCGGTTACGAGGCGGGGGTGTACGAGGTGAAGGTCAGCGACGCCCGCACCGGCAAGGACATGAGTGGCGAGGCCAAGCTCACCTTGGAGGGAGAGAACCAGATCGTGGATCGGCGCAGTGTCGTGTTCGATGACAAGCCGAAGCCGAAGAAGGACGAGGCCGCGGCCGCCAAGGCTAAGGCCGAGGAAAAACCCGAGCTCACACCGGACGATGATGCATTCTGGGCAGGCGGCTCAAAGCCGCCCGCGGAAAAATCGTCGCCGTTGCCTCCGCCCGCGCACATGCAGGACAAGCCGGGTTGCGGCTGTCGCGTGACGGGCCAAGGGTCGGTGGGCGCCGGTTGGGCGCTGGCCGCGTTGGCTGTCGGGCTCTTGGCGCGCCGCCGTTCGCTGGGCTGATTCTCAGCTCTCGTTCGCTGCCACATTCATACAGGCACTTCCGCCATTTTGGGGCGTGCTCGTGAGTGGATGCCCCCGCCCCATCCGTCCTCGCGCTACGCGCTGCGGGCGGTGGCCTCCCCCCAATCGCCCGCGTTGCGGCCTCAGGGGGAGGGAGCATCATATGCGGCGTTGGCGACAGGGTCGACGAAAGGGCGCCACCGTTTGTGCAAGGATGAGGTCATTCCGGAGCCGCGCCAGAGAGCGCCTGACTACTCGCAAGGGTCTAGGGCAGGCGCGGTGCTCGGCGCCAGGCGTCTGGCGGCGTAGCGACGGCGCGGAGCGCTGCAGCAACGGCCCCGCCTGTCGCCCGAGCCAGAGGCGGGTCGCCCCGGCAGTGCGGCGTAGCGCAGCGTGCGACTGAAAATGGCTTGTCGGGACGCGGGGCAGTCACTGTGGCGCGCCTCGACTGCCCTCCGCCGCCCAGACGCCGAGTGACAAGCACGGTGCCCGCCTAGGTCTGACCGGAACGCGCAGCGCTTACCGGGTGCCGCTCCGCGCGAGCGCTTTTCCCCCAAGTTGTTGAGGCCCGCTGCGGGGTGGTGCCCTAGGCCGAGCACGACCTCTCCATCACCGAGTGTGGCGGGCACCACGCCGCAGCGTGCAAACAAGCCGCCAACAACCCTTTCGGGTAGCTCGGCGCCCACGGCGGCGCGTTAGTCGGCAAACGCTTTCAAGCGCCCCCCTTGGGGGCTCGTGCCGGATGGGGGGGGCACCTTCCCAATCTTGTGACTCGAGGGGACGCGCCGCTCACCAGCGGGGGACGCGGCGAACCCCGGCACGGTTTAGGGCATGCGGCACTAACGGTGTGCGGCGGCGGGGCGCAGGTGCAGGTCGGTGACCTCGGCGCCGCGGGGCATCCCGATCACGTCCATCACGATGCGCGCCACATCGGCGGGTTGCAGCAGCGCTTCAGGTTGGTATGCGCGGCCATCCCGCGAGTAGATCTGCTCTTGCATGGGCGTGGCCGTCGCGCCGAGAAACACGCTCAACACGCGCACACCCGACGGATTGATTTCCTGTCGCAGACTGTCGGCCAAGGCCAATAGGCCTTGTTTGCTAGCGGCATACGCGGCCACACCCGCCCGGCGCTGGCCCACGACGCTCGAGTTGATGAACACCACATCTCCGCGGCCGGCAGAGAGCGCGCCGGACAGCTCGCGCGTCAGCAGGTACGGCGCCCGCAAGTTGACGTCGATGGCTCGGTCGAAGTCGTCCGCCGAAGTCGTCTCGAGTGGACCAGATACGAAATGGCCGGCGGCGTGCACCAGGACCGATAGGGCGGGCAAGCTAGACTGTAGCTCTCGAGCGAGCCGCACGGGTGATTCTCGCAGCTCGAAGTCCGTGACGAAACACTCGGCTCGGGCGCCGCAGCTCTGCACGTCGCGGCTGACCGCGGCGAGCCGTACAGCGTCGCGACCTACCAGCGCCACATAGTCGCTGCGCGCAGCTAGAGCCACGGCCAGCGCTCTGCCGATACCACTGCTTGCCCCTGTGACCACTGCGCTCGGGAAGCGAGCGTGCCGATCGCAATTCGATTCTTTCGCTGGCGGTGGGCTCGCCGTTTCAGTCGCTTGGCTCATGCGCCGCCTTCTCCGTCATCGAGGGCGGCAGAGGCTCAGGCCCTGCACCCAACAAGGCCCCGAGCCGCTGTTCAAACAGCGCGGTGACACGCGCTACGGCACCGTGGTTGATGTGATCGCCGTTGCGGTAGTCGGCCTCCGACAGCTCCTCGACGGTGCCAAAGTCCCAGAAGCTGAAAGCGCCCGGGAAGTCGCGCTCGAGGCGCTCGAGCAGATCATCGAGGCCGCGTTTCCACTCGGGGGGCAGCGCGGCCCAGTAGCCCGGGTGGTGTGGGAAGCGCATGAGCACGAGCTTCAGATTCTTGGATACGCCAAGCTCGATCAGCCGCCGCAGCGCCGCCTCATTGCGTCCGAGCTCGCTCAAACCCGCCGCTTCACGCACATGCCGGGCGACTCGCGTCGGCCCATCGTCGTCCGCTGGCATGGTCTCTTCACCATTGGCGTAGCCGGGCCCGACCACCGAATCCTCCACGGGACGTTCCCCGCGCATTCGGTTGAGCATTTCTTCGGGAGTGAGCTTGCCATAGCGCAGTAGCGGGCCGAAGAAGGAGCGCTCGAGCGTACGGTCGCGCCACAGCTCATACTTCTGCCAGGCGCTGATGTGCATGGATGCGATGTCCGGATCGAGCTCCAAGAGCTGCCGGTAGTCACCCTTGTACGCGCGCAGCGTGTCGTACAGCGCGGGTACGACGCCGTATTCGATGACCAGCGCCGACAGCCCGGGCACTTTGTCCAAGTTGCCCCGTACGATGCCTTCCACGCACACGTAACTGCACACCGGTGCCGCAAGGTTCATGCTGGGCCAGCGCATGAGCGCTGGATTGAGCGTCGCGAACACGTGCGACGACCCCGCGACCACCACGCGCGTCTTGGGGCTGAGGGCAGCTACGGCCTGGACGCGGTGGTTGGTCTGAGCGGTCCAGGCCCGCAGAAACTGCGCGCTCAGCACCAAAGTCAGGGCGAAAGCCGCGACCAGCAGCGCGACGAAGCGCAGGTGCGGTCCGCTCGTTGCACGAAGTCGTGACAGGTGTTCTGTGGTGAACATGGTGGCTACCCGGACGTCGCACTCTGCCACGGGTCGCACCCGAGTCCAACACGCGTTCTGGCGCGTTTGGTGCTAGGCTGGCGGGCGATGAAAGTCTTGGCGGTGATCGTGAACCACAAGAGGCCCGACCTGGTGGTGGACGGTCTGGTATCGCTGGAGCCGGAGCTGGCCGCCATCGGTGGTTGCCGCGTGATCATCACGGACGCCTCAGGAGATGGTTCGGACGACAAGATCGCCACAGCCATAGAAGAGCGCGGATTTGGTCGTTGGGTGACGTTGATGCGCCTCGAGAAGAATGGCGGTTACGGCTACGCGAACAATCAGGCCATCCTTGCCGCCATGGCCGGAGCTGACCCGCCTGATTATTTCTACTTGCTCAATCCCGACGCTTATGTGCGCCCTGGTGCGGTGCGTGAGTTATTGAGCTTCATGCAGCCACGGCCTGACGTGGGGCTCGCGGGCTCGCAGCAAGAGCAGCCCGACGGCAGTATCAACCGCTCCGCCTTCCGCTTTCCAGGTGTGCGCAGTGAGCTGATCCAGGGGTCCCGCCTGGGTTTCCTAAAACAGGTGTTCCAGGGCTGCGAGATCGCGCCTCCTCCGTCGGACCACGCCGGGCCCACTGACTGGCTCTCTGGCGCCAGCTTGATGGTGCGCAGGCAAGTATTTGAAAACGCGGGATTATTTGACGATACTTTTTTCCTCTACTATGAGGAGACCGATCTGTGTCTGCGCGCTCGTCGGTTGGGTTATCGCTCGTGGTATGTTCCGGCAAGTCGGGTCGTGCACCTCGAGGGGCAGTCGACCGGGGTGACTGACACGCGCGCAGCCCCCCAGCGGCTGCCTCGTTACTGGTTCGAATCCCGACGGCACTACTTCATGAAGAACTATGGTCCAGTGAAGAAACGCCTGGCTGACGTCGCGTGGACGCTGGGCTTCGTGTCATGGCGCGCGCGTCGCCGACTGCAGGGCAAGGCAGATGACGATCCGCCGCACTTGCTGTCAGATTTCGTCCGCTTTAACTTCCTGAACGGGTAGTAAAAAATGGGCAACGGCGCCGAAGGCACGAAGAAAACAGCTTACCAAGTCGCGGAAGAGAGGATGGGGGTACCGCCCGTCCGCGAGCGGGGTCGCAGGAACGAAAATCCGCCGGAATTGAGTTTTTGGGAATTACTCAGGGAGGATTTCGTCACCCACGAGAAGGGTCTTTTCGAGCAGGGCTTTTGGGCCGTGGCCAACAATCGCTTTGGTAACTGGCGCATGGATGTGAAAAATCCGGTGCTGCGGGCGCCCTGCACGTTGGCCTACGACGCCCTCGAGAAGGGTATCGAAATTTTCGGTGGCATCACTTTGCCGTACACGACCAAGCTCGGCCGTCGTGTACGGCTCTGGCATCACGGTGGCATGATCATCGGAGCGCGCGCCATCGGTAATGACGTGCACATTCGTCAGAACACGACCATCGGAGTCGCGCAGACCTGGCGCGACGACGATCTGCCCATCATCGAAGACGGTGCCGACATCGGCTGCGGCGCGTCCATTCTCGGCCCCGTGGTCGTCGGGCGCGGCGCCAAGCTCGGAGCAAATGCCGTGGTCCTGCAGGACATTCCCGCGGGGGCCACCGCCATGGGCAATCCTGCACAGGTGCTGTTTGTGGCTCGGCCTAATGGCGCTGCTTTGGGGTGTAACGGCGCTGGCACTCACGCCGCCGACGCGTTCGAGCTCGAGCCTGCGGTCGACGCTGGCGCGGCAGATCGAGCGGGTGGCGCTGAGCCGGCGGGTTTCGATGCGGTGAACGGTATCGGCCTCGATGCAGAACCTCCGGCGGCCACTGCGGTAGCGGCACCCGCTCCTGCGCGCTTTGACTTGGGCCGGCTGGCTCTGCTCGGCTCGTCCAATCTCGATTACCTGGCCATGAGCTTCCGCGAAACGTGTGAGGCCCATCAGCTGTCTCTACAGCTGTTTGTGCCGGAGTACGGGCAGGCGCTGCAGCAACTGCTCGATCCCACGTCAGGGCTGGCAAAAGCTGCGCCGACGGCGACGTTGATCGTCGAATCGGCGGAGCACGTGTTGGGTGAGTATCATGCCGATCCACTGGCGCTGCAGGGCGACGCGCGGCAGCAGATGCTCGAAGAGCGAGTGGCTCCGTGGCTGCAGATGATCGGCATGGCGCGCGAACGGCTTTCGGGGCCGCTCGTCGTGCTGCGCCTCGGGCAGTTTCGGCGCTCGGCTCTCGGGCAGGCCGATGCGCAGAGTGAACGCGGGCTGAAGGCGCTGTTGAACGACGCCAATCGCATGCTGGATGGCGCGGTCGCCGGCATGGCCGATACCCATGTCCTGGATGTGGATGACCTGATCGCGGATGTGGGCCGCTCGCGCACCGACCCCGGCAAATATTGGCACCTCGGTCGCGTCCCATTTAGCAACGAGTTTAGTCAAGCGCTCGCGCGTCGCACGCTCGGCTTCCTGTTGGCGCTTTCGGGTCACACCACGCGTGTCATAGTTCTCGATCTCGACAACACGTTGTGGGGCGGGGTGTTGGGGGAAGATGGCCGTGAGGGCTTGAAGCTCGGCGGGGCGTATCCGGGCAGCGCCTTTCAGGAGTTTCAGCGTACGCTGCGCTCGCTCTCCCGGCGCGGTATTGCGCTGGCGGTGGCGAGCAAAAATGACCCAGACCTGGCGCTGGACATGATGTCGAGCCATCCGGAGATGATCCTGCGTCCTGAAGACGTGGTGGCTCACCGCATCAGTTGGCAGGAGAAATCAGCAGGGCTCGACGAAATGCTCGAGGAGCTCAGCCTCGGTCGTGCTTCGTGCATGTTCATCGACGACAACCCGGTAGAACGAGAAAAGGTCCGACGCAATTTGCCTGAGGTCGTGGTCCCGGAGCTGCCGCTCGACCCGGCCGAGTTCTCGAGCTGGCTGTTGGCCTCTCCGTACCTCGAATGTCTGGGTTTGACGGCGTCGGACCTCAAACGCACCGAGCAGTACAAGGCTCGCTCCGTCGTGAACGCCTCAAAGCGCAAGTTCTCCAACATCGACGATTTCTACCGAGACCTGGACATGCATGTGCGGTTCGAGCCGCTCGGCACCGACAATCAGAGCAGGATCTTGCAGCTGTTGGTCAAGACCAACCAGTTCAACGCCACCACCCGCCGGCACGACGCGAGCGCCATCGAGGCGCTGCGCCAGCGCAAGGCAGAGGTCTACGCCATTGGAGCCAAGGACCGGTACTCGGCGTACGAGTTGATGGGCGTCATGATTCTGGAATCCCAGTCCGGCGAACGATTGCACGTCGACTCCTTTCTCTTGAGCTGCCGCATTTTGGGCCGCACCCTGGAGACTGCGGCCCTCGGGTGGGCGTGTCAGCGCGCTCGAGCGCTCGGTGCTTCAGTGCTGAGCGCGGAGATCATCGAGACTGAGCGCAACACGCCCGTGAGGGACGTCTACGCGCGCCACGGCTTTACCGCGCTCGGAGGTGGGCGGTTTGAGCTGCCGCTCTCGAACGCGGTGCGCGTGCCCGAATATTTCACGGTGGATGCATGACAGAGCACGCGCCGGGTGCGGATTCGGAGCCCATGGCTGCTGGCCGTTATGCACTGAGCGAAGTCGAGCTCGGCGCAGGGGGCGTTTCCGACACCCCGTCCGAGCTGGCGCTGGCTCTGCCGTTTGGAGCTTTGTTTTCGGCGTTGTTCCGTGCGACACCGTTTCGTGTTCGCAGCTTGTCCCTCGAATATGTGTCGCCGGAGCGCCTCGGTCCTAGCGCCACGTTCTCAGCCAAGGTCACCGACCTGGGTGGGGGGCCACGGCCGGTGCAGCTCAGCTTGCTGGTCTTTCGGGAATCGCGGGTGTGCGTGCGGGGCTCTGCCAGCATCGAGATGTTGGGCCCGCATCTAGGTCCTGGAGTGATAGGCCGTGGCTGAAGTGACGAATGGGGTGAGGAGTGGGCCGAGGCCCGCCGCAGCCGCGGTCGTGACCGGTTTCGATACGCCTGAAGCGCAAGCTGCGGCCGCCGCTTTGGCCGGCGCTGGCTACCGCCTGTGCGTGCTGCACGCCAAGCCCGAGGCGGCTGCCGTGCTCGCGCAGTTGCCGGGCCACGCCCGACTACAACACCAGAGTATCCTCACCGATCTTTCCGATGCTCATGCTGTACACTCGGCGGCGCTCGAGGCTCGAGAGCGCCTCGGGCAGGTCACCGCGCTGCTGCATGTCGTGCTGTCCGCTTCGGCGCCGTCCACGTCGGACGCCTTTGAAGCCCAGCATTTCATGCGCGACCTTCAGTTGGGCGCGAGCGCTTTCTTGGGGCTAGCTCTGGGCCTCCTGCCCGGGATGCTGGCCACTCAGACCGGCTGTTTGTGCGTCCTCACCTCGGCCCCGGCGGCTGGCGTTTCGTTTGCGAACGGTGCGCTGGGTGCTGCGGCGTCGCTGGGTGCCCTGCTCGGCGCCGCACGGCAATTGGCCGATCAGTGTGAAGGGACACAGCTGCGCAGCATCGTGCTCTGCACCGACGCTGCGGTTCGAGGGCCGCTGAGCGGGCCACTGCTCGCAGCAGTCGCTCGGCAGCTCGGTGCAGAACCCGGCCCTGATCGGCTCGAGAGCGGCTGGTTCTCGCGGCTCGACGCCCCCAAAATCCGGGGTCCGATCGAATTCCTACGGTTGCCGTCAAGCTCTGCGGCGTCGATCGGCGTCAATGCCGCGAGCCCCACCGAATCGCCCGCGGCCTCCCCTCGCAATGATCGGGTGGGGGAAAAGCTGGCGCAGACCTTTCGCGCGGCCTTCGGGCTCGCGCCGCACGTGGACGTGTCGAAGTGTGCGGTCGGCAGCGTGCCGCGTTGGGATTCGCTCGGCCACCTCAAGCTGATGATGGAGGTGGAGCAGGCTCTGCGGGTGCGCTTGCCGGCGGAAGCGCTGGGCCGAATCCAGTCGTATCGAGATCTCGAGCAAGCCGTGCGCGCTTACTTGCCGGCACAATGAAGGGTCCTCGCATGAAGATATTCGTCACAGGAGGGGCCGGCTTCATCGGTTCGAATTTTCTCAAGCTGTTTGTCCCCCGCTATCCCGATCACGAGTTTGTGAACGTGGACAAGCTAACGTATGCGGCCAATCTGCTCAGCCTAACTGATGTCGCAGCCGCCCCTAACTATTGTCTCGAGCACGTGGATATTGCCGACGCTGCTCAGGTCGCTGGGCTGTTTGCGCGCCACCAACCGGATCTGGTGGTCCACTTCGCGGCGGAGAGTCACGTCGACCGCAGCATTCTCGGGCCGGGCGAGTTTGTCCGCACCAACATCGAAGGCACGTTTCAGTTGCTCGAAGCTTGTCGCCAACACTGGAAAGGTCGCCCGGGCCTTTTTCACCACGTCAGCACCGACGAGGTCTACGGCTCGCTCGGTAAAGAAGGGCTTTTCACCGAGGAAACGCGGTACGACCCCTCGAGCCCCTACTCCGCCAGCAAAGCGGCGAGCGACCATTTGGTACGGGCCTACTGCCGCACGTACGGCATGCGCACTCGGATCACCAATTGCTCGAACAACTACGGTCCCTACCAGTTTCCGTAGAAGCTCATTCCGCTCATGATCTTGAACTGCCTCGAGCGGAAACCCTTGCCGGTCTACGGCAAGGGGGAAAATATTCGCGATTGGCTCTACGTCACCGACCATTGCGAAGCCATTTGGCGGGTCATCGAGGCCGGTGAAGATGGCGAGACGTACAACATCGGTGGGCACAATGAGGTCAAGAACATCGATGTGGTCAAGCGCCTGTGCGCGGCGGTGGCCGAGCACACAGGGGGCGACGAGGGCGAAATCCTCGGCCTCATCAGCTACGTGCAGGATCGGCCCGGCCACGATCTGCGTTACGCCATCGATGCCACAAAAATGACACGCGAGCTGGGTTGGTCGCCTCGCGAGACGTTCGTGACCGGTCTCGACAAGACGGTGCGCTGGTATATCGAGAGCGCCGCGTGGGTGAAACAAGTTCGCTCCGGCGAGTATCGGAAGTGGATGGAGCAAAACTACGCAGATCGTTCCGGGGCGTGAAGCCGCGCCGCATCGAACGTGAACGGGAGCATCGAGGATCAAATGGTCAAAAAAGGCATCATCCTGGCCGGGGGCTCCGGTACGCGGTTGCACCCGCTCACCATGGCGGTGAGCAAGCAGCTCATGCCGATTTACGACAAGCCGATGATCTATTACCCGCTCACCACGCTCATGTTGGCGGGTATTCGGCAGTTTCTCGTGATCACGACGCCGGAGGATCAGCCGCAGTTCCAGCGGCTCTTGAGCGACGGCTCGCGTTGGGGGCTGGATATCAGCTACGCGGTCCAACCGAGCCCGGACGGGCTGGCGCAGGCGTTCATCATTGGCGAGCGGTTCATTGCGGGCCAGCCCTGCGCGCTCGTGCTCGGGGATAACCTGTTCTACGGGCACGGGCTCTCCGGGCTTTTGCAGCAGGCGGCGGCCCAAAACCAGGGCGCGACGGTGTTCGCCTACCGGGTCGAGAACCCGCAGGCCTACGGAGTGGTCGAATTCAACAGCGCGGGTTTGGCCATCAGCATCGAGGAGAAGCCCGCGCGCCCGCGCTCCAACTACGCATTGACCGGCCTTTACATGTACGACGCGGACGTGGTGGAGCTGGCGGGCAGCCTGAAGCCATCGCCACGTGGGGAGCTCGAGATATCCGACCTCAATCGCCTGTATCTCGAAAAGCAGCGGCTGAAGGTGGAGATCTTCGGGCGTGGGGTGGCCTGGCTCGATACGGGGACCCATGAGGCCCTCCTGCAGGCCGCCAATTTCATTCAGACCATCGAAGCGCGCCAAGGGTTGCAGGTGGCAAGCCCCGAAGAAGTGGCATTTCGGCGGGGCTGGATCTCGGCCTCCCAGCTCGGGGCGCTCGGTTCCGCTCTAGGCAAAACGGCTTATGGCCAATACCTTTTGAATCTGGTCAAAGAGGGCTGATAGAACCCGACAATGCAGATCAGCGAGACGGATCTTCCGGGTGTCCTGCTCATCGAGCCCAAGGTCTTTGGAGATGAGCGGGGGTACTTCTTGGAAACCTGGTCGTCGGATCGGTATCAGGCGCAGGGTCTCAGGGTGGATTTTGTTCAGGATAACCTGAGCAAATCGCGGCGGGGTACGCTGCGCGGCTTGCACCTGCAGCATCCGCACGGCCAAGGCAAGCTCGTGTATGTCGTGACGGGCGAGGTGTTCGACGTAGCCGTAGACGTGAGAGTTGGCTCGCCGACTTTCGGGCGTTGGTTTGGTACGATGCTGTCAGAAGCCAACAAACGGCAGCTGTATGTCCCCGCGGGCTACGCGCACGGCTTTTGTGTCACGAGCGAGGAAGCTATCTTTGCGTACAAGTGCACGGTGAGCTACCGGCCCGAGGTGGAGCTGACCATTGCCTACGACGACCCAGCTCTCGGCATCGCTTGGCCGGTGTCCCAACCCACCTTGTCGAAAAAGGACATCGCGGGGCTGCCTCTGGCCGATGTGCCGCGCGAGCGCCTGCCACGCCACACGCCCTGAGTCTTGGCATGCTGCGCGAGCCATTCCTCGTCCTCGGTGCGTCCGGCATGCTGGGCCGCGCTGTCCGCTTGGAGCTCGCGCGTCTGGGTGTTCGGCATCAGCTGGCGGAGCGCTCCAACGTCGACCTGGCACGTTTTGATTCGCTCAGCTCGGGTGTGCCGGAGGGCGTGGGCACGGTCATCAATTGTGCCGGTTGGACCAATGTCGATCGCGCGGAGGCGTGCGAAGAGGACGCTACGAGGGTCAATGGTCTCGGGGTGGGTGAGCTCGCCGCGCGCTGCAAGGCGATTGGCGCGTTGCTCGTGCACTACAGCACGGACTACGTATTTTCGGGCTCGGCCAGCGCGCCCTACGCGGTGGATACTCCTCGCGCTCCGCTGAATGCGTATGGTCGCAGCAAGGCCGTGGGCGAAGCTCTGCTCGAGCAATCTGGCGCGGCCTACCTGCTGATCCGCACGAGTTGGATCTACGCGCCATGGGGTAAGAATTTCGTCCGCACCATCGTGGGTCTGGCGCGGCAACGCCCATCGCTCCGAGTCGTCAACGACCAACTGGGCAGGCCGAGCAGCGCCGAGCAGATCGCGCGTGTGTCACTCGAGCTCTTGTCTGGAGGGGCGCTCGGCACTTTTCATGTCAGCGACGCGGGCCAGTGCTCTTGGTATGATTTCGCACGGGGGGCGGTCGCGGATGCGGGGCTCGGGTGCGCTATCGAGCCCTGCACGTCGGCCGAGTTCCCGAGCCCCGCGCTGCGACCCAGCTACAGCGTTCTCGATCTCTCAGCCACACAGGCCCGCGTCGGAGAGCTCGTGGCGTGGCAAGAAAGCTTGCGTGACGTGGTGGCTCGCCTAGAGCCAGCTTAGAGCCTGTCCCAGTAGGCGAGCGAGCGCCGCGAGGCTAGGGCGGCGCCCGCAGCAATCCAGGCGGATTGCGAGCACCCCCAACCGACGCATCGCGCCGCGCAGCCGCCTAATGGGACAGGCTCTACTACCAGCGCCGGCGGGCGATGATGCGCTGGCGCAGCTCGAGAACCGCAGCGGCAAACAGCGCCAAGACCAAGCCCACGCCGCCGCCGAGCCCGGCGCGCTTGACCATCGCGCCCGTTACGGACGGCTCTTCTGGAGTTGGCGGTGTGATGATGTCGTAGCGAGCCTCGCCGGAGGCCCGCTCCATTTCGAGCTGTAAGTTTTTCGCTTGCAGGTCCGCGAACAGGGTCTCGTGCTTCTTCTTCTTGCCCTCGTAATCACGACTCAGCTCGTGATAACGCGCTTGAAGCTCAGGCAAGCTTTCGATGCGCGCGTCGTCCACCTTCTTGTTGGCCAGGCCGAGGGCGGCCTGTAGCCGAGCTTGCTGTGTTTGCAAGGTCTTCAGCTTGTCATTGAGCGCCAATGTCTCGGTGTCTAGCAGCTTCTCCGTCTCGGAAGCTTCCGCCTGAGCGGTCTGCTCGGCAACGACCAGGAGGTTCGCCTCCTCGCGCCGGAGCACCACGATATCCGGGTGCTGATCGGTGAGCCCTCGAGCTTTGGCCTCCGCAATCTTGCCGCGCACGGCCAACACCTGATCTTCGAATCGCTTCGACTTCTCGAGCTGCCCGCGCGCGAGCGATGTGCCGCGTGACAACTGCGCCTTTACGGTGGCGATCTCAGCGTTGATCTGCGCGAGTTGCCCCGCAACTGAGGTCGCCTCGGCGATGGTAGTTTTGAGCGGATTGGGCAGGATGGCATCTTTGGGAATGGCTTCCGGGTGCTCATCCTTGAACTGAAGCAGCCTGGCCTCGGCTACTTTTAGCTCTTTCTTGGCGTCCGCCAGCTGGTTCTCCAAAAACTCGGTGCTGGCACGGATGACCTTCAGCGTCTTATCGATCTCGGTTTCGAGATAGATGTCGAGGTGCTTCCTCAAGAACTCGCCCGCGCGGGCGCCCGACGCGTCTCGATATTCGCCGCGCCAGAGCTGTGACTGGTAGCCTTGCCTCTCGAAGCTGAGCTCGGACTGAATGTACGACGCGGCAGTGTCACTCAGGTTGGGCACGCCGAGCTCCTGCATCGTCTTCTTGATCAGCGGCAACGAGCGAAACGCGCTTTCGGGCGAGGCGAAAAACTGAACGCCTTCGCCATCGCGATTCATGGGATTGGCATTGGCCTGGGAGTTGAGCGTCATCTCGAACCACGCCGACCCTGGCGGTGGGCTCATGCGTGTCTGCAGAATGCCTGCGCCAATACCGAAGCAGGTGCAAGTCAGCACCAACCAACCGTAGCGTTTGGTGTAGACCCAATAGGCATGCACCTTTCGCAGCACGTCAGTGAGCGAAATGCTCTCATCGTCGGCGTGCCGGGCGAGTGGAACGGCGCGCACCTGGGGGTAGGCGGGCGGCATCGAGGGCTGTAGCCGCATGGCATCGATGAAGTTGCTGCCCGCTGGGCCCGGGTCTGGACGGCGTTGCCCGGCATGAGCCAGCTGTATCGTCTGATCGCTCGTCGCTTCGGCCCCCGCCAGATAGGTGAACGTCGTCGATCCGATCCCGACAGCATCACCGCCTTGCAGACGAACCGAGCCTGCGATTAGCTCATTGTTGACGAAGGTACCGTTGGTCGAGTCCAGGTCCCGCAGCGTGCAGGCGCCGCTGTCCATGAGCAGCCGGGCGTGGTTGTGGGAGACGGCCTTCTCGTTGATCCGGATGTCCGCATTCGGTGAACGCCCAATCGTGAGCTCGGGCTTGTTCAATGGGAATAACTTACCCGCGTTCTCGCCAGCCACCACCAGCAAGAACGCGCCGCTCGGGCTCGGCGTGCCCTGGGTCACGACGATGTCCAGGCGACGTTCGAGGGTGTCGGATCCGTCTTCGGGCTGGCGGCTTGAATGTTTGCTGCTGGTCATCAGTGGGGCGGGGAGAAAGCTTCAGCGCACGAGAATACGCTCATCTCTTTCAAAATGCTGCGGCAGACTATCTGCTTCGCAGATGTGTGTCCCTTTGCGCTGTTGCGCCAGTGTGCGTAGCACTACGCCACTTGAACGGCCGCCCTCAACCCATCAAAATGCCGATCGGCGCTCCTCCCATTGCTGTGCCAGCCGAATGCGGCGACGTCCGTAGCTGAGCACCATCCAGCACAGCCGGGGCGGCCGGTTGGCCTATCCTAGCGTGCCGAGCCGGTGCTTGGCGGATCCGACTTTTTCGGGCATGAGTATCGTCCGAAAATGTCTGTCCCACTCGAACAATTGTCGTCGCCGGCTTTTGCCGATGAGGGTGGGGGGGGCAGCACCGTACGGCATCGAGCGGCATCGGGATGGGCGTTTCCGATTCTCAGACCGGCATTGGCGGGTGACGCTTCGGTATTCGGCCCAGGCAGGCGTGTGAACGGCGCCGGGACCGGAATCGCATAGTGCCGGGCCCTTCAGCATTTTCCGGCCGCCTTTCGCTCGTCTCTCTCTCAGACCTGCTCGAGACGATGCAGTCGAACAACAACACGGGCGAGTTGCGCCTGAAGACCGACTTCGGCTCGGCCACGGTCTGGTTTCAAGATGGCCAGTTGCTGGATGCCAAGATCGGATCGTTCCAGGGGGAAGCGGCTGTGTTTCGGCTGCTTGGCCTTACTGATGGGTCGTTCGAAATCAAGTCGGTTCCCGTCAATCGCTCGCGGGTGATCACCCAGCCCGTGCGGGCTCTGTTGCGCCGTCGAAG
This sequence comes from Deltaproteobacteria bacterium, assembly GCA_031407405.1. Lineage (GTDB taxonomy): Bacteria > Myxococcota_A > Polyangia > Polyangiales > Polyangiaceae > SZUA-265. The sequence continues at coordinate 21,744 of JANOIG010000280.1, forward strand.
TCAGCGCAGCATCGAATGGAAAGCGCTGGTCGAGAAGCTGCCGCCCCTGGGCACGGTGCTGGTGCTCGACCTGCAGAATTTCTCCGCGGCCTCGGCGACGCTGAACGACGACCAAATGGCAGTGGTCCAACTAGTGGACGGGCGCCGCGCCATTTTCGAGATCATCGACGACAGCGGGCGAGATGCCGTCGAGGTGCTGAGGCAAATTGACCAGTTGATCTCGCGTGGGCTGGTCAGTGCCGACACCGACGCGCCCGGAGGGGTCGGCTACGGTGACGCCCGCGAAGGCGAGTCCGGCATCATTCCTCCGCCCTCGGTTCGCGTCGTCGAGTCTTCCCCGGCCGCATCCATCGTCGCCAATGATCGGGCGCCCATAGTCCCGACGACGACGGATGCTCCACCCTCCTCGACGTCGGTCCTGCCCGGGCTGCAACAACGCTCCGCATCTCCACCCAGTCAGCGCATGGGCAGTGGGCCCAAGCTGGGCCGTTACGAAGTCCTCTCCCGGCTCGGCCGCGGTGGCATGGGCACCGTATATCTGGCGCGTATCACCGGTGACGGCGGTTTCCGTCGCTTGTTTGCCGTCAAGGTGCTGCGCTCGCATTTGAGCCGCAGCGACGAAGCGACGCAGATGCTGCTCAAAGAGGCCCGCATTGCCTCACGGGTCGATCACCCCAACATCGTGAGTGTGGTGGACGTCGGCTCTCACGAGGGCCAGCCGTATCTGGTCATGGACTACGTGACGGGCTGTAGCCTTGCCGATTTATTGAAGGCCCAGAGCAGCCGGGCCACGACTGCAGCCGCAGTTTCGATCATCCTGGATACCTTGGCAGGCTTGCACGCCGCCCACACGCTGGCTGACGACGATGGCGTCGGGCTCGGCGTCATCCACCACGACGTCTCTCCACACAATGTCATGGTCGGGCTGGATGGCATTGCACGGCTGAGCGACTTCGGTGTGGCGTACGTGCGCAAGTTGACGGGCGACGCGGAGGAAACCAGTCGCGGTAAGCCCGCCTTCACGGCGCCAGAACGGGTCAGCGGCGGCCCTGGCGACCGGCGGTCGGATCTGTTTTCGGTCGGGGTGCTGCTGTGGAATGCGCTGACCGGCGCGTCGCTCTTCGAGGGCCATGACATCGAGGGCACGCTCGAAAACGTGCTGACTCGCCCCATTCCGCCGGCAAGTCGTCACGGGCGGTCACCAGAGAGCCTCGATGCCATCTGTTTCAAGGCGCTGCAACGCTCTCCCGCCAAGCGTTACCAGAGCGCCGAAGAGATGTTGGTTCACCTGCGCAAGGTGGCCGCGGCGGAAGATCTCCTGGGCTCCCCGAGCGAGGTGAAGGAATGGGTGAAGGAGGCGATGGGCCGCGAGCTCGACGTGCAGCGGCTGAGCTTCCTGGACGCGGCTCGCATGGCTCGCGAAGCCGAGTTCGGTGAGTCCAACCTTCTGCCCTCGCGTCCCTCGCGGGAAGACGGCCCCGGTAGCGACGGGTCTCGCACCATCGAGCTCCGCGGCAAGGGCGACCAGCGGGGCATGATTGCCAAATGGCTGGCGGTCTTCGTGGGGCTCGGGATCATCCTCTTGGCCGCATTGCTGCCAGACACCGTCAAGAACCTAGGTGCCCGAAAACCGCCATCGAGAGAGCCAGATCCGTCAGCCGCCAACCCCACCGAAACGGACCCGCCGCTAGGCGATCCATCCGAAGCAAACACCCTAGCGCGCCACACCGGCGACCCCGCGCCAATACCAAGCGCCACCGCCAAAGCAAACCCCGACGCCGGCGCACCGGAAGCACGCCCGTTCCGTTAAATCAGTAGCAAGCCGCCCGCCCCACGCAGTGAGCCGCACGTAGGCAGCAACCCCGTTCAGCTGTAGCCATTGGCACCCAGAGCTCGGCGCGAAGCGCCGCTAGACAGAGGCGGACAGCGAGAAACAAGCACGGCTGTGG
>JANOIG010000299.1:0-1591 GCA_031407405.1 Deltaproteobacteria bacterium
CGCTCCAGGCGGCCGAGTCGTACAATCCGAGCACCAAGGTTTGGGACTCGCTTCCCAACATGCCGCAAGCGCGAACACGGCGCTCGTACATTTTGCCAATGCCATGGCGCGCGATCCGGACCGCACGTTCGAGCGAGCTACCCCACGCGCCGGACCAGCGTGGCCTGACCGCGCACTCTGGTTTCGCGCGAGTACTACACAGCCGCAATGCTGCCAGGGGCGGCGCCCGTTGGCTGAAATCGCGCGCGAGGCGGCCGCTCGTGAGGGCGTGGCCTCGCGCACGATTCGGAACCGCCTCCTGGCCGTCGACCCGCCACGCTCGGGGGTGGCCCGCTCCGGTCGTTCTCGAAGAGCGCCCCGCGGAGCCCGACCAAGCTCAAGCTGGCGCTGCTCGTCGACCCCGAGGCGCACGAGATAGCCAGCTGGCGCTGAACGCACGGGAGGATGCGAGCGGCCACGGGCTCCGGGGTAAACCCGCCCGGCCCGGGACGCACACCAAAGTGCCGAAAACAGACGCTCCGACTCCAGCCCCTTGTCACTGCGGCCCGGCTTGCGCGACCATGCGAGGTGCATGGCCTACTGGCTCACGGCAGTTGCGGTCGCCGGTAAGTTGCTGAGAAACTATGTGCAGCATCCTGCCGCGATCGCGCTGCTGTGTTCATGCGCAGAACAGTTTGCAGCCAAACAACCAGTCGTGGAAGCACGACAACAGGCGCGCGAAGGCCCTAAAGACGCAGAAGCGAGGCGGCACTCGCCCACCGGGACCGGCGTGAATACATCAAAGGCGACCGCGTACGAGCGAAAGCAGACGCCGCTGAGCAAGAGGCCGAACAGGAGCGGACCGTCGCTGAGCCTGCACGTGAGCCAAAAGTGCAGCCTCGGGTTGCTGCAACGCCGGGTCACACACCTCGAAGCCCGCAAGACCTGGCGGAGTATTGCAAGCGGAAGGAATCGGGCGTGGCTAGAAACCGGGAGGATCGCTCCGCCCGTGCTTGGGCAGAAGCAAACTGCAAAGTCATTCAACCGAAGTCTCGCAGCCACGTCGACTGCGCCCCTGTTTGCGTGGAGGATACCGTCTATCCTTGCCCTGTGTTCAGGTGCAAGAAACCGCCACCGCGTGCCGACTGGCTGGACCGAGCAAATGGTTCTCTATGCGGCCAGCAGCGCGGCTCAACGAACAGGGTTGCCATCTCGGTAGCCGATGCGTTCCACGGCGATGAGGTGTGCCCGTTCGAGGTGGACACCGAGACTCACCCGACAGATGCACCGCCAACAGGAGTGCTGGTCCCATATCCGGCGGACTGAACCGTTGAGGTTAGTCACGCCGGCCTGACGCTCCGTTGGGGCTGAGCTGTCCTGTGCAGCTGATTTCACTCGCATCGAAGAGGATCGTTCTGTCGGCCTAGCCACGAGCCAAGTCCCCTGGGCGCGAAGACCCGCGCCGGGTGCAGCAGGGTGCAGCTGACCCGTAGAAGCCACAGTCTTCCGGTAGATCCCGTACGCGGTTTGGCGCTGGGTCTGCACCCTCGCGCACCCGCTCGGTTTGCCGGTGAATGCGCACGCGACCCGACGGCGCGCTCCCCCGCAGCAA
>JANOIG010000300.1:0-4071 GCA_031407405.1 Deltaproteobacteria bacterium
CCAGTTGTCGCTCCAGGCGTCGTTGAACACGTCCATCACCAGACGCGTGTCACGCTCCACTTCCTTCGTGTCGACGTGCCGGCAATACACTTCGGGGAGCGCCTCGATGTCGTCGTGGGCCTTCTGGACGCGCGGCGGCACATCACCCGTGGTGTAACGCCAAGCGAACAGGTCTTTGTGTTTGGTGAGCCCGGTGCCCTCGATCAGCCCGCCTTGATAGCTGCGATGGTGGGGCATCATGACCATGGGGGGGGTGTCGAAACCCTCCACCAAGCAGCCTGTTTCGTCGTTGATGTTGAGCGAAAACGGCCCGCGAATGCGCTTCATGCCCCGATCGGCAAGCCAGCGCCGCGCGGTGGCGATCAAGGCATGGGCCACTTCGGGATCATCGGCGGTATCAAAAAACCCGAAGAACCCGGCGTCGTCCTTGTGGCGCTTCAGGTGCTCGTGATCGATTTGGGCGCTGATGCGGCCGACACACCAACCATTGCGATAGGCGACGAAGAAGGCCGCCTCGGCGTGCTCGAAGAACGGGCTGGAGCGGCTGATCCGCGATTTGACCTCCAGATCGAGCGGTCGCACATACTTGGGATCGTCCCGGTAAACGTAGTCCACGACGCCGAGGAAATCCTTGAGCTTGCCCCCCTGCGAGAGCTCTCGAACCTCGACCGACACCTTAGATGACCCCGTATTTCTTGCCGGCCTTCTGCAAGGCCTCTAGCCCACGATCCAGATGCTCTCGCGTGTGGGTGGCCATGTAGCTGGTCCGCAACATGGCGCTCTTCGGCGGCACGCCCGGCGAGATGAACGGATTCGTATACACACCATGCTCTTCCAAAAGCTCGCGCCACATCATCAGGGTGCGCAGGTCTTGGCGGATGTAGATGGGGATGACCGCGGTCTCGGTATGCCCGAGCTCGAAGCCCATTTTGGTCAGCTCGTCACGCATGTAGGTGAAGTTCTCCCGCAGCCGCTCCATGCGCCACGGTTCCTCCTGCATGCAATCAAACGCGGCCATGGCGGCGGCGACGCAGGGTGGGGCGGCGCTGGCGGCGAACATGAAGGACGGCGCGAAGTGCTGGATGTACTCGAGCACCTTGCGTTCACCCACGAGCCAGCCGCCGATGCTGGCCATGGATTTGCTGAACGTGCCCCCGATCAAGTCGACCTGATCCGACAGGCCAAAGTGATGGGCGGTGCCGCGCCCGCCGGGGCCGATCACGCCGAGCGCGTGAGCGTCGTCCACGAGCAGCCGCGCGCCGTGTTTCTTCACGATGGGCACGATCTTGTCGAGCTTGGCGATCTCCCCCTCGGCGCTGAAGACGCCGTCGGTGATGACCAGTGCGCCTTCGCCGGCGTTCACCCGCGACAACGCCCGGTCGAGCGAGTCTGGGTCGGCATGTTTGAAACGGGTGAGACGAGTGCCGGCGGATTGCCCCAGGCGCACGCCGTCATACAGCGAGGCGTGCACGTTGCGGTCCACCACGGCGACGCTGGTTTTGTTGGACAAGATGGCCGCGCAGGTGGCCAAGTTGACCTGGTAACCCGTCGTGAAGACCAGCGCCGACTCTTTGCCGAAGAATGCGGCCAACTTTTCCTCGAAGTCGGCGTGCAATTTCATCGACCCGTTGACCAAGCGCGAGCCGGTCATGCTGGTCCCAAAGCGATCGATGGCGGCCTTGGCGGCCTCCCGCACCTTGGGGTGGGTGGTCAAGCCGAGGTAGTTGTTGGAGCCGAACATCAGGACCCGGCGCCCATCGATCACCGCCTCGGGCCCGTCGTTGAAGTCGAGCGGGCGGAAGAAGGGGTAGAGGCCGGCCTTGCGGGCGTTGTCGGCAGTGGTGAACTGATAACACTTCTCGAACACGTCGCTGCCACCGACGTTACTCAAACCGGTGCGCTCGCGAAGCGCCGCTTCCATGCCGTTCTCCGCCTCGTTCGCGCTACCGTTTGCGTTCAAACGACGCGGTGTTTGAACCGGACTGACGCCGCCGGAGACACCTGCGACGCCAACCGAGCCGTTGCCCGTACCATTACTCGAAAGGTGTCCAGAGCCATTGCTGGAACCATTGCCAGAGCCACTGCCGGTGTAATTGCCGGTGTAATTGCCGGTGTAATTGCCGGTGTAATTGCCCGTGTAATTGCCCGTGTAACTGCGCGCCCCGTTGTGAGAATGGCTCGAGCCATTGGGTGTAGCGCTGTCGATGGTCTCTCCCAGCGAGTCATCCAGCGCCGGGTCCACCGCGGGCAGCGCATGGCCATTCTTCAGCATGTGCCAGGCCAGCTTCACGCGGCTCCGCGCGTCCAGGACGCCCTCGGCGGCCTTCATCACGCGATCGTCCGACACCCAGCGCATCACGGCGGGCCTTTGCACCAGCTGTTTGCCACGACCCACGATTCGGCTTCTCAGACCCATAAGACACTCCTCCGGACCCGTTGGTCCGGGGAGTGTGTAGCACGGCTCAAGCAAATTCGGTGGGCTGTAAAAGAACCCGCTCAGGCAGCGAATGGCAGCGTGTTTCGCGGCAGTTTAGGCAAGCGCGTAAGGCGATTCGCACTGAATCACGACTGGTTGGGCCACTCGGAATGGCCCCAATCACTGAGCTCGATGCGATCGAGGCAGAGGCCATCGGGTGGCGCGGTCATGCCAAGGTCGGTGCGTTGCCCCGACTGGAACGCGCGCTCGAAGGCTCCGGGCTGGCAGTTACCGCGCCCGATGTCGACGAGCGTACCGACGATGATGCGCACCATGTGATAAAGGAAACGATCCCCTCGAATCTCGAAGGTGAGGCAGCGGGGCTGCCCGGGGAGCTCCGCCAAGCCGGCCACATCGATGGTCCGCACCGTATTTTCACGGCGGTCTGCCGAGCCGCGGAACGCCGCAAAATCGTGGGTGCCGAGCAGCGCCTGAGCCTCGCGCTGCATGGCGGCCACGTCGAGTCGCTCGTGCACGCGCCAGGCGCGCCCGTGCAGAAAGGGGTCGCGCAACGTGCCGCGTAGGATCCAGTAGTGGTAGGTCTTGCCGAGCGCCGCTTGGCTCGGGTTGAAGCCCGCCGCGACGCGCGCCACGCGTTGTACTGCCACTTCAGGCGGCAAGTGGCCACTCAGCCCGAGTAACCAGCCTCGCGATTCGATCTGGAGCTCGGCGTCAAAACACGCCACCTGACCGCGGGCGTGCACCCCCGCATCGGTGCGACTGGCCACCCGCAGCTTGCCCGCCGACGGGTCCATGGCGAGGATGGCCTGGCTCAGCACTCCTGCCACCGTGCGCCCGTTGCTCTGGGCCGCAAAGCCCGAAAAGCCAGCGCCATCGTAGGCGAGCGTCAACAGCACGCCAAAGCGCTCACGCGGCGTAATGGCGAAACCTTGCGGAACGAAGCTCGGGCCCTGGACCCCACCGAGGGCGGAGCGGGAACATCAACGCGAAGCGGGCACGAAGCTGAGGGGAACGTTGACGTCCACACAGCCTCCGATGGGTTTCGGGAACTTGCCGCTGCGAAAGCGTGAAAGCACACAGTTGGTCACCGCGGCGTCACCGAGGGTATCGTTGCTCGCCGAAGCAGTGCAGACATTGCCGTTCGGTCCGACGCGCACGCTGGCCACCAGCTTGCCGGTGAGCGAGCTATTATGCGTGAGAGCCCGCTCATAACAGCTGCGCGCCTGCCCGCCCTTGCCGCCCAATGCGCTCAGGAGCTCGGGCGTTTCAGTCCCCGTGCATTCGCCTTCGCAGGCGCCATCGCGACGGGTGGCCTTCGCCGGCTCCGGCTTCAGCTCGGGAGTCGGCTCGGGAGGGGGTGCTTCGACAGGCGGGGGCGGGGGCGCCTCAAAGGCGGGGGGCGGGGCGGCCACGGGCGGCGGTGCGACGGGCGGCGGCGCGGGCGGTGGAGGTTGCTGCGTGGACTTCCAAACCAGAAGGCCGCCCCCGAGCGCCACTGCGACCAAAGCCACGATGAGACCCGGGCGGCCCCCAGACTCTTTCTGGGGCGGTAGGGATGGGCTCGTCGGGGACACAGCTCGGAACCCTACTCAGATTGGCGGAAGAAGGACAAGGCCGAGTCACCCCAGGACCTG
>JANOIG010000340.1:0-7122 GCA_031407405.1 Deltaproteobacteria bacterium
AACCGGGGGTCTGAATCACGCCGACGAGCGCTGCCGCGGACAACAAGCTGGTCGTGACCACGGGCGTGCTGAGGCCGCCCGAACGCAGGGTTTGGCCCAGCTGCGAGCCGACCAAGGCGGCCAGGGCGACGGTGCGGGCTCGGCCGGTGGTTCCCGTGAGCCGCGCCACCAACCAGGCGCTACTGGCGCCCATGCCCGTCGCCAGGGCGCGCGCCGCGATCTGACGATTGAGCGGGCGCCCGAGGGTCTCTTCAGGAGTCATCTTGGCCAGCTCCTCGAGCGCGTCGCGCGAGGGCGGGCGCAAGGCGATCGCCATCGCTGGGGCGACGTCGGTGAGCAAATTGACGAGCAGTAGCTGGCGCGCATTGAGCGGCGGACGCCCTTCGATCAGACCCACGCCCAGCGTAAAGCCGATCTCCCCCAGGTTGCCTCCAACCAAAATGGACACCGCCTCGCGCACCGACGCCCACATGGCCCGGCCCTCGATGATGGCATCCACCAGCGTCTCGACGCGCCCATCCATCAAGATCACATCGGCTGCGCCGCGAGCCGCCGCGGTGCCGTGCTCGCCGATGGCGATGCCGCAATCGGCGAGGCGAATGGCTGGCGCGTCGTTGGTTCCATCACCCACCATGCCCACGACCTTGCCGGTGCGCTGCAGCGCTCGCACCACGCGCACCTTCTGCGAGGGCGTGACCCGCGCGAAAATGCCGACCGAAGGCAGCATCTGATCGAGCTCTTCGTCGCTCGAATGGGCCAGCTCGGCGCCGGTCAAGATCCGGCGCCCCTCGAGCAACCCCAGCTCGTTGGCAATGGCCTCGGCGGTCCGGGGATGATCCCCGGTCAGCATCAGCGTCTGCACGCCAGCGCGTCGAATGCCCGCGATCGCGCGCCGGGCTGACGGACGAACGGGATCACTGAAGGCGAGAAAGCCGACGAATTCGAGAGCGCCGATGTGCCGTGGCTCCAGCACCTCCAGGTTGGCAAAAGGGCGCTCCGCCACCGCCAGCACGCGCAGCCCTTTTTGCGCCAGCCGCGCTGCCTCGTCCAACAGCCGCAGGCGCGCCTCCGAAAACAGCGGCCCCCCGCGACCCCGCTCGCGATCACACAGCTCGAGCAAGACCTCCGGCGCGCCCTTGACGCTCAAGAGCGGACCTTGGCTGGTCGTAGCCAAGGTCGCGTGATAGTTCCGGCCCGGGGCGAAGTGGACCTCGCTGGCGCGACGCCAGCCGAGCGCGCCCGTGTCGACGCCCACAGCCAGCTGAACGCCCGCGCGCCGCAAGGCATCGTCGGTGGGATCGGCAGCGCCGACCGAGCGCTGCTCGGCCGCGGTGGCGCGAGTGCCCACCGCGACAGCTGCAAACTGCGCGGCACCACACTCCGCGGCGGGGACGAAGCGCCCACCGCCGTACACCTCGGAGAGCTCGAGTTGGCCGCGCGTGACGGTGCCGGTCTTGTCCATACAGATCACGTTGATGCGACCCAGCGCCTCGATCGAGCGAGGGTTGCGCACCAGCGCCTGGCGCTTCGACAACCGCTCCGCCGCCGACAGCTGCGCCGCCGTAGCCAGGATGGGCAAACCTTCCGGTACGGAGGCCACCGCCAGGCTGACACCGGTCCCCACCAAATCCTCGAGCTTGCGCCCGCGCACGAGCCCGCCGACGACGACACCCACACACGCCGCCAACGCCACCGGTCCGGTCAGATCCATGAGCGCACGCAGGCGCTGCTCGACACCTCCTTGACCGCGCGTGGCGCGAGCACCACTCGCCCCGTGACGCGCCAGCGTGGAATCGCCCGTGGCCACCACTACGGCCAGGGCATGCCCGGCGGCAATGGCGGTGCCCGCATACAACATGGACCTGCGATCGGCGATCTGCAGCTCGAACGACGGCTCGCTGTCCTTGAGCACGGGCAACGACTCGCCGGTCAAGCTGCTCGCGTCGACCTCGAGCGATCGAGCTTCAATCACCCGACAGTCGGCCGGCACCACGTCGCTCGGGTTGAGCACGATCACGTCGCCCACCACCAGCTCGCGATCTTCGACGACGCGTTCCGAGCCATGACGGCGCACCAGCGCCCTGCCCGGCGCAGTGCGAGACAGCACGCGAATACGCCGCTCGGTGCGGAAGCGTTGCACGCCGCCTGCTACCGCGTTGAGGCCCACTACCGAGCCCAGCACCGCGGCATCGGAGAGTGACCCCACCATCGCCGACAACGCGGCTCCGGCGGCCAGGAGGGGCGCTAGCGGATTGAAGAGCTCGTCGGTAATGGCCTCGCCAAGTCCCGACAGTCCCCTCGGCGGGCTCGGCCAGACGACGCTAGCTCGCCGGCGATCCACTTCGCTCGGCACCAGGCCGTGCTCGCCGCTGCCCAGGCGGAACAGCACCCCCTCGGCCTCGAGCGCGTGCCAGGGCGTGGGGTCGCGCGGCGCCGGCAGCGCACGCGCCTCGAGCGCACGCGAGGCCCGCACACTGTTGAAAATCGACACCAACGTGGCCGCGTTCACCACGAACATGACGCGCCGATGAGTGAAGGACAGTAGCCCCCCGGCAGAGGCCACGGTGCCCAGCGTGGCTGCGGCCATCGCGATGTTTACCGAACGTTTGGACAGGCGGCGCGCCGCGGCGCAGGCCTGAATCACGAAATGCACGTCGGTGAGGTCGTTGCCGACGAGCAGATCCGCGCTCCACGGCGTGGGCCCTTTGCCGCTGCACAAACCCACGCCACAGTCGGCGGCGCCGAGGGCCGACGCCCCCGTGGCCGCCACCAGGCACACGCCCTGCCCCTCGCGTTGTAGACGCCGCACGCCGGCGAGCAGCCCTTCACTTTCGCTGATGACGTCGTCGGCGTTGAGGTCCTGCAACACCTCGTCGCTGGCGGAAGCAATGACGACGCGCATTTCGGCGTCGTGCGCCGCATCGATCAGCTCCTCGACGCCGGTTTGGGCCAGGATCTCGATCTCCACGACCGCCACCATGCGACCCGCCCGCTCCAGGCTCAGCACCAGAGCGCCCTTCTTCGAGCGCGCACGAGCGTGAGCCACGAGCGCCGCATCCGCCGAGGCGTCCGAGCGCCGCCACGGCCCGAGTTGCCATAGGCCGTCGGTGCGGGTCTCGAGCGGGCGCTTGGGATTAAATAGCTGCTCGGCGTGTTGCCGATCCTCGTGGCTATCCTCGGGATCTTCGGACAATACAGCGCCGATCACGAACTGACGCCGGCTCAGCAGCTCCCCATGCAGCACCAGGCAGTCAATGCGATCCAGGCGACGCAGCACCTTTTGATCCAAAACCAGCACGCCCCGCGCCGCCAGCGCCTGAGCCAACCGGGACGCGAACACCTCACGACCCAGCCGGGCGGGCCGCGGCAGGCCACCAAACAATGCGGCGGTAGCGCGTTGAAAGCTGCGGGTCGTCAAGAAGCTCAGGGCAAAGCCGCCCAACGAGACGAAGACCGCCCGATCGGCGTACTCCTCGATGGGCCCACGCGGCAATGGGACGGGTCGGGCTTGCCGCTCAGCGCTGGCCACCGAGTGCGCCTCGGGGGGTTTGCATAGCTCCGCCTCGCGGCGTTGCCACAGCTGCCGCTGCGAGCGCACCTCGCCGAGCAGGGACAACTTGTGCAGGCCGTCCACGAACGAGTTGAACGGGCGTTGCGCCATGCCCTGGGCCAGCGAGCTAGCCAGGTTCAACACGAAATCCGCGCGCTCTTGACCGAGCCGCTGCTCGAGGCCACGCCGCAAACGTGGCACCGAGTGCATCACCGACAAGAGCGCCACCAGGTTCCCACCAAACGGCAGCGCCGGTAATGGCGAAAAGCGCAAGCCCAGGCCAAATACGAACGCGGCGGTGTCCGCCAGCAACTCGACCAGACGCCGGAGCCCTTCAGCGGGGTCGGCCGGGTGCCAGCGCCGCTCTTCCGAAAAACGCTCGACGTCGACACCTGCCTCGCGTTCGGCAGCTTCGACCGCGGCACACAGCTCGTCCGCCCCGTAAGCACCTTGTTCAAACGCAAACACGACGCGCTGCGTGTCCGCGTTCACCTCGACCCAGGAGAGCCGACCGAGCGTGGCCGAAACGCGCTGCACGGCCAACGTCAACGCCTCGAGCTGGTGTGGACGCGCGTCCCTAAATTCCACGTGCGCGCGCGTGCTGCCCACGGCGACGCGGCGCGACCGGGCCCGGAACAGCGCCGCAACCGACGAGACCATGCGTGTCACTGCCACCCCGGACGGGATCACGCCAGCCCCAAACGGCTTGCTGCTCGACACGAGTTTCTTGTTCAGCGGCGTTTTTATCGGGTCTTTCCCGGACAAGCCCACTTCAATTACACGGGTCACTCAGCAGTGCAAGCGGGGCCGACGGCTGGGCGTTCCCCTGGGAACCTGGTAGAGCTAAAAGCACTAAAACGGGCCCGGCCCGGCAGACCGCGCAAATCAGGGCCGTGACTACCAAACCCAGCGACACGAACGGCGACCCTCCGTCGGAAAACACACCGCCCCCGAGTCAACGCCTGGAGCGTAGTGAGCTCTCGCGGAGCCTTGATGTCGGGCCCAGCGAGCTGCTGAAGACGGCGCAGGGCAAAGTCAGTCGCCTCGAGTACTTTCAGATGCGAGCCATACGGCGCACGCTCGAACCCGGCGTGGTCGACGACACGCTGCGCTGGTGTCAGCGCACGGTGGGTCAGTTCTGGATCACGCTCGCTACCGGGAATCTGCACCGCGTTCACCACATCGAGCGGCTGCGCCCGCTGGCCCCGGCGCGCAGCTTCATTTTGGTGTCCAACCACCGAAGCTTCTTCGACCTGTACATTTTGACAGCGGCGCTGCTGCGTTGGGGGATGCGCCAGCGCATTGTTTTTCCGGTGCGCTCAAACTTCTTTTACGACACCACGGCCGGCTTCTTCGTCAACGGGGTAATGAGCTTTTTTGCGATGTACCCGCCACTGTTTCGCGACACGCGTCGCTCGGTTCTCAACGTGCTCGGCCTGGATGAGCTGGCAGCGCTGCTGCGGGCCGGTGAGACCCTGGTCGGCATCCACCCCGAAGGCCGCCGCAACCCCGGTGATGACCCATACGAGTTGTTACCCGCCAAAAGCGGCGTCGGTCGTCTGATCCACGCAGCGCGAGGCGTACCCGTGGTGCCGGTCTTTACCAACGGGCTATTGCCGAACAATCTGCCGCGTCAGATCAAGAGCAACTTCGACGGCACCGGTATACCCATCCACACTGTGTTCGGCTCGCCGATCGATTTCGGTCCCCAACTTTCCGACCCCGGGTCACCGCGGCTGTTCGCCAAGTTGGCCGAGCATTGCCTCGACGCCGTGCGGCAGCTGGGCATCGAAGAGAAAGCGCTGCGCGGGGCCGAGCAGCAAAGCAACGGGCGGGCTCAGTCTTCGTCGTAAAACAACGGGTCGCGCTGAGCGAGAAAATCCTCGATGCGGCGCACCGACGCGGCGTCCAGCGCATCGAACTTGATGCCCATACCCGGCGGAGTGTTGCTGGCTTCGGAATATACGCGCACCCAACGCACTTCGCCTACGCCTCGAATCGGCTCGTCACTGCCGGGTAAGTTCACTTGAAATTCGAGCCGTTCGCCTACCGGCTTGAGCTGATGAGTGGCGATGAAGATGCCACCCACCGACATGTTCTCGACGAAGCCCGCGTAGAAGTTGTGCTCGCTGCTCACCGTAACGTCGAGGTCGACGCTAAACCGATTGTAGACGCGGCGCGTGCTCTGCTCGCGCTCCCCCGACTCTTTGTCGCCCTCCGCCGGCCCCTGCTCGGTCTCGAGAAACTCGGCTTCACTGCGTGGGCGGGCGTTAGTCATCGTTCCTGATCCCCTCATTCGGTTCTCCCACCGATGGGTGCGACCCAGATCGCCTCCCCCTTAACCCCCGAGCTCACTTTGATGCGGAATGAGTCACCGACCTGTGGCGGTAAGGCATGTCCAACCACCTGAACCAGCTCACCGACTTGTCCGCCCAGCGTCCGAACCGTCATGTCCTGGGCTTCCCCATCGGCGCCGGCACCGCGCAAGCTCAAGCGGGTCACAATCAGGTCGCCTTCCCAACTGGCGTCCGAGCTCATGACCGTCATCGCCACGCTGTTGCTCTGTTCCATCGACGCCAGAGCGGCGAAACCCGTGGGCGCAGAGCTGGAGGCTCCGACACCGACAATCAACGTGCCCAGCGCGGTCAACGTCAGGGCCGCACCGCGAGTCGCGCGCCGGCGCATGGCAAAACCCAGCGCACCCAGGCCGAGAGCTGCCCAGACCCACGCCTCGCCATCGTAACCCGCGATGGCTGCGCCACCACAACCGGCCTGCGCGGTTGGATTGAACGCTTCGCTGTACAGATCGGCGATCGAGCTCTCATCCACGAGCTCGAGGTCCCGCTTACCCGTTTCACCGGGCTGCGAGAACGCGTACATGGTCGCTTCATCATCACTGAGCTCTTCACCCAGCCCGAGTAGATGCCCAAGCTCGTGCGTCAGCACATTCTGCAAGTCGTAGGTCGACATGCCCTCATTGCGAGCGTCATGGTCGAAGAAGTCAAAACCGTGCTCGCCATTCAACACGACATCGGCGTCCAGAATCTGCTTGGCGTGCGCATCGAAGGTAATCACAGTGATCGCCAGCGCCCCGTTCGCCAGCGGGTCCCCATCCGCCGCGAAACGCACGGTGTTCCTGTTACCGCCGCTTCGCCGATAGCCAATCGGATCATCGGGCCCTCGCTGCACCACCAAAGTGGGCAGGATGCCCGGAGCGTTCTGCCAGGCGCTAGCCGCTTGCACGACGGCTTCAAAGGCTCCACCACCGAGCTGGTCTACAGAGCCCTCGACGTTCACCGTCACGCTGCCCTGTTGCCAGCGCGCGCCGCGAGCGCCCGCCGACCCGAGACCACTCTGCTCTGCTTCTGCGGTATTCGAAGCGAATGAGAGAGCAAGCACGGCAGCGCACGCGCCGAACCTGCGAACTTTGACTTGATTGATCTGAGCTAAACTATCCCGAGTCACTGTAAGACGGGAACGGTCGCGATCGGGCTAACTTTAAGCAAAGCACGGGGTGATACGGATTCCTCTCGTCAACGCTTTTCGACGTCGAGATGCACCATATCGGCCAT
>JANOIG010000396.1:0-2062 GCA_031407405.1 Deltaproteobacteria bacterium
TTTCAGCAGCCTGCTAGAGTGCGAAACGGTGGCCCTGGTGAGCGAAAGATCAACATCTTTGCCCACAGTCTCGGAAACATGTTGACGAGCAGTGCGCTACAGCAGATCGCGAATACAGGCGGGAAACTGATCAACTATGTAATGAATGATCCGTCAGTGGCCACAGAGGCATACTTGGATGAATACAACCCAATGACGGCTGCCGCGACGATACCGGGGCTTCAGGATATTCTTAATCACGCTCAGCAAGACTTGGGATTCCCCGTCAGCGATCCGAGCGACCCAACTGGGCCGGGCCTTAGCCGCGCGGACCAGGTGTGGCTCGATCAGGAGAGTCAGATTTTCAGCCTTGTGGCCGGACCGAGTTTCTGTCCGACACAGGAGCCATTCGATCAGCCCACCGGGTGTTCCTGCGAAAACCCGCCTGGCCTTCCTCCCGCACCGTGTCCTCAGTGTGAAGTGGTGCCATTGCCGGTGACGTCCCGTAGTTTGTAGAAATTCGAGTGGCGGCTTCTCCGCCCCGATGAAATCATCGGGGTGCTTTCAAGAAAGGAGTCGCCGCCGTGAAGAAGCCTATCAAGAGACTGGCCGTTGCCCAAGAGCTGATGTCGCAGCAGTCGCTGCCGTTGGTCGACGTTCTGCGATCGAGCCTGTTCGAGGCCGTCGTTGCCGCTGGTTCTGCCGAAGCGATCCGCATGCTGGAGGAGCAGCGCGACGCCATCTGCGGTCCGCGCTACCGGCACCTGGAGGAGCGGGCGGCCTACCGCCACGGCTCCTGCGCGGGTTCGGTGGTCATGGGAGGCCGACGCGTGACGATGCCGCGACCACGCGCGCGGTCGGCAGAGGGCAAAGAGCTGGAGTTGCCTCTCTGGAGTCGGTGGTCGCAGGAAGACCCGCTCGAGCAACGGGCCATGAAGCAGATGCTGCTCGGCGTTTCGACGCGACGATATGCGGGATCGCTGGAGCAGCTGCCCACAAACGTGTCCGTGAGGGGCACCAGTCGAAGCGCAGTCAGCCGCCGGTTCGTGGCCGGCACGAAGAAGCGTTTGGGCGACCTGATGCGGCGCGATCTCTCGAAGCTCGACCTGCTCGTCCTGATGATCGACGGCGTTCACTTCGAGGATCACGTGGTGCTCGCTGCGCTCGGCATCACCGTGGACGGCACGAAACACGTGCTCGGATTGTGGGAGGGCGCGACCGAAAATGCGACGGCCTGCAAGGGACTGCTCGGAGATCTCGCGTCACGAGGCCTGCGCACCGATCAGACCATGCTGGTGGTCCTCGACGGTGCCAAGGCCTTGAGGAAGGCAGTGAAGGACGTCTTCGGCGAGCGCGCCCTGATCCAGCGCTGCCAGGAGCACAAGCGGCGCAACGTCGCCGACCAGCTACCGGAGACGATGCGGAAGCCCGTGCGTCGTGCGATGAAGGAGGCGTACCGCTGCCGCGACGCGAAGCGAGCCCGTCGCCTGCTCGATGCCCTGGCCGAGCGGCTGGACGCTGAGCATCCTGGTGCCGCGGCCTCTCTCCGCGAAGGCCTCGAGGAGACGCTCACCGTTCTCGAGCTCGGCCTCCCTGATCGTCTCGAGCAGACGCTGCGGACAACGAACCCCATCGACAACATCTTCGGCGGCGTGCGTGACCGCACGAGGCGCGTGAAGAAGTGGAAGGGCGGTCGAATGATCCTCCGTTGGTGCGCCGTTTCCGTCCTCGATGCTGAGGCCAACTTCCGACGCATCCGCGGACACGCCGAGATGCCGAAGCTCGTCACCGCCCTTCGGCTGAGAGATGCTGTTGACGACGTGAACGCCGTCGCGTAACACTCAGTGGCCGCCGCTCGATTTCAACAATCGTCGGGACGTCGCCGCCATTGCCCCTACCGCCGGCCTGCTCCGCGGTGAAGCGGTACTACCAAGGGAAGGCAGCCGTAAGCCAACTGGCAGGCTTGAATAACCTAAGTTTCACCAGCCGTTGGTCAAAATTCAACGCGCGGGTTGTTGGGCATCAGCACCACGTAGCGGCCGGCCAGCGAGACGAACGTGGTGAGCGCTGCGCCCTTGTTGCC
>JANOIG010000037.1:0-8290 GCA_031407405.1 Deltaproteobacteria bacterium
AAGACGGCATTCGTCGGTCGGTCCCACCGTTCTCAGCCCGGCAAGGACCGGAAGAGAAGTAGGGACGGGACGGCCTCTGGACGGGTTCTTTCATGACGACTCTGATTCGGATCTACTCTGATTCGGATCTACTCTGATTCGGATCTAACAGTCTCGGATCTAGCACTCGGAAATGCGTCGGCACTACGGGACTTACGCGTCTTGCACGTCGAGGACCATCTTGACCATCTTCGGGTCCTCGGCGTCGAGGCGTTGGAATGCCTTGCCCACTTCACGCATGGGTAGCCGATCGGTGATCAGCAGCTCGGGGTGCAACAGCCCCTTGCCGAGCAAGCGAATGGCGCGGGGAAATTCGCCCAGCGACACCCGGGACGCGATGATCTGCGCCTCTTTGATCACCAGGCTCTTGAAGTGCACGAGGCTGGGTTGCTCACCCAGGCCGGCGGTGACGATACGGCCGCCGTTGCGCACCATGCGGACCGCCTGGCCGAGGGGGGACTCGCGACCGGGCACCTCGTGCCAGTGCCCCACGCATTCGATCACGCAGTCGGCGCCGTCACCCCGGGTGATGTCGAGCACGCGTTCCACCGGATCTTCAGCGCGAATGTCGATGGCGTATTCTGCACCGAGGCGCTGTGCCAGCCCGAGCCGGAACGGATCCACGTCGACCGCGATGGCGAGCGCCGGGCTTGCCCCGTGGCAGAGCACGTCGAGCACCGACAGCCCTAACTTGCCCGCACCCAGGATGACGATGGTCTCCCCGGGCTGGACCAAGCCGCGCGACAAGACGTGGTGCCCGAGCCCGTACACCTCCACCATCGGCACGTGCGACGGGGGCACGTTCTCCGGCAGCGCAAACACATGGCTGGCGGGCGCCGCTACATATTCGGCAAAGCCACCCCCGAGATCGATGCCGAGCAACTTGAGCGTGCGGCACGCATTGATGCGCCCGCCCAGACACGCCGAGCAGCCGTGGCAGGACACGATGGGGTCCACCGCGACCTGATCGCCGCGTTTGAAGCCGCGCACATCCCGGCTGACCTCCTCCACCACGCCACCGAACTCATGGCCCTGCACTGCGGGGTACTTGACGCGCTCGGGGAACTCGCCGCGGTAGATGTGCAGGTCGGTGCCGCACAAGCCGGCGTAGCCCGTCTTGATCAGCACCTCTCCGGGCCGAAGCACCGGGTCCGGCACATTGCCCACGCGAATGTCGCGCTCACCGTAGAGAATGCCAGCTTTCATCGGTCCACCGGAGTCAGAATTTGTAGATGGCTTCTACTGCCACTCCAAGCGCTCGATCGCTACAAATCTCGGAAACAAGACCGAGAGCAGCGCCGGCCGAGCGCCCTGTCACGCACCGACTCTAGCGCCAACGGCTTGACCCCCGGCGCCCACGACACCCAAATGACAGGCAGTACCGCCAGCATCAGCAAAAACGAGGGAGCTCCAAATGGACAAGATCAAGCCGCTATTCACCGTCTCCGCCACCGCTCGGGGCGGCCGCAATGGGCACGCCGAGTCGAGTGACGGGCTCGTCAAAGTCGACCTCTCGGTACCCAAGGACATGGGTGGCCCGGGTCGGCCCGGCGCTGCAACACCTGAGCACCTGTTCGCCACGGGCTACTCCGCCTGTTACGGCGGCGCGTTGGATTTCATCGGCAAGCAGCACAAGAAGGACGCCAGCAAAGCCAGCGTCGAGTGCGCCGTTTCCATTGGGCCACGCGAAGGCGGAGGTTTCGGCTTGAGCGTGAAAATGCGCGTCGAAGACAAGAGCCTACCGCAGGCCGAGCTCGAAACGCTGGCCCGAGAAGCCCACGAAAAAATCTGCCCCTACTCCCACGCTACCCGCGGCAACGTAGACGTCACGTTCGAAATCATCGGCAGCTAACCTCCGGTTCTGAGTCTCGCCCTCGACCCGCTCGAGTGATCTAAATTCACGGAGGTATGTCGGCCCCACAAATGTGGACGAGCTGCTGGCAGCCCGGATAGAAAGCGAGCTGGATGAATTGCCGTTGCCCTACACGTTTGACGTTCGCCATACCCGTGTGTACGGCCAGCTCCGCTGCGCGAGCACATTGACCGCGTGAGGCGCCGCATTTTCTTGCGCAGCCCAGCAGAGCAGACAAGCGCCACGCCCTGAGCGGAAAGGCTGCGCTGCTCCCTGACTGCCATGCCCGGGCTGGCACACACTGACACACTGGAAGCGTGTCGTTTCCAGACGTTCGGGCCTGGATTGCGTGCTTTAGGCAGCGTAGGCTGCTGGCTTGGCCCTTGCTCATGTAGCAACCGTGCTCTGTCGTAGCGTGTTGAATTGGGGGGTGTTGGGCAGCTTGCTCGTCAGCTGTGCCGACAGCTTTCCAAGCGAATTTCCTTCGTCCGGCGGCTCCGGAGATCAGTCGGCGTTGCCCGGCGACGTGTCGCCAAGACCATCTGGCTCATCGGGCCCCGGGTTTGGACAGAATCCGAACGGATCTGGCTCGGGCGGCTCCGGCGGGGGAGCCTTTGTGCCCCCGAGCGGGCTCACGCCCAATGGTGACGGCACCTACAGCGACGCCCGCGGTACGCGTGTCCGCGTCAACGCCGTGGGGCAGCTCGTGGACAGCGCCGGCAACCTCGTGGTGGTGGGCGCAGACGGGATCGTGGTGTTGGCCAACCCCGAAGTCGAGGTCGAGACGAGCTTCCGCGTGCCGGTGGTGACAGGTCGGTTGATCTGGGCGGCCAATCCCACGAGCGGCCGCGTCGCCCTGGTGGACGCCCTGCCGCCGCACGAGGTGCAAACGCTGCCCGCGGGGCTGCAACCCACTTACCTAGCGGCCATTCCGGGGGGCACGGCGAACCAGGCGCTGGTGATCAACGCGGGCAGCAACGACGCCACGTTGTTTCAGAGCGTGGGCGGCGAGCTGCGGCAGATCGACGTACCGTTGCATGAGAACGCCACGGCCTGGTCCGTCAGCAGCGCGGGGCGCTGGGCCATCGCGTGGTCAGACGCTCGGGAGCTAGGGCAGCTAGATCGCACCGAGGGCCTCCAAGACATCACGGTCATTGATTTGAGCCAGAGCCCCCCCGAGCCGGTTCGGCTGAGCGTGGGCTATCGGCCCGTCCAAATCAGCATCGACGCCGCCGAAACGCGCGCGTACGCCGTGACCCAGGACGGGATCAGCGTGATCGAGCTGGGTGATACGCCACAGCTTCGGGACGACATCACGATCGTCAGCGCGGAAGAGGTTCTGCAGGGTGGCGCAGGGGAGCCGGTGCTGGATGACGTGCCGATCACCGCGGACGGGCGCTTCGCGCTGGTGCGCTTTGCCGGTGCGCCTCGGCTCAAGGTCATCGCGCTCGGCAATGACACGAGCCGGCTTCTGGAGCTGCCCGGCGTGGTGAGCGACGTCGATCTGGCGGGCGACGGCGAGCGGGCGGTGGCGGTGATCCGGGATACGGGCGAAGTGGCACTGTTTTCACCCGAAGAGGTCATCGCCGACGCGTCCCTGGTCACCTTCCGAACCTTTAGCGGCGAAACGCTGGGCAGCGTCGCTCTGCCGGACACGGGGAACAAGGCGCTGCTGTTTACCAACGCCATCGACAGCGACCGCCTGGGGATCCTGGATACGACCGCCGGTGACCAGAGCAGCCCGCGCGTGGTGTCGCTCAAGGCGCCCATCACGGCGGTGTTTCCGAGCCCGGAAGGCAGCCATGCGGTGGCCCTGCTGGAGACCGAGGCCAGCAGCGAACGCGCCGGTGCCTTCAGCGTGATACCGGTCGGGGAGGCGCTGCCGCCAAAGATTCAAGGCACCGATGCACCCCCCTTTCGGGTGAGCTTGGCTGCGACCACTGAAGGGCTGCGCGGTCTGGTCACTACCCGCGACGACGCCGGCGGCATCCACGCGGTCTATCTGGTGCGCATGCCCAGCTTGCAAGTCGACCGCATCGCCCTGTCCAGCCCGCCCATCGCGGTCGGGTTGTTGCCGGACTACGGGGTCGGTTACGTCGCGCAACAGCACCCCGAGGGCCGTATCACCTTCATCAACCTCGAAACCGCCGCGGAGCAGACTCTCACCGGCTTCGAGCTCGCGGATCGCGTCATCGGCGGAGCCGCACCGTGAGGTCACGGCCGCTGTCGAGGACCGGGCTCGCGCCGGCTAGCGCGGTAGCTGGCGCGTTGGCGGGTGGAGTGTTCTCCCTGCTCGTCGGTTGTGGCGACGGCGACTCGAACAACAACGCCGACTTTGGCAGCGATGTGGACGTCGAAGCGCCTGTCGTGCCGGGGTTCGGAGGCAACAACATAGCGGGAGGCGATCCGGGGGATACGAACGAGCCGCCCGAGCAGGAGCGAGAGTCGACGTTTCGGGCGCCGGTCGTGACGGGCAAGTATGTCTGGAGCGCCAACCCGAGCAGCGGGCGGGTCGCGGTCATCGACGCGGAGTCGTACGAAATTCGTTCCGCCGATGCGGGGTTCTTGCCCACCCACGTGGCGGCTGTGAATCAGCCGGATGGGGTGCCCCGGGCTCTGGTGATCAACACGGGCGGCAGTGACGCGACGCTCCTGACGCTCGAGCCGAGCGGAGCCATCGCGACGCTGAGCGTGCCCTTGCACCAGGGCGCGGACAGCTGGAGCGTGGGTCCCGGGGGTCGTTTTGCGATCGCCTGGAGCGACAGCAGAAACACCGAGCGGCTCGACCCGACCGACGGCTTTCAAGACATCACCGTGGTCGAGCTGCCCGAAGCCGGGCCGCCCACCGCGACGCGCCTGACCGTGGGGTACCGACCGTCGGATTTCGTTTTCGCGAGCGCCGGTGATCGGGCTTTCGGCATCACTCAAGATGGCATCAGCGTGATCGAGCTCGGCACGGGTGCAGTGCGCTTGAGCCGGCTCGTGCCACTGCCGAGCAGCGCTCGGCTGCAGCCGGACGTGTCCGTGCTTCCGAATGGCTTGCGAGCGCTGGCACGCCTCGAGGGCTCGCCGATCCTGTTCGACATCGATTTGCAGACGGGCGTCTCCTCTGAGCGCGATCTCGGCGGGGTGCTGACCGACCTGGACTTGAGCGAAAATGGCGCCCACGCGGTGGCCGTGATCCGCAACGGGCGGATCGAGGGTGGCGGAAGTGATCCAGACGCGGGCAGCGACGCTGGCGGGGTTGGGACTGATGCGGGCGACGCCGGCGATGGCGGCACTGGCGTGCCAGGGGGCGACATTGCGGCTTCCCAGGCGGTGTTCATCCCCATCCCGGCGGGGCTCAGCGACGTCACGCAACGCCGCACATTGTCCAGTACGGCAGAGGCGTTCGGCAGCGTGGTCGTGTCTTCCGATGGCGCACGCGCGGTGTTGTTCACGAATGCGCGCGCGTCAGGTCGTGTCACCCTGGTGGGGCCAGAGCTCGAGACGCGCAGCCTGGACTTGATCGCGGCGGTCCGGGCCGTGTTCATCACCGCCGACGGCTCTCACGCGATCGCCTTGCAGGATCCGCCCGCCGGCAGCGTCAAGAAAGGTGCTTTCAGCGTCCTGTCGTTAGCCAATGTTCGGGCGCCCAAGTTGGTCGCCTCGGACGCGCCTGCAGAAGCCGTTGCGCTGCTGAGCACCAGCTCGGAACGAGCGCTCGTGACCGTGAGCAACCCCGCACAGAACAGCTTCGGCGCATTTTTAGTGCGCATGCCCAGCCTGCAAGTCGACTTCAGCAGCTTGCCGAGCCAACCCCTGTCGACCGGCACGGTGCCCAGCGCCGGCGAGATCGGCAAGGGGTTCGTGGCCCAAGCGCACCCCGAAGGGCGCATTACCTTCATTGACCTGGCCGACGGTGTAGGCCGCGAGATTACCGGATTTGAGCTTTCGTCGAAAGTGGTGAGTGAATGAGCTGCGGCTTTCAGTGGGGCGTGGGGTGGGTGGCGGTGGCGGTGCTCGCGTGCGGCGGCCGCAACGGCGATTTCGATCTTGGCTTCGTCAGCACACCTGCCGTTGGGTTGAATCGCGCGGTCGTCATCGGTGACAACCCGCTCGAGCGGGTCGTCGTGCTCACCAGCGATGGCGCGCAGAGCTTGACCGCGACCGAGCTGCCGGTGGGGCAGAATGTGGTGCGCATGCAGCCTGATGTCTCCGGGGATCGGCTGCTCGTGCTCTCCAGCGGGGTTCAACCTCGGCTCCAGACCGGCGACGAGTGGCCGAGCCTGAGCTTGCTGGACACGTCGGGCACG
The DNA here is from genome assembly GCA_031407405.1 of Deltaproteobacteria bacterium. Lineage (GTDB taxonomy): Bacteria > Myxococcota_A > Polyangia > Polyangiales > Polyangiaceae > SZUA-265. Next base: position 6,187 of record JANOIG010000037.1, read on the forward strand.
CCCAGCGTTGCCGCTCGTTATGAGCTCTCGGAGCCGTTTTCCGCGCTGACTCTCGACCCGGAGGGGCGTTGGGTGGTGTTGTCGGGTGCCGCCGGCAACTTCGTGACCAACCCCAACCAGCTGGTCCTGATTGACCTCGAGGATAAGGATTTCACGCCCGTCACCAAGACCATCCGCAGCTTTGGTGCGGCGCCAGAGCGTTTCAGCTTCACCGAAGCCTTGGACGTGCCGGGCGGACCACACCGGTTCTTGATCGTGGAGACGCGTCAGGACATCGCGCTCGTCAATCTGGACGACCTGAGCCAACCAGAGATCACGATCGGGCTGCCCCAGACACCGTCGGGTAACGCGGGTAAGCCGCTGCAAGTGGTGGTTCATCCGGGGGATGCTCTGGAGCCCAACGACGCGCGCCTGGCGATTCGCCTCGAGAACGACCCGAATCTCGTGCTGGTCAATTTTGCCGAGGCCGAAGCCAGCAGCGGAGCCTTCAACCTCACCCTCAACCTCGTAGACGTGGGCCGCCCGCCCGCGGCGCTCGAGTTCGTCAACACTGACGGCGGCCTGCGCCTGGCGGCGCTCGTGCCCGATCGGCTCGAAGCCACCTTGGTGAATCCGGACACGACGCAAGTGGAGCGGGTGGTGTTGCCCGCACGTTTCGATCAGCTTCGGCGCATCACCGACGGTGCGGTAGCTGATGCCGATGCGGGCGACGTCGCGCTGCTCTGGAGCCCAAACACCAGCCGGGTTGCCTTCTGGTCGCTAGGTAGAACGGATGATCGGGCGTTTCGCAGCGTCGACGTCTTGGACCTGGCTGCCCCGGTGAGCCAAGTCTTCGATGTGCCAGGCAACGCGTTGGGGCACCGCAAATTGCTACAAGCCAGCGACGCGCGTTTTTTCGTGCTCGATCTGCAGAGGCGCCAAAGCTTCCCCATGCTCTCCAGCGGAGACCTCTCGCTGGCCGTGGCTCCCGACGGGCTGCGCGCCTGGGCTTACGCAGCGGGCTCCACCCGTTTTGCCAAAGTCGACCTGAGCACGCTCGAGCCCACGAGCCTACAAATCGAGCGCCCCATCAGTCAGGTCTTCGACATCGCCAGCAGCGTGAGCGGGGAACGCACCTTGATCGCTCTGCACAACGCCGGGGGTCGCGGCGCGACCGTGCTCAACGCGCTCGACCCCGACACCGCAGCTACGCGCTTCTTTCCAGGTCTGCTCTTCGGAGGCCAGCCATGAAAAACCCAGCTCTGTGCTCCTGCATGCTGGCGGTGCTAGCGGTGACGGCTCCGTCGGAGCTGTTGGCGCAAGCGCCACCTGCCGAGCCTGCAGCGGAAACCCCGCCGGCTCCGCCGCCCCCCACCCCCGCAGCCGGCACGGCGCCCGCGCCGGAAAGCGCGGCGCCCCAGCCAGGGTCGGCGAACGCGCCTGCGGCTTCAGCTCTCGAGCTAGCACCCTGGCAAGCAGAAGCGGCCTCGGCTCCGCCCGCAAAGCCCGCCACCCCGATCACGGCGGTGGTCACGACGACCCCTACGGCGCGCTCACGGGCAGCGGGTGGAGCGAGCACAGAGGCCTTCGATTCGCCGAGTGACTCCCCTCCCGACGGCGTCGAGGCCCGAGCACCCGAAACGCCCACCATCGACGTATGGTTGGGCATGAGCAGCACGATCGTGACCAGCCCCGGGCTGGATCCTTTTTCGGAGAACGATGTCGTGCCTCACTTCAGCACTGGGCTGGGCTGGTCATTGGGCGCTGTTGGCGGCGCCAAGCTGGCCGCGGTAGCCGTGCTCGACCTCGGGGGCAGCGAAGCCAGGAACCGGGGCGAGCGCAGCGACCTAGGAGTGGTGCGGCTGGGGCTTGGCCCCGAGCTCCGGCTGCCCTTGCTGAGTGGCTTGTACGCTTACGGGCGCATCAACCCCACGGCGGTCAGTGTCTCCACCGAGCTTCATGAAGCCAGCAGCGGCGCGCAGCTCACAGCGCAAAAGTGGACGGTTGGGGTCGACAGCGTGCTCGGCGTGGCGCTCCGTTTTGCAGACGCTCGACCGCAAGGTCTGGCACATCCCATCGGGTTTTTCCTGCGCTTCGAAGCCGGTTACAGCTGGACGCCGGAGCT
>JANOIG010000063.1:0-25034 GCA_031407405.1 Deltaproteobacteria bacterium
ATCTGCCGGAGCCGTGACCAGCGCGGCGCCATGTACGCCGCGCTCGAGGCGCTGGAGTTGCCGAGCTCCCCACCCAGGAGGAGCAGTGGTTTGTCGTGCACGATCAGGCGCGTCGCCGTGCCCTGCTTCTCCAAATGCGGTACAGCCGAATGCGCTGGAGCCGCGTCCGCCGGGAGAGCAGTCAGCTGGGTCAAGAGCAAGCCCGTTAGGGCACCCAGCGTGCTTGCCAGGCGGGATAGAGCGTCGACAGGAGCTGAGCGGGCCAATTGCCGTACCAGGCGTAGCCGGTGCGGCGCTCGTTGTCGATCTCGGCCAGCGTGTAGCGACGCATGAAGAATGGATCGTCGTCGCACTCGTCCACCTCGCACCGGCTCGAGAAAATGGGTCGGTTGGTCCCGAGCTCGTAGAAACGCGCCCAAATCGGCGGAGCGGACGGGTCTTCCACCACCACGCGATCCTCACCTGTCTCTTGCGTCGCGTCGACGGTCTCCTGGATCCTGATGCCGGTGATCTTCACGGCTTCGAACCAGGCGACGGCGCTCTGAATGGCCTCGACGATCTCGGGGCTCGGGTTCTCGATCGTCATCAAGAAACGGACCAGGTCGGCGCCCTCGGAGCCGCTCAACGAAGGTAGCTCATAAGTTCGGGCCTGAGCCGGTTCGAGCGTCACCTCGTCGTGCTGAGCACACCAGCCGGTCTTGGTTCCATCGATCACGATTTGGGTCGCGAGGATGCAGCCGATGCCACGCTCCACTGCAGCGGTAGCGGTTGCTGCCAAGGTATCGTCGGCAAACGCGAACTCGCCCGCGCGCGCGCCCACGTCGCTCAGCAGGTTGAGCACGTGCACCATCGCGTCGTCGTTGAAGGTGATGTGCGCGGGATAGCCATCGGCGTCTGGATAAATTTGAGGCCACCCGCCGTTGTCGTATTGCGCCTCGAGCAGGTACTCGATGCCACCCAGGGCAGCATCGCCGTACTTCGAGCACGAAGACGCCGAGTAGACGCGCGCCAGGTAGCTGATCTGGGTGGTGGTGGCGTTGTTGTCGATCGTGGACTCGTCGTCACGCGGCTCGGTTCGCTGCGCCATGTCAATCTCTTTGGGCCAGCCTCCATTCGCGTTGCGGTAGTAGAGGACGTTCTCCGCGAGGCTCAGCGCTTCCTGGGTCCCGTACCAAGCGTCGGGCTGCTGGTTGGCCGCGTTCCAGGCAATGGTGACGGGGGCGGAGCCTGCGAGTGAGCAGTCGACGGTGGGCAGGGCGCCGCCGGAGCCGGCCGCCGAGCCATTAGTGCCCCCGGTCGAGCTCAGCGCGCCGCCCGCTCCGCCAGGGGAGCCGCCTGAACCCCCCGTGACACCCCCCGATGTGCCCCCGATTGCGCCAACTTCCCCCGGCATGGTGCCCGGCTCGGTCGATGCGTCGCTGCAGCCGGTAACCACAAACCAGCCAAAGCTCGCGACCGCCAAGCCAAATAGGAAGGAAACGTGCTGAGGGGACTCGCTCATTGGAACTCCATGAAATGCCTTCTAATGCGCGGGGCGCGTCGCCCGATCACTCGAAGAATGCTGCGGCGCCTGAGCGGGGGGATAGCCTCCGTGGGAGTTTGGGCCGGGCCCGCGCAACACGGCGAAATCCGTCTCCTCGGGGCTCTGGCCTAGCCTACGCAGCTTCCAGGTCGCGGCGCTGTCGTCCGGGAGCCCAAACGGGTGTAGGGTCGGCGCTGGAGCTGTCCAGGTGTTCATTCCAAACGAGGGCGCCGTCATCGCGGGTCGCTACAAGCTCGCACGGGTGATCGCGCGCGGCGGCATGGGTGAGGTCTGGGAAGCGCGCGATCAGGAGCTCGAGAATCCTTGCGCGATCAAGTTCATCCTGGAGCACTTGGCTCGGGACCCTGCCCTGAGGACACGCTTCACGCGCGAAGCCAAGACCGTAGCTCGCCTGCGGTCGCCGCATGTCGTGCACATTCTGGGCGTGGGCGAGCACGAGGGCACGTTGTACCTGGCGATGGAGCTGCTCGAAGGTGAAACGCTGCAGACGCGTTTGACGCGGGAGGGGATACTCACGCCCGAGCTGACCTTCGCGCTCGTCGAGCAGGTGGGGCACGCGCTGCAAAAGGCGCATGACGCCGGCATCGTCCACCGCGACCTCAAACCGGACAACATCTGGCTGTGGTCGGAGCGAGACATGTTCGCCAAGGTCATCGATTTTGGGGTGGCCAAAAGCCAGCAAACGCCGCAATCGGTGCAGACGGTCACGGGCGCGTTGGTGGGCACGCCGCATTACATGAGCCCGGAGCAAGCCAACGGCACTCGCGAGGTGGACCACCGCTCAGATTTGTGGGCGCTCGGCATCATCACCATTCAGTGTTTGACGGGGAAGCGGCCCTTCGACAGCGAAGGCCTGGGGGATCTGTTGATCCAGATCGTGTCCAAGGCTCCACCCAGGCTGAGTGAGCTTGCGCCGGGCTTGCCGCCCGCGCTGCAAGGCTGGTGGGAGCGAGCCCTGGCGCGTAAGCCCGATCAACGGTTCCAGGCCGCGACAGAGCTCGTCCAGGGTTTGAAGCCGCACCTGGTACCTCAATCCATGCCCTGGTCGAGCCCGCTTTCGAACCCGCTAGCGGGCGACACCCTCCTGACTCCAGCGCCAAACCTCACGTCGCCGACTCCCATTTCAACCGCATCCTCGGCGTCTGCTGCACCCGCTGTTGGCGTCAAACACATGGCACCCGTCCTCGAGGTGTCAGGGGCGGCCAGGGTCCTCACTCAGCGTTACGGGGTCGGATCCATGAGCCCCATGGCTCACACCCGTTCGCCGCGGCTCAAGATCACGCCGGGAAAGTTGTGGGCCCTCGGTGGTGCGGCGGCGGTTGGCCTCGGCTTGTTCGCCGTGCTGGCGCTGACGGGCGCTTTGGGGAAGGCCCCTCGCGCGCCCCGACCGGCGCAGAGCGTTTCCATCGCGGCGAGCACACCTCCTGCGCTGCCGGCGCCGCTCGAGTCGCCGACGCCTCCGCCGGCCGCGGCGCCCACGGCTCCGCCGGTGGACGTCGCCGCAGTGCCCGCAGCTTCACCCGCAGCTTTACCCGCAGCTTCACCCCCCAGCGCCGTTCAGGTCGCCGCTACGTCCGAGCCCAGCGTAGAGCTTCAGCCGAGCGGCGAGCTTCAGTCGCCCGAGCCGCCTGAGCCCAACGATCAGGCGAAGCCCGCTCCATCGGCGCGCAGTGTGCCGCCTCGCACCCTCCCCGCGCGTCCGCGCCGCCCAGCCGCCAAACCAGCAGCCTCGAAAATCGAAGAGAAGTACGGATTCTAGGGCGGGCTGCCGCTTCTAGCGCGGCCCGCTGCTTCTAACGTGGGCCGCAATCGGTGCAGTCGCTGCCCGGCGCGCACAGCGAAGTGGTGGAATTCGGCCCACCGTCGTCGCACTCTCCATCGTCGAAGAAGTCACAGGTCTCGTTGCACAGCCCGCAGATGCCGATGGGGTCGCCGCTCGCGGCCTGAAATGTCAGCGGTTGGCTCGTCGCGACGTCGATCAGACTGAATGCGCAGGTCGCGCCCGGCACGCTTCCGCTGCAGTCCCCGCCCGGCCGACACCACGCGCGGCAGGCTCCCTCGAAACAGGCTAGCCCGCTCGCACAGTTGAAATGGCCGGTGCACGGCTGGTTCGCCCCCGCGGCGCCGGCCGCGGCCACACACGAAGCGACCGTGTTGTTAATCCCCGGCACGCAATACTGGGCTGCGCCACACGTCCTGAACACCGCGTCGTCACGCGTTGGCAACACGGGATCGCAGATTCGACTGTCGCAAAACCCGACGTCCACACCCGTTACTGCACCTACGCCAAGGCAGGGGCTGCCGCCCAGGCAGGCGGCGCCTCCCGCGTCACAGGCGCGGTGGCAGCGCGTCACACTCCCGAATTCGATGCAGATTGAGCCGAGGACGCAGTCGAGGTCGCGCTGGCAGGGGCTTCCGTCCACAGCCCCTGGGACGCCCCCCGTACCCACGCAATCGGTGTAGTCGAAGTCACCGATGATCAGGCAGCGGGCGCCTGCGCCGCACGCCGACAGCCCTGCCCGGGGCGCACCGGTGGACACCGGGTCGCAATTGCGCGTGCAGAGACTCCAGCTCTCCGCAGGCGCGACCTCGATGCAGAGGGCGCCGGGCCAGCCGCAATCTTGGGGCACGTTGCAGTGTTCATTACACACCCCACCGAGGCATGAATGCAGCGCCGGGCACTCGACATCGGTGGCGCATCCGGCGTAAGGCTGGACCGGGTTGCTCGCCAGCGGGCGGCAGACGGAATCGAGCGCGACGGAATCAAAGCCGCACGTTTGAGCGCTGGCGCAGCCCAAGCCCGTCACCAGGTCACAACCCCGAGCCAGGTCGGGTAGCGGCGCCGAGCCGCCGTTTGCCATGGAGCCGCCGCTGCCTGCCGTAGCGAGGGCGCCCGAACCTGCCGCGCCCCCGGATGCGTTCGAACCCGCGCGACCTCCGGTGCCGCTCGGCACGCCGGCGTCACCCTCGGTCATCGAGCCCCCACTCGCAGTGCTCTGCCCGTCGCCGACCACGAGGTCATTCACGCCGGTCAGGCTGTTGCAGGTGCTACAGGCCCAAAGCACCAGCACCCCGCTCGTCAAGCAGCGGACCGTTGCGGTCATGAGTCGGAGGGTCAAAATACCCCCGACCATTGCAGCCTTGCACTCGCACGGGCCCCCGGAACCAGCCCCAGCTCGAGCGGCCGTGCCGCACCCGTCGTGGGCTTGCCACTCGCCAACAGCTCCCAAAGCCCATAACCGGCTGCAACCACGGCCACGGCAAAGCTCACGTTGGCGATGTTGCCGAAGCGCTTTGACTCATCGATGGCCTGCTGCGAGCCTAGAGGACACACCGAACCGGGGCAGTCGGGTTTGCTAGTGAAGGCCAGGATGCCTGTGGTGCTACCGACGAGCACACTCGCACCCGCGATGCTGAGCGCCACGACACCCCGGACTTCAGCGCCGCTCAACGAGCGCTCTCCGGCCACGTCCTCGCGAGACGAGCTAGCTGGCTCGGGCGTTGCCGGGGCCATGACGCTGGGTGGCGAAAGCGGAGCTTCGGGCGCGGCCACTGCCGTCCTGCCATCTACCTGAAAGCGTGGGCCGGCGACCGGCGGCGAAACCTCCACGAGCACGGAAGGGATGCGCTGGCGCAAGCTGCGCTCGAGCTCTGCCGCGCTGGACCGCGCCTGTGCGAACACCTTCGGTTCACCGGCTTGAACGGGCAGAGCCACGATTTCGAGCGCCGTCGCCTGTGCCTCCAAGAGCAGTCCCAAAGCGACCTCTGTTTGAGCTACCGCCAACCCCACCGTCGGAACGTGCACGAGCCGGTAAGCTTCGGAGTAGCTCGCCAGGGCGCCCCGATAATCACGCTTGGCAAAACGGCTCTCGCCTTCGGCCACGAGGGCCCTTGCCGCCTGCCTGGCGTCCGCCGAAGCGACAGCCACGCGGGGCTCCTCTGCCCACGCCTCGCGCCCCACGACCCCCCACCCCAAGACCAGCGTCAGCACGGCGACCATCCGTTTCGCCACCATGAGCACCGCTCGGGAACGTCTCACCTTGCCTGGTTTCGAGCAAGGCGAATATTCTTCATTCGGAGTGGCGGGCTGCCTGTCCGGTGAACAGGTGGGGGTCGGGGCTTTGGGCGGCGCGCCCAGCGCACCTCTCCAGAAAGGATCATTCCAAATCGGAATATCGCCTCCAGAAGGCATCCCAATCCGGAGGCATGAGCCCAAGTGTGATCCAAGGCGAGCCCGGGTGGGTCTGTCGGCGCCGTTGAGCCGCGAGGGCGACCGGCTAGGTCGGCCTCCTACACAATTGGCGCCGAATATTGCTTGGCCAGACCTGACATGTAAGAGTTTTTGATTCGGTTTGACGCGGCTTGCAGGTGTTTGCTCACCACAAGTCAAGTCGCCATCGAGCCCGAGACAAGGATCAGTGTCAGGTACGGCCGACAAAGCAGACGAGTTACCCGGGCCCGGGCCTTTGCGCGTGGGCCGCTACATCGTGCAAGACCGGATCGCGGCGGGCGGCATGGCCACCGTGCACATCGGCCGCCTGCGCGGCGCCGCAGGTTTCAGTCGGACCGTGGCGATCAAGCGGCTCTTGCCACAATTCGCCTGCAACCCGGTGTTCCAGTCGTTGTTCGTGCACGAGGCCCGGCTGGTGGCGCGCATCCAGCACCCGAACGTGGTGTCCACTCTGGATGTCGTCGCCGACGAGGGCGAGCTGATGCTCGTCATGGACTACGTCCCGGGCGAAACCCTGTCACGGCTCATGCAAGCGGTGGTGTCGCGCTCGGGCCGGGTACCCCAGAATATCGGGCTAGCCATCATTCGTGACGCGCTTTGCGGCTTACACGCCGCGCACGAAGCGCGCGACCGGCGCGGGGATCCGCTCGACATCGTGCATCGAGACATCTCACCGCAGAACTTGATGGTCGGCAGTGACGGGGTGACACGCGTGCTCGACTTCGGCGTCGCCAAGGCGGCGACTTCCGTCGAAGTCACGCGCGAGGGGCTGGTGCGTGGCAAGGCCGCGTACATGGCGCCGGAGCAGCTGCTCGGCTCTCCAGTCACGCGGCGCGCCGACATATACGCGGTGGGCGTGGTGTTGTGGGAGGTCCTGGTCCACGCGCGTTTGTTTCCCGGCGGTGCGCGGCCCGAGCTGACCGCCGGTGGCGATTGCCGCATTCCGAGCCCACGCGCGCGCGGAGCCCCCATCGACGAGGCGCTGGATGCGATCGTGATGCGGGCGCTGGCTCGCCACGCATCCGAGCGGTTTGAGACGGCCCAGCAAATGGCGGAGCAGCTGGCCTCGCGCTTCGCCTTGGCGAGCCGGGAAGAAGTGGCGGATTGGGTCGAGGCCAGTGCGGGCGAAGAGCTGAGAACGCGAGCGGCGCTGGTCGCGCGGTTCGAGTCCGCTGAAGCGTCCATCCCACCGCCCCAGTCGACGGAACGCCGGCGCTCGATACAGCCGGGAGATCCGCTGCCCAGCGCCGCGTTGGCGACACCCTCTGGCAGCGCGGCGCAGCGCTCGTCCGTGTTTCAGTGGACGGCCTTGATAGCCATGGCGCTCGGCGGTGTGGTCGGCGTCGCCAGCGCGCTGTGGCTCGAAGCACAGCCCCCGCCCCCGCCCTCGCCGGGTGATACCCGCAACGCGCCAGCCGCAAAGGCTCCGCTGCGTACCCAGGCCAGTGCGGTGACGGAGGCGGGGTGTACTCCACCGTACACGAGCGACGCGGAAGGCCGGTCTCAGCACAAGCCCCACTGCCTCTAGGACGTGAGCCTGAGCTCGAGCTAGTGCTGCCGTGGCAAATTGGCGGCCAGGGTGCCGCCGTGTGGCGCTCCGCCCCGGGCGCCGATCCGCCGGCCAAACATGCCGCGGTGCGAAAAAAGAAGTCCTGGAGCTCAGCAAGGCGGCCTTTTTTCGATCGAAGGCAGCGAGCGCACCCATCTACCGGTGCTGGCACAGTGCCTGCACGCGGACCGCTTCTCATGGCGACGACCGAGCCCGAGCAGGACACCCTAGAGCCCCTTCACGCAGCCGCAGCGGATTCTACAGAACCAAGTGACGAAGCGGTGCACTCGAACACCGAGCCCGACGCGCAGCCCGTGAACGCCGAGCCCGAAGTGCAGAACATGAAGGCGGATGCAGACGCGCCCGTGCAGGCGGAGCCCGCAGCCCAGAGCGCCGTCAAGACCGTCACCTCGAACGTCTGGGTGCTCTGTGGTGTCATCGCCCAGTTGAGCTGGGTGCGGGTCTGTCAGACCGGTGAGAACGTACTGAGACGCGGATTGGCCCTGGCTCGTCCCGCGCTTGTCGCGATGGTGCGGCGATTGAAGGCGGAAATCGTGACGTCTAACACGGTGGCTGGTTTGATACTCGCCGCGGTGTTCGCAACCACCTCTGCCCTGATACTGCTCTTGGAGCAGGTCATGCCTGCTTGGCGCGCCGCCCTCGTGACGAGCGGCATCCTGGCGGTCATCGGGTTCTCGCTGCTGCAGGCGCAAATGGTCATGGATGTGACCGCGGCGTGGGCCCGCGCAAAGAACCTTCGAAGCGATGTTGCCGTGCGCGTGAGTGACCTGCTTCGGGCCCAGCTCAGGGAGCGCGTGCGAGTCACCCATCGCGGCGGGCCCGCATAGCGCGGCGACAGGGCTCATGTTATGTAGCGGCGCATGCAGGCCCGTTTCGGCATTGCAGCCCTTGCGACTCACCGCTCAGATACCCGGCGCCTCGGGGTGGGCACAATTGCGGCCGTGGGCTTGCACGCGCTCCTGTTCCTGGGTGCGCTGAGCGAGCCGGAGCGCACCGCGGAGGTCGTGCGCGCGTTGCGCGAAGTGGCGCTGCTGACGGAGGCACCCGAGCCACTTGGTGGAGCCCCCGCGGGCGCCCAGGGAGCCGAGCCGGAGACAGAACCGCCCCGGTCGCCCACGCCGCCACCCAAGCTCGTTGCTCGGGCCCATGCGCCGCGGCCGGTGACCACGCCCATGCCGGTAAGCCCGGCACCCGAGGTGCTCGAGGCTGAAGCGGAGGCTAGCTCCGCCGCCACGGTGCCTGCGCCATCGCCCGGCAATAGCCGGTTCGCCCACATGGTAGTGCCGGGCGGAGGCTACGGGGCGAACGGTCGTGGCGGGGGCGGCTTGTTCGGCAACTCGCGCCTGGTCGGCAACGGGTCCGGCGCGTTGAAGGCCAAGATCTGCAGCATTTCGGAGACGACGCGCTGGCTACGGGATATCCAGGGCTGCTCGGCGATCTATGAGGAGTTCTTGGACGAGATCAACGTGCCTCTCCAGCGCTTTGACAGCGGTTTCCCCGGTTTCGAAGACCTCACCGAATACTTCGCCGTCGACATCGCGGGTGTCTTCCAGGTGCCGGACAGCGGAATTTACCGCTTCAGGCTCAAGTCGGACGATGGGTCCCAGCTGTTCATCGATCGCCAGCTCGTGATCGATCACGACGGCGTGCACGGCGCGATCTCCAAACGCGGTGAAATCGAGCTCAACGCGGGGCGTCACGGGATCCGGGTCTGGTACTTCCAAGCCATGAAATTCGAGCTCGCATTGCAACTGTTCGTCACCCCACCAGGCGGCGCGGAGCGGCTTTTCTCGTCGGGCCTCTGAGTGATTTTTCGGGCGTGGCCGAGTGGCGGCGGACGAATCGGCCGACCCCCCAAAATCACGGCTTGCCCCAGTTAATCTCCAGTGGGGTCGCGCCGTCAGTAAAGGCATGAGTCGTTCTCAGGCTTCAATCGAAGGCGCGCCGAGTTCTTCAACCGACAATAGAAAGCAGAGCCTCTACTTCCCGGAGGCGATGCTGGAAGAGATCAAGGCGGAGGCGGCTCGACTCGATCGCTCCCTGTCTTGGGTCGTGCAGCGCGCGTGGAAAACAGCACGGGCGGAGGTCAGAAAAATTCCGGGCTCGCAGTCGGTCGACGACGGCTCCGCGAAGCCCTGACCGCGACTAGCGGTCGGCGTACTCGCTGGTGTCTACCAGTCGAGGCGCACGGTGACGCCCCCCGTACGCTGGTCGTTGTAGAAACGGATGTTGTTGCCGCCGGTCGAGCCGATGAAGGTGGCATACGTGACGTCGAGGGCGTTGTTGACGTAGCCGCGGATTGACAGCCGACCATCGGGGTGTCTCCAGCCGACGCCCACGTTGACCGTGGTGTAGGTCGGCACCACGTCGTTCAAGCGCGTGGGGTTGGCCAGGGTCGCCATGTAATTGGGGTCAGCGTCCTCCGCGGGGTCCCAGCACTGGGTGCCATCACCGAGCTGATCAACCGTGCACGTCGGCGCCTTCTCCACCAGGCGCTTGCCGTTGCCATTGTAGACTGTTTCATAGTGCGTGCCCCGGGTTTGACCCTGAATCACCCAGTCGAACGAGCCGGACTCGGAAAAGATCACCTGCGACAGCGTGTAGTTTAGCGAATAGGCTTGTGTGCGCGGCAGCCAGTTGCCCCCGAGGTCCACATACGCTTTGCGGACGCCAGGGTCGAGGCGGGTGTCGTTGACGTAGGTGCCGTCGCTAAAACGAGCGTCCATGAGCAGCGCGTGGACCTCGGCTTCGAGCCCCGCAGGTAGGCTGTAGATCACGTCCAGATCGAGCCCGTAGACGTTGGTCGTTTCCTCGGCATTCTGGCGTACCGCGCTGCCCGAGCGCGTATCCTGATAGGGCATCATCGTATCCGGGTCGGTGGCGATCGTCCCGTCGTCATTGCGCGGTGGGGGCGTACCGACCGCCACGAGGGTCTGGAACTGCATGTTGCTGTACGTGAAGAAGAACAACGCCGCGTTGAGCTTCAGGTGGCGGTCGAGCATCAGGTTTTTCGAGCCGAGCTCGAAGGCGAGGATGCTTTCCGGGCCGTAATCCGAGTTGAAGGTCTCGTCGCCCACGAACAGGGTATCGTTGAAACCCGCCGCCTTGTGCCCGGTGGTGACGGTGGCGTAGGCCAGATTGTCCTTGGTGAAGTCGTATTCGCCGCCCAGGCGCCAGTCGACGTAGTTGCTCGTGACGCTGTAGTCCTGGCGAACGACGTTGAAGATGTTATTGGGCAGGGTGTCGCGCACGCCTGCCGTGCAGCGGAGCCGACCTTCCTCGTTGAGAGCTAGGCGTGGCTGCGGCTGCTGGCCGGCCTCTGGCGGTGGTGGATCGTTGCACAGGCGCTGCGGGACCTCGTCACGGGCGCCGAAGCTCCGAATGCCGTCCAGGAACCAATTGACGCGCTCCTCCGTGCTGGATCCGGGAATTCCGAAATCCTGTCGGTCGAAGCCCGCGTACTCGAAGCCCTCGGTCGCGAAACGGGGGGCAGGGGTACCGAAGCCGTTGTTGACCCAGATGGCCCAGATGCCTCCCGTGCGTTCTTTGTAGTCGTGCGTCACCCGGATGCCGCCGAGCACGCGGAAGTCCTCCACCACGTCAAAGGTGGCGTCGCCGTAGCCCGCAAAGGACTTGCCGATGGTGCTAGGCATGTTGAACTCCCCGCCGCCATAGCCGCCCGCCGGGTCGCGCACTTGCCCGAGAAATGCGCCTTGATCTTCGTTGAAGTAGAAACCCCCCACGCTCCAGCGCAGGCGCTCGGTGTCGGGCGCGAACGCCCGGAGCTCGAGGATGGTGGCCTTCGAGGTATTGTGCCAGTGCTGGCCGCTGAACACGTCCGGCGTATACAGCGTTGGGTTGGGCTGCCCTTGCATGTAGAAAGCGCTAGTCTGCGGATCCGTGTCGGGCAGGATCACCCCCGCGGGATAGGTATTTGTCTGCTTGTAGTCCTGGTCGCGGTAGCTGGCGAGCACCTCGAAGATCACGGGACCCGCGTCGTAAGTGACGTTGCCGCGGATGCCCCGGTGCCACACGTCAGTCCAGGGGTTCCAGCCGCGTTGGTAGATGCGCCTGGGGTTACCGATCGCGTCGTAGTCGTTCGGATCAAAGGGGAGGGGGCCGCCCATGGGGCCGTCGGTGCGCCTCAGCTGGTCGATGAACTGTGCACCCAGGTAGCCGGTGCCGCGCTCGGCAATGTAGTCGCCGGCGACGGTGACCTCGAGCGGTTTGACCGGCTGCCACTTCACGATGCCGCGCAGGGAGTAGTTGTCCGCGCTCTGCGCCCCTGGGATGTCGTAAATGGGTCCCGCATTTTCCCAGTACGGATCGTGAACCATCGTGGCCCCGGCCATGCGCACCGCCAGGGTGTCGCCCACCGGGATGTTCACCATGCCCGTGTAGGAGCGCAGGCTGTAGGAACCAAAGGTGGCGGAGGCGTTGGCGTCGAACTCTCCCAGCACGGGTTGGTTGGTGACGATGTTGACCGAGCCACCTACGGCGTTGCGACCCCGCAGGGTACCTTGCGGGCCGCTGTTCACCTCCACCCGTGCGATGTCGTAGAACATCTGGCCGAGCCCACGGGGCCGCGGCATGTACACACCGTCCACGTGAAGCGCCACCGCCGGGTCCCCGAGCTCGGTGAAGTTGTCGGAGCCGACGCCGCGGATGAAAATGGCGGTGCCGCTCTCTTGGGTGGCGATTTGCAGGCCGGGCACCATCGTCGAGAGGTCTCTGACGTCCCTGATGCCTAGGGAGGTGAGCTGGCGCTCCGAAAAAGCGGAAGCGGTTCCAGAATAATCTTGCAGATTCTTGCGCCGCCGATCGACCGTGACCACCACCTCGTCGGTTGGGGTTTCCGAGCTTCCGTCGTCCGCGACCGCTACTGCGTTCGGGTCCACCGGCTCCGCTGCGATGGGCTCCGCTGCGATGGGCGGTGCGGGTGGGGCTTCGGGCGGCGCCTCGGGCACGTTGGGCGGCGGAGTTGCAGGCGCTTCCGCGGCGGGCGCCTCGGGTGCCGCTGGCGCAGGGTTTTGGGCGCGCGCCACCCCAACCGGGAGTAGCGCGGCGCTGCCGCATAAGAGCGCGACCGCAACTTCCCTATTCACGTTCCATGCAGCCTGTAGCCCTCGAGCACGTTTGATTTTAGAGCCCACAATCCATCCTCTGTTGTGAAACCAAGGCCACCCGGAACGATGGCGTTCTCGTTCGTGCAACGCTCATCCCCTTACTCACCCAGGCGCGACCCGCACAGGGGTGACTACACCGGAGGCGAAAAATCTGGAACCGTTTCCTCAACTTTTTCAGTCACAGCGCTCGACGGTCGGTGACGCGGTGGGTCGTGACATCAATGGCGTGGATATCGAGGCAAGCCGGCTCACCTCGGGAGGCCCGTTTGACCCGACGAGTCACGCCCGTGGAGCTGAGGCGCATGCTCGGCACCACGCACGAATATCGACTGCTCATTCAGGAGCAACATCTCGACACGTTTGGGCACGTCAACAACGCTGTCCATCTGCAGTTGTTTGAACGGGTGCGCTGGGACCTCATCACATCAAACGGTTACGGCCTGGCCGACGTGCACCGGCTTCAGATTGGCCCGACCCTCCTGGAAGTGCAGGTGCGCTTCGCGCGGGAGCTGCGCAATCGTCAGACCATCGTGCTCGAGACCTGGTTGGAGTATCGCGGCGCGCAAGTTGATCCCGCCCACGCCGGTAGAGCGCGGCGGAATGCCCCACTGACGTTGCGCGCCACATCAGACTGATGCGTTCTGGCACTCATGCTGGTTTTTCACGCTGAGATTCAGCCGACCTGACCGCGTTTCCGGCATTGGAGTGTAGGCAGGCGCCTCGATGCCGGGTATGGAATCGCAGTGACTACGCGGTCGAAGCAAGGAGCTCGTCACTTCGGGCGCCGGGATTTCGGGGCGCCGCCCAGAGCCGGCATTGCTTTGCTGCTGCTCGCCATCTCCGCCAGCGGCTGCAGTACGCTGCTTGGGGAAATAGAGGTCGAAAACAACGCGCTGACTCCGGCGGCGAGCGGCCGCGATGCCGGCGCTGGTGCGGCCTCGGGCCTCTCGACGGTAGACGGCGGCGGAAGCTCAGCGGGCGGATTCGACCCTGGGTGTGAGGTCGGTACTGTCCAGTGCGTGGGCTCCGCGTTGCAGCTGTGCGGGCAGGGCGGCTGGGTCACAAACGATGTGTGCGCGAGCTCCTCGCTGTGCAAGACGGACCCGCCCGGCTGTCAACCGCCCGAGTGCGCGCTCGACCAGCTGAGCTGTGACGGTGCGCTGCTCCGGGTCTGCAACGCGGCGCGGGATGGCTGGGATCAGCTCGGCAGTTGTGCCTCGGCGGCACACTGCAACCCCAGTTCCAGACAATGTCTGGCCGCCCCTTGTGCCGCGGGCGAGTTGGCCTGCAACCGAACGGAGCTGCAGCGTTGCGCTGCTGACGAGCTCGGCTGGGTTACGCTCGAAGCGTGTGGAACCCAAGCACTATGTGAGCAGACGCGAGTGGGTGGCCTCAGCAGTTGTGCGCCACCGGCGTGCGCGTCGGGCGCCCGGCGTTGCGTCGACGCCGCCTTGCAGCGTTGCAATGAGGGCCGCACCGGCTTTGAGCGGGTGCAAGACTGCGCCAACACGGTGTTATGTGCGCTCAGCCTCGACACTGGCAACGCCGAATGCGAGGCGCCGCTGTGCGCAGTGAGTGAACATCGCTGTCGCGCGGAAACATTGACCGTCTGTAACGAGCCGCGTACGGGCTTCGACGACGAGCAAACCTGCGGCAGCGCCGCTCTTTGCGATCCGGTCAGCGCCGGCTGCCGACCCCCGGCCTGCGAGGCCGGCGCGCGGCGCTGCAACGGCGCGCAAATCCAGACCTGCAATGTGGATCGAACCGCGTTCGAAAACGCTGGGGATGCGGCGTGCGCGAGCGCAAGCCTATGCATCGAGAGCTCGAACGGCACGGCTTCATGTGAGCTGGCCGCTTGCGAGCCCGGCCAACGTCGCTGCCAGGGAGCGCGCCTGGAAACGTGTAACACTGCGCGTACCGGTTTCAGCCTGCTACAAAGCTGTGGCTCGCAGGCCCTGTGCGTGGAAGTCCGCGGTGGCCAATCCTTCGAGTGCGCCGCTCCGGCGTGCGGCGCAGGCGAGGCGGAGTGCCGTGGCCGCAACCTTGCCGTCTGTAACGCGGACCTCACCGCTTTCGAGCTGACCAATTGCGGGTTGTTGGGCTGTAATGACGCGGCAGCTCCAGCACGCTGCCGGACCCTGGACGACCTGTTGCTCTGAGGAGCGCCGCCATCGTGCACCCGCCGCCCAGCGCTCAAAACCCGCCGGGGCAGAGCGTTTCGGCGCGCTGTGGGCAGCCGCTTTCGTCAGATGAATCGGCGCAGTCGGCGCTGCCGTCGCACTCGTACTCGAGCAGTACGCTTTCGCCGTCGTCGCACTCGAACTGTGGCTGCGGATCGTTGCAACCTGCTTCGTCCGTGCCGTCGTTGCAATCCGCTTCGCCGTCACACTCACGCTGGCTGGAGACTCGGCTGCCGTCGCCGCACTCGATGCTCGCGAAGGCCTCCAGCATGCAGCGATCGAGGCACGCTGCGTAATCGTTGGTGATGTCGTCACACGCTTGCGCCTGGAGCTCATCGCACGAGGCGGGCCGAAGGCACTCGACGCTACACGCCGCGTAACCGGCGTTTTCGAACAGCCGGCAGTTGACCTCACCTGCGCTCAACAGATTGCAGCCGCGCAGCTTGGCCACGGTTTCCCGGCAGGCGTCCGTACCCTCCGGCTCCGAAGTGCCTCCGCCACAGCTCCACACGCACAGCAACACCGCCGCGCATGACCCGAGAACGCGGGCGACCCTGGTGCGGCGCTGACTCTTGATATTTTGCACGAGCCTCATTTCAGGGCAGCGACTATGCCACCCCACTCCAGGAAGTCCGCCAAAAAGTGGCCACCTGCGGCGTTTGTCCCAAGGTTTCGTGGGTTGACGGACAGAGTTGCCCGGCGACCGCTCTCTGTCTTGTGTCGCACATTCCAAATTGGACTAGGCGGCAAAAATAGACCCATTTCCGCCGAGCATTCCAAAGTGGAATGCTGGCGCCCGACCCCTCCGGGGACTCGGGCAGCTCAGGTGCTGGGCGGGTGCTAGGGTGTGGCTGCCGACATGAGCGCTTGGCCACCGTTTCTCGAGCCCGACGTGATTCGAGCCGGCTGTGCCGAGGCGGGTCTTTGCGCTCTTGCCGAGGCTAGGTTGTCAGAGCTCGCGAGGCGCATTCGGTGTAGCCCGGAGCTTGCGCGGGTGGCGGCGAGCGGGCATTACGCGGTCTACGACACCGATCGAGATTTCGCTGCTGCTCTAGCCCAGGCGGACGCGGCGCTCGGTGGGGACGCGGAATTGTTGCACGCTTTGTACGTGCTGGACAGCCTGCGCCTCGTGCGCGTGCGGCAGGAGGCGCGAGGTGTGGCGGCGGACATCACGCGTGCGGTGAACCAACGGCAAGGTGTCGCCTGGCTGCGTAGGGCGCTCGACCCGAGCGGCGTGCCACGGCTGGCGCACTGGTTGCCGATCTGGTTTCGGCTCGTCGGCAGCGGGGAGCTGTACCGGCTCGGCAGGCTCGAGTTCGTGGTCGCGCGCTGGAAGCATCCGTTCCGAGCTTACATTCATGCACGCACGGGGCAGACGCTCGTGCTCGCGGAGCCGGGGCGCGAAAGCGATCTCGCTGGGGGAGGGGACCCGAGGTTCGCGAGCCGCTCGATCGAGATCGAGAGCGACGGAGACGTGATCGGCACGCCCATCTCGCCGCGGGGCCACACGCTCGCCGGGCGCGTGCGGCTGGCTACTTCGGAGTGGCAGCTCGCGCTCGGGCAGGGGGACTGGGTGCTCGACATCCACGTTCCTGCCGAAGGCGCGCTCACGCTCGAAGCGCTGCGAAACGCTTTCGAACAGGCCGAGTCCTTCTTCGATCGATACTATCCAACGCAGCGGTTTGTGGCCTACGTCTGCGACTCGTGGCTGTTTAGCTCCCAGCTCGAGGGCTTTCTGAGCGAGCCGTCCAACATCCTCGCTTGGCAACGCCAAGGGTATCTGCTTCCCGGTGAGCGCGGTGAGGGCTCGTTCTTGCAGTTCACCTTCGGCTCGCCCAATGTGGATACGGCGACAGCACCGCGCGACACGCGCCTGCGGCGTGCGGTGCTCGACCACCTCGCGCAGGGCAAGCGCCTCCACGACGGCGTTTTCCTCCTGCTGCGGCGCGATCTCGAGCGCTTCGGAAGCACGCCGTATCTCGACGTGTCCGAGCAGGCCATCGCAAAGGGTTATCGTTCCTGACAGCACCGTTCCGTTGAAGCTGCGATCGATTCGGGCTCGTCCGACATTTACCGGTACCGCTAGTGTTCGCGGCTTTCCCGCCCGATCCGGCCCGTTGGAGCAACGAAAATGATGCAGACCCGCTTCCGTTCGACATTTTTGACATTTTGCTTGCTCACCGGAGCCGCCACGACCTTTCACTGTTCGGCGGGTGAGGGCGATACGGGCGGGTCCAGCCGGGTGGTGGTGCCCCCCACATCCCTGCCCCCAGTGGTCGACCCCGACGGCAACGCAGGGGCGGGCTCCCTAACCGGTGAGGGCACTGATGTACCCATTTTTGACGGGCTCGACGACGCGCCGATGGAGAACACCCCCGTTGCCGCCTCCCGCTGCACGATGGAGGGCAGGCCGAAGACGACGGTTCGGGCGACCATTTACGATCCCGCGGGCAGGCTGCCGCTCTACAACGTCATGGTGTACGTGCCGAGCGAGGCGCTCGACCCCATCGTCGAGGGCGTCACTTGCGATCGCTGCGACGCGACGGCATCCGGCAAGCCTGCTGCGGCGGCGCTGACCGATGCGGCGGGGCAGTTTGTGATGGAGGACGTGCCGGACGGGACGAACATTCCGCTGGTCATCCAAATGGGCAAATGGCGGCGGCAGATCACGTTGCCCCAGGTGTTGCCCTGTCAGGACAACACCTTCGCGGATCCCGATCAGTTTCGGCTACCCCGTGAGCAATCCGAAGGGCATTTGCCGAAGATCGCCATGGTGACCGGACGGGCCGACAAGCTGGAGGGCATGCTGCGGGTGATCGGCGTCGCCGACTCCGAATTCACGAACCCCGACGGGCCCGGGCGCGTGAACCTTTACACGGCGGGTTTCGAATCCATCGCCTCTTACGTTACGGGCGCTGTCATTCCACCCGCTGCCGAGCTGCTCGGCTCCGTCGAGACGCTCTCCAAGTACGACATGGTCATCATGTCGTGTCACGGTGAGAGCCAAGAAATTGGTTACCAGCAGCCCACCGTTCAGAAAGAGGCGGCCAAGGCCTATGTCGACAGCGGCGGGCGCATGTTTGGGTCGCATTTCTACTTCAGCTATTTGCGCGGCCCACCCGGCAGCGACAATCACTTTGCGACCCCCTTTCCCGACGTCGCGACCTGGGACAGCGAGAGCTCGGACACGTACAATATCGAGACGGGCTTTCCCAAGGGACAGGCCTTCGCGCAGTGGCTCCTGAACGTGGGCGCTTCCACGGTGCTCGGAGCTATCGAGCTCGAGAGCGTCGAGGGGTCCGCGGCAACCTTGCTGACGCCGTACACGCAAAGCTGGATCTCGGCCCCCAACAACATCCCGTATTTTTCGATGAACATGCCGATCGAAAAGGTCGACACGCCCGATGAGCAGTGCGGGCGCTACGTGCACACCGGCATTCACGTCTCTGAAGGCAGCAACGGCCCCTTTCCGTCCGACAACGCGAATCGCGAGCTGACACCGCAGGAGAAGGCGTTCGAGTTTTTGATCTTCGATCTGTCCGCCTGTCCTGCGCGCTTCGACATCCCGCCAGCACCGCCCAGGGTGGAGGTCGAAATTAGATAGGGAAGCCCCTCTCACGTTCGCTGCGACTATTGGTTCGATCTACGGCGACTCACCCGGCATGCGCGCGCTTGCCCGCCTCGAGCGGCGGGGGTACTGCCTCCGGGTACGGGCGCCTGCTATTGGCGACTGCTCTGCTCGGCGCTGAGCTCATGGCGTGTCAAAAGCCCCCATCCGAAGATCTTCCCGCTCCGAGCGTCGAGCCCCCTCCTCAGTCGGCCGCGGAAGTCGACCGCCAGCCCGCCGCCGCGGGTGTCACGGCAGGCGCCGGTGCAGTCGCAGCCCCTCACGCCGCTGAGGAGACCGCGGCGCCTTCAGCCGGCGAATCTTCGCCCGGAACCGTCGTGATGCCAAATCCAGGACCCGGTCGAGTCGTGATGGACGTGGCGGGCAAACGCATCGTGCTGACCGCTGATGACGGTCGCGCCATGAAAGCCGCACTCATGGCGCGCCTGCGGAAGTCCAAACTGCCCGACAAGGACTACCTGATCTCGCTGACCGAGAAGGCAGAGCCTTTGCTGGATACGGGAGACCTGCGCATCAGTGTGTGGCTGCTACAAAGCCGCGAAACTGAGTTGATCCTACAGTACCGCATGCCCTCTGCGGCAGTGGGCGCTGCGACGTTCAGCGCCGACGTTACCCGCGACTCCAGCGGCTGGCAGGTGGGGCCCGTCGTGCCGGGATACGTGCACTATCGGCGCTAGGCCTAGCAAGGTCGTGCGCGTTTCGTTCACGTCCGGCACCGTGCCGCAAGCCTCAATCGTACACACCCGGCAGACGCGGCATGCAGCGCACCGGCTCGACGGTGGCCTCGGTGTGCGCCGTGCACCCGGGCGTAGCGCAACTTTTCCCCCAAACCCAGGTGCAGTCCCCAACCCGAATGCTCGTGCCCGAGCGGGCGTTGGGGGTCGTCAGATCCGCGGAGACGATGTCCCCGATCTTCAAACGCCCCACGTCCAGGAACTGATCGAGCGCGACGTCCTCGTACGTGCTCACCTCGCCGTTCACCGCCAGCACCAGGCTGGCGCCGGGGGTTTCCGGATGGGGGTGCACCTCGACACGAAACGTCGGCGGCTCCCGGCTGCCCGAATAGCCGTCGAGCGAAACCCGATCTGCGTTCTTGGGGGGCAACCACTCGTCGTAGCCCTGCGGCTCCGCTTGACTGGACCACACGCCCGTTGGGCTCGCCGCGTGTTCCCGCGGCTCTCGTCCGTCTGTGTAGATGATCCAGGGTGTCATGCTACCCCTGCTAGCCCTCGGGCTGCCGCCGAGAATCAGGCCCACCTCGAACCGACTCCAATGAGGCCGCCCCTCATCCACCAGCAACTCTCGCGTACCAGTAAATGCATCGAGCGCCGGCTCACCGTAGGCCCGCCAAAGCCCGTCGGTGTGTTTGCCGATTCCGGACAACACACCAGCGAGAAAGCTCCCGCTGATGCTGCCGTCGGCTGCAGTCAGGTCAATCAGCAAGCGATAATAGAGCTCATCATAACACTCTCCTTCCGGGACAATAACCCCGTCTACCGGGCGTGACGACATGAGCTCCATGGATTCGAACCGCGCGCTCAGTGTAAAGCGAGTTGGCTCGCACGGCCCCTGCGTGAGACAGCGCTCCTCCCACCATAAAAAGTCAGCCTCGCTCGTGCCTTCGAGCTCAGCCAAATCCGCGTCGGGATCGAATCCGAGCGCGATGGCTCGTTCACGCTCGATCGGGCTCAGCTCCGATGTACAAACCGGGGCGTCGTTGCCGCCGAAGTCGGTGGTCTCCCCGCCGGTGCCCCGCCACGTCGGACCATTCGGCGGGGCCTTAGCCTCACCCGAGCCGCACGCCGGCAAGAGGCAGCAGGCCATCAACCAGTTGTAACGCTGAGTCATGACCTAGTGGTGCCACTGCCCCTCGAGCCCGACAAGTATCGTATAGCACTCTTATGGCAGCGTTTGGCACCTAGAGGTGCTATTCATGATTTGAATCGTAATTGAATCAGGAGTTTAGCGGCAGCATATTTATGGATTTCGAGGCTCTGTCCAGCGAGCTCCTGCGGGCGCTGCGCGGCAAACGCTCGCGCCCCGGCGTTAGCCGCCTGCTCGGGTACAAGACCAACATCGCCCAGCGCTGGGAAACCGGCCGCTGCTGGCCGACAGCGACCACTTTCTTCGGTATCTGCCGGCGCCTGCGCCTGCCGCCGGAGCGTCGAATCGAAAGCTTTCTGCAACGCAGGCCAACCTGGCTCGCGGGAGTAGATCTCGAGCGAACCTCTGGTGTGGCTGCGCTACTCACCGAGCTGCGCGGTCGCACGCCGATTCGGGTGGTCGCACAACGCTCGGGCTACAATCGCTTCAGTGTGTCGCGCTGGCTCAGCGGCGCGGGGGATCCAAAGCTGCCCGAGCTCTTGTCCTTGATCGATGCTTGCAGCCGGCGCGTGCTGGACTTCGTGGCCGCGTTTGTCGACCCAGCGCTCTTGCCGTGTGCGGCGAAGCGCTGGCAACAGTTGTCGTTGATGCGCGAGGGAGCCTACAGCCAGCCGCTCTCGCATGCCATCTTGCGCGCGCTCGAGCTGGATGAGTACCGAGCCGGAGGTTACCGCCAAGCGAGCTACCTTTCGGAGAAGACAGGCGCCAGCCCGGACGAAGTGCGGAGCGCGCTCGAGTTCTTGAGCGCCAGCGGCCAGATAAAAAAATCACAGCGAGGTTATCGGCCCGCGCAGGTGAGCGTCGTCGATACGGGCGTCGACCCCGAGCGAGCCCGGGCGCTACGCCTGACCTGGACGCGCCTGGCGCTGGAGCGCCTCGAAGCCGGCCGCCCCGGTAGCTTCGGCTACAGCCTGTTCGCGATCTCCAGGCAAGATCTGCATCGGGTACAGCAAGTTCAGGCCGAGTTCCTGCGCGAGATGCAGGCCATCATCGCGGGCTCGAGTGCCAATGATTGTGTCGCCCTCTACTGCGCGCAGCTGCTCGACCTCAGCCTAGCTGACGACAATGCGCTGGCTCAGGATAATGAGGGCTCGTGATGAAAGTAATTTCATCGCGCGCCGCTTCGCGGCAGCATGCATACTTTACCGGCATCGAGGGACGGAGGCAAATGGCATGTACGGGCGTGGGGGTTTGAACAAGTCACCAAACGGCGTAGTCAGTGGCTGAGCCGTTGGTCGACCCCGCCTGCGTCAGCTCCGTAGTGGCGTTCGACTTCAAGGCCAAGACGGAGCGCGCCTTATCGCTGGCGGAGGCGCGCCGTGCGATGGACGAGGGGCACTTCGTTTGGGTCGACATCTTGGCGCACGATCGCGAAGAGGCCCGGGCGGTTCTCCGTAGCTTCGAGTTGCTCGATGACGAGGTGATCGAAGCGGCACTCGTGAAAGACCCGTCGACACAACACGCGCGCTACGAGCGCTACCTGCACCTCGTGGTGTCCGAATGTCGCGCTCTCGGCAGCGGCTTTGAGCTAGGGAGGTTGGATGTGGTGCTGGCCGAGCGTTTGTTCTTGACGATTCATCGCACCCCTATTGCCCTCCTGGCGGCGCTTCGCAAGGACTACAAAAGTGACTTTGTGCGTTTCGCCAAGACTCCGAGCTTCCTCTTGTATGAAGTTTGGGCTCACCTGCTCGATGGATACTTGAGCGTGCAAAAGTTGATGGAGGAACGGGTCGAGCAGTTGCAGAACGAGCTGCGTTCCGAGCGGGTATCCGACAGCGTGTTTGCTCGCCTCTCCGACCTCGGCAGTGATCTGCTGCACTTCCGCAAGATCGTGTTGCCGGCTCGCAGCGTGCTCTCGGACTTGGCAACGCGTCGCTCGATGTTCATCAGCGATGGCACCCAGAGCTTTCTCGCCAATATGGTCGGAACGGTGGAACACGTGCTACAGGATTTGCTAGTGGATCGCGACATCCTCTCCCAGGCGCTGAACTTGCATATGTCGTTGGTCGGGCACCGCACGAACGAAGTAATGAGAAAGCTCACCGCGGTCAGTGTGGTGTTTTTGCCGCTCTCGTTTCTCGCTGGCGTGTATGGCACGAACTTCGACAATTTGCCGGAGCTGCACTGGCGCTACGGTTACCTCTACTTCTGGTGTCTGACGGTGCTCGTCGTGCTGGTGATACTGATTGGCCTACGTCGCGCCCGCCTCTTGTGAGTGCCGCTGCGGAGCTCGCGGGTGCCGTGGTGGATAGGAGGACATTTCCAAAAATCGGCATACTCCCCAAGAACAGTCCCAGTTTTCCTCGTACATTCCAGATCGGAATGTGCAGCTCAGCGCAGACACACCGCCGCGGGAGGAGAGCACCCGCTAAACGTGAGCTCAAACGGCTGCACGCCGGCATCGCCGCCACTGACGCTGCCCCGCAGCACCCCTGACCGGATCACTTGTTGGTCCAGTCTGTCGAGGGCGAGCTCGCCTTCATTCACGACGACTTCGAACAGCACCCCCGCACTGTCGTAGTACTCGCCGCCGCCCGTCGCTTCACCCCCGATGTCGCCGACCGAGAGGACGACGCAACTCAGGGGCGCTACTCCATCCGGACAGGATGAGAGTAGCAGGTCCCAGCTCGCGTCGCGGCACTGCGTTAGGCCCACGAAAACCCCAGCCGAGGGACACTCTGGATTCGCGAACAGGCTGGTGCCATTGAGCACGACGCCATACACGGGCCCGACGCAAGTACCGGTCTCGACGCTGGGGCACACGGGCCCAAGAGCAGGGTTGGGGGGCGCTTCCTCCCCACGGATCCCGTCAAAGGCGACGCTGTCGAAGGGCCCTGCGACAGCGAACGACAGCACCTGCTGGCTCGAGCTGCCCATGGTCTCTGTCTGCGTTCCGTCTTCGGGGCGGGTGAGCAGCACAGCCCATGAGGAGTCCGGGATGTTGGCGGGCAACGGCACTCGCACCAGCGCTCGATCGAGCGGCGGCGCGCTCCACTCGGGGGCCGCGAGCAGCTCGTTGCGCACCCAGCCGTGGACTCGGCTCGCGCTGACCAAGGCGGTTCCGAACAGGGGCGGCTCACCCGAAACGCCGACGGCAGCGAGGTCTCGAAAATCCTTGCCCGCGAGCCAACGAGCGGCCTGGCGTTCCAAATTGTCGTAGCGGGTGACGAGGGGTAGGCCCGTCGCCGGATAATACACGGCGTAGCCGTCCTCCCAATACAACGCTCGGGCGCTGGCAGCGCCGGAAACGAGCTCTGCCCAGATGGCGTGGCCGAGGCCGACCTCGGCGCGTGGAGAGCTAGTTAGCGTCATGCCTTCGGGCGCTGCAGCATCTAGCCCGGATTCCCCGATGAGAACTGGCTTCGGGGACAGCTGGAGCACCGTCCGCGCCCGGTCGACAGCGGCAGCGTCGAGACCTTGGGAGTACGGATGAATGCTGGTGAGGTCGTTCCCCGGGCTGTCCCAGAGCGTTTGCCACGGCAACCCAAGGATGAGCGGGAGATCGGAGGTGGACGCAAAAGCCGGGCGCCAGGCGTCGATGCTCCGAACCACGGCGTGGGCTTTTTCGACGAAGGCGGTGGCATTCGCTTCAGTGGCCCCCGTTGCGAGATCCAGCTCCGAAAAGATTTCCCACGCCATGACGTTGGGCCGGGAGCTCCAGCGCTCGATCAGCTCGGACAGCCAGCCCAGCCAGAGCCGCTGCGTCTCTGTATCGGCGAAAAGATCGGCGGGCGACGCCGCCGGCCCGCCGCGGCCGCGCCCGAGCGGATTGGCGTCGAAGTGGCTCCAGCCGAGCGCCGGAGTGCCGTCGTTCCAATCTCCCCAGAGCGTGAAGACGACGATGATGCTGAGCCCTTGTCGCGCGGCTTCGTCGAGCACGGCGTCCCACGAGGCCGCCCAGCTCGACAGCACGGCCCCCCGGCTATCCATGCCGAGGGTCTGGTAGCCGAAGCCTTGCGTGATCTGAAGTCGAATTACAGTCGTGCCAGCCTCGCTCGCGGCGCGGAGCAAGGGCGTGAAGGCGGCGGCGCTCGGGGCGCTGACGTTGCGCATCAATACGGGCGCGCGAATGCCTTCACGTTCGAAGTAGCGGCTGCCCGGCGGCAGGACCAGTGCCGGTGGTTGCGGCGCTTCCACTCGAGTCGCCGGATCCAGCGTCGGAGCGTCCGAGTTGGCGGCCCCGCGCTCGAGGTTGCGGTCGACTCCGCCTTCAGCGCAAGCGCTCAGGAGCCCAAAGGTGAGAGCTCCCCAGCCGACATGAGAGGTCACGAGCCCTTCGAGCATGTCGAAGGGTAGTACGCCGAGGGAATCCGGGCGATCGAAATGTTGCCGCAGCGCCGAGGGCCGTCACCTGATCTGGACGATGCGGCAGCCTCGGCAGATGCCATCGCCGCCGGGGCCGACGTCACATTCTTCGCCAAATTCTGGCTGCGAGACGCCGTCACCACAGAACGGGCCCAAGAAGCAGTCCGTGCCACATTCGCCGTAGTCACCGTCGTTGATGCCGTCGTCGCACTCCTCCCCGAAGCTCAGGACGCTGTCACCGCAGATGGCCGAGCACTGACTCGGAGCCGCCTCGAAGCCGGCGAGGGTCAGCTGGAAAGAGGAGCCCGTCAAAAGGCGCTCGGCATGGTAAATGCTGATCTTGTAGACGTTGCCCGGGACCAGCCCAAAATCTGCCGTCGTGGCCACGGTCGGGGTCGCGAGGCCCTCAGAGGCAAGGGTGACGGTACCCGTGGGCGCATTGATGGTGACCGAGCCGGACGCTGGTGCGTGAATTCCGCCGAGGTCCACGGCCAACAGCCCGTTGATGAAGACCCATACGTCGTCGTCCCCCAGAAACTCCAAGGTGGCGTTGGTGTCTGCGTCGTA
>JANOIG010000145.1:0-2371 GCA_031407405.1 Deltaproteobacteria bacterium
CCCGTCGAGCGACCTCCGTCACCTCTAGGCCAGTCGTATCGATCGAATGGACCCTCCAGCGCGCGTCTCCCCGTTTCCAGTCGGCCCAACGTTCCCAGCGCATGTCTGAAGCCGCGTTGGTCTGAATGACCGAGGGGTGCCATTGTGGATCGACAGCGTGCAGACGCTGCCAGGCCGCCCAGCTCAGCGCATCTCGAGTGGCTCGGGTGCCACGGGACTCGAGGCGGTCCACGAGCTGGACATCGTGAACGTCGAGCAGGCAGACCTCAATCTGACTCACCTCTAACGCCGACGGACAGGCGAGGATTTCGCCGAGCAGCGCCCCTCCGCAAATGACGGTATGACGCCCCTCGCGCTCATTTTCCATACCGCGTCGCAGCCAGTGCTCGGTCGTTCGGTGGCGCCACGCCACATCGACGTCCACGGGTACGCCCACTTCGTCGAAATCGTGAATGGCGAAGCCAGGCAGAAGCCGCCGGAGCTCAGGCATGCAGGTCGTCTTGCCAACACCGTTCGCGCCTGTCACGAAGAACATCATATGCACACAACCCTCTCAAGGAGCGATCGTTCGAGCCAGCG
Organism: Deltaproteobacteria bacterium; assembly: GCA_031407405.1. Taxonomy (GTDB): domain Bacteria; phylum Myxococcota_A; class Polyangia; order Polyangiales; family Polyangiaceae; genus SZUA-265. The sequence goes on from JANOIG010000145.1 coordinate 580, forward strand.
CCATGCGATCGGCGTCCCATGTTTCCCGCGGCTCAGCGGCGGCGCGTGCGAACACCCAGAGCCGAACGCGTTCGTGATCTAGACCCAACAGGTCCGCGAAGCGCTCGACTGTGTGCTGTGGCTTCGAACGCAGCCTTTCACAGTTGAAGAGGTGCTGGGTGGCGTCGTACGCCGGGTCACCCCGGAAGGGCTTTGGATCGATCACGAGCCATGGCTCGCGCTGAGCCCGGAGCACGTTTCCAGCGTGTAGGTCGGTGGCGAGCAGCACTGTCGTCGGGGCGCTGCGCGGCAGCTCGCGAAACAGGTCCAGGCCCTGGCGGACCAGGCCAGCATCGGGCCAGCGTGCCGCGTCAGCCAGTGTCTGGTCGCTCCATGCGGCAGTCAGCGCGGACAGGGGCCGAAATAGGCGCGGAACGTCACGCTTTTGCCAAAGCCGACGCAGCAGCCCGGCGATCACCACATCCTGCTCGGGCTCGGGTAACGTGCGCAGAGCCACTCCCGGCTGGCAACGCTCGAGCAACATCGCGCCGAGCTCGTCATCCGCTTCGAGCAGCAACACGGTAGGGTCGCCATCCCAGAAGCGCAGGCCGTCCATTTCGTGCTGGCCCTCCATGTGGGGCATTGCAACTTTCAACACCGCGGCGCGCCCGCCCGCCCGCTCCGCTGCAGCAAGCCACGCGCAGCTCACGTCTGCGCCTTCGAAGGGTGGGCCGAGAGTCAACGACCAGCGCCGCGCGAGCTCGACCACGGTCTCGGGCAAGCGCTCGAGCCAAGTGGACAGCGCCACCGACTTGCGGCAGTTGGCGGCAAGTCGTTCTGATACGGTGACCTGCATCTACACACGCTTGATCCACTGCTGAATGACTTTGACAAAAGCTGAACGCTTTCGCTCAATGTCCTCCAAGTCGCGAAACTTTACAGACGCACGGTCGGTGGCCAGCCACTCGAGCAACGACTTGGGGTCGGCTATGGCCAGCTCTGGGGCCCCAACGCTGCGCTTCTTCGCACCCAGGTGCAGGATGATTTGCACACCTGCCTTCGCTCGGAGATGAAACGTGGCGAAATACTCCGAGGTTCGGAAGCTTGGAGCGTTCCACTTGATGCCCTCGGCGATGCTCGGATGTGCACCGAGAATGATCTGCCTGAGGGCGAGGATCTCCGGCTTGGACGGGTGCTCGAGCGAGCCCAAGAATGCCTCGACCTCGTCGTCGGCAGGCGCAGCTCGCTTTGCCGGCTTCTTACTGGAGACGTTCGAGGCCAATGTCGCCCTATGCTATGCGGACCCGCCGCGCGGCAACCAGCCGCCCCCGCACTGGCGGTCTCGATACTCCGCCTTGTACTCGCTCCGCGCTGTGGGCAACAGCAGCTCGCACGGCTCAAACCAGTGGGGTGTCCTCGCCGAGGCCAATATCTCCGGGGCTGGGCCGATGAACTCCGCGTTGTCCGGGCAACGCAGGTGCCACAGGCCGCCGCGGTCGGGAGGAGCCGGAAGGCACAGCACCTCTTTCACGCCACCATTGCAGTTGGTGGCGACCAAGAGGACGCGCCCAGGCAGATCATCAGCGTGCTCCACCTCCAGAATGACATCGTGGTGCCTTGCCAATGCCCGAGCACCTTGTACTTCCCCCAGCGCACGCGAACACTATCGAGGAGCGCTCCAAGCACGAGCGCGTTCGCGAGCTCGGTCACCGCGGGGGTCTCTCCAGACGTCATTGCCCAATTGTGAAGCGCCATTCGGCGAGTGCAACTGGCTTTGCTTGACGGCAAGGCCCAGCGCGTAACTGAGCACGTT
>JANOIG010000160.1:0-29063 GCA_031407405.1 Deltaproteobacteria bacterium
GCTCTACAGCGCGCAACCCGGCGGAACCTGCTCCTATGCGGGCGCGTTCCGAACCACCTGTTATCCCGGCTGTTCCAGAGCCAGCACCACCAACATTACGGGAGACTGCTGCCATTGCAACGGCGTCACCATGCAGTTCAAGCAGTCGACCTTCAGTACTGGCATATTCATGTGTAATGATCCCATCAATTAGTGGTCTCTCGTCCTCATGGTAGCGTTCGCGTCAAGCGAAACCCCGTGATTGGAGTCGTCGGCTGCGGGGTGCCTGAGGAGGACATCTTGGAGCGTCTGACCTACCCCGCATTGGCGGACACCCCGAAGAGACTACTCGCCTCGGAGGTCCGCCAATGCAAGAAAGAAGCTCAGTACTAGCTCACCAGCGCCAGCCAAAGCACACGCCGCAGAGCTCGTGAACGTTGCACTCCCATAGCCCCGTGTCTCCGAATTCAAAAGTCGCCACAATACAAGATGACGCCATAACATTTGGAGCACGGAGCTTGATTTTTCGGCAATGTCGCCTTCCGCCGGGGCGGTGCTCATCTCTCTCACGGCGGTCGCGTCGCGCGACAGCTCCGCAAACGGCTGCTGGTTCTTGGCGGAGAACCCATCTGTGGCTGCTCCTTCCGCACCGAGCCGCGTCGACTCCCCCGTGAGATGCTCCGTCACCGTGCCCAGCTTGTCGGGTGCTAGGTCGAAGCGCAGATCCGCGAGCAGATTGACATTGACGCCGTACGCGAGCGACTGGTTTCGTTAGCTCTATTTCCCAGTGGTGCACGCCGGCGTTAGCCTGGGCACCCGGGGATGCTGCAATCGACAGCGCTGCGCTGGATTCGCTCAGGACGACGGGCACGTCGGCCGTAGCGGGCGCGCCGGGTGCGTTGGCGACCTCCGAGACGTCGGGGACCTCGCTGGCGCCGGGGTCGTTGGTCGTTTCGACCATGCACCCGCTGATCGAACAGGCGAACAAAACGACGGACGAGTACTTCAAAACGTTCATGTGGTGCTCCTTTGGCTTCAGTTCGAGGCGCGGCACGCGTTCTGGAATCGCGAGTGCCTTCTCAAGACGCGTGCCGTCGCGCGCGTCGCTCAATTCGAGGCCCGCGGTCACGCCCGGTTTCCCAGGTACCGCAGAGTCTTGAAAGATCGCTGGCAGCGGATGAGTGCCGGAGGTCGGTGCGACTTCACAGATTCTGCGCGCGCTGGATCGACACGCGAGCCATTGCGGTTTAGCATTGCTGTATGAGGTGGTGCTTCGCTTCCTGGCTTTTCGTTGCCAGCCTAGTCACGTTGTCTGGTTGTTCGCGTGTCGCGCCAGCTGCCGCCCACGCGGAAGCTCTTGATGAACGGGTTGATGTGGGTGGCTTCGCGCTCCACATTCACTGCACGGGCGAAGGAACGCCCGTCGTCGTGTTTGATGCCGGGCTGGGGAACGAGGGCATGATCTGGCGACGAGTCCAGTCCGAGGTCGGAGGATTCAGTCGCGCCTGCGCTTACGATCGCGCCGGGTTGGGGCACAGCGATCGCCCCACCACTCTCCCTCACGGCAATCGTCAGATGGCGCGGGAGCTCTACACCCTTCTGAAGAACGCTGGTCAGCCTGCCCCGTACGTGCTCGTTGGCCATTCCATGGGCGGAATGAACATCCGGCTGTTCGCCGACGAACATTCGGATGAGGTGGCAGGCATGGTGCTGGTGGATGCGGTGGGTGACGACCAGCCCAATCGCTTCTGGGCTCTCCTGCCCGCCGAGCACATGGCTAAATTCCGGACTGGGGTAGGCAGTCTGGAGAAAGGGCTTGATTACGACACCTTTGTAGCGGGCTTTGCAGACCTGCGGGCGTCGAGTCAATCGATGGGAGACAAGCCGTTGGTCGTTCTGACGCACGGTAAAGAGTCGGGAGAGCCGGGCATGTCCCTGAATTGGCGGCGCAGTTGGGTCAGGCATGCGCGAAATGCAGTCGGAGCTCCCCGCGCTATCTCCGAACCGCCTTCATCTCGTCGCCCGCAACAGCGGTCATTTCATTCAGGTGGATGAGCCTGAGCTGGTGAGCGCCGTGGTCCGCGCCGTCGTCAATGCCGTGCGCACGCGCTCGCGGCTCGACCCGGAACCCCTCATGTCGCTTGGCAGCAAGTACAAGCCTTAGGCGACGGTTGGACCACGGTGGCCCACTATCACGGTCAGAAGGGTGCGGTTCTTTGAACATACGTGTCGCTCACCGCTCGGGCAGCGGCAGGCACTCCATGATCTCCACCGAGTCACCCGGGAAGATGGTGAAGTGGGGATGCTGCTCGAACATCTTGGCCGCCGCCTCGTGAGACTCCGCGCGCAGGACCACGTAGCCCACCATCACGTTCTTGATGTCGGAGAGGCCCTCCGGCGAAACGCGTTTCGTCTTCCCGAGTGGGGTGCCCGGATCGACGATGGCGGCGCCGTGTTTCCTTCCCCACTCCATCCAGGCGTTCATGCCCTGCGCTGCGCGCGCCTTGCGCTGCTGTTCGTCCAGCTGGTTCCACTGTGCCTTCTCCAGCGCTGTGGCCGTGCCGATATAGATGGCCAGAAACTTCTTCATGGTGTGTCCTCCAATCGCGTTACTTTCGTAGTGTTTAGTCCTAAACTAGGACTTGTCAATACTGTTTTGAAAGTGGTATGAAACCCTGTGACCGGCCTGCGCAGCTATGGCGATCCGTGCGGCATCGCTCGCGCACTCGACGTGGTGGGGGAGCGCTGGGCGTTGCTCATCGTGCGCGAGCTGGTGTTCGGACCCAAACGGTTCACCGATCTCCGGGCAGCTCTCGGCGCCAGCCCCAACGTGCTCACCCAGCGCCTGACGGAGCTCGAGAGCGCTGGCGTCATACAACGCCGCAGCGCCGGCGGAGCGCTGTATGAGCTCACGGACTGGGCCCATGAGCTACACCCCATTTTGCTACAGCTCGGGCGCTGGGGCGCGCGGGCGCAGCACCGCCCCGCGGCCGAGCTCGGCGTCGACGCGCTGATGCTGGCGCTGGAGAGCACTTTCGTGCCGCATGCCGCGGCCGGTCTGCGCGCGAGCTACGAGCTCCGCCTCGGCGAAGAGCGCTTCAGCGTCGAAGTCCAAAGCGAGACCATCGCCATCCGTCGCGGCAGCCCGCGTAAGCCCGACGCCATCATCGAGACCGACGCTGCCACGCTCCGCGCCCTCGTCTTCGGCGATCAGAAGCTCGCCGGCGCACCCATCGAGCTGCGCGGCGACGTAAGGCTCGCTCGCACTTTCTTCCGCCTGTTCGCGCGTCCGTGATCCAGCAGCCGACGTTCTTTTGGTGGTATATGCTCGCCCAAGGCGGTCAGCTGAGAGATCTCCGCGCCCTGGTGGGTGGCCCAGAAGAAGGCCTCATCGTGCGGTTCAGCCGCCAATGCTTGCTCGAGCACGAAACCCTCCCAAGATGCCCCGAGCTTGGGGTGGCTCAGGAGCGCTTTAGCCGAGTCGATGCCGAGCAGCTGATGTAAGAGCCGCTATCCCGCACGTAGAGTCGACTCGCTCACGTCGAGCGCCCGCGCTGGGGCTCGTTCGAGCTGCCGCCCATCAGCGCCGAAGGTCCCGAGCAACACCTGGCAGGGGATACACCATCGCTGCGCCGAGCGAGCCGGGCCACTGGGCGTGAGCGTCGGCGATCAGGCTCTTCCTTCAGAGGATTCTAATATCGTCCACGTAGACGGTTCCGCTCCACACGCTATCGACGAGGAACCGGAAGCCGAGGTGAGTCACGCTCGTGGAGGCGTTTTCACCGAATTGTACCGAGAAATCGGCTTCCGCGATGTGCCAACCGAGTGGGCCTGCGCCGCCGCCGGTGTCTGGGTCGACGCTGAAGCTCGCGCTTTGAATTGGGAACTGCTCGCCCGGCCTGTATAGCGCCACGAGGTGTGATTGCTGGGTCGTGAGCGGATTCGTGCCGGGGTCGGTCACCAGCCGGACGAGAGCCTGCAATCTCCGGTTCGCGAGGTTGATCGAGACGCCACCCTGGCAGAGGGGGACTCTGATGAACACTTGGGTCCGGCCCGGGGAACCGGTACCTTGGAATCGCAGCGCGAGAGAGCGGCTGCCTCTCGGGGCAGGCACGGCGTTGGACGAATCCAAGTTCCCGACGTGAGCGTCCAAGTCGGCGGGGGTCTCGAAGTCGAGCTCCCAGCCCTCCAAGGTGTCCGACTCGAAGTCCCAGGAACCGCAGCCGGAACCGGCGCCCAAGGGCGACGCGCAGCTCAGCGTGAGGCCCTGGCAGACGCATTGATTCGAGTTTTCGTTGCAGGTCTGGTTCGCGACGCATGCGGCGCCGCTGCCCAAGCACGCGCCGTTTTGACATCGATCGGTGGCGGTGCAGAACAGGTTGTCGTTGCAGGAGTCGCTCGTGTGATTGGGCTGACAGACGCCCTGCGCGTTGCACGTATCCTGAGCCGAGCACGTGGCAGGCCCCGAGCCGCAATTGGCGCCGACGTTGGCGCTGAACGCCGTCGTGCTGCGACTGGGATCGCAGATCCGGCACGTATTGTTGGGGTCGAGAGCGTTGCGCGCGAAACAGACATTGCCGACGACGCAGCCTTGGCATTGGCATTGATTGGCGCCTTCGTTACAGGCCTGGTTAGCTCCGCAGTTCCGATTGCCCGACGGGACGCAGCTGCCGCCCTGGCAGCTATCGCCGTCGGTGCAGAACAGCCCGTCCTCACAGGACGTCTCATTGGGCACTCGGCGCGCCTGGCACACACCTCGACCATCACAAGCATCTGGCTCATCACAATCGCTGGACGCGCTGTCTCCGCAGGCGGTATCGGCGGGCAAATCATTCGCCCGGCAGATGCCTTGCGCATCGCAGGTGTCTCGTTGCGAACAGTCGTTTGCCGCTGCACCGCAAGCCTTTCCGACCGCAGCACTGTAGCTGTCTATCGAGCTCGCGGGGTTGCAAACGCGGCACGGGTTGCCGGCCTCTTCCGCTCCCGCATCGAGGCACACGCCCGCGATCAAGCAGCCGTCACACTCGGTGACGCAGGCTTGGCCGGCGACGCTGCACACCGCGCCGCCCACGCATTGGTTGACGCTGGGCGAACAGCTGTCGGATCCCTCGATGCACGTCGAGATCCCATTGCAGGCGACACCGTCCTCGCATTCGAGGGGCGCGCCTTCACAGCGGCCGCCGCTGCACGTGTCCTCCGTCGTGCAAAACAGCTCGTCGTTACACTCGACGCCGTCGTTGTTGGACCAGCCGAGCGCGTTTCGGCCTGGATCGCAGATCTCGCAGATGGTGTCGGGGTTCTCGGCGCGCAGGCCCACGCATTCCCCGCCGATCCGGCAGCCAGGACAAATGGGGTCGCAGCTGGCACCGGCGTCGGCGCAGAGCGGTAAAGGCTCACAAGACTCCGCGTCCGCGTCGCAGCGACAGTTGCCGTCATCGTCACAGATGCCGCTACCGCCGCTCACCGCGGCGGGAACGGAGCCATCCGTCATTTCGAGGTCTGGTGCCGCTCCCCCGGTGCCTTCGCCGGCGGGCGCCGCATCGCCATCCTGGGGACCCGGACTGCCGGCCTCCATGCCGAGAACCGGTGCGGTCACCCTATCCGCGAAGCGGCGGTCGTCGACCGAGCAGGCCAGCGCGACCGTCGCGATCCCCAAGGCAACCACTACTCGTACCGCCCGGCAATGCTTACCCAGACCCACGCTTGCTCCCGCTTCCCGCGCCACACCTGCGGCGGGCTTGTCACCGTACCAGGGGAGGTTCGGCCGGGGCCAGCGCCGGTTGCGCGCAAAAAAAGATGAGCCGATTACCGTGCCTCCTCGTCCGAAGCAGTCGGGCGCGCCTTTTGGCAGTGACTTCGCGGCTGTGAAGGAGCCGCGGCTGCGTGCGCCATGCCCCTTGGCTTTGGCGAGTTTCATGCCGGCGCGCGCTGGCGCGTGCGTCCGCGTTTCGGAGTGCGCTAGCGACACCTGGTGATGGCCTGGCCACGCGGGCCAGCGTCGCTCGGCGCCCCGAGGTTCCGCGCGGCTTCGTGCTGCGCGAGCGCGGCCCAACCCTCGACGACTCAGCGGCTCGAGCGCTCCGAGCCATCGATCCCTTGGCGCACCTCCCGAGCGCGTTCGTTGACGGAACACGCTCGCCGCGCGCCTTCAGCCTGGCGGCAGGATGTTCTTCAGCGCCTCGAACCAGTTCTGGCCCATGCGCATGGCGCCCGCATCGTCCGGGTGCACGCCGTCGTTCGTCTGCGCCACGTCCGAGTTCGTCCACAAGTCGGCGACGAACACCGGAGACGCTGCCGTGCTCAGCGCCGTCGCCCAGGCCGGTACAGCCTCGATCAGCTGCTGCGTGCGCATGAAGGTGGCGTCACCTCCGGCGTCCATCGGACGGATCTTTTGGATTTGAGCCACGGCGAGCACGACGTTCGGGTTCTGCGCGCGCGCCTGCTCGATTAGCGTCGTGTAGCTCGCGAGGATGTTCTAGATCGCCATGCCGCCCCACACGTCGTTCACGCCGAGCTGGAGCATCATCAGATCGGGACTGTGCTCGGCGGCAAGCGCCGACAGGCCCGGCCAGGGCCCGGCGCCGCATTCGGCTTGCAGCGTGAACTCCGGCTGCGTGTATTGCTGAGCCGTGGAGCAGCTGCGGGCGCCATGCATCACGCCGCCGCCGCAGTCGTCCGTGTATTCGCCGACGAAGTCGAAGTTGGAGAAGCCGGCGCCGTTGAGCGCCGCGAGCAGATACTTTTTGTAGCAGCCCGGGCCCGCGCTGATCGAATCGCCGATGATGAGCAGGCGCGGGCGCGTGACGCTGCTCGGAAAGGCCGCCTCGCGCATCTCTCCCGCGCTCGCACCGCCCGCGGCCGTCGCGCCAGCCATCGAGCCCTCGCCACCCCCGGGGTCCGTGGCACCGCCACCGCCCACGACGGGCCCGTCATCGAGGCCCGCGTTGCCCGCCGCGCCGGGCGGGCTCGCGCCACCCGCGCCAGCCGCCACCGAGCCCGGCGCGCCCTCGCCGACGCCCGGCCGCTCCGAGCCCGACTCGTCGCCACAGCCCACCGCCATCGCGGCGGCCAGAACCCACGGAGCCAACCCAACCCAAACGCTTTGCGCCATTGTCGTCGGCCAGTATCGCCTGCCGGCGAACGCGGCTGCCAAGCGAATCGCCGCCGAGGTAGAGTTTATGCGCGAGCGTAGCCGCCCGGCCGCCGGCCCCTGCCGGTAACCACTGAAAAAGCCGCCATCACTGCACCGCCCACGGAGGGAACGTTGGACGCGGTGCCTCAGCGCCGGAACGGCCCGGTAACTTCGAAGGTGACGCCGAGACCGCTGCCCCGGGTGCCTCGCTGCGAGCTGAAATAGAGCCTGTCGCCGCTGGGGTTGAAGGCAGGGCCCGCAATTTCGGAGCCTTCATGGCCCGTCAAGCGCAAGAAGCGTGACAGTTCGCGATCGGGGGTGAGCATGCAGAGATCCATGTCGCCGCCATCTTCGGCGACGAACAGATCGCCCGATCGGGAAACGACCACGTTGTCGGCGCCCCGCAGGGGTGAGCTCGGGGGCGTAGATGCATTCGAGGGCGTGCGTCGCCACCTCGAGTGCCCACACGCGGTCATCTCCCTTCGTGGTGAAGTAGACGCTGCCGGAGTCGTAAAAGCAGCCTTCACCATTGCGAAAGGCGGTGGTGCGTCTGCGCGTGCTCGGGTCTAACGAGACCGGCACGAGCTTCGAGACCGGCACTCAGCTGACGCTGCCCTGAAAGTCGTTGGTCCACTTCACGAGCGCAGCCTCGAGCCGGCCAGCAGCGAGCGAAGGATAGTGGCTCGGCGTGAAACGATAGAAACGACCCTGGTAGTCATCCTCGGTGAGGTACAGGCGGTGTCCGCGAGGATCAACGGGACCCGCTCCCTACTCCCTCCGCAGCGCGACCGGTATGCAGACGGGCGAGCGTATCTACTGGGACGCTCGCGAAATCCTCGCGCGCAGGCAAGACCCCCAACACGCCGACGTGCGCCCAGCATCCGCACCGAGCGTGTCGCGCTGGAGCTCAGGGCTACCAGACGGATCGACCACGGAGGTGACGAGGTGGCCGCATCGTCCTCGAGCGTCAGCAGAGCCTCCCCACAGGTGTGGGCCAGGGGTGCCCTGAAGTCCCGAGCGGAGGGCCCCCCGGGCAAGACGTGCTACCGCGACCGCCTCGCACAAGCCTGGCGACTGGAGGGCGTGGAGGTGTAGTTGGTCAGCTAGGCGGTATGCCCGGTGTCGAACAGCCCCGCGCTCAGGTCCTCGTTGCCTTCGACCTGCTAGCTTTCGGCTTCGGGAATGCGCTGCAAAGAACCTGCGCGACGGCTCGCAGCGTCGGACCGAGGGGCGAGCGTCGCCGCCAGACGAGCGCGACCGTGCGGTACGCCTTCGTCGAAGCCATCGGCCGGACGCGAAGGCGGGCGCGGGCGGCCTCGGTCGCCACCGCCAGAGCGGGTAGAAGGGTGATCCCCGCACCGCCGGCGACCATCTGTACGAGCGTCGTCAAGCTGGTCGCGCGGAACTCGCCCTCGCGCGCGCGTGCCGTCGAGCAAACCTCGAGGGCCTGTTCGCGGAAACAGTGGCCCTCGTCGAGGAGCAGCACGTGCTGGTCACGAAGCTCGGACGCTTCTACCGGTGCCGCGCCTCGCGCGAGCGCGTGACCAGGCCGTACGGCGAGCACGAACGGATCCCGGGCGACGGTCGCCTGCTCCACGTCTCCGATCTCGGCTTCGAGTGCCACGAGCGCTGCGTCGAGCGCGCCGCCATGAAGCGACTCGATGAGGACGTCGGTCTTGTCTTCGCGCCATGCCAAGGTGAGGCGAGGGAACTCTGCCCGAAGCGCGGGGGCAGCGCTGGGCAGCAGGTAGGGCGCGATGGTCGGGATCACCCCGATGCGGAGGGTTCCGGTCAGTGGGTCGCTTTGCCGTCGACCCGCCTCCATCAGATCGTCCGCGTCAACGAGCAGCTGCCTCGCTCGCTCCACGATGTCCCGGCCAGCCAGCGTGATGAGTATTTTTCGATGCCCTCGCTCGAACAGGGGGACCCCGAGGACGGACTCGACTTGCGCGATCTGTGTGCTGAGGGAGGGCTGAGAAACGTGGCAGCGCTCGGCGGCCTTGCGGAAGGAAAGCTCCTCGGCGACAGAGACCACGTACTGCAGCTGGCGGAGCGTAAACGGGTGGGGCGCGAGCCTCATCGATAGCCTCAGACTATCAGTTCCATCCAAACGATGTGTTGGCTAAAAATTCTGGGTGGGCGCATTGTGCTCCAGAAGTCACCCGAGCTGGAGCACCACATGAGCCAAAGCGAAAGCGAAAACCCCGTCATCCCGTCGCCGAAACCGAAGACGACACGTCCGCGAACGAACCGAGACTGGTGGCCCAACCAGCTCGACCTTTCGGTGCTCCATGCGCCGTCCGCGAAGGCGAGCCCGATGGAATCGGACTTCGACTATGCGAAAGAGCTCGCGTCGCTGGATGTCGAAGCGCTCGAGCGCGATGTCGTGCAGGTGATGACCACCTCGCAGCCGTGGTGGCCCGCGGACTTTGGGCACTACGGTCCGTTCTTCATTCGCCTGAGCTGGCACGCAGCAGGCACTTACCGTATCGAGGACGGCCGCGGCGGCGCGGGCGAAGGCGCGCAGCGATTCGCGCCGCTCAACAGCTGGCCCGACAACGCGAACCTCGACAAGGCGCGCCGCCTCTTGTGGCCCGTCAAGCAGAAGTACGGTCGCAAGATCTCGTGGGCGGACCTACTGGTCTTGGCCGGAAACTGCGCGCTCGAGTCAATGGGGTTCAAGACGTTCGGTTTTGCGTTCGGGCGCCCCGATATCTGGGAGCCCGGCGAAATGTTCTGGGGTTCGGAAGACACCTGGCTCGGCGACGAGCGCTACAGCGGTGACCGCGAGCTAGCGACTTCACTCGGCGCCGTGCAGATGGGGCTCATCTACGTGAACCCCGAGGGGCCGAACGGGAACCCCGATCCAAAGCTCGCGGCGCGCGATATCCGCGAGACTTTCGCGCGTATGGCGATGAACGACGAGGAAACCGTCGCGCTCATCGCCGGCGGCCACACCTTCGGCAAGTGCCATGGCGCCGGCGACGCGAAGAAAGTCGGCCCCGAGCCGGAGGGCTGCCCCTTCCACCACCAGGGCCTCGGCTGGAAGAGCGCGCACGGCACCGGCAAGGGCAAGGATACGATCACGAGCGGCCTGGAGGTGACCTGGACGACGACGCCGACCAAGTGGAACAACGACTTTTTCAAGCACCTGTTCAACTACGATTGGGAGCTCACGAAGAGCCCAGCCGGCGCACACCAATGGAGGCCGAAGGCCAACGCCGGTGCCGAGACGGTGCCGGACGCACACGATCCGACAAGCAAGATCGCGCCGAGCATGTTGACGACCGATCTCGCGCTGCGTTTCGACGCGGCATACGAGAAGGTCTCGCGGCGCTTCATGGAGCACCCCGATGAGTTCGCGCAGGCCTTCGCCAAAGCTTGGTACAAGCTGCTGCACCGCGATATGGGCCCGATCTCGCGCTACCTCGGCCCCTGGGTCGCGCCGGAGCAGGTCTGGCAGGATCCGGTGCCGAAAGTGGATCACCGGCTCGTCGACGGTGCGGATGTCGCGGCGCTCAAGGCGCAGGTCCTCGCGTCGGGCCTGTCGATCTCACAGCTCGTCTGGGTTGCGTGGCGATCGGCGGCTTCGTTCCGATCGACCGACAAGCGGGGTGGCGCGAACGGCGCGCGCATCCGGCTTGCTCCCGAGAAGGACTGGGAGGTCAGTGAGCCCGCGGAGCTCCAGAAGGTGCTCTCGGTGCTCGAGAAAATCCAGACCGACTTCAACGAGGGGCAGTCGAGCAGCAAGGTGTCGCTCGCCGATCTGATCGTGCTCGCCGGGTGCGCGGCGGTCGAGAAGGCGGCGAAAGACGGCGGCGTCGATGTCACCGTCCCGTTCGCGCCGGGTCGCACCGACGCGTCCCAAGAGCAGACCGACGTGCCTTCCTTCGCGGTGCTCGAGCCGCGTGCCGACGGCTTTCACAACTACGTCAAGGGTGATCAGAAGCTCTCGCCGGAGACACTGCTGCTGGACCGCGCGACGCTACTCTCGTTGACCGCGCCGGAGATGACGGTGCTCGTGGGTGGGATGCGCGCGCTCGGCGCGAATTTCAAGGCGACCAAGCACGGCGTCTTCACCGATCGGCCGGGCACGCTGACCAACGACTTCTTCGTCAACTTGCTCGACATGGGTGTCGAGTGGCAGCCACCGTCGTCCGACGGCATCTATGAAGGCTTAGACGCCAGCGGCAAGGTCAAGTGGACAGCGACCGCCGTCGACCTCGTGTTCGGTTCGCACTCGCAGCTCCGCGCGATCGCCGAGGTGTACGCAGCGGCCGACGCCAAGCACAAGTTCGTGCGCGACTTCGTCGCTGGCTGGAATAAGGTCATGAACCTCGATCGGTTTGACCTGCGCCGCGTCTGAAGCGTGTCCGGAGATGCCCGGACGGGTTTGTTCACGAGTACGAGTTGCATCCCATCCCGACAGCATAGCCCATCGTGTAGCGGGCATTCAGCTCGCCCATGGGGTTGAGCTCGAGCGAGCCTGAAGGCGCGCGCCAGAGGTAGGCGTCGATGCCAAACGGACCCCAGTAGCCTGCCGCCCACAACGCCTCCGCTGCTGACGCGGCACGGTCTTGCAAGCGCCTCGCGCCAGCCGGCTCGACGTCTTCGGGCCCTGCCAGCCGCGTCGAGACCCAGGACCGGTAGGCGTCGACCTGCTGCACGCAGATGCGCCCGAGGCTAAAGCGCCCGTCAGGCTCGATGCGGCCGTGCACACCGACTTCCAGCGCGAGGTCGAGCCAGGGCTCGGCTAGGAAACCACCCTGCCGTAGGGCTGCGTCGAACCAGCGCCGGTCGTCCGCGGTTGGCTCACCTCGCGTGCGTCGTTGGCCGCGCCCGGCGAAACCGTACGGTTTCTTGAACAACCACGAGCGCGGGCCCGCTTCACGCAGGGTGACGGCCAGGTCATCGGCGTCGCGAATGTAGCGGGCCCCCGGCGCGCCACCCCCGAGCCCGAGGTAGAAGCTGCGCTGGTTTACGCGGCGCAGCACCTCGATGGGCGGGCTGGGCGCCAGCCGAGCGCCGGCCTGCGACAAGCGCCGGAGCGCCGAAGGCGTGGGACACCACGGGCAGCCGAGCAGGGCGGGGCGTCGCAGCTGCGCGTCAGCGTCGTCGTTTAGGCACTGGTCCCCAGCTGCCATCAACGCCCGAGCCCGTGGCAGTATGGCGGCAAACGCTTTCGCCAGGCGTAGCGGAGTTTGAGGATTTCCCGACGCGAGCTCCAGCTCCGCGTCGAGGTTAAAGAGCCACAGCCGCGGCTCACGAGGCTCTGCGAGCGGGCTCACGGTTGCCAGCGTTCGAGCGCGTCGATGAACGATTCGGCCATGCCCGCGCGTAGCCGAGCGCTGCGGTTGAAATGTTTGCCGCGCATCAAGAGGGGGGACAAGGGTTCGGGGAGCGCGGCTCGCCAGGCATCGAAGCTTTGCCCTCCGGTCCAGGTCGTAAACCAGTGCACCGCGAACTGGACGTGCCCGAGCTCTTCGCTCGCTATCAGCTCTTGCAGGCGGGCCGCTTCGACATCACCCGCGGCGGCCAAGCGCTCGCCGAAGAGCGGCGCGTGCTCGAGGTTGGCGCCCTCGAGCCCCATGCCCATCAGAGCGACGAACTCGAGCTTTGTTGCACACGACGGCACGCGCTCCCAAAACCAATCCCGGATGGGGAAGTCTCCCACTTTGAAGCCCAGGCGCTCGATTTGCGTTCGATACGCGTTCATGTGCCGGATTTCATCCCGGCAGATGCCGAGCAAGCCCTGGCGAAACTGCGGCTCGGCGCTGGCAAACCTGAGCAGCGCCCAACACATCAGCTCGGCGGCTTGCAGCTCGTGGTGGAAAAAAGTGTGGAGCAGCTTGGCCCGCGCGCTCGGCTCGCTCAGGCTCGTGGGCACCTGCAGGCCGCGGCGTGCTGGCCTGAGCTCCGGCGGGCGCCCCGGTGCAGCCAGGTTCCGCTCGATGGGTGTGGCCTCCCAATGGCTGTGCGGTGGCGGTGGCGATAGCTTGATCGTGAGCGAGCGCGTGCAAACGTAGTCGAGCGCCCAGGCCTCGACGCTACCCACGGGCGGCGGCGCGGGATCTAAAGCGCATCTCATGACTGCATAGTGTAATGTTTCGAGCCACAACGAGTGGCATAAAGTGCGCGTTTCGTCCATCCATCGTGGAACACTCCCTCGACTGGAATGAAGCACGGAGAGACTTCACGACGCCGTGCCGTCAGACCTCACGCTAGCGGTCAAGTCGGGACCCGTGAGGCAACATGTCGCGTTGTGTCATGTGTAATGCCTGCTACGCTTAGTCCGTAACCATGGGAGTGATGCTGTTGCGCTCATTTGGAACGGTGCTGCTGGCGTCGGCCGTGGTGCTCGAGTCAGCTCCAGCGCTGGCTTGCCGGCTCCTGTCCATGGAGTTTCATCAGGTCGATGTTGGGCTTCACGCGACAGATACGTCAGCGCCCGGTCGGCCTACGGTCGTACAGGTGGACGCTTATCGTCGCACCGGTATGACCTGCACGGACGCGAGCTGCGTTTGGAACTCCTGTGGTGATACGGGAACCGTCAGGATCGCGCTGGCGCCGTCCGCCGATGACGACACCCCGCCCGGCCAGCTCGGCTATCGCCTGTCATTGGTAGCGGGCGCAGTTCCGGAGTCGATGCAGGCCATGCTCGGCGTAGATCTCGCCGGCGATCGGCCGCTGTTTCTCCGGCCTTCATTTGATGAGGTGGCCACGCTCGACGCCGTGCTGACCGCCGTGGCCATCGACGCGGCCGGCAATGAGAGCCCACCGAGTGAGCCGTTTGTCGTCCAGTTCAGTGGCTGCACGCTGACGGCGATGGGCGATCAGTGTGAGGCCGACCTCGAGGCGGCGGACTTGGCAGACCCAACGACAGACGGCGCGGAGCTTCAAGACCTGGCCGAGGTCGGATCGCTCATGCAGGGCGCGTCTTGCTCATTGCGCCCCCCGTCGCCGGGCGACTCGGCGCTGATCGGGGCCGTGGCGGGCCTGGCGTTGTTGGCTCTGCGGCGCGCGCGCAGGCTCGTCTAGCCCGCGTAGGGGCGGGTTGCCCAGCAGTGGCGTTGCCTTGGCCGGCCGAATGTCCCGGTGCCGCATATGGAAGAAAGAAGGCGTGCACCAAGGCCTGTGGCGTGTTCGGTTGACTCTGGTGGGGCCACTGGCACATTGACGCGCAAACCGAAGATGCGTCGCAAAGCTGTATTGGGGTGGGGTGTCGTGGCACCCAAGAGCGCAAACATCGACGAGTTTGCCAAGAACCTCGAGACTGCCGACAGCTGGCTCTCGCCGTTCAACGGCTTCGGGCCGGACAGCTTCCTCGTGGGGCAGCCCAAGTTTGATTTTCGCGACTATCAGCCATGGATTGAGTCGCGCTTCCCTCCCAGCCGGTTCAACCAGCTGAAGGACAAGATGGACCCGACATCGCTCTATGCGATGGGGGCGTTCATCCAGGCTCTCGGCCAGAACCCGGGCATCGAACAGGAGCTACAGGCGCTCGGACCCAAGGCGCATGTCTACGCCTCGACGGCGATCGGCGCGTTCCCGACTCTGCACAAGGCCTCGCTTCAGTATTACCGGGCCCAGCGCCGCTGGAACCGGTTCTGGGCCGATCCTGCTCGCAACGCGGCCTTGCGAGAATACCGGGCCGGCAATGCACCCCGCCCGCCCATCGAGGACCCGAGCGATGCGCTCGATGTGGACCAACGGGAAGAGCTCGAAGACGCCTGGTTTGCGTATTGGGCAGAGCGCTCCGAGCAGCTGCAAATCTTTCTGCAGGAGCTGAGCGAAGCCGAGTCGTCCCAGTTGCTCGGCGAGGTGGAGAGCGGCAAATTGCGGATGATCCGCGACAAGCGGCGGCGTTTGGCCCACCTGCAAGAGCGCTGGGCGACGCCGCAGCCGCCTTGGAACGAAGTCTCGGCCAACGTGCTATGGAACATCGCCAATACTCCGAGCGCGCAGATCTCCATGTTGGGGAAAATCACGGGTTTCGTATTTGCTCCCGTGGCGGCGTGCTCCACCTTTAGCGTCTGCCTCAAGTTGGCGCTCGACGCCATCGACCGCGGGGACGCCAAGTTGGTCGTGCTCGGCTCGGCAGATCCGCCTCCGCACCCGTTGACGGTGGGCGGCTTTTACAACGCGCGTGTGCTTTCAGCGGATGGCACGTTGTCCAAGCCGCTTTCGGGCCTCAAGGGCACCCACGTCTCAGGTGGCGCCGCCATTTGGATTCTCGGTGACCTGGAGTATGCGCGCTCGAAAGGTTTCAAGGCGCTGGGGCTCGAGCCGCTGTCGGTCGGCATGTCGGCGGACGCGGATCACATCATCACGCCCTCCAAGGAAGGTCCCCAAGCAGCGATGCACGCGGCGTTGGAGGCCGCAGGCACTCGGGCCGAGGACTTAGGGTCTTGGGACTTGCACGCGACCGCGACGCCCGGAGACTTCACGGAGCTCGAGAACTTGCAGACAGTGATCCCGCGCGAGGTGCTCGTCACCGCTCGGAAAGGCACCTTCGGTCACGGCATGGGTGTCGGCGGAGGCTGGGAGCTGACTGCCCAGTACCTCGGATACGAACGCGGGCTGCTATTTCCAACGCCGCTCGAGCCCTCTGAAGTGCACTCGGCCATCGAAGACCTGCAGCAAAAAATGGTGTTCAATCAGGCCGTGGAATTTCCCCGGCGCCCCGTCGGCAAATTGAGCATGGGCGTGGGGGGCATCAACGCGTGTGTGATCTCCCGGCCCTGGGGTGACGACGACGCGGAGGGCTGAGCGACTCCGTCGGCAGTGCCTTTGGGAGCAACGCCCCGAGGCGCCGGGCAAGGCGTGCAGCGGAGGCCCGGCCCAACCCCCGAAGGCCTTTAGAATTCAGCAGTTATTGCTCGCGCGCGCGAGCGCCTCACAACGGTGCTAGGTTCCGGAGATGCCCTCGTCAACGGCATCCTTGGAGTCGGCGCCGTGCCCACCGGCGGCGTTTCATCCCGCGGTCGACAACTGGTTTCGTGCGACTCACGGGCAGCCCTCAGAGCCGCAGCGGCGCGGTTGGCCTCACATTCAGGCCGGCCGAAACACGCTGATTGCGGCGCCCACCGGCTCCGGGAAAACGCTGGCGGCGTTTCTGGCGGCGATCGATGAGCTCGTGCGCGGTGGGCTCAGAGGTGACCTTTCGGACGAAGTGCGCGTGCTCTATGTGTCGCCACTGAAGGCGCTGAGCAACGACATCGAGAAGAACTTGCAGGAGCCGTTGCTGGGCATTCGCGCAGAGCTCTTGCGCCTCGGTTTGCCGCCGGTGGAGATCCGTTCGCTCGTGCGCACCGGGGATACACCCGCGTCCGAGCGCCTGAAGCTGCGAAAAACGCCGCCGCACATCCTGGTCACCACACCGGAGTCGCTATACATCCTGCTCACGAGCGAGAGCGGCCGCCGTGCGCTGTCCAGCGTGCGTACGGTGATCGTCGACGAAATTCACGCCATCATCGCTGACAAGCGCGGAGCCCACTTGGCGTTGTCGCTGGAGCGGCTGGCGGCCTTGACGAGCGCCCCGCTCACGCGCATCGGTCTGAGCGCCACGCAGAAGCCGATCGAGGCGGTGGCGCGTTTTCTGGTGGGGACCCCGCCGCCTCGACACACTAATCCGTTGGTCGAACACGGCACCTCCGAAGGAGATGGCGAGATCGATTGCGCCATTGTGGACTGCGGCCACCGGCGACACATGCGCCTGACCCTGGAAATGCCCGAATCGCCGCTGGAAGCGGTCATGTCGGCCGAGGTTTGGGGCGAGGTGTATGACCGCATCGCGACCCTGGTGGAGCAGAACACGACCACGCTGGTGTTCGTGGGCAATCGGCGCCTGGCCGAGCGGCTGTGTCGTCACCTCGGTGAACGGCTCGGTACCGAGCGCGTCGCGGCTCATCACGGTAGCCTGTCGAAGGAGACCCGGCTGGACGCCGAACGGCGGCTCAAGGCAGGGGAGCTGAAGGTGCTGGTCGCGACGGCGTCGCTCGAGCTCGGCATCGACATCGGCACGGTCGACCTCGTGTGCCAACTCGGCTCGACGCGGTCCATCGCGCGCCTCTTGCAGCGTGTGGGGCGCGCCGGACACCAGCTCGGGGGCGTGCCGGATGGACGGGTGTTTCCGCTCAGCCGCAATGATCTGGTCGAATGCGCGGCGCTCGTCGACAGCGTGCGGCGGGGTGAGCTGGACGCCATCTCGGCGCCCCGAGCACCGCTCGACATCCTGGCTCAACAGATCGTGGCGATGGCGGCCGCCGAAGACTGGCAAGAAGAGGCATTGTTCGAGCGCGTGCGGCGCAGCTATCCGTATCGAGAGCTCGAGCGGGAGCGCTTCGATGCGGTGCTGGGCATGCTCGCCAATGGCTTCAATACCGCGCGGGGTCGGCGCAGCGCGCTGATTCGACACGACGCAGTGACGCGACAGATCCAAGGGCGCAAGTCAGCTCGGCTGATTGCGCTGACCAATGGCGGCGCGATACCGGACAACACCGACTACCGCGTGGTGCTCGAGCCCGAGCAGACGCATGTCGGGAGCATCGGCGAGGACTTTGCCATCGAGAGCATGGCGGGGGACATCTTCCAGCTCGGCAATGCCTCATGGAGGATCCTGAAGGTGGAGACCGGCCTGGTGCGCGTCGCCGATGCGCAGGGCCAGCCTCCCACCATTCCGTTCTGGTTGGGAGAGGCACCGTCACGCAGTGACGAGCTGTCGCAGAGCGTGTCCCGGTTGCGCTCGGAGCTCGCGGAGCGCCTGGATCTGCTCGGCTACGACGAGCCAGCTCTGGAGGCGACCCGGCGCTGGTTGGTCGACGAGCGCGGCTTACCGAGCGCCGCAGCCGCGCAGCTCTTGGACTATCTAGCAGCGGCGCAGCGCAGCCTGGGGGCGTTGCCCACTCGCGAGACGGTAGTGGTCGAACGCTTCTTCGACGAAGCACAGAACACTCACGTGGTGATTCACTCGAGCTTTGGCGCGCGCGTCAATCGCGCCTGGGGGCTAGCGCTACGCAAGCGCTTCTGCAAAACCTTCAACTTCGAGCTGCAGGCGGCCGCCACTGAGGACGCCATCATCCTGTCTTTGGGCCCCAGTCACAGCTTTGAGCTGGCTAGTGTCGGACAGTTCCTGAAGAGCGCCTCGGCCAAGCAGGTGTTGATTCAGGCGCTGCTCGACGCACCCATGTTCGAGATCCGCTGGCGCCACAACGCCACCCGCTCACTGGCGACACCGCGCTTTCAGGGCGGCAAGAAAGTGCCGGCCCACCTGGTGCGGATCCGAGCCAACGATCTGCTCAGCACGGCATTCCCGGACCAGCAGGCTTGCCTCGAAAACATCGTGGGGGAGCGGGAAATCCCCGACCACCCGCTGGTGCAGCAGACCATCACCGATTGCCTGACCGAAGCCATGGACGCGGAAGCTTTTCTCGAGGTGATCCGCGGCATCGAGCAAGGGCGGGTGCAGGTCATCTACCGCGATTTGACCGAGGCGTCTCCGCTATCGCACGAGATCATCAACGCCAATCCGTACGCGTTCCTGGACCCCGCGCCGCTCGAGGAGCGGCGTACTCAGGCGGTCATGACGCGGCGTTTTTTCGACCCCGCGAGCACCGGGGATTTGGGTGTGCTCGACGCCGAGGCCATCACGCGGGTGAGGGGCGAGGCCTGGCCCAGCTGGGATACGGCGGACGAGCTGTGCGATGCGCTGTATCTGACCGGGTTCATTTGTGAAGGCGAAGCCGCTGCCGGCAACCCGGCGGCGCTGGCCCAGTTGATCGAGCAGGGCCGCGCGACGCGGCTCGAGCTGCCTTCGGGCCAGGTGCTCTGGGTCGGCGCCGAACGGCTCATGCAGCTGCTCGCGATCTGCCCCGGCGCGCGGGCGCGTCCTCCGCTCGACTTACCCGTCGAGCTCAGGCGCGAGCAAAACCCCGACGACGCCTGGCGGGAGATCATACGCAGTCGGCTCGGCTCTGTCGGGCCCGCCACGGTCAGGGCCCTCGCGCAGCCGCTCGCACGGGAGAACGGTGACGAGGCGCTGGCGCGGGTTCGACAAGCAGTCCTCGCGCTCGAGGCTGAGGGCTCGGCCATGCAGGGGCGTTTCACACCCGGCTCGGCGGAGGAGGAGTGGTGTGAGCGCGGCCTGTTGGCGCGCATCCATCGCTATACGCTCGAAAGGCTGCGTCGCGAGATTGAACCGGTCACGAGCGCGTGTTTCATGCGCTTCCTGTTCGCGTGGCAGCGCCTGTCCGAGGACCATCGCCAAATCGGCCGCGAAGCGCTGCCCGCGGCGCTGGCCCAGCTCGAGGGCTTCGAAGCCGCGGCGGGCGCGTGGGAGTCCGCGCTCCTGCCGGCACGGGTCGGCGATTACGATCCGAGCTGGCTCGACGCGCTATGCTTGTCTGGGCAGGTATCGTGGGGCCGCGCCCGTGCCCCTATCGGCGCCAAGGCGCTGCGTTCGCTGGCCAGCACCCCGATCGTGATCGCAGGGCGCGAGAGCTGGGCTTGGCTCACGTTGCCGGAGCCGGCGCTGCCGGACGAGGAGCTGTCGGCGGTCGCACGCCAAGTGCTGGAGGCCATGCGGCAACGTGGCGCATGTTTCTTTCATGATTTGCGGCGTGCCGTCGCCACTTCGAGCGAGCTGGAGCAGGCTGTCTCCGAGCTGGTGGCGGCGGGGCGCATCACGGCCGATAGCTTCAGCGGCATGCGCGGCTTACTGCCCGCGCAGAAGCGTCGGGGGCGCCCCGGTCGCCCACCTCGGGGTCGGCCCGCGCCGGGCCTGGAGAGCGCGGGGCGTTGGTCGATCATCACGCCTCCGGAAGCTCCGCCGCAGGGCAGCGTGGAGTGCTGGGCTCGGCTGTTGTTGCGACGTTATGGCGTAGTGTTTCGTGCCTTGCTCGAGCGAGAAAACGCGCCGCCCTGGCGTGACCTGTTGCGCGAGTACCGTCGCCTCGAAGCGCGCGGCGAGGTGCGGGGCGGGCGCTTCGTGCAGCGCCATGCCGGGGAACAATTTGCCTTAGCCGAAGCGATACCCATTCTGCGCAGCCAGCGTAAGACGCCGACCGTGGGGGAAGAGGTGTGTTTGAGCGCCTGCGACCCGCTCAACCTGCTGGGCTTTTTGTTGCCCGGAGAACGGATTACCGCCGCGCCCAATAACGCCATCTTGTATCGCGACGCATTGCCCATCGCGGCGCTCGAGGGGGGCCGAGTCCGCTTCCTCGAGCAGCCGGAGGAGCTCGACACGCATCGAATCAGCGCGCGCCTGCGACGCGGCCCCGCTGCCGTGGCCCCGGCAAATCAAATGCTCGGGCTGCGAGGGCGAAGCCGCCAGGCCGTCGCTTGAGCACCACAAGGTGCGGGCCCTTGTGCTACAACCGGTGGTTGTCGCACCAATATAAAGGCAGTCCCGAGTGCATGAGAACACATTGACCGGTTTTCGGCGCGGCCCTCACCCGTTGGGGCCGCGGCGAGAACCGGCAGTGGGCGCAGGGCACGAGGGACTACTGACCGAGCTCGGCTTCGAGCCGATTGAGCTCGGCTTCGAGGTGCTTGGACGTGATGGGCTCTACCGCGTGGCGCTCGCCCTCCACCGTACGGCGCGCCACCGGCGACTCGGCAGCGGCTGACCCCACGGTGGCCGCCTCTACAGCGCTCCGTGTGTCGGTTGAATGGGCATCAGTTGAAAGAGCATCGGTTGAATGAGCGCTGACGGGCACCATGCGCTGCACCACTTGTTGCGGGGAGGCTTCGACGGAGCCCCGCTCGGCGGTGGCCTCGGGACTGGCGCACGACGACAGCGCAGCAGCCACCCCCAACCCCCACAACAGAACCAAGAGCTCGCGTCCCGCACCCGACGTTCTCATCGTTAGGTCCATAACACGAAACCCCGCGCGGCTGAATATACGGGCAACGGGAACAGAGCTTGGACGCTCTACGTGGGGGAGCGCACCGAATGGGGCGACCGTCATGCAACTGACACGCCCCCGAGCGGCAAGACCTTCCTAGAAAACGGCGTTGCGTGCCAATTCGAGCGCGTAGGGGGTGCAAAACTGGCCCGCAGGAGTCCCCGCGCACTGCCCGCAGGCGCCGTCCGATTCGCCCGGACGCTTGACCCACAGGAACGCGTGCACCGCTGGATCACCGGTCGTGGTGGTGGGTGCCTCGCCCAGGCCGGCGCCGGCGGGATTGCACCACTCGGCGCCGCGAGCGCCTTGGCCATTGCGGCTTGTATCGACCACGAACGGCTTACCGCCAACTAGGCCCGAGAGTGAGCGACCGTAGTTGATGAGCGCGGAGGTTGGCTGAAAATTTGAAACGTTGACGGCAAACCCCGTGGCTCGAGCGATGCCGGCCGACGTCAAACGCGTGGCCATCTGTGCGGCGCCGACCCAGTTGGAGTGCCCTCCGTCTATATAAACCGCTACGCCCGGATTCTGCCGCAGACTGGTTACCGCGTAGCTGATCAGGCTCTCGGTAGAGGTGCCGCAGCTGAGCGCGAGTGCATCCGGCTCGAGAATGACGGCGGCCTCCTTGCCCTGGAGCGAGCTGGACATGCCATCGATCCAGCCTTGGTATTCGGCGGGGCTGCTGGCGCCGCCCGCCGATTGACCGCTGCAGTCCCGGTTCGGAATGTAATAAACCACGAGCACGGTGTAGTCGCCGCCCGCACCGTCCACGATGCCTCCGGCGCGGCTTGGATCACCCCCGCCCAGCCAAAACGCGGACGGATTCAGCGCGACCTTGGCCAAGAGATCGCGGTCAGCACCCGAAGCGGAGTCATAGGCGCCGAACGCCTGGCCCCCATCGGCGTGGAGCTCACGCCCTGCAAATGGATTCGTACCGTCGTTTACGGTCGGCACGCCGGGTGTAACCTGACCCGGCACCGCCGGCGCGACAGGTTGCGCGGCAGCCAACGCCAGGCTGTCCACCCACAAGTCGATGTTGACGGTTTCCCCGTCCTCGGCCCGAGACAGGAAATTGATGGCCAGCACCTGGGTGAGATCGAGCGGTGTGGCATTCCCCCAGGTCGGTTGACGCATCGAGCGGAACTCGATCACTTGCTCGGCGTACTCCGCGCCCAAGGTCAGGTTGGCCGAGTAGTGACCAAAACACCCGACTTCCGCGGTGCACGTGCCGCCGGGCTCTTCGGTGCCCGTGGTCGCAGGAGTGACGAGCTCCACCACCACCGAGCCGGTGCCCTTGGCGCGCACCTTGATGCCTCGATAAGCGCTGAGGTTGGCAGGTTGACGTTGCCCAGTCGGGTTATTGAGGTCGACGCCCAACCCGACACCCCATTCGTTGAAGCCCGTGCCAGTGACGTGAATTGCGCCGTCAGTGGGAATGATATCGGTATTGACCGGTGGAGTGAGAGTGGTGCTCGTCCCGTCCGAGTAGGTCAGCCAGCGACCGGCAAAACCCGCGGTGGAAATCACCGCGTTGCCGTCGGTGAAGTCGTCCAACAGCACATCCATGGGTAGCGCCGTAGTAGCCCCCGCCCCGCCCTGCCCGGTGCTTCCCGTCGAGCCGGGAACGACGCCGCTGGCGCCCCCGGTGCCCGCAGGAGCCGTGCCCAGGCCGTTGCTTCCGCCGAACGCCCCTGGCCCGTCGTCTTTCTCGCGAAAAGCAATGCCAGGACCTGGCGCGCTGCACGCGACCCCGGCGGCACCGAATGCTGCAACACCGAACGCCACGACACAAGCCCTGCGGTTGAACGCCCTCGGACTGAACACCCTCATGCTAAACAGCTTCATGTTGAACGTCCTTGTGGCCAACAGCCCGTGGGAAGCGTCGCTCTCGTCGCGACGACGCTCGACCTTCATGGTTTCTCGAACCTAGCACGCGATCATTACACGGGACACCATTTCAAGCATCGCTCAGCCACGTAACGCGTCGCGCGGAAAACACGTGCAGCGCGCTTGTGATGGAACGATGTGACCGGAAAGCAAACACGGCTCTGACGACATGAAAGCCTAAGGTGGTACACGTTTGGATCTGACAGATCACCCTTGTGTGCTCAGCAGATCGCAGCTGCGCGGAGTGTGCTAGTGGGAGATCCCTTGAATCTCCGAAGCGCATCGAGCTACCCGTGACCCCCGAACAACACCAAAAGAAGACCAAAAGCGAGCTCGAGTGGCAAAAGCTCTTGGAGCGCATCGCGGCGCTCTGCCAGAGCGAAGTGGCGGCTCGCGTGCTGCGGGCGTCGCTGCCCGAGGCATCGCTCCAAGCGGCTCGCGCACGCATGCTGCGCACGCGCGAGGCCATGTTGCTTGAGACGACGGCTCCAATTCCGGTCGCGCGCATCGAGGATCAGGGCAAGGCTTTCGATCTGGTCGCTCGCGGCTCGAGCCTCGACGCGGGCGAGTTGCACGCTCTCGGGATCATGCTCGAGCTCGCCGAGCGGCTCCGGCTGTATCTGCAACGTCATGCTGAACAGGCGCCAGCCGTCGCCGCCTGGCTCGCGACCTCTCCGGGGCTGAAAGGCTTGGATGAGCTGATTCGGCAAGCCATCGGTTCGGATGGGTCGATCCTGGACGCGGCCTCGAGCGGGTTGCGGCGGGCGCGTCAGCGAGCCCAGCAGCAGAGGCAGGAGCTGCGGCAGCGGCTGACTCAGCTGCTGGGGCGGTTGGGCGAGGCGATGCAAGGCCAATACGTGGCAGAGCGCGACGGCCGTTACGTGCTACCAGTGCGCGCCGACGCGCCCTTTCGCGTGGAAGGCTTGGTGCTGGGCTCGAGCGCGTCCGGGGGCACGTTGTACGTGGAACCCAAAGACACGCACGATCTGGGCAACCAAGTGCAGCTCGCCGAAGCAGAGGTGCGCGTCGAAGAGTCAAAGGTCTTGATGGAGCTCAACAGCGCCGTCGCTGCGCAGCTCGAGGAAGTGCGTACGGCCCAAACGGCGTGCATCGAGGCGGACTGTCTGCGGGCGTTGGCGCGCTACGGTAAGCAGAGCGACGCCCGCGCGTTCGAGCCGCAGGAGGAAGCGCGGCTCGAGCTCGTCAAGATGCGCCATCCGTTGTTGCTCGAGGAGTCGGCCTCGGTCGTGGCCAATGATCTTTCGCTGTCACACGGGCAAGGGCTGATTTTGTCCGGTCCCAACGCGGGCGGTAAGACCGTCGCGCTCAAGTGCCTGGGCCTGGCTGCCTGGATGGTGCGCTCGGGCATTCCCATCAGTGCCGGCGAGGGGTCGGTCGTCGGCTGGTTCGACCCCGTCTTGACGGACGTGGGAGACAACCAATCCCTGATGCGCGCGCTCAGCACGTTTAGCGCTCACGTCGAGCATGTGAGCGCCTGCCTGGCCAGCGCCGGCCCGGGCACGCTCGTCCTGGTGGATGAGCTCACCGGGGGCACCGATCCCGAGGAAGGTGCCGCGCTGGCGTGTGCCATCGTGGAAGCACTCGTGGGCCGCGGCGCCGCGGTCTGCGTGACGACGCACTATGAGCGGCTCAAATCCCTGGCGGCTAGCGATGCGAGGTTAGTGAACGCGGCCGTGGGCTTCGACCGGGAGCGGCTGTTGCCGACCTTTCGTGTCGACTATGGCGCGCCTGGCGCGTCCAGCGCCTTGCTCGTGGCCCAGCGGTACGGCATCGAGCCTGCGATCATCGCGCGGGCAGAGGCGTTATTGCCAGAGGGCGCGCTCGATCAGCGGGCCCTCGGGCTCGAGCTCGACCGAGAGCGCGCGCGCTGGCAAGCCGCCCTGAGCGAGGCCGAAGCCGAACGCCGGCAGGTGGCAGAGCTCCGGCAGCAACTCGCAGAGGAGCGCCGGCGCGCTGCCAACGAAGAGCGCACGCGGCTCACCGAGGAAACGCAGAGCCTGCTCGACGAGGTGCAAAAGGCGCGCACGCGGCTCCGTCAGGCCGAGGCGCGACTCAAAGGCGCGGACCTCAGAGGGGGCTCTGTTCAGGAGGCTCGACGCGCGCTGAATGAAGCTGCAGAGTTCGTTTCGATCGGCGGCAAGCTGCGCAGGGCGTCTGCCGCGCTCGATCCTGCCCCCAAGCCGGCGACCGTCCAGCTGTCATGGGATGAGCTTTCGCCGGGCGCTCGCGTCACCTTGACCGGCCTCGGCACCAGCGGCCAGGTGGTGGCCAAGCCGCGACGCGGCCAGGTCACGGTCCAAGTTGGCGCCATGAAGACCACAGTGAGCATCGACGCTCTCAGCGTGCTCGGCGGCCAGCCCGCAGGGCCGGCTGCAGCCGCGCAAAAACTGTCGCAGCAAAAACAGGTCGAGCGGAAAGCTCGGGGCCGTGCGCGGGGTGGGACCGAAACCGAGCGGGCCCTGCCCGAAGGGGGTGACCCGCTGCGCATGCCGGCCAATACCTGTAACCTGATCGGGCAACGTGTCGAGGCCGCCCTCGACCAGCTCGATGTGTTCATCGATACCCTGCTACGAGATGGCGAGCCCGTCGGCTTCGTGTTGCACGGCCACGGCACCGGCGCCCTGAAGGGTGCCGTTCGTCAGCACGTTCGTCAGCATCGCAGTGTCACGCGGGCCGAGCCGGCCCAGCCCGAGGACGGAGGCGACGCGTTCACGGTGGTCTGGATTGGTTAGCAGTGCCGTAGCGGTGCCCCAAACCCTCCGGCTCGCTATGCGGCCCAGGGCGAGACCCCGCGAAGCGGGACCGGCCCACTCGCCCCCGCGCCTGTCGGCCTTCAGCGCGTCTCTGCCCCAACCACCTTTTCGCGCAGCGCAGGGGCCCGAAATGCGCTATCTTTGGAGCCTATGCACGCGCCAAAAATCCGTGTCGAAAACGGCCGCATCAAGCTCGACGAGCCGACGGATTTGCCGAATGGCACGGAGCTCTTCCTGGTGCCTGCAGGGCAGCTCGACGATGTCGTGCTCTTGCGAGATGATGGCCTCGACGACGAAGAGCGCAAGGAACTCTTACAAGCCATCGATGAGAGCTTGGCGGAAGCCGACGCCGGCAAGGTCGAAGACTTTTCGAAGCTCATCGCCGAGATCCGTCAGCCGTCGTGAAATTTCTCATCACGGCGAGGGCGTGGCGCCAAGTCGAGAGCGAACGGCGGTGGTGGGAAGAGAACCGGGAGAAGTCGCCAGGGCTCTTCGCACAAGAGCTCGCGGAGGCAGAGCGCCATCTCACCACGCTACCCGAGTCTGGTGAGCTCTGGCGCGTCCGCCACAACCGGACAATCCGCCGCTGGCTACTCGAAAAAACCGCACAGCATCTGTACTACGCATACAGCCCGCAGCGCGAGGAAGTGCTGGTCCTGGCGCTTTGGGGCGCTCGCCGCGTCCACGGCCCGAAGCTTTAGCGATTTTCCAGTTTTCGAAGCCCCACGTCAAGCAAGCGCTCGAGTCACCCCCCACAACTCTGCGCCAAGAAAGCCTCAACCGGCTGAACACAACTCATGGGTGACGTCATAAAACTGACCCGCGGCGGTTTCCAATTCGATGCTCGTCGAGCCGTAGCGCACCTCACACGGGTTGCCTCGCGTGGAGCTCAGCACGGCGTGGCTCAGGCGACCCTCCGACCAGCCAATGTCGACGACGAAGCCGCCGCGGGCGCGTAGGCCGCTGACGCGCCCGCGCGGCCACTTTGCGGGCAGCGCGGGCAGCAAGGTGATGGTGCCGTCGTGGCTTTGCAGTAGCATCTCTGCGATGCCAGCGGCCGCGCCGAAGTTGCCGTCGATCTGAAATGGCGGGTGAGCGCAGAACAGGTTCGGGTACACGCCGGCGCCGTCGGCCGAAAACTCGGTGTCGGGCAGTGCCACCGGAGTGAGCAGCTGCTGAATCAGCTTCAAGGCTCGATCGCCATCGTGCAGCCGCGCCCAGAAGCAGATTTTCCAGGCGCGAGACCAGCCGGTGGCCTCATCCCCACGCACCTCCAACGTCTGGCGAGCGGCGGCACACCAAGCGGGCGTCGTGCGCATGCTGAGCTGCTTGCCCGGGTGCAGCCCGAACAGATGCGAGACATGGCGATGTTGCGGCTCCGTCTCCGCGAAGGGCTCGGCCCATTCGAGCAAACGCCCGTCGCTGCCGACCTGGGGCTCGAGCAGTTGCTGCCGAGCCTCGGCGACTTGGCTCACGAAGCTGTCTTGAATGCCCAGAGCGCGCGCGGCGTCGAGCACGTTCGTAAAATGATCCCACAAGATCTGCTGGTCCATGCTGGGACCCATGCTGATCGAGCAGCGCTCTCCCGCGGGAGTGATGAAGGTGTTCTCTGGGGAATTGGCGGGTCCCGAGAGGAGCCTCTTGGTCTCGGGGTGGCGCACCGCCCAGTCCAGGCAAAATTCAGTCGCCTCGCGCAGGCACGGCCAAACCCGACGCAAGAACTCGAGGTCTCCGCCGAAGGCATAGTGCTCCCACAGGTGTTGGCAGAGCCAGGGACCTGCCATGGGGAATAGCCCCCACAATGGCTTGTCACCCGGCGCGGTGAAGCCCCAGACGTTGTGCACGGTGTGCACGACCCAGCCGCGCGCGCCGTAGTGTATCTTTGCCGTTTTTCGACCCGGCTCACGCATGTTCTCGATCAGCTCCACCAGCGGCTCGACGCAGTCAGCCAGATGGGTCGTTTCCGCGAGCCAGTAGTTCATCTGCACGTTGATGTTGGTGTGGTAGTCCCCGTTCCATGGGTTGACCAAACCCTCGGCCCAGATGCCCTGCAAGTTCGCCGCCAGCGTGCCCGCCCGGGAGCTCGATATCAAAAGGTAGCGGCCGAGTTGAAAGTAGAGCGCAACCAGCTCCGGATCCGATTCGCCCTGGGCGGTGCGAAGCAGCCGCTCATCAGTGGGCAGGCGAGAGACGGGCGTCGCTCCGAGCTCGAGCTGCACGCGAGCGAAACGTGGCTCATAATCCGCCACGTGTCGGGCGAGCAAGGTTTCGTGCTCGTGCGCGCGCGCCGCAGCGAGCTGTTGTTCGAGAACCCTCGAGAAGTCGGGTTTTCGATAGTCGGTGCCTGCTGCGAGCAGAATGAGCACACTTTCGGCGTCCTCGATGTGTAGCCCCTGAGCCGTCGCGTGACACCGACCTCCGTCACAGCGGACATGGACCCGCGCGGCATACTTCATACCATCCCAGCTGTCGCGTTGCTTGAGCTGCCCCGAAAGCTCGAGCGTGCGCTCACCGAGCACCCGCGTGCGTGCTTCCGGCCGCGTGAGCGTGAGGTGAAAATTGAGCTTTTGGGGCCCAGAGCTGGCCAGCTGAATCACGAGCACCTGGTCAGGAGCGCTCACGAAGCTGGCTCGACTGTAAGAGGTGTTGGCCTGGTCATACTGGGTCGTGATGATGGCGCGCTTCAGGTCCAGCTCGCGCCGATAATCGGAAACGGTCTCGGCAGCCACCGCTGCGGTGGCATGTTCCAACACGAGCTCACCGAGCGTGGTGTACGAGCCAAAATCGCCAACCGCGCTCGGCTTGCGTATTTGGGTTTCGTCGGTCAGCCGCTGAGCTTCTGCATACTGACCCGAGAACAGCAAGCGGCGGATCTCGGCCAAGGCCGGGTATGCGGCTGGGTTGTCGGCGTCTTCGGGGCCGCCCGACCACATGCTGTCTTCATTCAATTGCCAGCGCTCGCGCGCCACGCCGCCAAAAACCATTGCCCCCAAGCGACCGTTGCCGATCGGCAATGCTTCGACCCAGCGATCAGCGGGGCGACGGAACCAAAGCGCAGAGCTCGTCATCACGATCTCATATCATGCGCGTCTCGCGGCCAGTGCCTGGAACGCGAGAACGTTGCTGCAATGTGCGTTGTAGCTCTCATGAATTGCCCACGCGGGCAGATCTGAGTTGCCCCTCCCGGGGCGCGCGTAGCGCGACACTTGGGAGCGGGCGGCGGCACGCGCAGGCGGTTGCCGCCGAGCATGACGCGGGGTGGGCACTCTTCATCCAGCTAGAGAGGTCTCACTCGCAACGACAAGCTGAGTAAGCATACTTACTCGGAAGCAAGATCGCTAAAGGACTCGAAACGGCAAGTGACCAAGTTGGCGGGGCGTGCGTTGG
>JANOIG010000179.1:0-7204 GCA_031407405.1 Deltaproteobacteria bacterium
CAGACGCCCCGAGCTCTGCCCATTGCTTGCGGCCAGCGTGACCACGAAGTCGACCCGATCCCCCACCGCTGCCAGCGACGCGTTCCGCCCCAGCGCAGCCAGCCGCGCCACAAAAACGCTACCGTCAGGACAACCCTCGGACGTCCGATACCAAATGCGCAAGCTATCGCTGCCACCGGGCTGGGGTTCCGCCGCACTCGCAAGACCAGCCACGAGCCCGCCCCAAGATAAAACGCCCAGCGCCAGCCACCCGGACGTCGACTTCGGACTGCGGCGCTGGCCTTTCACTCCTCCAGCTTACGTCAAGGCGGCTTGCGCGCGCGGATGTTTTAGAAACTGTCTGTGCACATAGGTATGAATGTTGCGACGCCGAGCGGGCTCACGAGTGCAAGCAGCCAAGCGACGAGAGCGTCTCATGGCAAGTGCCCAGTGCCTCGCACCCAGGGCGTCGATGGCTTGGCGCAGCGCCGCAGCACCACCGTCTCTATATTGTAAAGTCCATGTTTATAGTGTGGTCGCAGACATATTGCTTCCCCGTCCAATGCTGGCAGCTATGCTAAGGGTCGGTACACTTCAGACCGAGGAGCCTTGCATGCAGCTTACTAGACTCGCTTCCTTCGCGCTGGCAGGCCTCGCTGCTTGTGGCGAAGAGCCCATTGACGCTCCAAATACGGCGCCGAACGGCGTGGGCAGCGCCGCCAATGTGCCGAGTCGCTCGTGCCAGCAGGCCTCCTCGTTCGAGCTCCAGCGAGGCGAGGTCATCCCGATGGCTGGCGGTGGTGCAAAGCTCGTCGCGGGCGACCTCGACCGCGATGGGCGAATCGACCTCGTGGCAACCAGCAGAAACAGCGAGCTCCGGGTGCTTGCGGGAGCGGGTGATGGAACCTTTCGCGAACGTGACCTGCTCGAGCTCGCAGGCACACCGACCGCAATTGCCGCCGCGGATCTCGACACGGATGGCGCAATCGATCTGGTGGTGACTTTGGCCTTACCGGCCCCGCCGGACCTTCCCCCCGCCCGGCAGGCGGCCGTGTTGCTCGGCCGCGGTGACGGCACGCTCGACGCCGCCTCGGTTCACGACCTGTCAGGGCCCACACCCGACGCCGCATTCACCTTGGGTGATTTCGATGGCGACGGCAGCGTGGATCTAGTGTTCGGAAACGCAGAAGGCATCGGCCTTCAGCGCGGCGCTGGCGACGGAACGTTTATCGCTTCAATAGAGAGCCAATCGATCGCGGAGTGGGGAGAAATTGCATCGGCAGATCTCGACGCCAATGGCCGGCCCGATTTGGTCGTCGGCCAAAACGTGCTGTTGCGAACGGCCAATGGTCTCGGCTTCGCACCATTGGCAAGGCTGACGGATCGCCAATACAACGGTGCCCACCCTGTGTTCGCCGACCTGGATGCCGACGGCGACGTGGACATCGTCCTACCCAACGGCAGCCTACAGGTACACCTCAACGACGGCTCAGGTCGCTTCACCGAGGTGCCTGGGCATGATCCCGAAGAGTTCCTGCAACACTTATTCTACACCTCGGAAGCCGCCACCGGGGATCTCGACTGCGACGGCCTGCCCGACTTGGCGACGGCAGGCAACGCCAGGCCAGGCATATTGATGGGAACGGGGGATGGCTGGTTCAGGGCGGGGCCCTTCGTGGCGGAGGCGTTCTCCTCAGTGGCCCTCGGGGATTTCGACGGCGACGGCCTTCTGGATCTAGCCGCCGCATACCCTGAGCCTCCGGCAATCCACATCCTGCTGAACCGCTCGCGCTGACGCTTGCCGAGCGCCGGCCGACTGAGCCTCAGCGCTCCGCCGCCAGCGTGGCAGCATCGACGAGCAGCTGCGCCACCTGCTTCGCCTCCGAGCTCTGGTAGTACCCGCGAATGGTCCGCTTGGCGTCGAGCAGCACGAAATGAGTGCCATGCGTGATGCCGTAATCCGGCGCGCTGGGGTCCGCCGTACCGTCGACGCCGATTTTGAAGCCGAGCTCGGCAGTGCTGCGAATCACCGTGCTGTCACCGGTGAGAAACCACCAGCTCGTCGTGTCGAGGCCCTGTTGGGTGGTGTAAGCGCGCAAGACTCGAGGCGTGTCGTTCTCCGGATCGACGCTGAAGCTGACCAAGTGCAAGGGTAGGCTCTTGGCCTTGGCCTGCTCTTGCAAGCTGCGCATGCGCCGGGTCATCTCCGGACAAATGGTGGGGCAGCGGGTGAAAATGAAGGCCGCCACCCAGACCTGCCCTTCCAGGTTCTTCTCCGAGAACGTGCGCCCCTCCTGATCGGTGAGCCAGAACGCCGGCACGGTGCCGAGCGAAGGCAACGCGCCCTCACCCGGCAGCGCAACCATTTCGCCCCCTGACGTGCCCGCCGCCTCCAGCCGCTGACAACCGCCCAGCCCGCTCAACCCGAGCGCAAGCTCCGGCACGAGCCACAGCCCCAGAAACCACTTCGAGCGAAACGACACGGCCACACTCTTGCGCCGACAGCCGCCCACGGCAAGGCCCTACGGGCCCGTAGCCCAGCGATAACGAATCCCCAGCAAAAAAGCGTCCCCGCCCCGCGCCCCCAGCGGATCCGGCGTGACCACCGCCGGCACGAACGTCCCCCGCGCTTCCAGCGCCGACGACAGAGTGACCCGAGCCAGCGCCCCCGCCCGATACACGTGCGTGTCCCGCCCGGGATTGTGCACCGCCTCGAACACCGGCCCCGCCACTATCGTCCGATCGCGATCGAGCGCCAACGTGTAACCCACCCGCCCGCGCCACACCCAAGGCGGATCCACCACGACCCGCAAAGTCTCCTCATACACATAGTACCCCTCCGGCACCCCGGTCACATACGAGCCCGCCCCTTCCAGCAACAGGAAACCGGGCCCCAACGGCAAGCTCACGCTCAGCTCCGCCTCCCAGGTCAAAAAGCGCGACTCCGGCTCACCCCGCAGCTCGATGTCCTCCACCGAATAACGATCGCTCGGCAACAAGAAAGATCGCCGAAACGTGTACCAATAACGCCCCCCCACCCGCAGGTTCACGAACGGCAAATCAAAACGCAACCCGCCGTACCCCGCCACGCCCTCGATCGAAAAGATCGGGTTCGTGTCAATCCCCACCCAGGTATCGTGAGGCCGCCCATACCCCGCGGAGAAACGCGGCCGCACATACAAAAAGCCAGTATCAAACTCAGCCGAGCCAAACCAACGCACCGGTTGGCTCGACCAAGCGACATCCTGCAACAGCGGGTCGACCGCAAGCGCTGTACCGGGCACCGAGCCCTGCGCAGGCGCTGGCGAAAGCCCTTCCTTTCCCTCTTGCGCAGGCTGTGGCGCAAGCTCTCCCTCCTCCACTTGCGCGCGAGCCACCGAAGCAAACCCCAGCGCCGCGCAACAACCCAAGCCCGCAAGCGCCCATGCACGCGCCATCAAAATACCAACACTCCCTGCGCGCCCAACCCCATCGGCAACACCCGCAGGCTCCAATCCTCACTCCCCAAAGTGCCACTCGGCGCGCCATGCCGATAGTGCAGCAGCCACGGTATCAACAGCCCCGCCGCCGAGCCCATCGCCGCACCCACCATCACATCCGACACATAATGCACGTCCGTCGCCACCCGCATCAGCGCGGTCGACGTGGCCACACCCAGCGCGCACACACACGCCAGGGCATCCCCCCAACCTCCCCCGTACAAGGGCACATACGCATGGTGCATGCACAACACCGTGGCCCCCGCAAACGACTGCGAAGTATGCCCGCTATAGAAACTCCAATTCCGATCCAAGACCGTGCAGTCCCGCGAATCGGCAGACAGCTCCCCCCCGCAATCCCGCACATAAGGCCGCTCCCGGCTCGTCAACGAGCTGACCACCCCCTGCAGCCCGGTGGTCACCGCCAACACCTCCGCCGTGATCAACGCCTGCTGCCAAGCCACCGTGGGGCTGCGCCGGTACCAACCCGCCACCACCAGCGAATCAATGAAAGGCCAGCTCTCATTGATGATGATGCCAATGTCACTGCCATCCCGAGCCCACTGCCGCCCGCTCTCCCCATCCAGCCGCAGCGTACGCCGCGCCCCCTCATCAAAACCAATCCCCCCCTGCCAATCCACCGAGCGCTGAGGCACCAGCTTACTCACCGCCAAAAGCCCAATCCCCAGCCCCGTGGCAATCCACTCACCGGTACGAAACTTCGGCCAGGCGGGGTTCCATAAGACCTCCGCACCCCGAGGCCCCTGCCCATCTTCCCTGGTTTCTCGCGTATCTTCCGCCCGAGCGGGCGACACCACCCCCAGCAGCAGCCCCGCCAAGACCAAAATGCCACGGGCGAAAGTGCTAAATAACTTGGGCATCAGACGAAGGGCAAACGGCACTGCTTGGTGACGGCCAGCAAAGATGCTAGCGGTTTGTGCATGAGATCGACACTTAACAGTAGCCCCACGTCTCTAAACCCTTCCCGCTCGGCACCCACCCTGCTCGCAGCGGCCCTTAGCGTGTCCGCGCTCGCGTGCGCCTCACAACCCGCAGCCCCCTTCGACACCCTCAAGAACGCCAACGTCACCATCCTGCGCCTCCAAAACTACGAGCCCGCAGCAGCCGCAGCGCAGCCCGGCGCCCCCGCCGCGGCCCCCTTGATCCCCGGCATCCCGCCCGAGATTCAAGCCTGGGCCCAACAAGCCGCCCCCGCCCTGCAGCAACTCCTCCCCCCGGGCTTGCTCCCGCCGGGCTTCCTCGGCACGCCCGTCCTGCCCCCGCAGGCCCAAGCCCAGGCACAAGGCTTCCGCTTCCACGGCCGCCTCGTCCTCGGCACCGCACAAGTCCTCGACGGTGAGCTACGGGAAGAGCTCGCCGACCTCCTCGGTGATGAAGACAACTTCCAGCTCGAGCACCAACCCTGCAACTACGCCGAGCTCGGCCTGGGCTGGACCACCCAACCCAACATGCCCCCGTACGAGCTGCTCATCTCCTTCTCGTGCAACAACATCCAAGCCGCCCAAGGCTTCGCCTGGCCCCACGCCACCGGCGTCGGCATGAAACCCAAGTTGGTCGAAGGCCTCACCGCCGTCATCCAACAACTCTTCCCCACCACCACCCAAGCCCCGCCCCCGATGAGCAAGGCCCCGGGCCTCCCCATCGCCCTGCTCTAGATTCCGAAGCGCCATTCCCGCCTCCGGCGGGAAGCGCCGCGCCACATTGGGCCACCCAGCGCGGCCCAGCTTGACAGCCGCCCAAGCTAGGTTACGTTCTATAACTCCAACGTAAAAACACCCCGATACGGGGGCGATCGGTTTCGACGTGGGGACTGAAGATCTGTCTGCGTGTAGTAGGGCCTCGGACTACTCAAAAACCCGAAGCAAACGTTAACTGCGAACGATAACGCACTCGTCCTCGCCGCCTAAAAAACGGTGGGACCGTCCAACCGTAAGATAGTCTTGGTAACGGAAGGGCGTCATCACTAAGGCTGGCCCCGCCGCTGGGCATCCAGGGCGGCGGGGTGAGAAAACTCTGGAGGCTAGGTTGTGGCCGAATCCACGAAACCCGTCGCGAGGTTTAGAGCGACTACACACGTGAACGAAGGCCGAACGGACGCCTTGCGGACCCGGGTTCGATTCCCGGCGCCTCCACCAACTCTGAGTCCACCCACCCGGGTGGGCTCTTTGCTTTTGTGACGCGGGATTGGTGGGGAGCCTAGCCCGCCGAAGGCGGGCGAGGCGCGGTGTCGGAGAACGACGCTGCGCGGCTTGTTAACGGATGTTGCGGGGAAGCGAACGCGGGTCCGCATGGTGAAACGGTGGGTCACGTTGGGTGACGGCTTTCGATACTGTGACTTGCCTTGCGACTCGAAGTGGACGGAGTCCGGCGGCGGGGTCCGAATGATGACGTTCACGCGTCGGAGCAGAGTGCCGCTGGACGGAGTCCACTGAGAGCCACGGTCCTCGCGCGAGCGAGGACGCGCCGCAGGCGCGAGTGAACCCGGGATATGGCGATGAGCGACTTCACCAAGCCGTCCCTCCGTACAGTGCCGTCCGCCGGAATTTCTGCCAAACTGCTGTGCCGAAATGCCATGACCGCCGCCAAAAAATATCGCGAATTGACGGCACGGCTCCTCGACAACGAGGCATGGGGTTCGCTCGCCCAAGCGCAAGAAGACGACCTGCGCGACGCCATGGACGAGCTCTGGTGGCAAATGACCGAAGAGGAACGTACCCAGCAGGACGCCTGGCTCGGGCAAAAGCGCCTGCACGCACCGCTCTCCCTGGGACTCGAAGATCTGCCGTTCAATGCCGAAACTAACCAGGGCTACCGAAAGCCTGCCCCCATCGCACCACGGCCTTCGCCCGGATCAAATTGAACCACTGCTGCTCAAGTGACTTTGCAAACCCTTTGTCACGGATCAAAACTCCCACCTCAATGTTACGCTCCTGACCGCGCTCCGTGAAGTTAGCCGACGTGATCAGCGTCTGCTCGTGGTCGACAACGAGGCACTTGGCATGCAGGCTGGCGACGCCAAAGCTCTCGGCGCTGCGAGGATCGTAGTAGAGTTCCGGTCTATTGCCGGCAAAAGGCCAGAAGAGCTCCCAAAACAGATCAAGCACAGCATGGGCGTAGTGTTCTCTGCCGGCCTTGCGGGCTTCATCGATCGGGCCCAGGCGCCCCTTGCGCTTCTCTTGGCCGAGCTGCTGCTCGAGGCGAGCGTGGAGCTGGCGGATGTCCACGAACAGGCGAGCACTGACTCCCCTCTCCTCGATAGCTCGGTGCAGAGGCTCGAAGAACCGTTGGCCGTGGTCGAAGCTGTATCCAGCTAGCGAGACACTTCGCGCGGCCCTGTTAATCAGCTCGGGCACCACCACGCGGGTGTACTTGGCCAGGCTCGGCCCAGCGTCGGTGCCAGACCAGACAAGCTCGAGGCGTTGCGCGCGAGCGCTTCGCTCGGCGAGGACAGCTTGAAGCACGCAGAGTAACGCCGCCTTGTCCAAAGCACCAAAGGGCCGCAGCGACTCACACAAATGCCCGTAACCCGCCGCGGAGAGGGCGGCAGAGCTAAACGGAACCAGCAAGGCGCCGGATTCGAGGGCCGCCACGAGGTGCCGCAGGTCGGCGCTGGACACCTGCGTGAGGGCCAAGCTCACGGCCGTATGCTCAGAAAGGCGAGCGCCTCCGGGTTGCCTAGGGTGGGCACGACCAGCGAGCGATCGAGGTAGCGGTTGAAGCGCTCA
>JANOIG010000181.1:0-39717 GCA_031407405.1 Deltaproteobacteria bacterium
TCCTGCTCGTGGGGATGTGGATCGATCCGTATGTGCACCGCTTCAGTCCGCAGATCGCGAGCGCGCTCGGAGGGCTCATCGTGCTGGGGTCCGTGCACCACATCTATACTTTTCCGGGGGCGTTCTCGGCCGAAAAGAACAAATGGTTTGCCACCGTGCACTTCTCGGCCGCATTCGTGACCGCCGTGGTCTTGCGGATCAGCGCCCGGCGGGAGCGGGAGCGGGAGCGGGCGGGGTCCCGGCTCGGCGCCGGGTGATGCCGACCGACAGGGATCGGCCCGACCGGCGGGCAGGCGAGGCGGGGCAAGCCGTCTGCGCGCCCGCCGGACTCCGCCGCGTCTTCGGGAAGGGTGTCCCGCGCGCGAATCGGCGATGCCGTGGGCATCATTTCCGAGTCATCAGGCTGCTGAAGCCACCGAGCGCGGAGAAAACGGGGGGCAGCAATGGCGGCCGGCCGGCAGGGCCGCGGGGAAGGAAGAATGCATTCATCCTGGGAGTGATTGCAGATCGAACGGCTTGAGTGGCTCGTCCAGTACCCATAGAAGGGAGCCGTCATGACCAATTTCGAGACCACCTATACGTCACCAGCCACCCTCTCCGTCATTGTACCCTGCTTCAACGAGGAGCGGACACTTCAGTCCTGCATCGAGAGAGTCTTAGCTCTGAAACACGGCGGCGATCTGTCGCTGGAGATCCTCGTTGTCGACGATTGCTCGCGTGACCGGAGTCTGGCGATCGCGCGGGAACTGGAGGCGCGCCACCCGGAAATCCGCGTCCTGCAGCATGTGCGGAACCAGGGCAAGGGAGCTGCCCTCCGGACGGGATTCCGTGAGGCGACCGGGGACTCCCGCGCGCGGAAAAACACCCTCCCGACACCGGCCTAATGTGACGACTGCGGGAAGCGGGCGTAGGGCAGTGGGATTTCAGGGGAGAGCGTCTTTGATGGCTTTGAGGAGCTCGGGGTCTTCGGGTTTGGTTTTGGGGCGGAAGCGTTGCACTGTGCCGTCCGAGCCGACGAGGAATTTTTCGAA
This sequence comes from Deltaproteobacteria bacterium, assembly GCA_031407405.1. GTDB lineage: Bacteria > Myxococcota_A > Polyangia > Polyangiales > Polyangiaceae > SZUA-265. Next base: position 1,032 of record JANOIG010000181.1, read on the forward strand.
GTTCCATTCGATGTCGCCGGCTTTGCCGTTCGCATCGGCGACGGCAGTCAGCTCCGTGTACAGGGGATGACGTTCGGGGCCGTTGACCGCGAGTTTCTCGAACATGGGAAACGTGACGCCGTAGTTTTTGCTGCAGAAAGCGCCGATTTCTTCCGGGCTGCCCGGTTCCTGCGCGCCGAACTGATTGCAGGGGAACCCGAGCACCGTTAGCCCCCGCTCCGAGTATTCTTCGTGCAAAGCCTGTAACCCCGCGTACTGAGGCGTAAGGCCGCACTTCGACGCCACGTTGACGATCAGCAGAGCCTGACCGCGATAATCCTCTAGCGTGCGGGGGTCACCCGTCAGGGTCTTGAGCTGGATGTCGTACTTCATGGCCCAATTGTCGAGCGCCCGCGCTCAGAGTTCAAGCTCCAGACACATCGATCCACCCCGGACCGGTGGCTGATGAATCGGGCGGCTATCGCCCACCCAAAATACACCGTAAAAACCAGATTGGGCGGTCAGACCTCACGGGCAGACCGGGAACCAGGAGTCACAGAATGTATAGAGAGTCGGACGCCAACGAGAACAATAGCCCGCAGACCGCGCCGAGCGCTCGCACGGGCATGTCGACACCTGCACTCCGGCGTGCGCTCCTCGATCATCTGCTTTACACGTGCACGAAGGACATCGTCGACGCTACCGCCTTCGACTTGTACCGCGCGCTTTCACACGCCGTACGCGACCGGCTGATTCACCGCTGGCTGGCCACGCGCAACACGTATCTCGCGAACGGGGACGTGAAGCTGGTGTGTTATCTGTCGTCTGAGTTCCTGATTGGCCGCAGCCTCGGACTTTGCCTCGTGAACCTCGGGTTGCAGGATAAGGTCTCGGGCATCCTGAATGAGCACGGCTTCGACCTAAACACCGTGCTCGCTTGTGAGAACGATCCTGGCCTCGGCAACGGTGGCCTAGGACGCCTCGCCGCTTGTTTCATGGATTCGTTGGCGACGCTGGAGCTACCTGCGATGGGCTACGGCATTCGCTACGACTACGGCATCTTCAAGCAATTGCTCAAAGACGGCCAGCAGGTAGAGCAACGCGACGATTGGCTGCAAGACGGCAGCGCGCGCGAGATGCCGCGTTACGAGCTGTCGCAGATCGTAAATTTTGGAGGTCGCGTCGAGACGCACACAGACGCCGACGGCCGGCTGCGCGTGCAATGGGTCGACACCCAGCAAGTCCTGGGCTTGCCGTACGACACCTATATCATTGGTCATCAGACGGACACGGTCGGTACCTTGCGCCTGTGGTCCGCGCGCGCCACTCGAGACTTCAATCTGGCGCTGTTCAACGAAGGCGACTTCCGACGCGCCGTCGAGCAGAAGATTGACAGCGAGAGCATCTCCAAGGTGCTTTACCCCAATGATTCGACCGACGCGGGCAAGTTCTTACGCCTGCAACAACAGTACTTTTTCGTAGCCTGCTCCATCGCGGACATCATCCGCCGCTACAAAACCAGGCACAACAGCTTTGACGACCTACCCCAACGCATCGCTGTCCAGCTGAACGACACACACCCGAGCATCGCCGTGGCTGAGCTGATGCGAGTGCTCGTCGACCTAGAGAACCTCGACTGGGACAGGGCCTGGGAGCTCTCTCAGCAGACACTCGCGTACACGAACCACACGCTCCTGCCCGAGGCGCTCGAGAAATGGCCCGTGCGCATGTTCGAGAAGCTCTTACCCCGCCATCTGCAGATTATCTACGAAATCAACCGGCGCTTTCTCAAAGTGGTGCACGTCCGCTGGCCCAACGACGCGGAGCGTTTGCAGCGCATGAGCCTGTTCGAGGAGGGCCATGACAAGCAGATCCGGATGGCTCACCTGGCGACGGTCGGCTCTTTCAGCGTCAACGGTGTGGCCAAGTTGCACACCGACCTGATCAAGCAAGACCTGCTCAAGGACTTCTACGATCTGTGGCCGGAGCGCTTTAACAACAAGACCAATGGCGTCACCCCTCGGCGCTGGCTATTGCATGCCAACATCAAGCTGAGCGAGCTGATCACGACGCGCATTGGCTCCGACTGGACGCTGCGCAACTTTGGGCAAATTCGGCAGTTGCGAGACTTCGTCAACGACGAAGCCCTGCTCGAGAACCTGTGGCAGGTCAAGCGTCACAACAAAGTCGCGGTGGCGCGCCTGGTGAAAGAGCGCTGCGCCGTGGAGCTAAACCCGGACAGCATGTTCGTGGTTCAGGTCAAGCGGATCCACGAGTACAAGCGGCAGCTCCTGGCCATCATGCAGGTCATCTCGCTGTACATGGAAATCAAGCGGGACCCCGGCCTGTCGATCGTACCTCGCAGCTACATCTTTTCGGGCAAGGCCGCCGCGGGCTATCACACCGCCAAACAACACATCCACCTGATCAACGATGTGGCCGACATCATCAACAATGACCCCGCCATATCGGGCAGAATTCGGGTCGCCTTCGTGCCGAACTACAGCGTGTCATTGGCCGAGGTGCTGATTCCAGGGGCAGACCTGTCGGTGCAGATTTCGCTGGCCGGCAAGGAAGCCTCGGGCACGGGCAACATGAAGCTGACCATGAACGGGGCGCTCACCGTGGGCACGCTGGACGGGGCCAATGTCGAGATTCGCGAAGAGGTGGGTGAGGAAAACTTCTTTCTATTTGGCCTCACCGCTCCGGAGGTCAAGGCAATCCGAGCTCGTGGTTATGATCCGAACCTCTACATCGACAAGAGCGCACGCTTGCGCGAAGTCGTGGGCATGCTGCAATCGGGCTTCTTCAGCCCGAATGAGCCGGGTCGCTACGCGGATGTCGTGCTGGATTTGCGCGTCAACGACCCCTTCATGGTCTGCGCCGACTTTGATGCCTATGTCGAGGCCGAGGCCACCGCCGCGCAGGCCTACACCGATCGGCGCACCTGGTCGCGCAAAGCGCTCTTGAACATCGCGGGCTCCGCCCGCTTCTCGAGCGACGAGACGGTGGCGCAGTATGCCAACGAAATTTGGAAGATCCGATCGGTACCGGTGGACATGGGCAAGTTCGCGGAGCCGTAAAATTTGGCCCCTGGCGACGCCCACGCGATGAACGTGGAATCGCTCCGGTGGGTCCGGCGCGTGGCCAGCCTTGTGGTGCTGTTGTCAGCCCTGGCTCTCATCCTGGCCAGGACTCGCAGCAGCGCTGCGGGTCCGCCCAGCGGCACCCCGACCTTCATCGCCGCGCTCTGTTTTTTGGTGTCTGTGCTCACGTTTGTCGTGAGCTGGCGTAAGGAGCTGGCGGCCGCTGAGCGAGCCGCCCTGCTCCGCGAGCAGCAGCAACTCGAGCTCCTGAAGCTTCAAATCGAACGTGCCAAGCGCAGCGAAACCTAACTGGCGCGCACGATCACCCGCTCGAGGTCGATGGCCCGAACGCTTGCCCCTGGCACATCGCGGATGGGCTCAGCGTCGCACAGCTCTTCCGGAGCGAGGTAATCTTCGGGTCGGGCCGTGAGCACGATAATCTGGATTCGCTGGGCGGCTTCGCGCAGGGCGCCACGGAACCACTCCGCGCGTTGCCGATGAGTCTGCGCTAGGTGGTCGTCCAATACCAGCGCGGTCTGGAGCTGTTCCGCGATGCAGAGGCGCAGGATGGTGGCCAGCTGTTCCTGGGTGCCCTCTGATAACTCGCGAAAGCCACGGGCGTGACCCGCCACCAGCACTCCATCGAGCCCGAGCCCTGCGTCTAGCGCCACCTTTCGGTAGCGGCCTTCGGTCAAGCGCTCGAAGCGCTCGCTCACCGGCGCCGAGAGGGCTCGGCCGAGATGAGCGCCCTGCTCGTTCTCGACCGCCCTCAGTGTCTGAGTCAGCAGGAGATAAGCATCGTACTCACGCTCCTGATCGATCTCGAGCTCTCGGGCGCGCTCCAGGGCCTCGAGCGTCCGTTGCTGACTGTCCAGCACGACGTCCCCGCCCACGTGACCGAGCGCACCTTCGGCGCGGCGCAACTCACTCAGCAAGCGGCTCAGTTGGCTGTTGGCGCGGGCCAGCTCCGCCTCGCTCTCGGCGAGCTGCTCGGGCGTCATGCTCTCGACCTGGGCTAGACTCTGCACGTCGGTTTCCGCGCGTTCGAACGCGGCTTCTGCGGCATCCAAGCCGAGCGCGTCCACATGCAGCTTGCGCTCGCGAAATTGGGCCAAGAGTGTCAGCTGGCTTTCGCGGGCTCGGGCGCTCGACAAGAGGGCGGCGTCGTGCTCGCGTTGCGCCTGGGCGAGCGCGGCCGACGCCTGCTCTCGACCGCGTCGAGCAGCGGCCGCCTCTGCGCTGTGCGCCTGATCGAGATCGACTCGTTTGGCCCTTACGGCCGCCACGGCTCGCTCGGCGCAGGCGACGCGCTGCTCCAGCTCGGAGAGCTGCGGGGGCCCAACAGCTGTGAGGTACCCCACGTCGAGCAGGGCCTGTACGCGGCGGGCTCGAGCTGCGTCGCGCGCCTCGGTCAACCCGCTCACGCGGGCAGCGGCGCGCACCAAGGTGGTCGCATGGCCTTCGAGGGCCAGACGCAGCCGTGCCCGCTCAGCCTCGGCCGAAGTCAGTCGTTTGCGCAGCGTCGCCTCCCATCCCGCGCCGAGCCGCTCCAGTGGCTCATGGAGCGTGGCCGAGTCGATACCTGCAAGCGCTTGCCGGTGTTGCTCGGCGCGTTGCTCCCAGAGCAGCAGCTCGGCACCCAGCTCACGTTTTTCGGCTGCGCGTGCCTCGAGTGACGTGGCGTCACGCAGCGCTGCGCTGGCGTCGCGCTCTCGCGCCCGCTCGGCCTCGAGGCTTTCGCCGAGCGCGTCGATGCTGCCGACACCCGCTGCCTCTAGCAGCGGGGCCGCCTCACGCGACCAACGCGCCTGAAGGCGCTCGAGCTCCAGGCGAAGCTCGCGATCGCCAGCGGTTGCCTCGACCTCGAGGGCGTCGGCGAGACGCAACACAATCCGATTGCGAGCCTGGGTGACCAACGGTTGGCCCGCTCCCACCCGGGTCACATCGGGCGCGTTGTCGATGGACAGCGCGACCTCGCGCCCGATGGGCAGCTTCACCGCCATGGACAGCCCCACGTCGAGCCGGGCTTCCGCCACTCGAACCTGACCCTCGAGACCGCGGAGCTCCGACAGGGCGGCAGGCGACACTCGAGCCAAGACCGTCGCCGCCGCCCTCAGCCTCACCGCCCCCGCGCGCAGCGTTACAGCCTCCGCCGCGAGCTTCGCCGCCTCGGCCTGTGCCAAGCGCGCACGCTCGGCGCTCTGATTGGCCTCTCGCCACTGGCACGCAGTTTCGAGATTTCGTAACAAGATCAACTCCTCGTCAGCATGGCCGAGCAAGACGCGTTGCTCCGCGGCGGCCTGCTCGGCCTGTGACAGTCGGACCGACTCCGCGCGCCAGGCCTCCTCCGCCGCCCGTACGGCTTGCTCCAACGCGAGCAGATCTTGGGCGCGCTGGTGGTCAGCTTGCCGACTCAGCTGTTCCTGCTCCAGCTGCTCGCGCAACGCAGCCTGGCGCCGCAGACAACCGTCCGTGTTTTGCTCGGCCAGGGCCGCTTCGGCCTTGGCCAAGTGCGCCTCGGCCTCTGCGCGGCGAGCGGCCGCGACGGTGACGCTGTCCGCCAGGGCGTCTGCGCGGATGCTCGCTTTGGCGAGCTCGGCTTCGAGCCGAGCCAAATCATGCTGCGCGGCCTGCTTGTCCAACACCGCCTGACGGGCCGCCGCGTACCGCTCGCGAACGCCCTGTTGGCTTTCCAGCTGCAAGAGCGCGGCGCGCGCGCACGCCACGCGTTGCTCGAGCAGAGCCAGCTGCGACTCCGCCGCCAAACGCTCCTCACCGAGCCGAGCGATCCGTTGGGCCACGTCCTCGCTCTCGCGCCGCTGATGGGTCAGTCGCTCGAGCTCTCGGGTCAAAGCGCTGATCTGCTCTTTCAGAGGGGCAAAGGGCGAGCTCTGGCCGGTCTTTCGGCGACCGCCTGGTGTAAACGCGCTGTCGACCTTCGCTGCTGCCGCCTCGAGCACACGTTTGAAGAGCGGATCTTGCGCCAGAGCCTGCAACGCTTCGTGCAGCTGCTCGCGGCCCGACGCGTCACGGTCAGCGCCAAGGGTACGCTCGAGTATCTGGGACACTGACGATTGGGAGGCCAGGAGCACATGACTCAGGAAGCTCTCCGGTAGACCGCGCGCCGCACCCTTGCCGCCGGGAGCGTCGATGCCCCACGACAAGAGCTCCCTGAGCCGCTTATCCACGGCCCGCCCGCGCTCTTCGTCGCGAAATGTGCTGCCATCCTGAGAGCTTTCGAGGCGAGCCGAAGCCAGCGAACCGTTGCCAAAGCTCTTGGATACGCGCCAGACGCTGCCGTGTCGCTCGAAGCTCAACCTGACCCGTGGCGACTCCGCGCCATGCCAAGCGACAAACGCCTGATGGGCGCTGGACTCCGCGGGCAAAAGCAGCGCGGCCCGCATCGCCGAAGCCAGGGTCGTCTTGCCCAGATCGTTCGGCCCGTAAAGCACGTTCAAGCCGGGGCCAAAGTCCAGCTCGGCGCGGTCCACGGCGCGATAGCACTGCACCTCGAGCCGGCGGAAGCGCACTCAGGTCGCCTCGCGCGTCAAACGGTATAACTGGTAGAGCGCACGCCGCGCGATCTCCCCTTGTTCAGTCTGGGGCCCGTGCTGGCTCTCCAGCGCCCGCAGCCGAGCCGCAGCCGCCTTGATGACATCCGGGGCGTGCTCCAAGCTGCCCTCGAGGTCGCCGGTGTCGAGCCGCAGGCGAGCCCGGTCCAGTTGCAGAACCCCGATCCGACCGTGAGCCGCGCTAGTGCCCTCGAGCTCGACCAGGATGCGCTCGGCCTCCGCGAACTCCGCCACGCCCACCGTCATGTCCAGTACTAGACGTACGACATGCTGGGCGAGGTCACGAGCGCCTAGCGCCCGCAACTCTTCCATGCTCTTCGCGCTGACCACGTCCCAGGTCCACTGCGCCACCGGCTCTTCGCGTACCAGGGCACGGCGGCGCCGATCCTTCGGAAAGTAGACGACCACCGCGTGGCCGGGACGCCGCTCGCCGAAATGCGTAGGCTCAGGCGCACCCGGGTAGACGGTCGGCGCGTGGCTCTCCGGCGTCACGTCGCGGAAGCTGTGGGTATCTCCGATCGCCAGATAGTCGAGCCCGCGTTGCGCGGCCGCATCCCGAGCAATAGGGAAGTTGGTCTGGCAGCCCGGCAAATCGAAGGTCTGGCCATGCACCATGCCAATGCGAATCCGTTCGTCACCGTCCGGCCGCGACGGCAGGGTCAATGCCAGATCTCGACTTTCGGAGCGAGAACGACACGGCGCGGCGTAGAGCACCGCTCCGTCGTCGAGCTCATAGCTGAAGTCATCGCGATCCACGACGTGCACCCAGCTCGGCAACGCCGCTCGAAACGGGTGGCTCTCCGCATACACTCCGTTGGTGGTCAAGGGATCGTGATTACCCGGCAAGAGGAACAAGGGACGCCCCGACCAGCGCCGCGCCTGGAGCTTCTTGGCCAGGCCATCCCACCACTCGGGCGGTGGATCCGGGTCGTCGAACAAGTCGCCGGCGCACAACACGGCATGCACACTGTGGCGCTCCGCCAAGCCGAGGATGCGATCGACGACCTCCAGCCGAGCACGACTGAGCCGCAGCCGAGCATCGCCGTCAAAGCTCGGAAACGTCATGCCGAGGTGCCAGTCGGCGGTATGCACTAGCTTTAGCGCCACGACGTCTATCGTCTCCTCTGCCGCGTCATCCAATCACGAACTCCGCGTCCAGGATGGGCTCACGTTCGGGCGGCGCATAACGCCGTTCGTACGCGTGCTGGCGCCAGCGCTGGTAGCCGTCATCGTTTCGGGATTGCAGACGCCCGAGCTCCACGTCAAGACCTTCCAGCTCTTGCTGCGAACGAGCGAGCAGCGCTTCGAGGCGAGTGCGGGCATCGGATCCGGTCACGGCCTCGCGCTCCCGCTGCCCGCCCGTAATGCGCGAGGCTACCTCCTCGCGGCTCCGCTTGAGGATCAGCACCCTGTCCTCGATGAAGCGCTCGAGTTGACCGATGGCACGCTCGAAGAGCCGATGCTCGAGCGTGGACACCTCTTTTTCATCCAGAAATAGGGCCTCCTCGACAGCTTCGTCGATGGCAGCGTCAGTCACCCCACTCTCCAGGCCGGGTACCGCTTCGAGCGGCCCCTCGAGCAGGCGCAGCGTCGTTTGCGGCGCGAGACCGCCCTCCCCGCCCTCGAGCACGACGACGGGGAGTAACCGATCGACCGGCTCAAAGCCAGGATACCGAAGTTTGATGACCCGGAGCCGGCCGCGGCGGCCCCGGAGCGACAGCACCTCAGCGCTCTGATCACCACGGCCGATGCGCACGCGAAACACGCCACCCGTCAGCCCACGGGCAGCTTCGGCCGCGACTCGGACCAGCGGGTGACCCACATGCAGCGGCTCTCCGTCGTCCAGCGATTGACTGCCGCCCACCGCGATCCGCACGCCGTCTCGAAACGGCTCCGGCAGTAGCGCGCTGGGTGAGACTTGTATCGCCGCGCCTGCGCCGTTGACGATGCGGCGATACGCTACGTCCTCGCTCTCGAGGTAGTCACACAAGAGGCGCTCGAGATCGCGATCCAGATCTTGCAGGTGGCCCGGCAGCTCCTCCGCGATGTGACGAAACGTTTGGCGTACCTTCGCGTCGAAGCGCGCCGCGATCAGGCCCGTGGTTCTCTCGTGGGTCGCCTCGAGCGCGGCGCGCTGCGCCGTAAGCGTGCTGCTCAGCCGCGTCAGCTCGGCTTCGATTTGTTGAATGCTCCGCGCGCTCTCGTAGATACGCCGCAGCTCGCTGGCAAAGTCCGCTGAGAGTGCCGCAGCGGCCGCTCCAGATCCCCCGTGGACCGGCTCGTACAACACGTGATCGGACGCATCCAGCACTGAGCCGAACAGGTCCAGCTTGCGGCTCAAGATCTCGAAGGTGAGCCTCTGGGCCGCGTTGTCCTTAGCCAGGAAATTGATGACCGTCACGTCACGCGTCTGACCATAGCGGTGGCAGCGCCCAATGCGCTGTTCAATGCGCTGCGGATTCCACGGCAGGTCGTAGTTGATCACCGTATCGCAGAACTGCAGGTTGAGCCCCTTGGCCCCCGCCTCCGTCGAGATGAACACGCGTGAGCGATGCTTGAACTCGTGGACGAGCGCCAGCCGCAGCGCCATGTCCCGACTAGGGCGGCCGCTGTTGCCCAGCGCCGACCCAAGCTCCGCCTCCCAGCGACCCAGGGCGCCGATGGCGCGCGCAGAGGAATTTTGGCCACGAAATAGCGTGATGTCGTCGTCCGTGGCCACACCAGAAGCCATCAAGAGCTCGCGCAGGTAGTCCTGCGTCGCGAGCGATTCGGTAAAGATGACGAGCTTCCCCGTGCCCTGGCCCATGGCCGCCTCCTGGGCCAACACTCGCACCGCATCGAGCAGCGCGTGCGCCTTTCCGTCGGTGACGAGCGCGTTCAGCCGCTCGACAAAGCTCTCGACCAGAGCCAGCTCGCTCGCGATCTCGCTGGCCTCTGGGGGCGGAGCCTCGGCGCTTTCCGGTGGCGCGGTTTCGTCCGCCTCTTCCAGGTCCTCGAGCAATGAAAGCGCCGGCTCAGCCTCGCCACCGGTCAGCATGACCCGCAGCCGCTCTGCGACGCGCGACAGACTGGCCGCGAGCGCCCGGTGGGACGAGGCCATGCGGCGGTGAAAGCCGATCACGAGCAGGCGGCGCTGCGGACCGTGAAATGCCGCGATGCCGGGCGTGAGGAGATAACGTGTCACGTCGTCGTAGAGCTCTCGCTCGAGAGGCGCCATGTCGTACTCGAACAAGCGCGTACGCCGTGCGACAAACGGGCTGCGCATGAACTCCTGCGCCTGGCGGCGCAAGGTGCGCCGCACCACCACCTGCATGCGGCGTTGCAGATCCAGCGCTTGCCCGGACAGCAACGAGCGGTCATCGTCCGCGCAAAACATTTGCCGAAAGGTGGGCAGGTCACCAAGCAGCGTTCCGCTCCGGTCCACGAATTGAACCAGACCCCAAAGCTCCGTCAAGGAGTTCTGCAACGGTGTCGCGGTGAGCAAAAGCACCGGCGTCCCGCCACCTAGCAGCGAGCGTAGTCGGCCGGCAATTTTCGCGTGCGGAGAATCCTCGAGGTAATGGCCCGACCGATCGAAGCGGCGGTAGATGCCGGCGAAGACCTCGTGGGCTTCGTCGACGACGCACAAGTCGAAGGGCCCCGAGGCACTCAACCGAGACAGGTTCCGCTCCCCACCGAGCAGGTCCCTGCCGATCAGGAACACCCCCGGTCCCTCGAAGGCGTCGTCACCCGGCCCAGCCTCGGTGGCGGACACTCCGAATAACGTGAACAGCTCCTGTCGCCACTGGCCCAAGAGCGCCTTGGGCGCCACGAGCAGAATTCGGGTCGCGCCCTCCGCGCGCAGCTGCGCCATCACGAGCCCAGCCTCGATGGTCTTCCCCAGGCCGACTTCGTCCGCGAGAATGCAGCCGCCATCGCGCACGCGGCCCAGCGCGAAGATGACGGCATCTACCTGGTGTGGGTTCGCGTCGATGCGACCGCTGCGCTGTGCCGACGCGTAGCGGCGCCCTTCGCTGGAGCGTCGCAGCCCGAGCAGTTGCTCGGCCAGTAGGCGCCGATGAATCGGGTGGGACATGACGAGGAACCCTCAGCGGGCGCGGGCAGCCTAGCCGTATCCCACCCTTCTTGGCCGCTTGACATTTTTCAGGCTGGGGCTAGTAATCCGTTAATCGAGATGTCCGGATGCGTTTCTCTCGAGTCCACCGTGGAGCTGATGGGCGCGCTGGCCGATGGCACACGTGTTCGCCTGCTTGCGCTTTTGGCTGCCGAGGAGCTGACCGTGGCCGAGCTGACGCAGATCACCAGTCTCACGCAGTCCAGAATATCTACTCATCTCGCAAAGTTACGGGATGTGGGCCTGCTCCGCGATCGGCGCTCCGGCTCTTCCAGCTATTATGCGCTCAACACGGCCATGCCGGCTTACGCGCGTGACCTGTGGGCTCGGGTAGAGGCAACCCTGGGCGACGCGGTGCTCCAGGCCGATGAGCGCCGGCTCAAGGACCTGCTGCGCGCCCGAGACGGTAAAAGCCCCTGGCTCGAAGCGGTCGCGGGGGAAATGGAGCGACACTACTCCCCGGGCCGTACGTGGGAGACCACCGCACGGGGGCTACTCGGGTTTTCGCAGCTGGGCGACGTGCTCGATCTGTGCTCCGGCGACGGCGTGCTGGCCGAGCTCGTGGCACCCCACGCCAAGAGCATCGTCTGTCTCGACCGTAGCGACCGCATGGTAAAAGCTGCGGAGCGCCGGCTTGGCCGTTTCGAGCACGTGCTGGCCAAACAGGGGGACATGCACGAGCTGCCCTTCGAGAACGAGAGCTTTGATCAGGTCATCTTCTTCAACGCCTTGACCTACTCGCATGCGCCCGCACAGGTCACGCGTGAAATGGCCCGAGTGCTTCGGCCACGGGGCACGCTGGCGCTGATGTGCTTGCATCGCCACTCCCATGAGGCCATCACCTCGCAATATCAGCACCTGGTGCCCGGCTTCGGTGTGGACGAGCTCACACAGTTGCTCGAGGAAAACGGATTCTTGGTAAGCCAGTGCCGCATCTGCTGCAGAGAGCGGAAGAAGCCCTACTTCGAGGTGGTCTCTGCCTTTGCCGAGCCGCGAAAAGGTAATAACTGAGCATGACACAGTCGGATATTTCAGAGCAGATCCGCGCCCTCGCTGCGCGGCGCATCCTGGTGCTCGACGGTGCAATGGGGACAGCGCTCCAGAAGTACTGCCTGGAGGAAAATGACTATCGGGGAGAGCGCTTCAAAGCGCATCCGAGCGAGCTAAAAGGCAATAACGACCTCTTGGCCCTGACCCGGCCGCACATCGTGCGCGAGATCCACGCTACGTACTTGGCCGCGGGCAGCGACATCATCAGCACCAATACGTTCAGCGGCACCAGCATCTCGCAGGCCGACTACGGCCTCGAGTCGATTGTTTACGACCTGAACTTGGAAGCCACCCGCCTGGCATGTTCGGCCGCCCTCGAATACAGCCAACGCACCCCGGACAAACCGCGCTTCGTGGCGGGCGCCATGGGCCCAACCACCAAGATGCTCAGCCTGTCACCGGATGTCAGTGACCCGGCGCTGCGCGCCGCGACCTTCGACGCCATGCAAGCCGCGTATCGCGAGCAAGCCCTCGGCCTGATCGATGGTGGCGCTGATTTGCTGCTGATCGAAACCGTGACCGACACGCTCACGCTCAAGGCCTGCCTGCGGGCAGTTGCGGCGGTCTTTGCAGAAAAGGGCCGTGAGCTACCGCTGATGATCAGCGTGACCATCGTCGACAAGAGCGGCCGCACGCTGTCAGGGCAAACCATCGAGGCGTTCTGCGCATCGGTCACCCACGCGCGGCCTTTGAGCGTGGGCATCAACTGCTCGCTCGGCGGGCGGGAGATGCGCCCCTTTCTCGAGGATCTGAGTCGAGTCGCGCCAACGCTGGTCTCGTGCTACCCGAACGCGGGTTTGCCCAACGCCTTTGGCGGTTACGATGAGGCAGCGGCCGAGACAGCGAGCATCATCGGCGACTTCGCCGAGCACGGCTTCGTGAACATGGTGGGTGGCTGCTGCGGCACCACGGACGAGCACATTCGGGCCATCGCCGAACGGGTTTCGCGGATTGCGCCCCGCCAGCTGCCCGAGCCGGCCGCCTACGGTCGCTTGAGCGGCCTCGAAGTGCTCGAGCTCCGGCCAGACGCCAACTTCCTGATGATCGGGGAGCGCACGAATGTCACGGGTAGCCGGCGTTTCGCCAAGCTGATTCAGTCCGGAGACTACACCACTGCGCTCGAGGTCGCCGCAGAGCAGGTGCGCAGCGGCGCCAACATCATCGACGTCAACATGGATGAGGGCATGCTCGACTCCGAGGCAGCCATGACCCGCTTTCTCAACATGGTCGCGACCGAGCCGGAAATCGCCCGGGTGCCGATCATGATCGATAGCTCCAAATGGTCTGTCATCTTGGCAGGGCTCAAATGTGTGCAGGGCAAGGGCATCGTCAACAGTATTAGCCTCAAGGAAGGGGAACAAGAGTTCCTGGAGCGGGCGCGTATCGTCCACAGCTACGGCGCCGCGGCCGTAGTCATGGCGTTCGACGAGACGGGCCAAGCGGATACCACCGAACGCAAATTCGAGATCTGCCAGCGTGCGTATCGCCTCCTCACTGAAACGGTCGGCTTTGATCCGCACGACATCATCTTCGACCCCAACGTCTTCGCGGTCGCCACGGGCATCGAGGGGCACAATCGTTACGGCATGTACTTCATGGAGGCGACGCGGCTGATCAAAGAGCACCTCCCGGGTGCCAAGGTCAGCGGCGGAATCAGCAACCTGTCCTTCTCCTTTCGCGGCAACGACATCGTGCGCGAGGCCTTTCATTCGGTGTTCCTCTACCACGCCATCAAGGTCGGGCTCGACATGGGCATCGTGAACGCCGGTCAGCTCGCCGTCTACGAGGACATTCCGAAAGATCTGCTGGAGCGCGTGGAGGACGTGCTGTTTGACCGCCGGCCCGACGCGACCGAGCGCATGGTGGAGTTCGCCGACAGCGTGAAGGGAGGCGGCAAGAAGCGCGACGTCGACCTGAGCTGGCGCGAACGCTCGGCGGACGAGCGCATCAAGTATGCCCTCGTGCAGGGGGACGCGCAATACATCGAACAGGACGTGGAGGAGGCGCGGCAGCAATCGGCTCGCCCCCTCGACGTGATCGAGGGCCCCATGATGGCGGGGATGGGGGTGGTGGGTGACCTATTCGGTGCAGGCAAAATGTTTTTGCCACAAGTCGTCAAGAGTGCCCGCGTGATGAAGCGAGGCGTTGCGTACCTGGAGCCCTTCATCGCGGCACAAAAGGGTGAAGGCGCGCAGCCGGTGGCCAAGGTCGTGCTCGCCACGGTCAAGGGCGACGTGCACGACATCGGAAAGAACATCGTGGGGGTCGTCCTCGCGTGTAACAACTACGAGATCATCGACCTCGGAGTGATGGTGCCAGCGGAACGGATTTTGGATGCAGCCGTCGAGCACCGCGCGGACATGGTGGGCCTAAGCGGCTTGATCACGCCGAGCTTGGATGAGATGGCTCACGTGGCCAAGCGCATGCAGGAGCGCGGCCTCTCGCTACCGCTCTTGATTGGTGGCGCCACCACCAGTCGGCAACATACGGCCGTGAAAATCGCGCCGAACTACCTGAAGACAGTGGTGCATGTGCTCGATGCTTCGCGCGCGGTCAACGTGGTCTCGCAGCTGCTCGATGCCAAGCTCGCGCCCGACTTCGTGGAAAAAAACGGGGCCGATCAAGCTCGCTTACGCGAGCTCCACGGCAACCAGACCGTCACCAGCCTGCTGCCCTACAGCCAGGCACAGCGCCGCAAACCGGAGCTGGACTGGAAGGTGGGCAAGCTACCCGTCCCGGATTTCACGGGCCGGCGTCTGATTGAGAATTTCGACCTGGGACAGCTCGTGCCGTACATCGACTGGACCTTCTTCTTCAGCACCTGGGAGCTGCGCGGCAAATTCCCTGGCATTTTGGAGCATGAGCGTTACGGCGCGGCGGCACGCGAAGTCTATGCCAATGGCAGGGAGATTTTGAACAAGATCGTCAAAGGCCGGTTGCTGCGGGCCAACGCGGTATACGGTTTTTGGCCCGCGCAAAGCGTCGGGGACGACATCATCTTGTATGAGGACTCGAGCTGCAAATCTTCCATCATGCAATTCAACATGCTGCGCCAGCAGAGTCCGAACCAGAAAGCCTGCCGCAGCCTGGCCGACTTCGTCGCGCCACGGGAGTCCGGGCTCGTCGACCATGTGGGGGCGTTCGCGCTAACCACGGGAATCGGTGCGGACGAGTTGGCGCGGAGCTACGAACAGGAGCACGACCAGTACAATTCGATCATGGTGAAGGCGCTCGCCGATCGCTTGGCGGAAGCGTTCGCCGAGTTACTGCACGAGCGTGCTCGGCGGGAGTCGGGCTACCCCGCGGAGAACCTGACCCCGGAGGAGCTCATCGATGAGCGCTTCCGCGGCATCCGACCGGCCTTCGGCTACCCCGCGTGTCCAGACCACACGGAAAAGCTCAAGCTCTTCCGCCTGCTCTCGGCCGGCGAGGCGCAGATCGAGCTGACCGAGTCCTATGCCATGCTGCCGGCCGCGAGCGTGAGCGGCCTGTACATCTTTCACCCCGAGTCCGAGTATTTCAGCATCGGCAAGCTGGGTCTGGACCAAATCAAGAGCTATGCCCAGCGCACCGACAAACCGGTCGCCGAGGCCGAGCGCTGGTTGCAGAGCCACCTCGGATACAACCCCGCCTAGCCCGTGGCATTGACTAGTCTTGCCGCGGGCATCAAGCAGCGCTAGGGCCCCATCGAGAGTTTTGAGACCATCCCCATGACAGACGTGACGAGCTACCCCAAGGAGCGCATCAAGGTGCTGCTTCTCGAGAACATTCACCCGAGCGCGGCCCAGCTGCTGTCGCAAGATGGTCTGTCCGTCGAGACGCAAAGCGCGGCGCTCGGGGAGCGAGAGCTGTGTGAGAAGATCGAGGACGTTCACCTGCTCGGGATTCGCAGCAAGACACGCGTCACGCCCAAGGTGATCGAAGCGTCGCGCCGCCTGCTGTCCGTGGGCTGCTTTTGCATCGGCACGAATCAGGTCGCGCTCGAAGCCGCTAGCAAACGCGGGGTGGTCGTGTTCAACGCACCATTTAGCAACACGCGAAGCGTGGCAGAGCTAGTGCTGTGTGAGATCATCGCGTTGTCTCGCCGGCTGACCGATCGCTCACGGGGTATGCATGAAGGCACCTGGAACAAGAGCGCAACAGGCTCCTTTGAGGTGCGAGGCAAGACGCTCGGCATCATCGGCTACGGGCACATCGGACGCCAGATCGGCGTGCTCGCCGAAGCGCTGGGCTTGAACGTCCTATTCTATGACATCGTGCAGCAGCTTCCCATGGGCAACAACCGCGAGGTGGGCAGCCTGAAAGAGCTGCTTTCCGGATCCGACTTCGTGACGTTGCATGTGCCCGCCACCGATCAAACGCGGAAGATGATTGGCGCAGAGCAGCTGCGCCAAATGCGCCCCGGCAGCCGGCTCTTGAACCTGAGCCGAGGCAACGTGGTCGACATCGAAGCCTTGACCGAAGCGCTGCGGTCGGGGCACCTCAGCGGCGCGGCCGTGGACGTTTTTCCGTCAGAGCCGGAAAGCAATCAGGAGCGTTTCGAATCGCCTCTGCAAGGGCTGAAGAACGTCATCCTGTCGCCCCACGTCGGAGGCTCGACCGAGGAGGCTCAGGCCGCCATCGGGAAGGAAGTGGCTGTGGCTTTGCTGAAGTTCTTGAATACGGGCAGCACCCTCTCCGCCGTGAACTTTCCCAAAATAGAGCCGCCCCCCATGCGCGGGCGGCACCGAATTCTGAACATCCATCGCAATGTGCCGGGCGTGCTCAGCAGCATCAACACGATTATCAGTGAGTTGAATGCCAACGTAGAGCGGCAGGTCCTCGATACAAATGCGGACGTTGGCTATTTGGTGATGGATCTCGATCGCGATGTGTCCGACGAGGTGCGAGGGCGGGTGTCGGCGCTGGAAACGAATATCCGCACTCGGATCTTATACTAGGCTCCTATTGTGCTTGGCGCACTTCGGCGTAGGTCAGTCCCCATCCGCGCCCGGCCACTCTTGTTACAGTTCTGCAGACATCAACCGTTGGTTACTTTTTGTATAAATGGCGGAATTTGGGCGCTCCCTCCGACCCTCCCTAATTACCAATTCGGGGCGGCCTATCGGGCTTACCTGCCATGACTTGGTGGATCTGGCGATACTTGACCACTACGTCCTACGGCTCGATCGCAAGTGCCGGCTCGTAGTCGCCAAACGCACCTTGACCCCATTCGAGGGGCCGTCGGACATTCGTAGCTGTTTCAAACAGATCCAGCTCAAGCTCGCGGACATATCACGGAGCAGCTACCACCTGCTCGTGGACGCCCGGCATGGGCCAAGCCGCAACGATCCCGGCTTCGAATTGATCCTCGAGCAAGAACGCGGCAAGCTCTTGTTCGGCTTCAGCAAGAATGCGGCGTTGGCAGCCACCGCGGCCGGGCGACTGCAGATTCAGCGGTATGCGAAACGCGACGGGAGAGAGGTGTTGACTACCGACGATCCCATCGAAGCGTTCACCTACCTGGGCCTGCGTCCGCACATCGTTTAACCTGCGGCCAATCCGTGGCACAACCGGAGGATGGTTACTCCTCCGCGGCCCGCGAAAGTCGAGCATCAGGCCACGCTCCACGGCATCACCCGCGACGATCCCTACCACTGGCTTCGGGATGAAAACTGGCAGCGCGTGATGCGCGAGCCCGAGGCACTCAGCCCTGAGATCAGGCGCCACCTCGACCACGAAAATGCACATACCGACGCGGTGATGCTGCCCACTCGAGAGCTCGGGGATCGCCTCTTCGAGGAGCTGAAGGGGCGCATCAAGGAAGACGAAAGCTCCGTCCCGGCCAAGGACGGCCCCTGGGACTACTACGTCCGGTACGAGCTCGGCTCGCAACACCCACGCTACTGCCGGCGGCCAACGCTCGGTGGACACAGCCGCGGCCCTCGCGGACCTGCCCCGAACGAACAAATCTTGTTTGACGCGGATGCCGCGTCGAAGGCGCACGCTTACTTCAGCACCGGGGCGGTAGCCCACAGCCGCGATCACCGCCTACTCGGCTACGCCACCGACACCAAAGGCTCAGAGTACTACGACATCGCCCTTCGTGACCTGAGCCTTGGCTCGGACTTACCAGACCACATCCCGAACACCAGCGGCCGCTTGGTTTTTGCAACCGATGGCAGCAGCCTATTCTACACCCGGGTGGACGACAACCATCGTCCTTCGAAGGTTTTTCGCCATGTCCTCGGGACCGATCACAGCCTGGACGAGCTCGTGTACGAAGAGCTCGACGCCGGGTTCTTCGTCAGCGTCGACATCACCGAAGACTACGAGCAGATCGTCATCACTGCTCACGATCACGTCACCTCCGAACAGCGCCTGATCGATGCCCGGCGCCCCGCAAGCTTGCCACGCCTCGTCGCGCCTCGAAAGCCAGGGCTGGAGTACAGCGTGAGCTCACTGGGAGACCAGCTATTGGTCCTCACCAACGACCAGGCCCAGGATTTCAAGCTCGCCGTCACGAGCACCAGCGACCCCAGCCCGGCAAGCTGGCAGGATCTGGTGCCACATCGGCCGGGTTGCCTGATAGTGGCCGCGACCACCTTTGCACGCCACATCGTGCGGCTCGAGCGCGATGGCGGTTTGCCCCGAATCGTGATTCGCAACCGAAGTGATGGCGCCGAGCACGTCATCGCATTCGATGAAGAGGCGTACAGCCTCGGGCTATCCCCAGGCTACGAATATGACACCGACACGCTCCGCTTCACCTACTCGTCCTTGACCACGCCGCAGCAGACCTATGACTACGACATGGCCACGCGCCAGCGCGTGCTCATCGACCAGCGAGAGATACCGAGCGGCCACGATCCGAGCCGCTACAAAAGCGCCCGCGTATTTGCCAAGAGCCACGACGGAGCGCTGGTGCCCATCTCCCTGCTCTGGCACGCGAGCACACCGCTCGGAGACGCTCCTTTGCTCTTGTACGGGTACGGCTCTTACGGGCACAGCGTGGCTGCGGGCTTCTCCAGCAACAGCTTGAGCCTGGTCAACCGCGGCTTCATCTACGCCATTGCCCACGTCCGAGGCGGCAAGGACAAAGGCTACGCTTGGTATGAAAGCGGCAAGCTGATGCACAAGAAGAACACCTTTCTCGACTTCGTGCACGCGGCCGAACACCTGTGCCAAGCTGGGTTCACACGGTCGGGCAACATCACCATCGAGGGCGCGAGCGCAGGCGGCATGCTGGTGGGGGCGGCGGTAAACTTGCGGCCAGATTTGTTCAAGGCCGTCGTAGGCGAAGTGCCATTCGTGGACGTGCTCAACACCATGTGTGACGCGGAGCTACCGCTCACGCCCGCCGAGTGGCCCGAATGGGGAAACCCCATCGAAAGTGCTAGCGCGTACCGCTACATCGCTTCGTACTCTCCCTATGACAACATCGAAGCCAAGGCGTACCCGCACATTCTGGCAACAGCAGGCCTGACCGATCCACGCGTGACCTATTGGGAGCCGGCCAAGTGGGTCGCTCGGCTGCGTGAGCGGAAGACAGACGACAACCTGCTTCTGCTGAGGACGTACATGGAAGCGGGGCATGGCGGAGCCGCGGGGCGTTTCGAGAAACTGCGTCAAGTCGCGCTCATTCAAGCCTTCATCCTGCTGGCCCACGGCGCCACCGACCAGCCCGTCCTGCCCTCGGTCTAATCTGCTCCCGGCCGTACGTTGCGCTCGACTTCGCCGACGCGGACTCGACCCCATTCGAATAGAACCGCTTGCCGGAAGTGGCTCATCTGATCACCCCCGTACACCCAGAGTCGCCGCGGATCCTTGCTCACTCGAGCGGCTGGCGGATAATGCCCAGCCCAGACCCAGGCCGCGAGCGCCGGCGCACCACCAGTGAGATCAGCGACGACGACGCCGCAGCGACGCGCGGGGGCATATCCAGCGCAACCACCGCCCACGACCAACTGCACGTTACCGATGGGATGCCAGTTCCAGACGCTGGAGATGCGCCACGCTCCATAACCGGCGAGGGTCTGCCGAACCGCTGCCGGTAAGATGGCATCCAGCCCGCGCGCTATCCCGCGCTCTACTTTTCCCCTCTGCTCGAGCGGTACACCGCGCTCGATGTGCAGGCTCACTTCCGTCGTGTTCAGTTTGCCCATGCAGCACCGAAAGCCCACTTGCGAAGAGATGGTTTCCGGCGGCCGAGCCATGGCATTGGCGCAACGGCCGACGAGCTCTCCTGCTGCCGCATTGCCCCCACGCAGCGTGAAGAGCTCGGCCTCTGTGCCGCGACCCCAACGGCTTTGGGTCCACTCCCACACGCTCCCGTGCATGTCGCGAGCGCCGAACTCGCTACGGCAAGCCGGGCGATAGCCGCTCGGCAACATCCGCGGCGCTCGACCCGTCAAACAGGCATCGCTCCGATAGCGATCGCCGTACTCGTAGATCGAGTTGTGCGGCCCCTTACAAGCTCGTTCCCACTCGAGCTCCGTACACAAGCGCTTGCGCCGGTCGGCGCACAGGCTCTGTGCCTGTGTGTGAGTGGTGCCCGTTTGAGGTATCGCGCCTTCCTCGTTGGGGTAGGCGAAGATATCGATGAAAAAACCGTGCAACACCACTTGCTCTCCCGGCATCTCTTCATCCGCGATGCGCGGCAGGCGGTCGGGAGGAGTGCCCGCAATCAGAGCGCCTTCCGGCACCCAAACCATGCCCTGGGGCGGCGTGGGGGCCTTGGCCTTGGGTGCCCACGGCGGCGCGGCGTCCGCCTGCGGCAGAGGGCCCGTGCTCGAGGCCGGCAGAGGGGCATCACGACACGCGATGACGGAGCATCCCAGCAGCACCAAGCCGAAAAACCGCTTCACATCGCGTCTCGCTCATCCCGCTCTCGCAGACCAAGCTCCTTCATCTTGAGCTGCAAGCCCTTTCTGGAAATCTTGAGCAAGCGAGCCGCGTGTGTGACGTTGCCGTGCGTCTCTCGGAGCGCTCGGTCGATCAGCTCTCGTTCCAAGCGCAGAGTCGCAGCTTTTACCTGCTCTTTTAGGCCATCGGTCAAGAGCCCGGGCGCAATGGCCTCATCCGCTTCGCCGCTCCGGATCGCTTTGGGCAAGTCGCCCGCCGAGATGCTGGACCCGTCGCAGAACAGCAACGCACGCTCGATCACGTTCTCTAGCTCTCGCACGTTGCCCGGCCAGTGGTAACGAGAGAGCAGCCGCTCCGCGTCGGGCTCGATGGAGCCGACGCGGTGGTTCAGGTGAGCACGAAATTTCTGTACGAAGTGCCGGGCCAGGTCCAAAATGTCCGGCGTGCGTTCACGCAGCGCCGGTAGCGAAATCGGCACCACACACAGGCGATAGTACAGCTCCTGCCGAAACGTCCCTTCGCTCACGCGTTGAGCGAGGTCGACCCGCGTGGCCGTTACGAGGCGCGCGGTCACGGGTCGCGGGCTGTCCTCCCCCACCCGAGCGCATTCACCGTCCTGAAGGACTCGCAACAGGCTCGGCTGCAGCGCCAACGGCACACTGTCGATGTCGTCCAGGAACAGCGTTCCACCCGCAGCCAGCTCGAAACGGCCGGGCTTCGCCGCGGTGGCCCCAGGCGCGCCCGGCGCCAGGCCGAACAGCTCACCCTCCAAGAGGTCGGGTGACACAGCGGCGCAATTTAGCGAAATGAACGGCGCTTCCCGGCGAATCGAGCCATCGTGCAACGCGCGCGCCACGAGTTGTTTGCCCGTGCCAACCTCGCCCGTGATCATCACGGATGAAGGCGTGTCCGCCACTCGATCGATGATCGCGCGTAGCTCTTGGATGGGGCGGCTGTCGCCGATGATCCCATAGCGCGCACCGGGCGGAAACGGTCGCTCCTGCCGTGCCTCTTCAGCGGCCAGAGCGCGCGTGCGCAGCGCCTTCTTGACGACGTTGCGGACGTCATTTTGGTCGAACGGCTTGGTGATGTAGTCAAACGCGCCCGACTTCAGCGCTTCCACTGCATTGTCGACCGTGCCGTGCGCCGTGATGATGACCACCGGCAGGTCGGGCTCCAACAAGAGCGCGCGTCGCAACAGCTCGAGACCGTCGAGGCGCGGCATGCGCAAATCCGTGATGAGCACATCGACGTATTGATCCTCGAGAATGCGCAGCGCGGCTTCGCCGTCAGCGACTGCATGTACCTCGTAACCATCGCGGCTGAGCTGCGCTCCAAGCACACGACGCAGGTTCGGCTCGTCATCGACGACCAAAATCTGACGGGGAGCGTCAGTAATCATTCACGCCCATCGTAGAGCACCCAGCCCGGCGCCTGAACCCCATGCAGACCGAGAGGCGGCAAAACGCGGCCCTGCTGCGAGACCGGGCGCCAGTCCGGAGCGGGACTCCGGTGCAACTAGTCCGGAGCAGGAGCAAGCTCTGGCGCACGGGACGGCTCCGGGGGTTTCGGTGCGCGGCCCCACGTTCGCGGGGGCCTGCCTCGCACTGCGGGCTCGCCTTCCGCAGCGACACCGCCGGGCTGCTGGCGGCCACCGCGCTCCGTCGCGTTGCCACCCCCTGCTGGCTCCAGCGCGCCGACAGGGGCCACCAGGCGCTCAGGATCTGGCTCCAAGGGGGGCGGTGTCTCGCTCGAAGAGCCGCCGCAACCCAGGTTTAGTCCACCCAAACACAGGCTACCCAGGCACAGCAGGATGAATGATGCCGAGCAGGTGTCGCGCACGCCTGGCGCTAACACGGGGTCTTCCATACCGCCAGGCTCAATTCGACTTGCTCCCCTGGACGATGTGCCTGTACACCAGCGTCGCTTTGATTGGTCGACTGGTTGGCACTGTGGTCGCTACGAACGATGGCACGTTGACCGTCGACGTCGGCGGCGTTGGCTACGAGGTCCACGTCCCGGGCGGCACGCTAGGTCGGGCTGCCCCGAGCGGAGGCGAAAATCCGAGGGTCACGCTCTTCGTACATACTCATGTCCGTGAAGACGCCCTCGACCTGTTTGGATTTTCCTCTGAACTGGAACGCGTCGTTTTCAAGCTCTTGATTGCCACCCCCAATGTTGGGCCAAAGACAGCGCTCGGGATCCTGAGTGCCCTGCCCCCTTCAGAATTGGCCAGTGCCGTCGCGGAGCGAGATCTGGGCCGCCTCACTTCAGTGAGCGGCATCGGTAAGAAGACGGCAGAGCGCCTCGTGCTGGAATTGAAGGAGAAGCTGCCCCGTCTGGCAGAGCTGCGGGCTAGAACGAGCTCCGATCGACCGAATGACGACGCCGGCCGCTTATTGGGTGCACTGACCAACATGGGTTTCCGGCAAGCAGAGGCGGAGCGGGCCGTGGCCGCACTCGCCGACCGCATGGGCAAAGAATCGCTGTCCGAGCTATTGAAGGCAGCGCTGGCCAAGCTCGGCTAGTGCCCCCGGCGCACCGGCGGGCGGCGCGTTACGCGGGCCAGGGAGGGCCGAAAACGTACGCCATTGCAGCGAGTTACTTGACCGTCGACCCAAGGCGTGGACAAATCGCCCCTAGGGCAGGGCGAAATCGGCGCCGTTACTAGTCCACCTACAGCGGTTCGGAAGGCGCCGGTTTATCCAGGCAGCAATGGAGGCCACTCAGTGATCACGTGCCAGAAGTGTGGCAAGGAAAACCAGGACCACTACAAGTTCTGCCTTGGGTGTGGAGCCGAGCTGACGCGCGACGCAGCCCCAAAGCCGTTCGCTCGGGGTTCTGCGCCCGCCGACGCGACGCACAGTTATTCGGAGCGTTTGGTCGACGCGCCGCCAGAAACGGCCGCTGCTCCTATGCTCGGTTCCGACTCGACGCATGCATCGCCGGGCGTTCAAGCACCCCGTGCACGTGCCGCTCTCGAGCCCGTGCAGGTGCAGCAGAATCAACCCGGAGCCAACGGCGCTGCCACGCACGTCAACTGCCCGCAATGTGACCACCACAACCCTACCACGAACCGCTTTTGTGCGTCGTGCGGTTACAAGCTCAACTTGTCCTCGGTTCCCGCCAAGGCGGGTATGTCGAGCGCCTCCGGCACCTCGGCGTCGGGAGGCGTGATGCTCACCGCGTTGCGCGCCGATGGTAGCGAAGCGGGTTCTTACACCCTGCCGCAAGGTCCAACTGAAACCATCGGGCGCGACACCGGCTCCATCTTTGCTGGCGACAGCTACCTGTCCCCTCGTCACGCCGTATTCGCGCGAAAAGGCGACCGCCTATTCGTGAGCGATGCGCGCTCGCTGAATGGCGTCTACCTGAAGATCCGCCCCAACACCCCCTGGCCGCTCAAGTTTGGCGATGTGTTTCGGATCGGGCAGGAGATTCTGCGGCTCGAGAAGCTGGACGGCCCCCAGCCCTCCCCAGACGGGGTCCAACGGCTCGGCAGTCCCGCCGACGGCTACGTCGGCCGCCTCGGGCTCGTGATCGGCCGAGACACCACTGGCAATGCTTTCCCAGTTCCCAAAGCAGGCCTGCATCTCGGGCGTGAGCGAGGGGACGTGCTCTTTCCGGAAGACGGCTACGTATCTGGCCTGCATTGCCGCCTCGGCGTGGGCACAGACAACTCGATCACGCTCACCGATCTCGGCAGCTCGAATGGTAGCTTCGTGCGCTTGAAAGACGAGCATCAGGTTTCCGCGGGCGACATTCTGCTGATGGGGCAACAGCTCTTCCGCATCGACGCTTGACCGCTCTTGTCACCCCCGTCCGTCTCGTCTCCATTGTCGCTGCTCGGGTAAGTCCTGGATATTGATGCAACTCCCAATCATCCGGGTGGTCGCGGCCATGGTCGAACAGGCCGGGCGCTACCTGATCACGCAACGGCGGCCGACAGCCGTGCTCCCGCTCCTCTGGGAGTTCCCAGGAGGGCGCGTGGAAGCGGGCGAGAATGACGCCCTGGCGCTAAAACGCGAAGTCTTGCATCGGCTCGGCGTGAGCGTCGACGTCGGCAAGCTGATCAGCTTCGTCCGGCACCCCTACGAGCGTTACACCGTCGAATTGCACCTCTACCAGTGCCAGCTCGCGACAGGGCAACCGCAGAAGCGCAACGTCCACGATTTCGCCTGGGTGCAAAGCGACGAATTCGAGCACTACCCGTTCACTCCGGCCGACGAAATCTCGATGGCCAAGCTGCTCGGCATCATCGGCTGAGCCCTGCCTCGGACGCGGCCTCGGCCCCCCGACGCAGCTGCGCCCCCAGTGCCGTGATGGCTAATCTAGGGGCGCACCGCAACTCCGCTCACGCGGACGAATACCGACAGGGTGGCTACCGCCTGCGGCGATAAGCCAGACCGCAGCCGGCGGCGATGAGGCCGGCGAGTAGCCAACCCGCCGCGGCGCCTCTAGCGGGCATACCACTGATGGCACAGCCACTGTCTGAGTTAGTATCCCAGCCCTCAGTGTACCCGTCGCCGTAGGGCACCCAGGCGTTGGTCATGGGATTCCAGTAATAGCCGCTAGCAGGATCGTAACAGGCGCCGAGGATGGGCCAGAAGACGAGACCTTGGCCGCAATGAGCGGAAGGAGGTTGTGTCCAGGCGCCTGCGCCCATATTTGCGGTCGCGTCCCAGACGTAACCATTCGGGTCGTAACAGAGCTTGAGGACCACGCTGCATTGGAACTGCCCGCACGCCGGATCGTTTTGCACCGAACAGGCGCCGGTACCGGTGGGACGCCCCGCGGAGGGTGCTGGCAAGCCACCACTGGCCCCCGGAACACCGCCGCTGATGGGTTGACCGGTGGTGGTGTCGCCACTGGGCGGGATGACTTGGCCGTTGGGGCCGACCATTGGCGCGCCGACACCCGTGGGTTGGGTGCCGCCGCCGCTGCCGCCGGCGCCGGGCTCACCGACGACGGGGGGGGGCAGCCCTGCGAGATCACCGGTGGTGGACACCGGAAGCGTCGAGCTCTCGAACACGACGTCGTCGATGGTGAGGGTGACGTCGCTATTGGCGACGTCGATATCGAACCGAGCGTTCGCGTTCGTACCTGCCGATATGAACACCCAATCGTACGTCTGCATGTCAGGGCCGAGAGTCACGGGTCCCACTGCGCGACGGTTCCCCAGTGCACCGTAGAGTGCGTAGGGCTGACCGGGACCGGACTCGACTGAAACCTTCAAGGTGCGCGCAGTGGCGGCGCGGGCATTGATACTGATGCGATACGTCTGATTGGCTTGGACCGAGACCCCCTGCGACAGCCGAACCTCCCATGGATCCGCCGGCAGCGCTGCCGTCCTCTGAACGGCAATGTGAGTCTCGCCCTCCAGGTGCATTGCGTAACCCTCGGCAGGCGTTCCCGGTGTCGCCGGATCGCTGATGTTTACAAACGTCCAACCGAGGAGACCTTCGTCGAAGTCACCATTCTCGAGTTGATTCCCCGGCTGGTCAGCACGTGCCGGCTCCGGCTTGAGGACTGGGTCGCTCCCGAGAGGGTCCCACATGGTCCCAGTCGCCAATAGCCCATACAACAGCGCCAGGCTGCTGTTGAAGGCATGCGGTTGAACGGTGGCGTTGGGTCCAGTACTATCCCCGGCCACGTAGAGCGACTGCCAAGCCCCTACGAAACTGTCCAGGTCAGCCTGAGTTCCGGCCACGGCTGCCGTGGAGAACGCCCCCATCGTGATGGTGCTGCGCCGACCATCGGCGTTGAGGGTTGCGTTGTTCAGCTGGGGCCCGTTGCCGGTCTGCGGAAGCGCATTGCCGTTGAGCGCATAACGGTCGACGATATGAGTGATCCGGTTCTGGGTCTTCAGCCAGTTCACCATGGGGGTCAGGAAGCCCCGTGCCGCCGCCGAATTGTTCCAGGCCAAGTCGGTCGCGACACGCCACGGGGTACGGGCTGCGTCCGACTGGTATTCGTTGGCATTTCCACCGCCCGCCACCTGAAAATTGCAGCCAGCAATCGCCACTTGAGCTGCGCTGGACCACGCCGGCAATAGCCCGCTTTGATCGTTCTGCACATCGCCCAAGGTTGCGTAGGCGTCCGCAATTGCCCCGTTCCAGAGCGCGGCGCCAGCAGCGTCATACTCCGCGAAGGCACCGTAGTAGGCCGGCGCGAAGTACGACGGATTGATGCAGCCGCAGCTCCCGAAATTGCCGTCGCTGCCGGGGTCCAATAAGTCCCGCCCATTACAGTTCAGAATTTCTGTGGTTCGAATTGCACTAATCACACGTGTGGCGTCAGCGGCATAACCGCCCCACTGGATGTCCGCCACAATCAGTCCTAAGGCAGCATCCACATCCGCGTCCGACGCGCTGCCATTCTCGCTTCCGCCCGTGCAGCCAAACGTTCGCCAATTCATCAAGCTGTTGTTGTCGAAGCGCTCCCAATAGTTCCACAACCCGTCGAAGGTTGCCTGATCCCCCATGTACGCAGCGATGACCATGCCATATCCGATACCCTCGGACCGCGTGTCATTCCCTTCGTTCTCCGGATACTGCAAGCGAATGGAGCCATCCCCGCAATTCTGGAGAAACGTGGCCTTCCAAGTATTGTATTGCGCCCGAAGCTCATGACTCGTCAGAGAACCGCTGCTCAAGGCATTGGTGTTGCCGCTGGGAAACGGGAACCGCGGCGCCGCTTGCGCGCTTGCCGTCCCGCTCACCAGCAGGCCCGCGGCCACCACCCCCATGCCCAAGGCGGCGTGCAAAGCGAAGTGGTGCGATCTAACAGCGCGGGACGGTCTGCAACGGTTTCTCATGTGTATCACTCTCTAATTTTGGGCGGTGTTGGCAACGCGACTCATCAACCCAACACCTGCCGCGGTATTTTGCGTGGGGCACGTCACCTTTTGCGGGAGACGGCCCCACCGGAAACCACTTCTCTTGATTCGATGAGCGACAAGCGCTGGCGCACACGCGAATACTCGCTCAGACATTAGCAGGCCCCCGAACCGTCGCCTAGGGAAGCGCGAGATCGCAGGTAAACTCAGAACTCCGGATCAATAGCCTTGCGGCAGGGCTGTAGCGATCGCGCTGCCTTGGAAAAACTTGCGCAAAGCAGGCGCATTGCGAGGATGCGACCGGCGGGTTGCGATCCTACGGATCGCGTCTCGAGCCAGATCGGAAAGAAACACCGGACATCGGTCCTCGAGGCGTCGAAAACGTGCGGACACCAACTCGCCCAACCGATGCGAGACGACCGGGGCGCCAAGCGAGCTAAGTGTACTGCTCGCTCGATGCACTTGCGGGCGCAACTCAGACGAGTTGGAGCCTGTTCAACTAGAGTCTCCCAATTAATCCCACCGACTTTATCGCCGCCGGCGATGGATGACCGCGTAGAGCCCTCTGCCAAGCATAAGGCGGTGGCACTACAGACACGTGATCAACAGACTGCTGAGGGGCGCCGGTGGTGTTGTGCACACTCCGTCAAGATGCCGCAGAACCTGATTGAAATTGTGTCTTGACAGCGCGGTTCTGCTTGTGTCGTCCGACCGCTACCCGTGCAGGAGGTTGAGTTACCTACGCAACCTGGGGAAAACGGCGGAATTTCCGCGGCGTTTGCAACGGTCACATTGCCGTCGCAGTTTCTATCGAATTGCGATGTACCGCACGCCTCGTTTCCGCGACCTGGAACGGTCTGAGCTGGGTGAAAAACAGAGGACATTTGCTCCAACAGACCCGGGAGACGACCACAGGTATTGAGGTCGCAGCAGTCTCTGCCCGCGGTGACATAGTTTAGCGAAAAGGCACCTCCGTTTTGCCCTGTGCAGCCCGAGACATCCACAAAAGGCCGCGGAGCGTCATTGCCACAGGTGGAAATCCTCGTCGAATCTGTGCCGAATCCGTCAAAATCGAAGTCCACATACCAGTCGGTGCACACACGGCTGGCACAGTCCGCAGCTTGTTGACATTCCTGTCCATCAATGACCCGGCAACGGCCATCCGCCAATTCGCGCCCGGCGAGGCAGCGACAGAGGCCGCTTTCATTGCACACTTCGCCGGTGTCCGCGCAATTGCGCTCGCAACAGCGGGTCTGGCCGTTCTGGTCCAGCAAGCAGGAGGCTTCATCCTCACATTGCGACGGGCTGCCGCAGCTGCCACCGATGGGAATGAGCGCGTTGCACAGATCCGTGCTCACGTCGCAGCCATTGCCGCAGTCCATATCTTCGCAATGGCCTCCAGAGCCGCAGGTCTGGCATGGGCCATCACAGGCCGTGTCGCAACAGATGAGCCCGCCGCTATCACCTGTGGCGAGGCAATGACCTTCGGCGCAATCGGCAGCTACTGTACAGGTCTGCCCCAGAGAGGCCTTTCCCGGCACGATACAAGCGCCATCGCCGTTGCAGGTCCCCGTTGCAGCTTGGCAGGGCGTCCCCGCGGGTTGCGCAAAGACGGCACATTCGGCGTTCGAGCGGCAAACGCCAGCGGACTCGCAATTCAGCTCCAGCTGGCTCGCGTCGACCTCCCGACAATCCGTACTCTGCCCTGCGCAGCTTGGCGGCGCACAATCCACGTCGCTCGGTGCCGCAGAGCAAGAACCGAGGCTTTCAGCGAGATTGCATGCGGCACAGAGCTCCTCGCACGCGCTCGAGCAACACACCCCGTCCACGCACAGTCCGGGACCGTCGCAGTCTGCATCCGCCGTGCAGGCCGCCCCGAGTGAGCCCGGCGCGTTCGGAGAAGGCTCGCCATCGTGGGTCGTGTCTCCCGAGCCAGCGCCCCCCGGCACGAGAGCGCTGACTTCCACGCTGCCCCCATCGTTCGAGCTTGGCTGTGCGAAGATGTGCTGTTTGCCCTCGCAGCCCGTAAGTGTTGCGATCCAACAGACTGCGCCCAAAAGCCTCTGATTGCGCCTCATCGAGTGATGTCCCTCATTGCCGTTCGTTCACGACCGCGTGCCAACTCAGGGCCAGATTGCGACCTGACGCCCCATCGCGAGCGAGCGCGGGAAATTATCAGACAGGTTCGGCACCGCGCTCGGTAAGTTGTCTACTGATTGGAATGCGGTGGTGATTCGGCCCGAGAGAAGACGGCGTGAAAATTCAGAGGCAACTCGCGCCGTCAGCGTTCGATGTCTTCGGCGTGTACTGGCCGCCCTTCCACATCCCTTCACGGCTCGCACAACGCTCCGCACGAGCGCTCCGCCAGCTCGTCGCCCCCGACTACTGCGCGGCCTGCGATGCACCGGTTGCGCCGGACACCGTGTTTTGCGCGAGCTGCGGCCCCTGCCCAGCGGCGCCGCCGTTGACTGGCATCGAGGAGGGTTGGGTGGCGGGTGCGTATGCGCCTCCGCTCTCCACTGCCATCTTGCGCATGAAGTTTGGTCAGCGCGCCGACATAGCCGACAGGTTAGCCGGTCTCTTGCGCGCCGGGGACCTGGGGGGCCGGCTCATCGTACCCGTTCCACTCCACTACTCGCGCTTGGTCGAGCGGGGGTTTAACCCATCCGCGCTACTCTCCAAACGTCTGAGTGAGCGCTGCGGGGGCGAGCACGCGCCGTGGCTTTTGGAACGCTGGCGGGACACGCCTCATCAGAGCCACCTGTCTGCCCGTGAGCGGCGGGACAACGTAGTCGGTGCTTTCGTGGCTCGCAGGGACGCCGCAGGGCGTCGTGCGGCGTTGATCGATGACGTGATCACCACCGGCTCTACCCTCGTTGCCTGCACCCAAGCGCTCTATGCAGCGGGTGTCGTTCATGTCACTGTGCTGGCCCTCGCCGCAACACCGACCCGGTGAGTGAGAGCGCCGCTCTCTCCTGTTTCACCATGCGTCCTCATCACACCGCGCTGCAAAGCCCCCACACTTCTACTTCAATCAGGACCAGCAGCGCCGGGCGCTGGCTCCAGCTGCGGGCGGCGGTCGGGATAGCCGGGCTCGGGCTCCTTTTCGGGGCCCCTGCGGGCTGTGGCCCGGGGCGGCCGGCAGCAGCACTGGCCAGCGGAGAGCGCCCAGTGACCGGCGAGGCGCGTTACGATCGCTTCTTCGCGGAGGTGAGCGACCTGGTGCTGGCGGTCAAAGAGGCGGGGCGCGAAGAGGCGGAGGTGCGAGGCGCGCTGGCGCGCCGGATTGGAGCCCCCGAGCAGGCGCCCGCCGATGTCCTTGGCGAACGCCTACGCGAGCGCACCGCCCGCCTCGCCCTCGAGGGGCTGATGATGGAGCTCGAGTTTACGGGCATCGATGACGGTGAGGACGAGGACGCGCTGGTAGAAGACGCGGAAATTGCCGCGAGCGCCGCGGCGCGTGCGGCCAACCCGACCCCCGCCCACCCAGAGGCCAGCGCCGGCGGCGTCGCGGCCAGCAGCACGTTGCCGACGGCCACGCTGAGGACGCTGGGGCGAGATCCCGAAAAGCGCGAGCTGCGGCTGCTCAAGGTGCTGGCGCAAGCAGCGCTCTCCGGTGCCACGGTTTACGCCGACATGGGCCGTGTCCAGCGGCGAACCGAGTTACTCGGGGCTGAAGCCGCCAAGCTGCGAGGGGGTATCACCACGGCCTTCCTGGAGGCTGCGCAGCGGGATCAGGTACGGGCCAAGCTCGCCGAGGCGGAGGTCCTATTGCCGCAATTGAATGCTCGAGCGCGGGCCGTCTCGAACGCTGCCGACCTGCTCATCGCGGTGCTGGATGAGGCCGCCAACACCGCACAGTCAGCCCAGGCCATCCGGCGCCGTGCGGCTCGAGAGAGAGAAGGGCAGCTAAAGACTCCGGCACCCCCAGGCTCCGAGCGCGGCCCACGCCGGCCCGCTGCAAAGGAGCGAGAATCTGGGGCGGCTCCGGGGGAGACTTCGGCAGCCGATGCTCCAGACGTAGAGCCCTGAGCCTACTCGGCCCTACCTCGCGCGCCGCTCGGACCTGCGCGCCATCAGTCGATAGGGCCGGATCACTGTTTCATCGTGATACGTGGCAAAGTGGCTGGAGGGACCCGTTTGGCCGCGGCTGAGCAACCCATCGCGGTAACACCAGTCACCGCTACAATTGCGTGCATCAGTTTTGGCACGAAGCGTCGTTCAGATTGCTGGACCTCAGACTGCGGACGACCGCGCTGAGAGCAGCTGGGCGTTATGTTTAGATTGGATGACCGCTCAGCGTTCGAAGCTGGAAGAATGCTCGACTGTCCGCCGCAGAGCGGCTCCCAAACCCTCGCAGAGACGGCCCCGTCAAGTCACTCCGGGGCGCTCGGTGACTCGACGGCGGAGCCTTCGGAGCCCCCGCGCGAAAGCCACGTCCGCACCTCCGAAGTGCCGACCGCGACCCGCCGCTCCGGCGGCCCTTTTGGCGCACTTCGCAGCGACCCACCCCCGGGTGCCGAAGGGCTCAGCGCCAAAGACATCGACATCGTCTTCCAGCCGATCGTGTCGGTGACCACGCGTCAGGTCTTTGCTTATGAGGCGCTCACCCGTTGCCGCTGGCCCAGCCTGGCCAACCCCGAGACGCTGTTTCGGCGTGCCTCGGAGGAAGCGTGCTGCGGCCGTCTAGGCCGGCTCGTCCGCGCCGCATCGGTCGAGAAGGCAGCTAGCATGCCGCTGTTCGTCAACGTGCATCCCGACGAGCTGTCGGCGCGCTGGCTGGTTCGCCCGGATGACCCCGTGTTTTTCCACGACCACGACGTGTACGTGGAAATCACCGAGTCGGCAGCGTTTACCCACTACGACGTGTGTGTGAACGTGCTCAAAGAGATCGGGTCACGCGCAGGCATCTTCCTGGCGGTGGACGATCTGGGCGCGGGTCATTCCAATCTGAAGCGCGTGCTCGATCTAGAGCCTCGAATAGTGAAGTTGGATCGCGCGCTCATCACCGGCCTAGACCAGAGCCCCCGGCAGCAGATCCTGGTCCGGCACGTAGTTCGACTGTGCGTGGAGCTCGGCGCCGACGTGGTCGCCGAAGGCATCGAAACGGCAGATGAGCTGAGCGCTGTCGTCGATAGCGGCGCGCACTACGCGCAGGGTTTTCTGCTCGGGCGACCGAGCTACCCGCCGCGTCCTGGCTCCTGGCCGGGTACCTGAGGGGCTCGATCGCAGGCCAGCTCGCGCTGGACTGAAGTCGCGCTTGGGCGCAGCCTGCCTCTGGGCTAGGTTCCGCTCGTGGTTCCTCCGACGTTGGCAGTCGAAACGGGTAAGGTGCGCTGGACCATCGCGGTGCTGAGCATCGGGGTCACGCTCGCTGTGCTGGCCGCGATGGCGATCGGCCCGACCGCGCGCGCCGCCTCAGAGGGACCCAGCCTGCTGGCCCGGCTCAACGTCGTATTGAATGCGAGTGCCGGCGTGTTCTTGATTCTGGGCTTCGCGTTCGTTCGCTCGGGCAAGATTGTTCAACACCGCAGGTGCATGCTGACGGCATTTGGCCTGTCGTGCGCGTTTCTCGTGAGTTACCTGCTCCACCATGCCCAAGTCGGCTCGGTTCCGTTTCGCGGCACTGGCGTGCTCCGCTCGGTCTACTTCGCGATTCTCGTCCCCCACATCCTGCTGGCTGGCGCCATCGTGCCGCTGGCCCTGTTCACGCTCTATCGCGGTTGGACCGGGCGGATCGACGCCCACCGAAGGATCGCGCGTTACACCCTGCCACTCTGGCTTTACGTTTCGCTGAGCGGCGTCACTGTGTACGCCCTCTTATACCACCTACCTTGAGAGACTAGAGGGTCCAGTGCGAGCGGTCATCACTCGTGTGCTGTGGGCGCGCGTCCGGGTCGGCGCTGAAGTCGTCGGCGAAATCGAGAACGGGATTTGTGCGCTCATCGGTGTAGGGCGAGAGGATGCTGAACGCGACGCCCTCTGGCTTGCCGACAAGATGTGCGGCTGCCGCTTTTTTCGCGATGACCAAGGGAAGATGAACCGAAGCTTGCTCGACGGGCACGGTAGCTTGCTCGCGATCTCGCAGTTCACCTTGTACGGTGACCTGCGCCGTGGCAATCGGCCCAGCTTTGGCGAGGCCATGGATCCAGAGCCGGCGCACCGCCTGTTCGATCAGGTGTGCTCGCGCGTGCGCTCGCTCGGCATAGCCGTACAGACGGGCCGATTTGGTGCCAGCATGGCGGTCGAGTCGCTCAACGACGGGCCCGTCACGTTGCTGCTGGATTCAGCCAAAACGTTTTGACCGAGCCCGCCCGCCTCAGGGCTCCCCACCCTCGTTGTCAGCAGCCGGCGGGTGCTCGACCCCGTTGGGTGGGGCTGGGACAGGACCCGACGATGCTTCGGGAGCGGGTCCCGGTGGCGGACGGACCAAGCGATAGGGCGACCCCGGAACAGGCGACGCGCTCGGCTGAGCTGGCTGCAACGTATCCGGCCCTTTGGGCTCGAGCGCATACCCGGCTGCCGCCAGCCAGCGCCCACCACCGCAGTGGCCGTGCCCGCCTGGCGAGCCCCTTTACTGAGCCCTGGCGAGCAGTGGACCATCGGAGAGCCGAGGCTGCCGTAATTCGTGACATTGCCCGCCCGCGGCCATGCTCGCGCCTACCACGACCGCTGTGGCGCCCACGATGGTGAGCGCCTGCGACGTCGCGCGTTGCGTCGCACAGCCGCTCAGGACACAGCCGCTCAGGACACAGCCACCCAGGACGCCGCCCGCAAAGAGCATGCCGAACACCGCGGAACTCAGGACCCTGCGCACGCCGGGGCACGTCATTGGCGAAGTATCGCATGCCCCCCCTGCCCGCGCCTTGCCCTTTTCGCGTGTGCCCCAAGCCAGGCGCCCCCCGAGCAGCTATTTCCTCCTCGGGTCAGGGGTGCTAGCGGAGCAGCCGCTCGTCTAGTTTTTCCGAATTCCCGAAAGCAGGAAACCTTCGTGGCCGCCGACTCCTCCCCCACCACCGCCGCGCCGGTGACGTTCGCTCGCCGTCATATCGGCCCAACGCCGGCACACATCGACAGCATGCTTCAGAGCCTCGGGCTCGCGTCGCTCGACGATTTGGTCGCTCGCTGCGTCCCACACTCCATCCACAGCGCGGCGCCTCTGGCGCTCCCGGAGGCACTGAGCGAATCCGAGCAGCTGGAGCGCTTGGCCGAGCTCGTGGACCAAAATGCGCTGTTCCGCTCATTCATTGGCACCGGCTACCACGATTGCATCACACCCGCGGTGATTCAGCGCAACATTCTCGAGAACCCGGGCTGGTATACCCAGTATACACCCTATCAAGCGGAAATTGCCCAGGGGCGGCTGGAAGCGTTGATGAACTTCCAGACGCTGGTCGCGGATCTGACGGGGCTTCCGTTTGCCAATGCATCACTGCTCGACGAGGCTACCGCCGCGGCTGAAGCCATGACGATGTGCCACCACATCAGCCGGCAGCGCAAATCCAGGTTCTTCGTCGATCGCGATTGCCACCCTCAAACCCGCGCGGTGCTGCAGACGCGGGCCGAGCCCGCGGGCATCGAATTGGTGGTGGGCGACGTCTGGACGCTGGCTTTTGATGATCCAGAGCTCTTCGGTGTCCTCGTCTCATACCCGAGCTCGCGGGGTAGGATCCTCGATTACCGCGAGCTGACCGCCCGAGCGCAGGCGGCGGAGGTGCGCGTCGTAGTCGCGACGGACCTGCTCGCGCTGGCTCTCTTGACGCCGCCGGGCGAGCTCGGCGCCGACATCGCCATTGGCTCATCCCAGCGCTTCGGTGTGCCGCTCGGCTACGGAGGCCCGCACGCCGCCTTCTTGGCCACGAGCGACGCCCACAAACGCCTGGTTCCGGGGCGCATCGCGGGCTTGTCCGTGGACAGCCACGGCAAACCGGCTTACCGCCTCGCGCTACAGACGCGTGAGCAGCACATCCGGCGTGACCGGGCCACGAGTAACATCTGCACCGCGCAGGTGCTGCTGGCCATCGTGGCCAGCATGTACGCCGTCTACCACGGCCCGCTCGGCATCAAGAACATAGCTCTTCGAGTACGCGCGTTGACGCTGAGCCTCGCCTCCGGCTTACGCCAGCACGGCCTTGACCCGGGGCAGGCAGAATTTTTCGATACGCTCTCGGTGCCAATGGCCGGCGCTGAGCGGCGTAACGTGCTCGAGCGCGCGCGCCGCGCACAAATCAATCTGCGCGTGGACGAGCCCGAGCGCCTCGGCATCTCCCTCGACGAAACCACGACAGCCGCGGATGTGATCGAGCTGCTCGGCATCTTTGCGGGGCGCCCGTTCGATCCCGACGCCTTTTCGGCCCTGCACACGAGCCAGAAGCTAGACTATCCGGCTCCGTTTGCACGGGTGAGCCGCTACCTCAACCATTCGGTATTCAACAGCTATCATTCCGAGACCGAGTTGCTGCGTTACATGAAGCGCCTAGAGAGTCGCGATCTGTCATTGACGACCTCCATGATCCCGCTCGGCTCCTGCACCATGAAGCTGAATGCGACAGCCGAAATGCTGCCGCTGACCTGGCCCAAGCTCGGCAAGCTGCACCCCTTCGCACCCGCCGAGCAGGCCACCGGCTACGCCCGACTTTTTGACGAGCTGAGCGCGTGGTTAGCCGAGATCACTGGCATGCATGCGGTGTCGCTCCAGCCCAATGCGGGGGCCCAGGGCGAGTATGCGGGCTTGCTGGTCATTCGGGCGTATCACGCCAGCGCCGGCGACCAGCGACGAAAAGTCTGTTTGATCCCGACCTCGGCGCACGGCACCAATCCCGCAACCGCGGTCATGGCGGGTATGCGCGTGGTGACGATCTCGTGCGACAGCCGCGGCAACATCGATTTGGGTGACCTGGCGGCCAAGGCAGCCGAGCATCGAGACGAATTGGCCGCGTTGATGCTCACGTACCCTTCGACTCACGGTGTATTCGAAGAGAAGGTGCGCGAAGTTTGCGACATCGTTCATGAGCACGGAGGGCTCGTGTACCTCGATGGCGCCAACATGAATGCCCAAGTCGGGGTCTGTCGTCCGGGTGACTACGGAGCCGACGTCTGCCACCTCAATCTCCACAAGACATTCTGCATTCCACACGGCGGCGGCGGTCCCGGGATGGGTCCAATCGCCGTCAAGGAAAAGCTCGCCAAGTTCTTGCCCGGGCATCCCGCGCTCGAAGCTCCTGCATCGGCGATCGGCCCGGTGTCGGCGGCGCCCTATGGTAGCGCGAGCATTCTGCACATCTCCTGGGCCTACATCCGCATGATGGGGGCGGAAGGTTTACGACGCGCGACGCAGGTCGCCATCTTGAACGCCAACTACATGGCCAAGCGGCTATCCCCCCATTACCCGGTGCTGTTTACTGGAGAGCGCGACGGCGTGGCGCACGAGTTCATCATTGACCTGCGGCCGCTAAAAAAGCGTACCGGGATCGAGGTGGACGATATCGCCAAGCGGCTCATGGACTACGGCTTCCACTCGCCGACCATGTCGTTCCCCGTAGCGGGCACGCTGATGATCGAGCCGACCGAGAGCGAATCAAAAGTGGAGCTCGATCGCTTCTGCGATGCCATGATCGCGATTCGAGAGGAGATCCGCGCCATCGAAGAGGGCCGCCTCGACCGCGAGGATAACCCGCTTCGGCACGCCCCCCACACCGCCGCCGCGGTCAGCAGCGACCAATGGCAGCATGCCTACCCGCGGCAGCAAGCGGCGTACCCGACACCCTGGCAGGTCGAGCACAAGTATTGGCCCCCCGTGGGCCGAATCGACAATGCCCGCGGCGATCGCCAGCTGATCTGCACACGTGTCGAGAGCCCGCCGACGTGACTGAAGGTCGCGCCGCCTGGCAGCTCCCTCGGCGCGACTGGCTCAGACGGCTACTCATTCTGCAGCCATAATTGGTACAATCCACAGCGAGTGACTCGCTCCGCCGAGCTCAGGTCGGCCAGGGATGTGGGGCGCCGGTCAGTGAACGGCTTACGCGACTTTCAAGCGTGGTTTGGCGCCAAGCACGGCGAGTGCACGCACAAGAGACTCGATGCTGGCCTGCGGATCGCCCCCTTCCATCTTGGCGACGCGGGCCTGGCTAGAGCCGATAGCCTTGGCCAGCTGGGCCTGTGTCATGCGCGCCGCGGCTCGCTTCTTACGCACGGCTCCCGCGAGCTCCAGGCGCAATTCGACCACGGCCGCCTCGGCTTCGCTCAGATCGAGGAACTCGGCGACCGTCGCCACCCTGCCGCCCATTTTTTTCAGTTTGCGTTTCTTCTTTGCGTCCATGGTCATCCTCGTTCAGTCGTCGCGGTCCCAGTCGCGGAGCCGCTGTTTGCACTGCGCGATCGCCTGCTTGGGCGTCGCCTGTGTCTTCTTCGCGAATACGTCTACGACCACGATCTCCTTGGCGTCCGCTCGATAGACGATGCGCCAAGTGCTGCTGGTCTCGGTGTCCTGAATGCGAAGCTCATGGCAACGCGCTCCGATCACCGGCATCGGCCGCGAATGCGGCATCGATAACGCCTCGCCCTTTTGGAGGCGCCGGAGCAGATAGCCGGCTTCGATTCGTGCGCCTGAAGAGAGCGGCGGCGTTTTGATCTCGCCGCTCAGGATCACGAGTGATTTATCCTTCGGCGACACCAGCACAGTATGCCACATCTGGCATTCCGCGCAAGGTCAAGGGAGCAGAGTTATTCCAAAGCGATCCGAGCAGGGCGGCGCTTCCGTAAGCTTACATAGTGCCCAAAGTACGCAGCAGTCCTTCTACAAACCTCGACGGATTCCGGTCATTGCTGGCGCACCCTGCCTCGCGGGTCGACGGAAAATTGCTCGGGCAAGGAGCACTGTGAGGCCCACAAGGCAAGCTAATTTCGGCAAGCCACGTTCGCCGAGTGGTCACGCGCTCGATCCGCTGTCTCACTCCGCGTATGATCCATCGCATGAACGATGGGGAGTTGGGCGACGTCACGATTCAAGCACTTGGCAGCGCCTACTACGCGAGCTGCAAAGATGTCCTTTTCTTCGTGGGAGAGTTCGTAGCCCCAAAGGTCGATGAGAAAACAAGCTTAGCGATTCCAGGACACGGACGCGCGCGAAGTCCGCTGTTCTTTCGATTGGCCTGCTTCGCGATGGTAACTCGCCTTCACGCCTGGTTGCTCACCTTGAGCAAGC
>JANOIG010000205.1:0-4247 GCA_031407405.1 Deltaproteobacteria bacterium
AGCGCTGAAGGATACGCGTGGCGCCGCACAGCAGCACAGCCACGAGGGCCCAGGTCGCGGTACCTGTCGATGCGATGAGGAGCGCGTCCAAGAGTGAGATGCCCGCGATGAGGCGTACGACTCCCTGCGGCACCGAACGCCGTGGGCCCTGGCGCAGGAAGCCGAGCGCGTACATGGCCCACAGCGCGAAGGCCACGAGCCAGGGCCATACCAGTGGCTCGCCCAACGCGAGCTGTACGCCGTAGCCCACGGGAGCCGCCAAGAACGCAAGCGGCCAGAGGCGGGTCAAGCGCCCTTTCACCTCTTGCTTGGCCGCATACGTCAAGCCAATCAGATAACACCAGAGCACCAGCGCTCCCCACATGACCTCGCGATGTAACACCTCACCCACGGCGTAGGCGGCCGCCACGTAGACCATGACGCGGCAGGAGCCCATGAGCAGTGGGCTCAGCGGGTTCTGCTTGTGATATATGTCGTACGCGACGATCAGGGCGGCCAAGACAGCGCCGCTACTGGCGGCTCGGTAGACCGAGGCGCCGTTCCCTCGAGCCACCAGCGCGAGCAGCAGCGTAGCG
Source organism: Deltaproteobacteria bacterium (assembly GCA_031407405.1). Classification (GTDB taxonomy): domain Bacteria; phylum Myxococcota_A; class Polyangia; order Polyangiales; family Polyangiaceae; genus SZUA-265. The sequence continues at coordinate 576 of JANOIG010000205.1, forward strand.
ACGAACAATGCGGCGAAGCCGAGCGTGAACACGAGGGCCGCAGAGACCTGACCTGAGGGGATGGGGCGCGTGGGGCGCTCTCGCTTGTCGATCTCGCGATCGAACGCGTCGTTCAGATACATCCCCCCGACGTAATACAGCGAAAAAATCCCGCACAGCCAGGCCACAGCGGGCGAAAGTGCCAACCCGCCAGAAAGCGCCAGCGCCGCCAGCACATTGCTCCACACGGTGGGTAGGTTGGAGACTCGCCCGAGGCGTAGCCAGACGCCGAGCTTCAACGCCTCAGCCGATCGGTGACCCAGTCGAGCTCACGCGCGATGGAGGACACCAAGGTCTCGGTGCGCTGATCGGGTGGCAACACATCCCAGGTGTAGGTCTCGACCTCGAGCTGAGTCGACACCGCGTTCTGGCGCTGGCGCTCGAGCACCCGCGCCAGAAAGGCTTGAGTGTTGGTAAAGGGCCCGAGCTCATTCGAGTAGAGCGGCACGTGAAAGTGGACGCGCCACTCCCGAGCCGCGCGCGCCTCCGCGCTGCCGAAGGCGGCGGGCAGATCCTCATGACGCAGGAGCTGGCCGCTGACGGTTTGAGCGACCACCTGGTGCAGATACACCGGTTCGTCGTAGGCTCGAAGCGCCTCGAGAGCGTCTGCCGAGGGGTCGGGCAAGCGCAGGCCGGTGCTCAACTGGATCTTGGCGATGCGAATACCGGCCCCGAGCAACCGGTCGAGCGTGTCGTCGGGGGCCTCGAACTCGATGGCGGCGTGACAGGTATCCAGGCACACGCCCACATGCCGCAAAATGATGGCTTCGGCCTGCTCGACGCTCACCTGCGCCTGCGCGGCCAGCCAGTGCCGCGACTCGAGCGACAAGAGCTGGTGCTCGAAGAAGTGCAACACTTCGGGCGTGGTCTCCAGCATGCAGCACGGCTCCGGTTCCAGAGCGATGACAATCTCTCGTCCGCTCACCTGGTTCAGCCGATGCAAGGCGGCAACTTGCTCGAGCAGCTGACGCGCGACCAAGGCGACCAGACCCTCACCCGTGATATCGCTCTTGAAGCCGCCGGGAACGGTGCTGATGCTGCCCAGCATGCCCTCAGGCAATAAGTCCGCGAGCAAGAGCACTAGATCAGTAGTGTAGCGTCCGCGCTCAGCATGGGTCCAGTCCGGGCGATACACCGCCGCCTTGACCCTTTCACCGTGAAAGGGTCCGTACGGAAAGCCGTTGAGAGTAAATATGTAGAGCTGATGCTCGGCGAGAAACTGCTTGAAGGCCTGGAGCTGGCTGGGCTCCCGCAGGCTGCGCGCCGCCTGCGCTGACAAGCGCAGCCCCACACCAAATGCTTCGCGAGGGGCGACACGCGCCTTGACGGCGAGCACATGGGTCCGCACATTTTCAAATACCTCGTCCCAGCTCTCCCCGGGATGGATGTTGGTGCAGTACGTGAGGTGCGCGCCAGGTGTCTGCATGAAAGTCGGCTCGAGTAGGCCCAGTGTCATTTAGCGGGGTCGAGGATCATGCGGCATCGCGGTAACGTTCGGTGAGCCAATCGATGCAGCGAGCCACGCGCGCCGCGTCCATCTCATGAACGTCTACGGACTGCCCGGGCCCTGTGAGCAAGCTGACCGTCAGCTCACCCCCCAGGTGCTCGCGAAACTCGCGCAGCCCTTCGAGCAGCCGCAACTCTCCGGCCTTGTCACGGAGCTCGAGCGCAGGATCGTACAGGCGGAACCCCAACCCGACCAGCAACCGAACGATGCGCTCGCCCGACTCGGCGTCGAGCAAGCCCGCCTCCACCGAATAACGACTGTCGAGCGCCAAGCCGATGCCCACCGCCTCACCGTGGCGAAGCCGATGCTCGGTGAGGCTCTCCAGCTTGTGCGCTGCCCAGTGACCAAAATCCAGAGGGCGAGCGCTGCCGAACTCGAACGGATCGCCAGCGCCAGCGATGTGCTCGACGTGCAACCGAGCACACCTTCTAATCAATTGTTCTGTCTCCCGTGGCTCGAGCCGAGCCAGCGCGTCAGTGTGCTCACACAGCCAGTCAAAAAAAGCCGCGTCGCGGATCAAGGCCACCTTGACCGCCTCGGCCATACCCGCAACCCGATCTCTCTGCGACAGGGTGGACAGAAACCCAAAGTCGTTGATGACGGCGAACGGCACCGCAAAGCTGCCAATGAAATTCTTCATGCCGAAGGCATTGATCCCATTCTTGACGCCCACACCCGAGTCGTTCTGACCGAGCACGGTGGTCGGCACGCGCACGACGCGCACCCCGCGGTGCGCTGTGGCGGCTGCGAAACCCGCCATGTCTTGCACGGCGCCGCCGCCGATGACCAGGCAAAACGACTGACGGTCGAGCCCAAACGCGGCCATCTGCTGGTGCAGCTGCGTGACGCAAGCGGGGTCATTTTTGGCGCGCTCGCCGCCTGCCACGATGATGGGCTCTCCGAGCAGCTGGATCGCCGCGCTGTGGGCCAGAGCATAGCGGCGCAGGTCGCTGCACAACTTCGGGTGAGCTCGCTCCACCCCGTCATCGATGACCACCAGGACGCGGTGGCGGCGCGATTTCTCGAGCCGGCACAACGCCTCGACCAGTACCGGGTTGGCCGGATCGAAGACTCGCTCGGTGAAATGCACCGCATACCGGAACGGCACCGAAAAGCTCACCGCCAGGTCGTGGTCGCGTGTCATGGCCAAGCTTAGGTATACACCAGGGCTGCTCGGAGAAAGGGCGGGCTCCGGCGCGACTCGCAGCGCATTGGGAGCAGCTGGCCGGCCCAGTTGCACCGGGATGGCTCAGGAACTGGCGCAAGCGGGCCGCAGCGAGGCGGCCCCCTGACTACGCGCTCACTCCCTCCACCATCCCGCCATCGGCGGCCACGCCCAGCACGCGCCTACCGTCGGCGTACAAGCTGATGATTGGAACGTTCCAGCTCGCGTCTTTCCAAACGCAGCTCCAACCGCCGCCCGGCAAGCACATCCACAGCTTGCCCAGGCTGGCCGCCCACGTCCGACCCGTATCTTCGAGCGCCGTAGCCGAGAGGTCGACGCCATCGGGGACGGTGCTGCGCGAGAGCACCGCGCCGTCCACTCGAACGACTCGACCGCCCGCACCCACCACGACGCCGCTCGAGGCGTCCGAGGTCGACGCCCCCGCCAAGTACGCACGAACCTCGTCCGCCGGCAGGCGTTCGAGCCGCCACTCGAGGGGCCAGTAAAAGGCGAGAAAAGCACCGCCCGAGCGCTCCCGACCGGCGACCAGCCAGCGGTATTTGTCGATGCGGGCCAAAGCGGGCAGTGACGCCAGCTCGCTCAGCTCCAGAGGTTTGAGCCAGTGTTGCCCGACGCAAGCAAACAGCGCGTGGCCCCCGGACGTCAGAGTACCGCTCACCACCGCGAGGCTTTTGAAGTCCCCGCTGACTACCGACAAGGTGGATTTCTGAACCGGCCCCACGATGCGGACGAGAGCCCCCTCGCGATAGAACGCGAGCTCACCGGCATGACCCCCAATCAACCACTCGCCGGCGCCCTCATAATGCACGAGCCGCAGCTTCTGTGCCTCGAGCTCACCGCTCGGCGCCACGATCCAACGCGTGCCATCCCAAAACTCGAGCCCGCGCGTGGTGGCCGCCAGACATGAGCCCGCGCCATCCCAGGCCGCGCTCCAGATGGC
>JANOIG010000208.1:0-16580 GCA_031407405.1 Deltaproteobacteria bacterium
GCATCAGTTGACGAATCTTGGTCTTGGCGAAACTACCTGCGTCGGCATCGGCGGGGATCCGGTGAACGGAACCAGCTTTGTCGATGTGTTGCCGCTCTTCGAGCAGGATCCTGAGACTGAAGCGATTGTCAGAAGCCTCGAAGAGGTGGCTTTCATGGACGACGTCGAGCGCGCGGTCCGCAGTGCCGGGGGCAAGTTGCCTGATTTCTTCAAACCCGCGAAGTGAAGGTCCTGTTCGACACATCGGTGTGGATTGAACACCTTCGGCGCGGGGCACTGGATTCCGTAATCGGAGCGATGCGGGGCCAGTTGGTCTTGTGTTTGGACGCAGTCGTGGCGGCGGAGCTTCGAGCGGGTTGTCGCTCCAAACGCGAACGACGTGTCGTTGGCGGGCTATGCGCACCTCACGAGCGGGCGGGGAGGCTGCTCTGTCCTTCCCAGAACGATTTCGAAAGCGCTGCCCTGGCACTGTCACGGCTTCGCGAGCGGGGCAGGCCCATCTCAGGTGCCCAGTCGGCACTGCTAGACGCCCTCATCGTTCAGCTCGCGGCGCGCGAAGGCGCGCTCGTCGTCACGCACAACGCCGGCGACTTTTTGGCTTTGGCCAGTGAAATCCCCGCACGTGTGGAGACTTTCGACGCCTTCGCGCGCCGGCTCGGGCTGTAGCTCAGCTGTGAGGTGGGCCGGCGCTCATGGGGATGTCGCTGGCGTTTTGGGCCTGCCGCAGATCGTGAGCAAAGCGCCGAGGCAAGCGTCTACGTCGCTCGGCCATCCGAAAAACCTACAATGAGTAGGGCAAAATGTCCTACTGCATGACTGATCGGCAGCACTTCGGATTGAACGCGGAACAGTGGGCCTCCTTTCAAGCTGCCCTAGATGCACCGACGCGTGATCTGCCTCGTTTGCGCAGGTTGTTGACCGCACCGAGCGGTTTCGACTCCAAGTGACGCCACTGCGCATCGAGAAGCTCGCTCGCCACCACAGCGTTGACGAGTTCCGTTGCGGACAAGCCCCCCTCGATCGGTTTCTGGCGCGCTTCGCGCTGGCGAACCAACTGGCAAACGCCTCGCAGACCTATGTCGGCGTGGCTGGCGACGCGGTGATCGGGTTTTACACGCTCGTGGTCGGTGTCGCCACCGGCCTGATCGGGACCCACGTTCACCGGCGTAGCGGGGACCCGGTGCCGGTCATGGTGCTAGCCCGGCTGGCTGTGGCGGAGGAATGGCCGGGCCAGGGTATTGCTTCGGGGCTGCTCAAGGACGCGGTGCTCCGCACACTCCAAGCGGCGGAGATCGCGGGAATCCGTGCGCTCATCGTTCATGCCAAGGACGAGCAGGGCGCCGCGTTCTACCAGCGTTTCGACTTTGCGCGCTCCCCCAGCGACCCGCTGCATCGGTTCGTCCTCATCAAAGACTTGCGCGCCGCCCTGCGCTGACGGCGGCTCGACGTGAATCGTCGCCCGTCGAAGTCTCCACGGGGAAGGCTCGGAGGATCAAGCCGTTTACGCCCGAAACACTCGCGCGAGGTCGATGTCCACTTCCTCGAACGACATCGTGGTCAAACGCGACGCGCGATCAAAGCGCCGCTCGAGCACGTATTGCTCCGCGCCCAGGCGAAACAGCTCGAGGTGTCCGCCGACCGGGTCGACCAACCAGTACTCGGGCACCGCAAAGCGCGCGTACGTCGCCTTCTTCACTCGGCGATCCAGTACTCGTGTACCGGGAGACAGGATCTCCACCACGACGTCGGGCGTGCCTTCGATACCTCGCTCGGTCACCAAATGGCCGCGCGCGGCGCTCAGGATCACCAGATCAGGCTGCACGACATCGTGCTCCGATAAGATGACATCCACCGGTGCATTGAAAACGAGCGCCAAGCCCGGCTCTTCGAGCGCGCGCATCAACTCGAACTGCAAACGACGCGACACCGTTTGATGTCGAGGCGAAGGTGCTGGGTTCACTTCCAAATCTCCATCAATCAACTCCCAGCGACGCCCGTCGCTGGGCAGCGCCGCATAGTCCTCGTAGGTCAAAGGAACGACCACGGGCCGCATGGGGTGCATGTAGGACAGGATAGCACTAACCGGCCCTCGGCACGAGCCAGGGCACAGCACGCGGAGCCAGCTACTGGGCGAGGCTCGGCCTGGTGCTCGAAACAGCTCCGGTGGCTTGGCCCGGCCACTGTGGCTATGCTTCCCCCGTGTCCGAACCAGCCCCGCGCAAGGCCACCTGGGACGATCCGGTGGGTTGCTCACTCGAGGCTTATCGCCGAGAGCAGGAGGGTTACCTCCTCATCATTGCCGCCCACGGTTTGGGTCGGCTCAGGGTGCCTCCCTTCGAAGCCATCGAGCTCGAGCTCGACCTGCTCTGGGGCGACCGCTTCGACCCGACGTTGCGCAGCAGAGACGGGTAACGGGGCGCATACCTTCTGCCGACGACTCGAGCCGTGATTGGCCGTGTGACAGGCTAAAAACGATCGCCGAGCTGACGTTCAGCAGGGCTCAGAATCCATCAATACACGTTGCCGGGAATTCACCCCGGCCAGTAATCGTACCCGATGCTTCGTCGTAGTCGTAGCGCACCACGTCGGGGAGCAGCCCTGTTGCCGGCATGCACCAGAGGCTGCCCGTGTCGAAGCGCGCACCGTTGCGGTTCCAATTGGGTGGCCCGAGAAGGCCATTCAGGGTGATATCGTCCTGGGACAGCGCGAAAAACGCTTGGCTCATCTCATCCTTGCCGACGCCGAAGACCTGATTGCCCGCCAGCAGCTCGTTCATGCCGAGCCGAAGGTCTTGACCGCTCGTGAGCCCGTTCGGATTGCGGGCGGCCGCTGCGTAGATGAGGTAGTACGCGGCATCGTAATAGTTGTCATAGTTGTGCCGATTCCCAATTGACGTGGTTTCCTCGTAAGCGGCGTCCCAGGCAAGCCTATACCTGCCCAGTAAGGTCTGATTTTCCGATGATGGGGCATTAACGCCCACCAGCCTCTGCCGCACGCCGGGCAACGTCCGAACCGTAGACAGGCCTGGGTTGCCGAAGTGAAACGGTGACAAGAGGTAGAACGGGGGGGGCTGGGTTCTCGCGTCCTCGTCCCATCGGTTCTCGATCAATGGAACCATCCCATCCAGGAATTCCCGGTCGGCAGCGGCGATGATGACGTGCGGCTTGAAATCGAGCAGGCTCTGAATTTGCCCGGTCAAGTCGGCGGTCATGTTGGTGTTGATGGAGATGATTTGGACCTGTAAAAAGTTGCCCTCCGCCAAGTTGTCGACCGCGGACTTTTGGTTGAACACGACATCGCGTGTCACCGTGGCCGCCATATCGTCCAGAAACCGCACATCAGTGGCTACGACGAGCGCCACGCGCGCCGGCTCGGTCAAGCTCAAGTGCGCCAACGTACGTTCGAGCAACGGTTTATAGGCCCTCGATATGCTCTCACTGCCGGGCAACGTGAACCAGACCAAGCCGCTGTCCTGCAAAGTGGTCAGGGTACTGTCCGCGTCCAGCGGGCTCATGAAAAATATTTCGTTCGGCAGGCCCTTGCTCTGGAAGGCACGTTGCAGGTCATCCGCAAGCAGCGCCGAGGCGATGCCCGGCACCTTCAACGTGTCCGCCAGGTGGACCATGCTCGCGTCCAGCTCCGCCGAGCTTTCGAAACTATTGTCGCAGGCGACCATGATCACCCTGCGCGGAGTGCTCGCGCCCGGCAGACCCTGTTGCTCATTATAGAGCTCGGTCAGGGCCAGGTCGTAGTTCCTGAGCGCCAGCCCCGTGAGCGAGGCGGCCTCTATCTGGGCGAAGCCCCCGAGTATGAGCGTCTGCGGGTCCTCTCGCAGGTGCTCGAGATAGAGGTCATCTTGCGGCAAGACGACCGGGCACTCGGCGGTGGTCAGGTCTTCGCACCTGCGGTCGACGCACGCGGTGGCGCCAAACTGGCCGGGTCGGTCCAGGCACTCCGCGTGGGTGGTGCAGTCCTCCGGGTCCACTTGGCAGAGGCTGTCGATGCAGATCAGAAATTCGAAGCCTTCGCCTCGGTTCGTGCAATCGAGGTTGGTGGAACACTGCGCGGTGTCCAGGTCGTACAACAAGGAGCACGCGGAGGCCCACAGGGCGGCGGCAACGGCGGCGGTACAACCCGCCAGGCGGGCAGCGGCGCGCCACCGGTGAGGTCTCTGGCTAACGATGGTGCTAGGGGGTCTCATGTCAGGGAGTGTTCTCCTGTCTACGTAGACGGCACACGTGGATCAAAACCGAAGTGAGCGCGCTACTGACGAAAAGTGCCCCGGCCAAGCCCGAGCCCTTCGACGCGTCGCCCCAAAAATGGCTGACTCTACCGGGAGCTTCCTCGAGAAGTGGGCAGGGGGCGACCAAAAAATGTAGAGCTACGGTTAGCCGGATACCACACTGGCCGTTTGAATCAGAAGGCTTGGAACTGCGGAGCTTTCCGCAGGGAGGAAGAACGATGCGACGGGACACCGATGACGGGCAGCTCAACTTATGCAACCCCACGCAGCCAACAGCCCGCGGGCTCAGGCGCCTAGGACAACGCTCCGGTAGGACCTCCGCGGCCACCCTGCTGGTCAGCTTCATCGGCCTGGCCAGCGTATCCATCGCAGCCTGTACCGACAAGGACACGACGCTGATCGTGCCCGCGGACGGCGGCACCGGGGGTAGAGCCGGGAGCGGCAACCTGGGTGGCTCTGCGGGCACCGCAAACGCGGGCGGTGCGGGTGCAGGCGGCCTCGCTGGCGCTGGCGGCATGAGCGGCGGTGGGGGCATGGGCGGAAGCGCTGGAGTCCCCAACGATGCCGGAACCGATGCTGCCGTTCCGGAGGGCGGTGTAGGCGATGCCGAGCCGCCCTTTGTCGTTCTTCCCGTTGCGAATCGCACGGAGATCGTCTCATCCATCTGCCAAAGGCTCGACGAAGTCGTGGGCTGCGAGCCAGCGGCGACGTGCGAGGATGACATCCTGTTCGAGTTCGAGTTTATTTACGATGGCGACGGCAGCTGCGTCGATGAGACCAATGCGTTCTTCGGATGTCTTGTGAATGACACCACGCCACCCTTCGCCTGCAACGGCGGGGACCCCAACATACCCCTTTATCTAACAAACAATCCGGATGGTATTCCGGGTAATGGCGATGACGTTCAGAACAACTGCGCGGCTGAACAGATAGCAATGGAGAGGGGCTTCGACGACACGAGCTGCGACACCCCCTAACGCTTCTGAGGCCGCGGTAGCTTCCAGCGATCGAGCCGATTGATCAGCGTTCGGCGCGAAATGCCGAGCAGCTCCGCGGCCCGCGTCTGGTTGCCACTGCGCGCCTCGAGCGCCCGAATCAGGCGATCGCCGGGTGCGCCATCACACCGGCACCCCTTCCGGCATGAGCTCGCCCCGGGCCCGAAGTTGCCGCAGTGAGTCGATCACCGAACGCCAAAAGTGCCGGTCTGCGCGGCGCAACGGCGCCATCCGTCGGTCGAACCATTCTTCGAGCTCGTCTTCGAGGGCCGCCTCGATCTGATCGCCACCGGCGAGTTGCTCGGCAGTCCGCCGAAGCAGATCGGGGGTACTCTCGGGCAGCAAGCTCGACAGCTCGGGACGAGCTCTAAACAGACGTATCAACTCAGGCAGGCTGAAGATGTTGCTCAGCACCCATTCCAGGGCATCTAGCGAGCTCCACGAGCTCTTGAATTCCGACCGTGTGTAGGCAACCCCACTCGGTGTCGATGTCGCGCGAACGTCCCAATGCGGCCGCGAAGCTACCGACACGAGGAGGTAGCCCCATGACGTCGAGAAAGATCTCGGAAGCCTCGCCTGAGCTGGGCACGGTGAAGTGAAAGCCATGCCGCTGAAGGGCGTTCTCCACGGTCAACGGCGGCGTGAGCTTGTAGTACCTGGCACCGGTCAGCTGAAGTGCTGTTCGAAACCGCTCAAAATTCTGCTCCGTCGGATTGACCCAGAGATCGATGTCTTCTGAAAGGTGGCCGCACCGTACAGGATGGTTGCCTGCCCGCTGATCAGCAGCCACTCGACACCCTGTGTTTCAAGGTGCCGGAAAAAGCTTGCGATCATGAACTTCTCGCGGATTTACCAGGTGTTGGCGAAGCCGCGAGGCGCGCTGCAACCGTTCAGCTGGCGTCAGCCGCCGCCATTTATTCGCCTTGAACGGTGACTAAGGCGGCTTCGGGGTCGAGCCACGCCTGCTCTGATTCACGGGGTAAGCTAGCCACCGTGTCATTCATCCACACCCCGCCCCACACCGCAAAGCCAAAGTCGCGGACACCCTCAGCGCTTCTGAGGCCGCGGTAGCTTCCAGCGATCGAGCCGATTGATCAGCGTTCGGCGCGAAATGCCGAGCAGCTCCGCGGCCCGCGTCTGGTTGCCACCGCACGCTTCGAGCGCCCGAATCAGGCGATCCCGCTCGTCGTCGCTGCGTGAGGAGGGGGGCTCCTTGGGCCGCGAGATCACCTGGGTGGGCTCGTCGAAGTCGTCCGAGTCGGAGCCCGAGCCCCTGCGCTCGAACAGCTCTTCATCCGAGGGCGCGGGCTCGGACAGCACGTGCTCTTGGCTGATGGGCGCCGAGCCGGACAAAAGCACGGCGCGCTCCATCACGTTCTTCAGCTCTCGCACGTTGCCGGGCCACTCGTAGCTCTGCAGGGCCGTGACGGCGGACGACGTCAGCTCTGGCACGGGCTGGCCGAGCTGCTCGCAGAATTCGGCAAGGAAGTGCAGCGCCAGCGGCTCGATTTCGCTCAGGCGGTCACGCAGCGGGGGGATGCGCACCACCAACCCGCTGATCCGGTAGTAGAGGTCACCGCGAAAACGCCCCGCGCGCACCTCCCGGGTCAAGTCGCGGTTCGTGGCCGTCACGAAGCGCACGTCGATGCGGCGCGGCTTGGTCGCCCCGACGCGCAGCACGCTGCGTTCTTCGAGCACGCGCAGCAGCTTGGCTTGCGTGCCGAGCGCGAGCTCGCCAATCTCGTCCAGAAACACGGTGCCGCCGGCGGTGGACTCGAGCAGGCCAGCTTTGCTGGCGTGCGCGCCGGTGAACGCGCCTTTCTCGTGCCCGAACAGCTCACTCTCCAGCAAGGTCTCGGACAACGCCGCGCAGTTGAGCAAGAGAAACGGGCCGTTTCGACGCGGGGAGCGCTGGTGCACCGTCTCGGCCATGGCCTCCTTGCCAGCGCCGGTTTCACCCAGAATCAGCACCGAGATTTCGGTCGCCGCGGCCCGCGTGATCAGCTCATACGCGCTCTTCACCGCCGGGTCGATGAGCACGCGCGGCCCGCCGAAGCTGCGGCTGGATTTGGGAGGCTGCGAGGTGGGGTTGACCTTCACCTGCAGGGAAATCAGCGCCGGGCCGATGCGCAGAGCGTCCCCCACGTGCATGGGGCAACGCTCATGCGGCGTCAGGCGCTGCTGGCTGCCCGGGGCCGATGCCTCACCGCTGGCCACGCTGGCGGTCCCCCGAATGAGCACGGTGCCGTTCGAGCTGCCCAGGTCCTCCACCTCGACCACTTCACCCTTCGGGTGCAGCTGCAGGTGGAGCCGCGAAACGGACGGGCAATCCAGGCGAATCAGGTTCTCCTCACCGCGCCCGATGCCCGCCACCCGAGCTTGGTCCAGCGGGAACGCCCTGGACGTGTCGCGGGTGCAAACGACCAGCTCGAGTCGAGTCTCAGCGGGCGGCGGCTGCGTGACGAGAGGCGACATCCCGTGGGGAGCTAAGGCGGTAGGTGAGCGCAAGCGGTGAGAATCTTTGCTGCAACAGGTCGAAGCGCCAACCGCAGGATAGCATGCGGGCGCCGCCCTGGACCGCTTTTCGCTCCGCGTGCGCCCAGGGCTGAAACAACTCGGCGTGCGCGCCTCGCTGTGCACACATCACCATCCCGTGGAGGTGTTTCACGCACCTCGGTGATCGCGCCCCGGGCCCAATTCTGCACGAATGCCCGCCCCGTCCGAGCTTCATCCATGCATTGACGAGCCGCTCTGATAAAATGAACGCGAGCTTGCGGCGCCCCCCGGTAGGGCAGCTCGCCAGGCTCGCAGGATTAGAGCCCATGCGGCAGAGTCTACCCTTCTTAGTCAGTCCCATGTTGGCGCTTGCCTGCGGGCAGGCCGGTCCGGCGCACGAGCTGCCTTTCGGCAGCCTGGAGCAGCCCATCATTGACGGCAATCCGTCGGACGCTAGCGAAGACCGCGCCGTGTACATCGAAGCGCGAGGCGCGGGCTCCCCCACCTCCTGTACGGGGACGCTGATCGCGCCGAACCTGGTCGTGACGGCTCTGCATTGCGTCACGTTTTACAGGGAGGGGTTCTTCAGCTGTAACAGCGATGGGTCGATCACGTCGTCGAACCCGGGCGACGGTATGATTGGCCAGACCGTCCCCCCCGCCAATGTGGCGGTCCACGTCGGGCCCGCCTTGACGGACGAACCCGCGGCGTTCGGCGCCCGGGTGTTGGGCACTGGCTCGAATCAGATTTGCCGCAACGATCTGGCGTTTGTCGTGCTCGATCGCAGCCTCGAGGCACCCCTAGCATCGCTGCGTTTATCCGCGGGGGTGGAGTGGGGAGACCTGGTACGGGTGCTCGGCTACGGGCAACGGGAGATCTCGGCGCCCGTCGAACGATATGCACGCGCTGGCGTGCGGGTGGTCGATGTGGGTCCGCTCACCGACGGCGGAGAAGTGCGGACTGCGGCCCCGCGCACCTTCGTGCTCGGCGAGGGGCCGTGCCATGGCGACAGCGGTGGCCCCGCCTTTGATGAGACAACCGGAGCCCTGGTGGGCGTCTACTCGGTCACTGCCGGTTCTAGCTGCAGCGGGGTCGGCATTCGCAACGTCTACACGAGCTTGGCGCCCTTCTCCGAGCTCGTGCTGGATGCCTTCGTGGAAGCCGGCGCGGAGCCTCTGCTCGAAGACGATGGAGACGAAGTAGTCCCCCCGCCCAAGTCGGAGTCGGGGGGCTGCTCGCTCATTTTGCCGAGCGGCGGGGCTCAGTGCTCGAGCGCAGGGCTTTGGGCCCTTTGGATGGCCGCCATCGTGCGGCTTGCGTACCGCCGGCGACCCAGCCGAGGCTGAGCATACACACGCCGGGCAGCCACCGGCGCGCTATTGGGGCACGTACAGCGCATCCATGGCGTCCGCCCAGGCGTGCAGATCAGGCCCAGGGAGGAGCCCGTTTTCGGCGGTCAGCTCATCGATCACGGCATTGTACGCGTCGAGGCTGGCGTGCGGCAGATCGTGTGAGAACGAGATGCGCGCCAGCACCGGGACACGGCCGGCAGCCACCACCTCAGCGATGAGCGCCGCCAGGTTGGCCCGAAACTGGGCGGGGTTGAGCGGGTTGGCCCGCACGTCGTTCGCACCGTAGCCGATGGCGAAGAAGCGAACATCGGGGTTCTGGTCCAGCACCGAGCGGATCCGAGCCAGGCCGTCGGCGCTGACCTCGCCGCCGATGCCGCCATTGATCATGGCGGGGAAGTAGCCGGGGTAGCGCGCGTAAATGTGCTCGGCAAAGCTCGGCTGAGCAGAGGGCGTGTCGCGCCCGACGGCAAAAGCCGTGGGGTCGTCGCCCAGGCAGAACCAAGTGTCGTCGGTGCCGTCGGAGGCGTCGTGCACGTCGACCTGGTCAATGCGGGCGGTCGGGCTCCCTTCGTGAGCACCGATGATCGTGAGCCGCACCCAGCTCTGGCCGTCAAACTCGAAGCTATGGGCGCGCGTGCGCACCGCGTTGCCGGTCACGCTCACTTCGACTCTCCAGTTTCCGTCGGAGCCATTGCTCGAATCCGCCGAGCTCTCGATCCGGTAAGCTGCCGGAGCGCCTTGCACGTCGTTGTAGTTGCCAGTGCCCGCGGTCCAACTGACAAGCGCCCGTTTGGGGCCCACACCGACCTGAATCGCCAGCCAGTGGGGCGCGGCAAAGCTCGGCTTGCTGCGCGAGATCAAGGGATTGGCGACGATGAAAGTCCAAGCCGCGCCGCTGCTACGCATCGTCATGCCGGCCTCACGAAGGTTTGCACACGTGCCGAGAAGCCGCCGAGGTCCACGTCTGGGCCGCCCATCACGCGCAGGCCCAGGTCCCGCGCTAGCCGTTCGGTTTTGCGTTCGAGCGGTGATAGCCACACCAAGCGGCCCGACGGGCGCAGCACCCGTGCCGCATGCCGCACGAAGCCTTCGAGCAATTCGGCGAGCGAGCCATCCCGCGCCACTCGGCGCCCCATGGGCGGATTGGTAATGATGAGACTGACGCCGGGCGGGGCGAGCTCCAAGGCTCGAGCCTCGACAATGTGATGCAGCGGCAGCCCGGCGGCGGCGAGATTGGCGCGGGCCGCGGCGAGCGCGCGCGGATCGATGTCACTGCCCCACAGCTCTCGCACCGGACCGAGGCGGGCCCGTTCCACGAGCTCGAGGCCGCTACCCACGAAAGGGTCCCACACGACCTCGTCTGCCTGCACGCCAGAGATGCGCGCCAGAGCGGCGGCGATGGTGGGGTGAGAGGCGGCGGGCACGGCGCTGACGCGATAAGCGAAGCGGGGGTCGGGGTCGAGCCGCGGCACCAGATACAACTCGGTGTTGCCGTCCGGCGGCACCCGCAGCGTCCAGAGCGCTTGGTGCGAGTCGTTCAGCACGGCGGTCGTGCGCTCGCGCACGGCGCGCGCCAGCGCCCAATTCTGGGCGCGGCGGTGCCCGGGCTCGGTCCAGGCGATGCGAAAACGCGGCACGCCTCGGGTCCAGCTCTGGAACAAGGCCAGCGTTTCTGGCCGTGTGAGCGCCGCGGCAATGCGCTCGATCGGCGTGCCTCCAGCCGCGGCCTCGAGGGGCACGCGCAGGCCCACCTCGAGCGCGGTCCTCGCCACCAGCAGCTCGGCGAGCGTGCCCCGATGCTCGACCTCCACGCGGTTCGCTGCGACCGCGCGCGGAGCCCAACCCTCCGCCAGCTCCGTCGCCAGCACCTCCGCCAACCCAGGGCGACACCACAGCACGACGCTGCATGGGTGCGCGAGCGCTTGCTCGAGGTCGAGCCGCGCGGGCTGCACACGCGCCAGGCGCCGTTCGATCATCAAGCGCGCTCGTTCGCGCCGCCGCGCCAGATCGTCCTCGCTCGTGCTCAGCGTGTCGAGCGCCGCCAGGCTGGCCGCAGCGCCGAGCAGGGCTAGAGCGTCCACGATGCTCTTCTGCTCGACCACCGATGCGCGCCCGAGCGCCTCGACGAGCGGCCCTTCGGCGCGTGCATCACCCAGCTTACCTAGCGCCCGGGCCGCCAACTTGCGGCTTTGGGGCAAGGGCTCGCCGAGCGCGCCCACCAGCGCGGCATACAACCCCGCGGGTTGAGCTGTGGCGCTGGCCAATCGAGCCAGCAACGCGAGCACACGCGGGCGCTCGGCAGGCTTCAGCTCGCCGAGCGCCGAAAGCGCGCACTCGACGCCCGGGGCGCCGGCACGCGCAATGGCGCGTTCGAGCGGTTTGACCTGATCTTCCGGAGCCCGGACCAGCGCCGCGATCAGGCCTGGAAGCGCACGCACGGGCGGTGTTTGACCGAGGTCGGCGACGTGCTGAGCTAGCTCCTCCGACGCGGCCGGGGTTTGCGTTCTGCTCGAGCCCGGCGGCTCCTCGCGCGGCTTCCGTGAGCTCGGCACTCGTCGCAGCTTCTAAGGCGTGAGGTCGAGCGAACGCCGCGCCTCGAAGCGCTCGATGCCAAGCTCGATGAGGCGCGTGACCAGGTCTCGATACGACAGACCCGTGTGCTGCCACATGCGAGCATACATGCTGACCTCGGTGAAGCCGGGCAGGGTATTCACTTCGTTCACGAACCAGTGGCCCGTCTCGTGCTCGAGAAAAAAATCGACCCGCGCCAAGCCTTCGAGCTCGAGCGCGTCGAAGACGCGTAAGCTCAAGCGCTGCACGTCCCGTGTCTGCGCTTCGCTGAGGGGCGCCGGCACGAGCAGCTGGGCCCCATCGGGGTCCAAGTACTTGGCTTCGTACGAATAGAACTCGTGCTTCGGAACGATTTCGCCCGGCACCGAGACTTCGGGATCCGCCAGCCCGAGCACCGCGGTCTCAATCTCGCGCGCCGCAATGCCGCGCTCGATCACCAGCTTGCGGTCGTAACGAAACGCTTCGCGGAGGGCGGCTGGCAACTCGCTCGGGGAGCGCACCTTGGCCACCCCCACCGATGACCCCAGGTTGGCGGGCTTGACGAAACAGGGGTAGCCGAGCTCTGCCTCGACGCGCCCAACGAGCTCGGCCTCCGTCCCGCGCCCGGCGCGCGCCACGATGTAGTCGACCACCGGCAAACCAGCGTCGCGCAGCAGCCGCTTCGACACGTCTTTGTCCATGCCGACCGCCGACCCGAGCACGCCGCAGCCCACATACGGTGCCCCGGCCATCTCCAGCAGGCCCTGCAGGGCGCCGTCTTCACCCAGGCTGCCGTGCACGATCGGGAAGAACACGTCGACGCCAAACTGCCCGCGCAGGTCACCCACGTCGTTGCGCGCGTCGGGTACCGCCAGCGACGCCTGAGCACGTACGAGCGCGCGCTCTCCCACCACCTGCTGCGCGCCCGCAGCTGGCCCCTCGAGCAGGGCCTTCGGCTCGATCAACTGCCAGGTACCTTGGCGATCGATGCCGATCAACACCGGCTCGAAACGCGCGGGGTCGAGCGCCCGCACGATACCCCGCGCAGACATCACGCTCACCTCGTGCTCACCCGAGCGCCCGCCGAAGATGACGCCCACCCGCAGGCGACGCCCGGTCATGACTCGGACACCACGCGCAAGCGCCGCTCCCCGAGCGCGGTGGCGACGGGGCCAGGCATCAGATGAGACGACCGCACGTTCCCCAGAGCCGCGAACAGATTGCCACGCACATTGGGGTTCTCGGCATGCAGCTCGGCGATCAAGCGTTTGACCCGCTGGCGCTTGAGGTTGTCCTGAGAACCGCACAAATCGCACGGCAAAATGGGGAACTGCCGTAGCCGCGCGTATTCGGCGATGTCCTCTTCCGAGCTGTAGCAGAGCGGGCGAATCACGATGTTGTCGCCCTCGTCGGACACCAGGCGCGGCGGCATGGACTTGATCTGCCCCGAGTACAGCAGATTGAGCAGCAGCGTTTCGGTCAAATCGTCACGGTGGTGGCCGAGGGCGATCTTGGTTGCCTTCAAGCGGCGAGCCGTCGTGTACAAGATGCCGCGCCGCAGCCGCGAGCACAGTGAGCAATAGGTCCTGCCCTCGGGGATCTTCGCCTTCACGACAGAGTAGGTGTCCTCCAGCACGAACTCGTTCGGATACCCCTCGCGCGCCAGGTAGTCTTCGAGCACATGGCGCGGGTAGCCCGGGTGGCCCTGGTCGATGTTGACCGCGATGAAGCTGAAGGCAAACGGGGCTCGGCTCTGCAGCTGCCGCAGCAAGTCGAGCAGCGTGTACGAATCCTTGCCGCCGCTGATGGCCACCAAGACGTGGTCGCCCGGCTCGATCAGCCCGTGATCTCGGCTGGCCTGACCCAACTGGCCGAGGAGGCGCCGGGTCAGGTGCCGCAGCCGATCGGGTGTCACGGGAATATTTTGGGGGGTGGGCATGCTACAGCGATCCATTCGGCGGCGAGGCGGCACCCGGGCGGCCGATCACCGGCGTCGTTATGCCGCCATCGAGGGATCTCGGCAAGCGCCCGCCGACCTCCCGGATCAAGGCTGGAGCGGCATCGAGCTGCGCGGCAGGCGTCATCAGTGCTATGCCCCCGGCATGAAAAACGCCCACCTGGCTCAGCTGGCGTTCGCGGTCGTGGCGGCCGTAGGCGTCTACTCCTTCCTCACCTCCGCGCGAGACGGCGAGCGACGGCGCCTGTGCACTCCGGCGTGCTCGTTGAGGCCGCACTATGCCAATGCCAACAAGCTCGCGCCCGACTTCGAGCTGCCCACGCTGGATGGCACCACCAAGAAGCTCTCCGACTATCGGGGCAAGATCGTCATCCTGAACTTCTGGACGAAGACCTGCCGGCCCTGCCTGGAGGAGATGCCATCGCTGGCCGACTTCGCCCGCATCCTGCGCGCGGACTCGGACATTGAGCTGCTCACGGTCACCACGGACGAAAGCGTGGCGGACGCTCGGGATACGCTCCTCTCCGTGCTCGGCGCCGAGGCGCCCTTCGTCACTTTTGTCGATGCCGAAAACAAGGTTGTCGCCGAGCGCTACGGCACCAAGCTGTACCCGGAGACCTGGTACATCGACAAAGAGGGCGTGATCCGCGCCCGCTTCGACGGCGCACGCGACTGGACGAAGCCACTCAATCTCGAGTTCGCTCGCTCTTTGCGCGGCCCCGTCACCTGTCAGATCGGCTTTGATAAACAGAATCCGAGCGGGCCAATGGCCGGCATTTGCAACGACATTCCGCTCGCCATCTGAGGCGCAGCGCCGGGAGCACCGAAACCGGTGGCCGAAGTGCGCCACCCGAATACTGAACATATGGACACCTAGCGCAAGAACGGCTAGGACATGGGCACCGCGGCGACCCGCAGGATTTTGGAGGTGCCTATGAAAGTCGTTCGAGCAACAGCAAAGGTAGAAGCGATTCCCGTCGATTTTTTCGCGGACCCGGATGGGGTTTGGGAATACGACGCCCTGGCGAGGTGGGCGGGCTTCGACCCGCAATGGGGCCAGCTGTCCGTGGGGGCACTGACCGAGCCATACGAGGGTTTTCCGGAAGGTGCAGCGGTCGTTACGCTCACGGCGGGGGAGCAGTGCTCGGTTGCGCTCGTCGACTGTACCGCGACCGATGGCTCGACGCTGTGGTCGTAGCCTGAGCGCCTAGCTCCCTCCTGACGGTGGCGGGGGAAGGCCGTAGCGCTCTCGTTAGAACGTCTTTGGCTCGAGTACGGCCTGCAACGGGTTCACCTGTCCTCGCTCCAGAGAGATCACGGGGGGACTGACGCCGAGGTGCCGAAGCTCGGCCGCGTTGGTGCCGGTGCTGGCGTCCGATCGGGCAGGGGCGCTCAAGACCAGCCAGTCCGGGCCCCGTCCCAGGCTCTGCATGGCGGCGAGCGTGCTCAGCACGTCGTGTAAGACCCCCAGCCGGTCCGGTGCCACCAATACCCAGGTGGCGGCGCCTAGACTCAGGGCGAGATTGAAGTTGCTGGTATCGCGGCTCAGCGGGGAAAAGACCCCACCCGCGGTTTCGATGACGAGCGCGAGCGGCTCGTCCCCCTGTGTTGCGGCCTGCTGGATCCAGGCAGCGATGGCATCCAGGCGAATGTCACCCTTCTGGCGCCGTGCGGCAAGCCACGGGGCAACGGGGTCGGGAAAGGCGTACAAGGGATGGGGCGTCGGGAGTTGTTTCACGTGAAACGACGCCCCGGCAAGGCGCACGGCGTCGCCCTCGAGGCCACCCGGCTGCACCCCGGTTTCGATGGGCTTCAAGCCGGCAACCGCCCGCCCCTGGCTGGCAAGCAGCCGCACCAGGGCTTCACCGACAAAGGTCTTCCCCACGTCCGTTCCAGTCCCGAGAATCACCCAGCGCTGCGGGTCCAGCTGGGTGAGTGTCCCCGGCGGCACAGGCGTGGCGCTTCGGGGCCGGCGGGTGTCCGATGTCGATGGGGCTGCCCGTCCGTAGCTCGCGGCACGTTCACCGAGCGGCGGGACCCGAGCTGGAGGTGCCGACACCACTGCGCCGTCGGAATTCCGTGGTGAGCCGACTGGCGCAGGAGCGCCTGCGGGCGCCCAGGCGGCCGGACCCCCATGGGCACTGGCCGACTCGACTTGCTCACTCCTCGTGCCCTCCTCACCGGGCTCGACCGCGGACGAGCCCGGCATGCCCACGACCCCCGACGGCCCCTGCGCGCTCGCTCCCTCGCTGCCGACCTCGTCACGCCCCGCCTCTGCCCGGCGGCAGACACGGCGCCAAACGGTGATGAGCGCTTCCGCCATGCCATCCACCGTGGGCTCCAGCATGTCAGCTCGCAGGGTCACCCGAATCCGGGAGGAGCCCGTCGGCACGGTCGGCGGACGAATGGGCTGGCAGATCAGGCCCAACTCCTTCAGCTCGACGGCGGCCTGCAGGGCCGCCGACTCGGGGCCGAAAACCACCGGGAAAACTGGACCGTGGTGGCCCGGCGGCAGGGGAACTCCCCCCGCCCGGAGCTGCGCACCGAGCCTTCGCTCATTTCGTCTGAGCTGGCAGCGCTCGGCGTCCGCGGCCCGTAGCCGCTGGAGTTGCTCCAGTGCCACGGCGCACAGCAGGGGGCTCGGCGCCGTGGAGAAAACAAAGCTCCGGGCCCGATTCCAAAACCACTCCCGGAACAGGGCTGAACAGGCCACAAAGCCCCCGTGCACGCCCAGGGCCTTCCCCATTCCGCCCACCAGCACGTCCGGAGCGACTCCGGCCTGGGCGCACAAGCCCCGACCTTCCGTGCCAAAGACTCCCAGGGCGTGGGCTTCGTCGACAATCAAGGCCGCCTCGTGCTCGTCACAGAGCTCCCGCAGGAGCCTCAGGTCCGGGCTGTCACCGTCCATGCCGAAGTAGGTCTCGGTCACGACCCACCGCGCCCCGTCCGATGGGGCACCCCCCAGTGCCCGGGCCAACGCCGCCAAG
>JANOIG010000224.1:0-3292 GCA_031407405.1 Deltaproteobacteria bacterium
CCACACCACCCAACATGCAGCTCTGAATTTGTCTCATGGCTTCCCTAGGTTAGCTCTACTCGCGGGCCGGTCTGGCCCGTAGCGAGCGCCTCAGCATGAAACACCCGGTGGCCCACCGCTAGCCCCAATGCCCAGCAAGACCCTCGCCAATTATGTCCACACTCGAAAGTCTGGCGGCAGGTGGGCAGCGTGGCCCTCATTCCCGTGATACGGTCCGCGCCCGCGCCCGCCGCGTTCCCGCATGATATCCAGCCAAAATACCCGCGACCTCATCCGCACCCGCCTGGAGCGCGAGGTCGGGCGCATCGACAAGCAAGCCCCCTGGCGCGTCGCGCTGACCTATCCGTCTCCGTACACGGTCGGCATGAGCTCGCTCGGCTTCCAGCAAATCTACCGCATGCTCCAGGCCATGCCGGGGGTCGCGTGCGAGCGCGTCTTTTTGCCGGACGGGGGTGATCGGGCGGGGGTCACCGAAGTGGAAGCGCCGGTCAGCTACGAGTCGCTGCGCCCGCTCGCGGAGTTCCCGCTCATCGCGGTCAGCGTGGCCTACGAGCTCGAGCTGGCCGGGCTGTTGCGCATGCTCCAGGCCGCCGGCATTCCGTCGCTCGCCGAGCAGCGTACCCCGAACGATCCGCTGATCCTCGTGGGCGGGCCGCTCACCTTTTCCAACCCTCTGCCGCTCGCTCCCTTCGTCGACGCCATCGTGATGGGCGAAGCGGAGGATGTGATTGAGGGGGTCACCCGCACCTGCTTCGAAGCGGGCAGTAGGGCCGCCGCGCTCGAAACACTGGCTAAACACCCCCATGTGTTCGTGCCCCGCCACCACGGCTCGAGCTTGCCCGGGCTGGCCATCGCCGACAACAGCCGCTTGCCCGCCAAGAGCGTGATCATCACGCCCGACACCGAGCTGTCGAACATGTTCTTGCTCGAGGCCGAGCGCGGCTGCTCACGCACGTGCACCTATTGCGTGATGCGCCGCTCGTCGCACGGCGGCATGCGCAAAGTGCCCAAAGACGTGATCCTCGACGCCATCCCCGAGAGCGCCGCCAAGGTCGGGCTGGTCGGCGCGGCCGTGAGCGATCACCCGCAGATCGTCGAAATCGTCGACGAGCTCGCGCGCCGCGGCAAACAAGTCGGCCTCTCCAGCCTGCGCCCGGATCGGCTGAAAGAGCCCTTCGTGTTCGCGCTCAAACGCGCCGGTTACCGCACGCTCACCACCGCCCTCGACGGCGCCAGCGAACGGCTGCGCGAGATGATCGAACGGCGTGGCCGCGTCCCGCACTACGAAGCGCTGAGTGAGCACGCGCGTGCCTGCGGCATGCAGCGCGTAAAGCTCTACCTCATGCTGGGGTTGCCGGGAGAAACCGACGACGACGTCGACGAGTGCGCCGTCTTCGTCTCGAAGCTGTCGCGCATCCTGCCGGTGGCGCTCGGCATCGCGCCCTTTTGCTCCAAGCGCCGCACCCCCCTCGACGGCCAAGCTTTCGCCGGTATCGCGGTCGTGCAAAAGCGCCTCGAGCGCCTCAAGCGCGGCCTGCAGGGTCGCGCCGACGTGCGCTCCACCAGCGCCAAGTGGGCCTGGGTCGAATACGTGCTGGCGCAAGGCGCCGAAGCCGAAGGCCTGGCCGTCTGGGACGCGGTCCAAGCCGGCGGTACCTTCTCCGATTACCGCAAAGCCTTCGAAGCGCTCGGCTACAGCACGAAGGGCCCACAAGAGCCCCGGCTCAAACCGCCCACGGCGGCGCCCAGCGTGCAGTCCACGGTGTCACGGCGGCTCAACGTCGAACAACGCTCGCGTGCGCTACCACTCGTGAGCTGAGGCCAAGCGCCTGCCGATCGTTCTACGATGCTTTGCGGCCGCGCTCGCGCTCAATACGCTCGGCCAAGTAGATTTTCATCAGTGATTGGTACGGAACATCCCGTTGGTTCGCCGGAGTCTTGAGCTCCTCCAACAGGGAGATGGGCAACCTCGAGGAGATGGATTGCGTGGATGGCTTCAGATTCGGAAGAATGGGCTGCTCCGCTTTCTCCCAAGCGAAATAATCCAGCGTGTCATGCTTGGCCCAAAACGCACGTTCAGCGTCCTCGCTTGCAAACTTGGGAAGCGCCTTCTCAGGCTTCTGTGCTCGCTTGCTCACAAATCTTCCGCTCGCGCCGACTCATGTCACGTGCCGAGATCACCCGCACCAGCGTACCCCGAAGAGTGAAGACAACCGCAATGGGTCGGCGCTGATTCGTTTTCCCCAACGCAGCCAGGCGTCGCTCACCCTGCGAATGCCGGGCGTCGGGAGCCACCAGGAACGGCAGCGGCGCAAGTGGGGCGACCGACGACGTGGACGAGTGCGCCATGTTCGTCTCGAAGCTCCTTGCAGGGCCGCCCCGATTCAGCCCTCAGTGCGGTACTCCAGACCCAGGACGAGAGCTATGCCGCTCAAGACCTCCGCCAGCCGATTGGGGCTCAGCCTACCCACAAGCTCCGTCAAGCGTTCACGATCGACGGTTCGGAGCTGCGTGACATTGACGACACTTGGCCGCGGCAAGTTTGCTTCGCGCTTTCGCAGGCGCACATTGCCGGGCATCGCTGCAAGGCGCAGGTTCGAGGTGATCGCCGCAACCACCGAGGTGTTGATTGCGCTTTGGTTAAAACGGTCGTGCTGCACGACAACCGCCGGGCGCCTACCCTGCGGCTCGGATCCGTCACCCGCAAAGCAAAGCCAGTAAACCTGGCCCTGCGCGGTCACCAGCCCTCCTCCGACCAATCGGATCCGAGCGAATCCATTGCCTCGGCAGTTCGACTTTGCTCCTTACGCGCCTCGTCGTCTGCAAACATTTCGTTGAGTCGTCGCGTCACTTCAGCATCCCGTCGAGCCCTAACGGCCCGTCGAAGCACTTGCGTGATGTAGCCGCTGCGAGACTCACCTCGCTGCGCTGCGGCGCGATCCACCTCTGCCAAGAGCTCTTCCGGAATCGAGAGTGCGGTTTTGCGGGTTACCATGGTATTACCGATAGTATTACTTTTATCACTACCATTCCCCGCCCGCAACCCCGAGGAGGCGCCAAAGGTCGAGCCTGGTTAACTGCCGACTTCGGGGCGCAGAAGGGCCCACGAAAGCCCCGCATCAAACCGCGGCGCGTGCAGGCCGAGCAACGGCAACGGCGCTACCGCTCGTGAGCCGAGCTGAGAGCCGAGCGGCAAATTGCATGGCGAAGCGCAGCCGCCAGGCGCGAGCCCAGGCGCCGACTTGACATATACGTACGATTTGTCAAAATATACGTATGTCAGCTCGCCGTG
>JANOIG010000245.1:0-3395 GCA_031407405.1 Deltaproteobacteria bacterium
CCCTCATGGTCGTCACGGGGCTGAGCTTCTCGGGCCTGAGCGCCTTTTGGCCGCTCATCATCGTCGCTGCAATCGGGACGCTCAACCCCTCTTCTGGAGACGTGAGCGTCTTCTTGCCCACGGAGCAAGCGGTGCTGAGCCAGGCCGTGGTTGCGGCGAGCCGGACGAGCGTTTTCGCTCGTTACAATTTAGCGGGCAACCTGGCGGGGGCGTTGGGCGCGCTCGCCAGTGGAGCTGTCGGTTCGGCAGACGAGGGGTTTTTTGCGCTCAGCCCGCGCACGGCGTTCCTACTGTACGCGGCCAGCGGTGTGGTGTGTGCACTCGTGTACCGCGGTTTGCCCGCGGCGATCGAGGCGCCTCCGGTGGGTGGCCAGCCCCTCTTGGCCCGCTCCCGTCCGGTAGTGGTGCGGCTCTCACTGTTGTTCAGCCTGGATTCATTCGGGGGCGGCTTCGTCCTTCAATCATTGCTCGCGCTCTGGTTGTTTGAACGCTTCGCGCTCTCACCGCTGGCGGTCGGATGGGTGTTCTTCGGCGCCAGCACTCTGGCCGCCTTCTCCCAGCTGGCCTCAGCACCCCTCGCCAAGCGCATCGGCTTGATCCGAACGATGGTGTACACGCACGTGCCCGCGAACCTGTTTCTGGTCGCGGCCGCGTTCATGCCCAGCGCAAAGCTCGCTATATTATTGCTGCTCCTGCGCATGTCGCTCGCGTCCATGGATGTGCCCGCGCGGCAAGCCTACGTGATGGGCGTGGTGCCACCGGAAGAACGCACCGCCGCCGCGACGGCAACCAACGTCCCGCGCAGCCTGGTCGCGGCCGTGAGCCCGCTGCTTGCCGGTTGGTTGCTGTCGGCGACGGCATTTGGTTGGCCCCTGGTGATCGGCGGGCTCATCAAGATCATGTATGACCTGTTGCTGCTGTACCAATTCCGGGCTCACCCCGCCGATGAAGGTTGGGAAGGGGGGGCCTGAGCTCGGCCGACGTTGCCCGGGCCGGGGTCGCAGTGCAGTCCGGGAAATTGGCCGCCCCCTCTCTCGGCAAGTAACATGGCGCGCCACACCAAAAAGGGAGGAAGTTCCGCATGAAAACCCAGCGTCTGATGTCCATGTTCGCCACCGTGTCGACTTGCCTGGCGCTAGCCGGGTCCGCCTCGGCGGAAGCCAATGCGTATGTGCGTATCAATGCAACCAAGCAAGGCCCGATCAAGGGCAGCGTCACCCAAAAGGGTCGAGAGAGCTCGATCATGGTGATCGCCGTCGACCATACCGTCGTGTCCCCCCGGGATTCTGCGTCGGGCCAAGCCACGGGCAAGAGGCAGCACAAGCCCTTCGTGATCACTAAGGAAGTCGACGCCAGCTCTCCCCTCTTGCATCAGGCCCTCGCCAGCAATGAGGCCCTCAAGGACGTAACCATCGAGTTCTGGCAGGCGTCGCAGACGGGGGCAGACAAGCGCTACTACACCATCACGCTCAAGGACGCCTTCATCGCCAGCATCCACCACGTGATGCCGAACAACAAGGATGCGCAACTCGTGAAGCTGGCGGCCTATGAAGAGGTCGCGCTCGTCTACTCGAGCATCACGTGGACGTTCACCGATGGCGGCTTGACCGCAACCGACGAGTGGGTCGCAGGCAAGTAACCATGCTAGCGCGGTTCACGAAGAATCGTTCATGTTCCCTGCGCGGTTGAGCCGAAGCGCGAGTCGAGCTTGGTGAGCTGGCTGCTGAATCCTTCCTTCTGCATTCGGGTCATCTCCTGAGAGTGCATCGCATCCAGAGTGACGACCATGCGCACTTGGTCGCCCGCTGCTCTAAGGTCGACTGCGATCTGACTCTCGTAGGTGGCGACCTCAGGGATGAAGTCGATGACGTTGGTGATGACGAGTCGCTCGCGCGGCTCGAGCTCGGTGAAGCGGGCGTTCGTGGGGTGGGCAGCTGGCCTCCCCATCCGCTTCATTGCCGCGACCATCTCGGGGGTGTCGGCGATCATCTCGTAGCGGAGCGCGCCACCCACGCGAGCGTTGAGCTCGTTGACCTCAGCGCGGAAGCCTTGTGGGCCCCACCACGACTCGAACCCGGCTTTGGTAGTCCAAAGGTCCCACACGTCCCCGAGGCTGGCGCGGTAACTCCGCTCGATGACCACAGTGCCTCGCTGCCCTTCGCCTCGTGTGCTCATGACGATTTTTTCCTTTCCTTGGTTTCTTTGGTTTCCTTGGCGCGGCGTTGCTTGCCCCTGTCTTCCAGCGCAGCCCCGAAGCGGTCGAGGCGCGCCTCCCAAAGCTGACGGTAGGGGGTGAGCCAACCATCGAGCTTACGAAAAGGTGCCGGCCGAAGCGCGTAGAACCGCCGCTGTCCGTCCGGTCGCATCAAGACGAAGCCCGAGTCGTGAAGGATCCGGAGATGGCGAGAGACGCCCGACTGGTGAATGCCTGCCTTCGCGACGACGTCAGCGACCTGTTGCTCTCCGGCAAGCAGCGTTTCCACGATGCGGCGGCGCGTCGGATCGGCGAGCGCTTGGAATACGTCGAGTTGCATGTACGTGCATATGCACAGTAATGCATATACAGTCACTCAGGACCGTCACCAGCGGACGTAGCTCTCCGAAAATCGGGCGGCCGGCACCCGCTGCACCAGTGGTGGACCCGTGAACGAGGCTAGAATTCCTCATCTAATGCGCGTCGCCAGCGGAACCGTCACCTCCGGCAGGCATCGTGGTATTCTGGATCCGGGCGCGGGTCGCTGTTAGCGCGAGGCTCTAACGACGGAGAGACCGATGAAGAGGTGGTTCGTGTTTTTGGCACTGGGTGGAGCGCTAGGTTGCTCCGCGGGAGGGTCTGATGCAGAGCGCTTGGAGAGGTTATCGAGTTTCGGGAACATTCCCGGCATCTCCGCCGATCCTGGTGCGGGCGAGTACTCTGAAGCTGCCTGCGACGCAGGCCAGTACGTCTACCTCATGACGGTCGAGCGGGCTCTGTTGCGCTTCGATCCCAGGACCCTGCAAACAGAAATGCTCGGCGCGATCGACTGCCCCACGACGGCGCCCACTAATTCGATGGCCGTGGACCGGCTAAATAACGCCTGGATCGGCTTCTACGGTGGAGAAATCTTCAGACTCAGCCTCGACACGTTGCGCTGCGAGCCGTCGGGATATGCCTCCGGGCAGCTCGGGTGGAAAAGGTTCGGCATGGCGTTCGTATCCGACACTGCTGACAGCCCTAGTGAAACGCTGTATCTGGCGGAGGGGGACCCTGACCAACCCGTGTACGCAGGCATCGGCAAGGTCGACGCGGCCAATTTGTCGCTGAGCGCGGTCGGCCTTTTCGAAAATCCCATCGCCGGGGGCTGGTGTGAGATCAACGGGCGTGGCGACGGTCGCTTGTTCGCGTTCTGCCCCGG
>JANOIG010000250.1:0-13067 GCA_031407405.1 Deltaproteobacteria bacterium
GAAGGACGTAATCCTCAGGCCCAGCAAATGGCCGACGAATCGATGCTTCGAAACCTCGCCGAACAAGCCACGGCGATCTGGCCAGAAGAGCAACCGCTTTTCCTACGTTACGGAGTCGAGGGAGCCGCGAACATCGCGGACATCGGCTGCGGGAGCGGAGAGATCACGGCTCGCCTCGCTGGGCTGTATCCCGAGGCGCACATCACGGGTGTCGACATTCTCGAGAGCTCGGTGTCGCACGCGCGGCAGCGGTATGCAGCGTTGGCACCGCGTGTGACGTTCGAACAGGGTGACGCGTTCGAGCTCGCGCTGCCGTCGGCCGCTTTCGACTTGGTCGTCTGCCGTCACGTGACGCAAGCTGTACCCGAGCCGGAGCAGGTGCTGAGTGAGCTCCAGCGCATCTGCAAGCCGGGGGGGTGGGTGCACTTGCTCAGCGAAGATTACGGCATGCTGCACATGATGATGGGCGCTCTGGATCCGGATCGACTCTGGTATGAAGGGGCCATCGCCTACACACACGCCACGGGTACGGACGCGCGCGTCGGCCGGCGCACGTGGTCGTTGCTCAAGCAATTGGGGCTGGAAGATCTGCGGGTCGACTACGTCGTGGTGGACACGTTGCGAGTCCCTCGCCCCACCTTTGCGGCCATTCTGCGGGCCTGGCGCGACGGCTATTCAGAGGTCATCAGCCAGAAGACGACGCTCATGCCCGGTGAAGCCAGAGTGCTCTTCGATCAAATCATCGGCAGCATCCTCAACCCCGACCACTACGCGGTCTGGCACGTGCCGATCGTGAGTGGACGTAAGCCGTCGCGGTCGTAATCAGGGGCGCAAGGTGTGTGACTCGCGCCTGGGGCCGGTGCCCAGATGCCGCATGAATCCAGCTCACCCGCCAGGTTCAGCTCCAGCCGTCCACGCCGAGCTGATAGTTGAGACCTGGCGGTAGCGCCTTGATGGCAGTCTCCACCGCCCCGCGGTTGCCGGGAAAGGCAATGGCTGTCCGCTTGACGAAGGCGCCTGGAACAGCCAACACAGCGAACTCCATCTTACTCTGTGCCTGCATGTCGGCCACGAAGCGCTTGGGAAGTAGGATGGCGTCCGCGCGTCGAAATTGCAGCAGCTGAAGCAGATCTTCGACTTTGGTGACACGCTGCAGGTTCGGCTCGACATTCAGACCTAGAACACTGGCGACGAAGCCTGGGAGTTTCTTTCGCCCCAGCAAGTCCAGACACCCGATGGTCTTGTCCCCGAGTTGGGATAGGCTGATGGGCTGTTCAGAGAGAATCGAGTACTCCTCGACCGGGGAGGCGCCGTGGGTGCCTTGAACTACGGGGTTCTGACCGAGGGATTCCAAGACGGGTGCGGGAGCTAGCGCGCCGTCCGGCGGCGTTGCCTCTAGTGCGCGCGAAAAGTCTCCCACCCTACCGAAAGCCATGACCGACAGGCCGGGCATGGCAACTTCAAACATTTTCTGGAGGGCATGCGGCCGCAAGTCGGTAATGGCGAATACGTATACCGTGCCCTCCGCGGCGAGCGCGGCGGAGTACAACCCTGATCTTGGCTGGAGCCCCGACCAGGCCAGCAGGGCCGCCGTGCAACAGAAGTCCCTCCGAGTGCCCCAGGTCATGTGAAAGAACAATACTGCAGCCGCCCAGACACCATCCCCAGGCAATTTGACGGCCTGCGTTCGTAGGCGCTAAAGGTGCTAGCCGGGGAGGGCCGCGTCGAAACCGGACGATGGCTAGAGGTCGGGGATCCTTTAGGGGGCGAGCGGCTCGCCGTTCAGAAGCCCAATGGCTCGGGGGTACACCGCTTTATTCGCCTTCGGCTGGGCGGCCCTCTCGGGCATCGCCCGGGCCGAAAGCAAAACGGCGGAACAGGTGAGCCTCGCCGAGACTGACTTTGATGCGCTCGAGAGCCTGTCCCTCGTGGACCTATTCGAGATCGAGCTAAAGGTGGTCACCGCGACCAAAGAGGCGGTCAGTCTAACCAAGGCGCCTGCCAGCATGAGCGTCATCACGGCCGAGGACATCGAGCTCTGGGGGTACCGAAGTGTGGCGGAGGCGCTGCGGCACATGGTGGGGTTCTATGTGATTGACGACCACATCATGCCGGACGCGGCCTTGCGTGGAGTGAGCAGTGGCCTGCGCTCCCAAAGCGGCCTGCTCAAGGTCATGATCGATGGCCAGAGCGTTGCATTTCGCCAGTCGTCCACCAACCTGCTGGGCCCGGAGCTGATACCCATTTCAGCAGTGAGCCGCATCGAGATCATTCGAGGCCCGGCCTCGGCTTTGTACGGTGCGGACGCGTTTCTCGGCGTCATCAATGTCATCACCAAGAGCGGCAGGGAGGCTGACCAGGCCAAGGTGCGGGCCGCTTTTCTTGGGGGCAAGGACCTGCGTGCGGGCGGCAGCGGCGAGGTGCTCGTGGGCGGGGAGTACGGAAGGCTGGATTATTTGGCCGCGCTGTCCTTGGATAGCGAAAACCGGAGCGGCTTGCCACTGCCAGGGTCCTCTCCTCTGCCCAGGGTGCCCGCCTACACCACCGATTTGGTGTCACACGAGGCTCGCCGAAACGGCGGCAGTGCGCTGCTGAACCTGAAGTATCGCCTCACTGACGACATGGTGGTGCAGAGTACGGGCTACTTATCCGGGCTCGATACGGCGACTGAGTTCGCAGACTGGTACCAGCTGGTCAACGGGACCGATGAACAAGGTCGAGAGGCCATCGGACGTCTTTCGCTCGTGCACGGTTTCGCCCGCGCCCGCTTGGAGCTAAACGTCCTCGAGACCCTGAGCTTCAATGTCGACACTGCCGTGTTTGCGGGAGGCCCGACGGCGCGGGACCGAGTGGAAGTGGATAGCCGGACCTTCTACGTGCGACGGCAGTTCGGCTATCGGGGTCTGGAGTCTCGCGTCGGCGCGAACTGGGCGCCACTAGCAGAGCTTTCGTTCGTCACCGAGGGTAGCTTCAGCTTGGACTCCGAGCAGTTACCCAGCACCGAGCAGGTCAGTAAGTCGAACGACACTCCGAATGTCGCGGCAGAAGCAGAAGAGCGGGTGGAGCTCCAGAATGTGGGCTATCAGGTCCAGGGCATCTACACGCCTGGCTGGGTGCCTGTCAGCCTGACTGCCGGTCTGAGGTGGGACCACAACTCGGTGTACGGCGGACAAATCAGTGGCCGCACCGGGGTGGTGCTCTCGCCGTTTGACCAATTGAACATCAAGCTTTTGTACGGCAACGCTTTCAAGTCGCCGTCGCCACTGCAGCTCTATTCCACACCCTTGGTCGTAGGGGATATCGTCGGCAACGACCAATTGAGGCCGCAGTATATTGACACCTTCGAGGCTCAGGTGATTTACGAGCCGGTAAGACAGCTGCGGCTCAGTACCGGAGTCGCCTACAGCATCGTGGATGACTCGGTTCAGTTCACTCAACGCGAGCTAAATCTCACCGCTGCCAATATCGCCACTCTCGACACGTTGACCTGGGAGACCGAAGCCGTTCTGAATTTGCGCAGGGTAGTCCGCGCCTACGCCAACGCAACGCTGCAAAAAACGCAGCGGAACCTGGGTGAACCGGGTTACCGCGCTCAGCTGTTTGGCTCCGAGGGGGTCGTGTTTCCAGAGCTCGTGCTGCACGCGGGTGCGGCGTGGGTGCCACGCTTGCCCATGACCCTAGGTGCCGAAATGACCTATGCGGGCCCACGTGCCTCGAGCGATGACAATACCTTGGCCAATGGTAGTCGGTACTACCTGCCCAGTTATGTTCAAGTCGACGCCCGCGCCGCCTACACCGGGGCCGAGCTGCTGCGGGGCAAGGAAACCCTCATCGAGCTTCAGGTGCGAAACTTGTTCGACCTGGATTTGGTCGACCCCGGGCTAGGTGGCGTCGACTACCCCCTGATGCCGCGCACGTTATGGCTCCAGGTCAGTCAGGAGCTGTAGCTCCGTATGACTCGACCGCATGCTGGAGTTGGCGGCGTCCAGACGGTTTTGAGTCAAGGTTTGTTAACATCTGCCGAGTCTAAAGAACGTCGCTTGAGCAACTCTAATCCGTCCCAATCCTTTGGCATGCTGCTGTCCGTCTTGGTGGGCGGTAGCCTCGCGTGTGCGCCGGCTAGTCCGCGAGGTGCCAGCGTAAAGATTGGCGTGTTACTGCCCTACACCGGCGAAGCGGCTGCGCTATCGGCAAACCTCGAGAAGGGAAGTCTGCTGGCAGTATCCGAAATGAATCGCGCAGGTGGTGTCGGCGGTCTTCCCGTCGAGATACGCTTCGGCAATACCTTCAGTGACCCGGAGCGCGCGGTGCAGGCCGCCGAAGACCTCATCGATCACGGCGTGGTAGCCGTGGTCGGACCTGGCGGAGATGAGGTCGCGGCACCCGTATTTGCCAGTTTCCTTGCGGCCGGGATCCCTCTCGTGTCGCCGCTCGAGTCCATCACCACCGAGGGGGTGGGTAGTGCGACGGAACCCTGGTTTCGCATGACGCCGACGACCAAGGTGCTGGGCGAGAACTTGGCCAAGCTCGTGCGCGATGAAGGGACTGCGCGAGTCGGGGCAGTGGTGGCGAATGACCTCTACCACTCCGAGCTGGGCGCCGCGTTCTCAGACCGCTTCGGTCGGGATGGCGCCGTCGATCTGCTCATTACAGTCGACGAGGGAGCGGCTGACTTCGAGAGCTTGGCAGCGCAGCTCTACGCCTCGCTGGAGGCCGGGACCGAGGGCGTCATGCTCGCGATGCATCCGCGCCCCGCCGCGCGCTTGGCCATGGGATTGGCCGCGTTACGCGGTGCCAAGGGGCCGCCCCGCTGGTACCTGACGCCTCGCCTCAAGACCGATATCTTTCTCCTGAACGCGAGCGCCGGGGCGATTGGGAACGCCGTTGGTATCGCCCCCGAAGTGTTTGGAGGAACTCGCAGCGTGTTTGAACAGCGCTTCATGGAAGCATCGGGCGACCTGCCCCTCGACCCTGCATTTTTTGTCTACGACGCCACGGCCGTGCTTTTGATAGCGCTGGATCGAGCGGCTCAGCAGGGCGGCGCACCGTTGCCGTTCGGTACAGCAGAGGCCATCGTCAACGTGGCGTCCTTTGGGGGCGTCTTGATCCCGTGGGACAAATTTGAAGAAGCTCGCCAGCTCAATCTCGAGGGGCGGAAAATGCAGTACACGGGCCTCACGGGCCCGGTCATCTTGGCTCGCGATGGGGCCCGAATCATTGGTACCTCGTCTGTTTGGGAGGTCTTCGATCAGAGAATCGTCGACCGATTGTAATTGCTAACTAAAGGACACGATCGATGTTGAGAAATGCTGGTTTGGGGGTGTGTTTAGCCGCGCTTTGCGTAAACATGGGTTGTAGCGGGGGCGATCCCGGCGTGGACGGTGCTGGAGCCACGGGCGGGACTGGAGGCACGGGCGGCGCAAACGAGGATCCGGGGGTGCTCAAGGTCGCCTCATCTTGGTCTAGCGCGAGCGAGCAGGAAGCCTTGCAGGTCACGCTGGCGGCCTTCCAGGCCCAAACCGGTGCAACCGTCGAAGTGGTGGCCCTCGCACAAGGGCAAGCGGCACGCACCGCGCAGTTTCAAGATCAGGACTGGGACGTCGGTCAAGAAAACTTCTACAATCTGGTCAACTCTTTCGACGACGGCAACGGGGGTTATACGGCTTTGAATCTGAGCACGGCCCCGGAGCTCTCCGAGGGCCTGGCCGCCGTATTTCCGCAAGTCGTCAACAACTTGACCGCGGACGGTCAGGTGATGGGCTTCCCGATGAACTTGCACCGGGAAAACACGCTTCACTACTCGAAGGCTCTGATGCCCAATCCGCCCACGACTCTCACGGCGCTGACGCAGGTCTGCGACGACTACGTGGCGGGAGGAAAGACGGGACCGAAGCCGCTGGCTTTAGCGCCCGCTGATTGGGTCTACCGCATCCTGCTCCAGGGTTTGCTCCCTGTGTCGGTGCTGGATGGCAGTGACACCGATCCGACCCCACACTTCCTGGCCGCGCTGGAGCTCATCGCTCACTATCAGGACAATGACTGCTTCTGGGTGGCGCCTTCCGAGCACGGCTGGACGGAGGCGGCCCAAGCACTGATCGACGGGGAGGCCCGGATGTTCATTCATGGCGACTGGGCGAAGGGCTACTTGGTGCAGCTCGGTTGGCGACCCGGCATCGACTTTGACGTCGTGCCCTCTCCAGGTTCTAGCGGCGCTTTCTACTATGGCGTCGACGTGTTTGCCCTCAACAAGACGTCTCCTCAGCTGGACCTCGCGATTGAGTTCGCGAGGATTGCCCTGTCGAGCGCGGTTCAGGCGGGTTTCAGCACTAAAAAAGGCTCCACACCCGGCATGATGTTCGACGACCCGAGCACGGCATTCGCGGATTCATCCCTACGGGCCGCGTATGGCCAGCTGTCCAGCGGAATGGACACCGGCAGCGCCGTACCCGTGCCACCCTGGATTGGTAACCATGGGGGGGCCTTGATGGTGACGCTCCGAGACGGCACCAAGACCCCGACGCAAGTTGCGGCGGATTTCACCGAGATCTACTTGGCACGCTGAGGCGCGCAGCGCGCTGAGTTCCCCGGGCACTCGCCCGGGGTCGGAGGGCGGCTGCCCGCAGGGCTCCTATTGGATGGCCCGGTCGATCCTCTCCAAGGCGCCGGGGCGTAAGCCGAAATTGTCGCGCACGTACGCCACATCCACGACTGTCTTGAGCCCGATGGGCAACTCGACCCTGTTGTTGTCCAGTTTCCAGCCCTGATTGGCCAGGTCGAAGATCATGTTGGCGGCCTGCACACCTAGCTCGCGGTGGTCGGGGAGGACAGCCAGAGCTCCGAAATGGACGTCGGCCCGGACCAACGCGGAAACGCCCACCACGACGGGCAAAGGATACTCCTCGAGGATGGGTAGCCAACTGTCGGCAATGAGCTCGCGGGTGAGCAGGCCGTTGTCATTGAGCACCCACAACGCATCCACGTGCTGATCTTCTATGAGCGTAAGCAGGGCTTCCTCGACCTCTTTGGGCTTTGGGCGATTGCTCACCACCTGTCCCACGAGAGTGAGCTTTTCCACGCTGGCGAGCTGCGTCTGCGCCGCCACCAGCGAGCCGAACATCTCGCGATGCAGGACGCCCACCGTGTTGATTTCGCGCAGCGACACCTGTCGCAGCGCCACGAAGCTGCTGACCGCCGGCACTTCATAGGCAATTCCAGTGGAAGAGCGCACAGTGCCGATGACCTGATCCAGAAACGAGGTCATCAGCACGACGACCGGAGGGAACTCGCGTTGAGGCTGCAGGCGCTGGAGCTCGCGGTACAGCTTGAGGGTCCGGTTGTCGACCACCACGACGCAAACCGGCTGGGTCTGGTCGAGTTTCTGCGCGAGGTGCGTTACCCTCGTCTGAAGATCCACGGGCACCGTCACGATGTCGAACTCCTCGGAGAGCTCGACGACCAACTCACTCCACAGCTCTTTGGAGGTGGGTCGAGCCGGGATCAGAATCGTGATCGTGTCCTGGCCAGCCCGGTGCGGCGGGTCATTGAACGTGACCGCGGGCGCGATGGCTTCGGGTGCGGCGGGGCGCGGCTTCGCGCAAGCGCTGATCAAGCCGAGCGACGTGACCAGCCCGCCCACCGCGACCCATCGCCGGAACGCCCCTTTCCTTTTCCTGGTCCGCGGAATGGGTGCGTCGCTTCCCGCCCTGTACAACATCCTCGGATCAAAGACGGCCAGCTCGGTTTGGGTCTTTAGCGGGACACCCGGGGCCTGCCCTTCAGCCTACGCTGTCGCGCTGAACCTCTTGGAGCTCGCGGCGCTTTACTGCCTGGGTCACCACACGAACCAGCTCGGAGCGAATGTTTCGCTTGCTCACCACGGCATCGGCCTGAGCAGCGTCAGCCAGCCCCCTGAGCTCCTCGTGGGACCGGCCCGACACGAGCACGATGGCCAGTGCTGAACCCTGGGGATTATTACGCAGCACTTTGGCAATTTTGTCGCCATTGATATTGGGCATCATGACGTCGAGGACGACGACATTTACCCTATTTTCGAAAATGCAGCGGGTGGCGCCGATCGAGGACGGAAGACCGTATGCAATGTGGCCGGCCGCCTCGAGCGTGCTGCACAAGAGATCGCGGGCAATCGAATCATCATCGATCACTAAAACCCTGAAACGAGCAGACTTTTCAATCGCCCCGCTGGTCGGACCCGTGCTCGCCACAACGTTAACATTAGCACGATAAAATAACGCTGCGTTGGCGGCACCATTTTAGGTGAGACACCCGAGGACCTCTGCGTCCACCAGGGCCTCAGGTGTGCGACAGCACGGACGCGCCCTTTGAGCTCGGACGCGTTGGGATCCGAGTCAAGGCACTGAACACACGACCGTTCCTGGATGTCGAGCCTCTCGGTGAGCAGCCGTGGCTGAACCGAAACGATTTGGGAAGGTGCGCCACAGATCATGAATTCTTCCGCGAAGCCCCGACTCCAGCAAAAGCTGCTGCGAATTACCTCGAGCGTCTTCACGTTGACGGCTATCTCGATCCTGTCTGTGGTTGCCTGGCTACATCATGTCTCGGAAAAGGCCCGCCTGGCTGCCATGGAAGAACGGGTCACGGCGCATATCGCGAGCAAAGCCAAGGTCCTCGTGGACAACCACGCTCTGGCGCTGACCGCGCTCGTGACGGACAACGCGCTGGGTGACGTGCAGGCGCTGGTTCAGCGCACGATGGAGGAAGACCCAGGGCTCGTCTACGGGCTGTTCGTGGACCAAGATGGCAAACCCTGGGCCTATTCATCACCCACTACTCGGGTCGGCAATGCCGCTCCCCACGTCGCGCGCGCCAGCTGGCACGAGGTGAGCTTGCCCGCGGGGAGCTGGACGTCGGCCGAGCCTCGGCAGCGGCGCGTGACCCAGTTTGGTGTCGAGGTATTAGAGGTGGCGGGCCCCGTAACCCTCGGCACGGAGGTTCTGGGCGTCATTCTATACGGGTTCAGCACCGAGCCATTGAGTCTGGCGTTGCACGAGGTGAGGGCGGAGTCGCAAGGCACCCGCCGAGCGCTCCTCGGCTGGCTATCCCTCAGCGTGCTCTCGAGCTCAGTGATCGGGCTGGCACTGATTATTCGCACCGCTCGACGCATCACACAGCCCTTGCGAGGCCTGACTCGGGCCGCCAATGAGATTGCCGAGGGCAAGAACGGCGTGCGCGTCGACATCGCCAGCAACGATGAGCTCGAGCTATTGGCCGGCGCGTTCAATCACATGCAACAGGCCAACGAAACGGCCATGGCCCAGCTCAAGACAGCCATGGAAGCCGCCCTCGAGGCGTCGCGACTGAAAAGCGAATTCTTGGCCAACATGAGCCACGAGATTCGGACACCCATGAACGGTGTCATCGGCGTCATTCGCCTGATATTGAGGCTGCCACTCGAAGGCAAGCTGCGGCGCTACGCGGAAACCATTGATGCATCTGCGGGCGCCTTGATGACCATCATCAACGATGTGCTCGACTTTTCCAAAATGGAAGCCGGCAAGTACGAAATCCAGTCCGCCCCGTTCGATCCTGCCGTGGTGCTACAGGAAGTTGCAGAGCTCCTCGCAGGGCGCGCCCATGACAAGGGCATAGAGCTCGTCTACCACCGTTCCGCAGACGTGCCGGCCATAGTGACTGGAGATCCTGATCGTTACCGCCAGATTCTCAACAATTTGGTAGGCAATGCCATCAAGTTTACCGAAACGGGTGAAGTGTACGTCGAGCTCACTCTCGACTCGCAGGATGAGTCGTCTTTCGTCTTGCGCACCGTCGTTCACGACACGGGCATCGGCATCGATCCCAAGCACCAGTCGTCGCTTTTCGATGCCTTCTCTCAGGTCGACGGGTCCATGGTGCGGAAATACGGTGGCACCGGCCTCGGCTTGGCGATCTCCCGGCGCCTGACGGAGATGATGGGAGGTAGCATCAGCTTGGTGAGCGCGCCTAGAATGGGAAGCAAGTTTTGCTTTACCATCCGCGTGGGAACGTCGGCACTGGAAACACAGGCCGGGCCCACGCTGCTACCGCTGGGCAAACACGCGCTAATAGTGGAAGCGAATCAACGCTGGTGTCGGGTGATCGAAGAGCACATGGGAGCTTGGGGGTTGTCCTGCGAGGCCTTCCAGGCTGGCAAACCCGCATTGTCGCGGCTCAAGGACTCCGACACCAATCTGGCTGCGTTCGACGTGGCTGTGGTCGGGGCACAGCTGCGTGACATCAGCATCGAAGAGTTCGTACGCCAGCTGCGGGTCATCCACCCAGCCGCAAAACTCCCGCTGATTGTGCTGACGCAGCTCGGTGCTGGCGCTCCACTGTCCGAGGTGGAGGACGAAATCACCGCTCAGATTGCCAAACCGCTCCGGTTCAGCGAGCTCTACGATTGCCTAATGGGCACGTTCAGCGGGCGAAAGCGCGATCAGCGTCCCACACACAACGCGAGCCCAGACGTGGAGCGGCATGGTTTGACGATTTTGATCGTGGACGACAACAAGATAAATCAGTTCGTTGCCACCGAGCAAGTCGAGCAGGCCGGCTACAACGTCGATCTTGCCAACAACGGGCTCGAGGCGCTGCAAAAGGTGAAAGCGCGACAATACGCAGCCGTGCTGATGGACTGCCAAATGCCGATCATGGACGGCTACACGGCAGTGCGGGAGATTAGGCTCTGGGAAGGCGAATCGAAGCACACTCCGATCATCGCGCTGACCGCACATGCCATGGCGGGTGAGCGGGACAAGGTGCTTGCGGCCGGAATGGACGATTATCTGTCGAAGCCCTTGCGGTCCCATTCGTTGGAAAAAATGCTCAAACGCTACGTCCAGATTCGGTCGGCCGTAGAGGCGAAGGCGCAGCCCGAAAGCGCTCCGAGCGACGCGGGCGGCGCACTGATGGAGCTCGATCCGAACATTCCGCGCTCAGCCAACTTGGTCATGCTGTTCCTGACCGAGATACCAGAGCAGCTCGACTGCCTGGAGGCGGCGGTCAGGGCTGGCAGCGCGGACAGCGTCCGTCAACACGCGCACAAGATGAAGGGAGGCTGTTGGGCCCTAGGTGCCGACGCCATGGCCCATACCGCAGAAATGCTGCAGCAGGAGGCCGAGCAAGGTGGTCTCGAAGGCGCTGCGGCGCGGGTGACTGCGCTGTGGAAGCATTTCGAGCTCGTGGCCCTCGAGCTCGGCAAGGAGCATCCGGCGATCCACGGCCCGGCCAGCGCAGTGCGCGCGAGCCAACCCCCGGACGCCCCCCGCCGAGCCTCGACCTCGTAACGAGGAGCGACTGCGCGACGAGCCGAAGGGGCACGCAATACTCCGTAAATATTGAACATTGACGCTCTGCCATTAAAATGGTATTTAATTACCATGAGTACGACCATAGATAAGGCAGGACGCGTGGTAATTCCTGCTGAGATTCGTGCCAGAGCCGGTCTTCGTCCCGGTACGGAGATAGACATCGTGCTCGACGATGTATCGGTCCGGCTCATTCCACGCGTTCGCGGTCCGGAGCTCGTCAGGATCGGGGAACGTTGGGTGGCGCGGCCGGTGGTGCCAGCTGACGAACGTTCGGAGGTAGAAGTAAATATCTCCGCTCTGATTGATGAGGAACGGAATCGCTGGCCTTGGTGAGTACGATTTTCTTCGACACCAGCGTGATCGTCGCGGGCACGATCGACTTTGGAGCTACCTCGGAGGCGGCGCTGCGCGTGCTCGGAGCCGTTGCTACGGGTCGTGTACAGTCACCTGCTACCTCATGGCACTGCTGCCTCGAGTTTTTCGCGGTGACCACTCGACTACCACCGGAGTACCGGCTGACTCCGACGGATTCCGTTCGAATTCTCCGGGACGACGTACTTGCACGGTGGACGGTCTGTGACCTGCCTGTAGCCCAGCGCTTGGAGTTCCTGCAAGGCCTCGTCCGCGACCGCGTCGTAGGCGGTCGCCTTTACGATGCGCACATTGCAGAATCGGCTCGACTCGCGGGCGTGGGCACCGTCGTGACCGAGAACCGTCGCCATTTCACTGGCCTGCTCCGTCACGGCGTGCGCGTGCTGAGTGCGCTCGAATTCACCGCCGATCCGGAATTCACCAGCGGGTGATCTGCCGCCACCGAGGCCGTGTGGCACGTCCCGATCGTGCGCGGACGGAAGCCGCCGCGGTGATCCCCGTCAGGAGCCAGGGCAGAGGGCCGATTTTACCCACTCTGGTAGCAAATCGCCGGCCTCGCGCACCGAACCTAGCGAAGGCTCCGCGGTGGGGTCAAAAACGAGGAGAGCTGCGAAGATGAAGTGCGTGGGTATATATCGAGGTGGCGCGCTACTGCTTGCGACGTTTGCCGGTCAGGCCTGCGACGCGCAAGTCGACCCAACTTATCCTGGCGAGCCGCTGTTGACCCTCGAGGGTCGGGTCGCGGCGCTCCGCAGTAGTGCGGGAGAGGCGGACGTGGGCGTGTTGTGGCTCACCAGCTCGCCCGAGGACGACTGTTCGGGTCCGGTGCTGACCTGTTCGTACTCCGCGTCGGGCAGCGCGCCGAGCGCGGGCCCTGGCGGCCCCGACCTCGCTTGCCTGGAGGCCTGTGGGTACATCCCCGAGTGCACCGAGGTGGAGGCCATCGAAGCTTGGGCCGAATGTCAGCGCGCCTGCGGCAGCGACACTGAAGTCCTCGTGCAGGTCCAGTACGAGCCGTGTTTCTCCGGTGCGGTGGGACAATCCGCTCCCGTGGTCGGGGACTTTCCGGCTCAGTTCAGCCTGGACATGCTGTTGCCCCCTCCGAATGAGGCGTTCACCAGCTCGGACACGCTCGAGCGAGTGGCCCTCGGATTCTTCGTGGCGCTGGCGCCTGACAGTGGCCCGCTCACCCTGCAAAGCGAAATGCGCGAGCCCCCCTCGTGGCTCCTCGGAGGCTCAGAGAGCCACGTGCTCATCTATGCGAGGGACCCC
The DNA here is from genome assembly GCA_031407405.1 of Deltaproteobacteria bacterium. GTDB lineage: Bacteria > Myxococcota_A > Polyangia > Polyangiales > Polyangiaceae > SZUA-265. The sequence goes on from JANOIG010000250.1 coordinate 12,969, forward strand.
ATCGCAGCAGACTCGACCTGGGGTAAATACCTCGGAGGGGCGTACCCGTTGGGTTACCACCTGGTCCAAGTGGTCTTCGGCAATCGCTGTGGCCTACCA
>JANOIG010000277.1:0-17524 GCA_031407405.1 Deltaproteobacteria bacterium
CGCAACCCCCCCCCCACACCCCACCCCCCCCGCCCGGCGCTCCCCCCCCCGGGCCCCCCCCCGGCGCGCCCCCCGGGCGGGTGGCGGGGGTGGGGGGGGGCCGGGGGGCCCCCCAACTGGCGCCCCCGCGGGGGGTGGGCACCAAAACTAAGCCATCGTGCGCCGTAACTCCTCGAGCAGCTCCTGCTCCACGCGCGGCGACGTATGCGAGGGCTGGGACGGCAACACCGCAAACAACGCGCTCTTGATCGCCGAGGGCAGTACGTTGTCGAGGTACTCGAGCGCGGTGCCGTGCAGCTTAGGGTCAGTGCTCGACAGGGCCGCTCGCGAGAGCCGAAAGGCCTCGCGGTCGAACACCAGCCCCAATAGGCGCAACGCATGCTCGACGCGCTCTGCGTTGGCCGTGTTGTCGTTGGCGCCAAGCTCGCGTGCCGCTGCGGCCACCGCGGTGGCTCGGGCCAAGGGCGTCACCACGCCGCTCTCGGCCATCTCCTCAAGACCGCGCACCACCTGGCAGCGGACGTCGAACTCCGCGTCGTCCAGCGCGGACGCCAGCGCTGCTGCTGCCCGGGGGCTCTGAAACGTGGCGAGCACCCGCACCAAGCGCCGGCGCACCGTCGGCGAATGATGTTCCGCGTCGAGCAGTGCGTCAGCGAGTTGCCCGATGACGCGAGCACCGAACGAACCGAGCGCGTTCATGGCCTGAGCGCCGACATCATCGCGAGCAATCAAGGGGATCACGAAAGCGGCCAAGGCCGGGTCGGTGTGGGCGAGCGCACCGCGAATTCGTTCGGGCCGATCGGAGAGCAGATCGGACACCCGTGCGGGCCAACTTTGCAGCCTCGCATCGGCCTCCTTCGCGCGCTCCGAATGCGGGCGCCCCGGCGCGGGCTCGCTGAGGCGCGCCGAGCGCTGCGCTGTCTCGTGCGGGACGGGGCTCGAAGCGGCGCTCTCGAGCTGGCCCGCCTCGGCGGCCGCCTTGGCGGCATCGGCCGCGAGAGCCCGCTGCCGCTCAATCTCGGCCAGCAGCCGTTCGCGATTTATGTCCGTCAGGGTGCGCGACAGGGTCAGGCGCGTCGTCTGATCTTGCACGCCGGCTTCGTCGAGCACGACTGCCCCCGAGCGCAAGCTTTGGGCGAGCTCGGCGATATAGCCGCGGCGCAGCCGGCTGGCGACCAAGAGCGCCAAGAGGGCCATGACGGCGACCACGGCGTTGGCGCCGGTGGTGGCCGCGCTCGGCAGGATCAGCACCAGTCCCCACGCGATCAGGCTACCGACCCCGTCTCCAAGCCGATTGACGAGCACGTCGATGAGCGACTTGGCGGAGCGCTTTCGCTCGGGCGCGATGGGCGTATACAGCGGCTCGTACGAGGAACGATAGAGCGAGCCCACGAGCGCGCCATCCGCTGCCCGCAGCACGCCTTGCGCGGCGAGCCCGGGCACGGCAAGCGCCAGCACACCCGCCGCCAGCAGCGACGCAGGTAAGCCGCCCAGCCCTACGCCGAGCCCGGCTCGATCGAGCAAGCGTGGAGTGAGCGTCGCTTGCACCAGGAAGCTGAGCAGGCTCGTCCCCGTGTAGAACAAGGCGAAGAACTGCATCAACGCTTCGGGGCTCTGGAAGCGCTCCATGGCGCGCGCCTTGAAAGCAAAATCGACCACGCTCGAGGCCAGCGCTGTCAGCGCCACAAATAGCGCGATCTCGCGCAAGTAGCTGGAGGCGAGGGCCGGCCTGGCAGTGTCGAGCCTCGCGGGCTCCGCGCTTTGCGACGGGCCCAGGGCGCGAACCGCGACGGCGGCCAGCGAGCTCAAGACTGCCAGCTCGAGCAGCGTGTGGCGGGCTCCGGCCCAGGTCGCGATGCGCTCGGCGGTGAGGCCACCGATGAAGCCACCCACCGTGCCGCCCAGACCGATGCGCGAAATCGAAAGCCGCAAGGCGTGCGGGTCGAAACGCTCGTTCACCACCGACCAGAACCCGCTCAGCACGAGGCCCGTGATGGCCGAGATGTGGAGGTACAAGATCAGGGCGACCGCGCGCGGCGCCGCCGTCAACGCGGCGTGCTCGGCGAGCAAGCCGATCGCGTTCAAGAACAATAGAGGTGGCAGCACGGCGGAGGGCCCGCGGCGACGCAGGGTGGGGCCAGTCGCCAGGGCAAACAGCGCCGATAGCGCAGCTCCGGCGAGCATCGCCTTCGGTAGCTCGCTGGCAGGGAAGTACGCGCAAAATAGTGCGTCCCGTGTCGACTTGGCGGTCACCGTGAGCGCGCTCAAGACGGCCGCTGCCAGAGCGGCGGAGCGCAGTCGAGAGCCCGACGCGGGCACGGGGGTGCGGGGCACGGCGCGGACTCTAGCCGAACGTCAACGGCAAGACACCGCCTGGCTGCGCCGTGCTAGCATCCCCCGCGCCTCGTAGGCCTCCATGGCGGAATCCCCTTCAAACGCTGATTCGACCACCCCGGCGGATGTCATCGGCCGGATGGCGGGCGAATACCGCCTGCTGAAAAAGCTAGGCGAAGGCGGTTTTGGCGCGGTGTACGAGGCGGAGCACCCTGTGCTCCGGCGCCGGGCGGCGGTCAAGGTGTTGCACCAGGCCGCCGGCATGGATTCCGACGCGGTGTTGCGGTTCATTTCGGAAGCGCAGGCAGCCAACCATATCCGCAGCCGCCACATCGTCGACGTGTTCTCGTTCGGCAGGCTGCCGAACGGGCGCCATTTTTACGTCATGGATTTGCTCGATGGCGATCCGCTCGATCGCTTTCTACGACGCGAGAAGCGCTGCGACGTGGCCACGACGTTGCAGCTCTTGCGCCCGATCGCGGAAGCGCTGGACGCGGCTCACGCGGCCGGCGTGGTGCACCGGGACCTCAAGCCGCAGAACATTTTCCTGGCCTGGGAGGCGAGCGGCGAGACCGTGCCCAAGTTGCTCGATTTCGGCATGGCCAAGCTGCTGGGAGACTCGGCGGTGCACACGGTGAGCGGAGTGCCGATTGGTACCCCGCTGTATATGTCACCCGAGCAAGCGCGCGGCGAAAAGGTCGATGGGCGCTCCGATGTGTACGCGCTCGGTGTGCTCTGTCACGAAATGCTGACCGGGCAAGTGCCGTTCACGGGTGAGTCGCCGTTAGCGGTCCTGGTCTCTCACCTCACCGTGGCTCCGCCGCGTGCCTCGGAGGTGTGCCCGGAGCTGTCACCTGAGCTAGACGCGCCCGTCCTGCACATGCTGCACAAAGAGCCAGACGGGCGCCCGGCAACGGCCGGCGCTGCGCTGCTCGAGCTGCTGCACGCCGCCGAACGAGCCGGGCACGTGGTCCCGACCGGTATCCCGCATTTGCCGCGGCCCCCTTCGGCGTTCAGGCAGGCTACCGCGTTTTCGGTGCATCCACCTGCGCCGAACGCCGACCTGGAAGAGTCGGGGAGCGGGAGCAATGTAGAGCGCGACGCCATGCTGACCCAAACGGATCCGGCGCCGCCCCACGGCCGCCGCGGCGGGAAGCGGGGCAAGCTGAGCGTCAGCTGGTCCTTGCTGGGGCTCGTGGTGGCGTTAGGCGTGGGCGCCCTCTACGTGGGTCGCAGCGCGCTGAGCTCGCCCACCCCGCTCGGGTCAAACCCCGCGTCGGCCGCGCCCGCCGCCCCTGCTCCAGATCTCGAAGCGCTGACGTTGCCTACGCTGCAGGCCGAGGCGCACGTTGCGGCCAGCCCTGACCCGCCCGCCAGCATCGAGCTCGTGGTGCGCGGCGCGCCGCGGGGTGCGCGTATCACGCTGGGAGACGCCGTGCTCGGCGACGCCTCCGGTCCCGTGAGGTTGCCCTTTGGTAAAACGCCGCTCGCGCTCACGATCACTGCCCCTGGGCACGAGCCACAGACCTTCAGCGTGACGCCGGATCAGAACACCCAGAGCGAAGTCAGGCTGAAGAAGCGCCCGCCCCCTCCCAAGGCAAAAGGCGCGATCCCGAGTGACCTGGAGAGCCCCTTTTGAGCTGGCGAGCGCTCGTGCGCGCGGGGGCGGCGCTGGTTCTCGGCCTGTGCAGCTGCGCGCGCCTGCCCGAGATTGCGCGCGGCGAGTGCGGGAATGGCGTGGTCGAGCCGCCCGAAGATTGCGATTCGTTTGACGCGGAGAACGGAGCCCAGTGTCGCCCGCGCGGGGCGGTCGGGGAATGCCACCTCGACTGCAACCGCTCGCCCGACAACGGGCTCGGGCAATGTCCGAGTGGATGGGGTTGTGATCTCGGCGGCATTTGTCGGCGCCCCACCGGGCAATTCGAGGCCCTCCCCGAGCTGGAGCTCGGCAGCGCTGCGTCGCTCGGGGCGGGTGACTTTGACGGCGATGGCCACGCGGACCTCGCCAGCTTTGAAGCGCCGAGCCCGCTCGGCGAGACGCGACTCGAAGTTCACTACTTCGACGCCCAGGGCCTGTTGAGCGAGACGCGGAGCTTTCCCAAGACAGTGGTCGCTCCCGTGATCAGTGATTTGTCGGGAGAAGGCCAGAGCGACATCGTGTTTAGCGACCAGCGGCTCGGGGTCTTGCTCGGTCGCACCGATCGCAGTTGGGTACCAGAGACGTTCAGCTCCTATCGCATCGCCGATACCAGCATCCTGACGCTCAGCGTGTTCGACGGTAACGTGCAGGGCACATCGGGCTTCATCGTGTTCGCAGCGTTCGAAGGCGTGAGCGGCCTATACGTGCCAGACACCGCCAACAACGGCCTGCCCCGCTTGCTCGGCACGCTCCGAGGCCCCAACGAAGCGTTGGTGGGCAGCCCCGTCAGCGGTCGTGTGCTCGAGGATACGTCCCAATCCCCGTGTCTACAGCTGGTCTTGGCGTTACGGGGCGAGAGCAGATTTTCGCTGATCGATGCCTGCGCACGCGACCCCGTCACTCGAGCTGCCGTCTGGCGCGACATGCAAGAGTGGAGCGTGGAGCTCGACCCACCGGAGCCCATCAGCCGCGCGCCGCAGCTGGTCGACGTAAATGAAGATGGGCACCTAGACGTCTTGATTGGAACCGACGCGCGCGCTTACGTCTCGCACGGCGACGGGCAGGGCCTGAGCCCGGGTGTACCCTATCGTTTGCCGCTGGCTGGCTCCGCTGGGGCGGAAATTGCCATGCCTCTGGCCACAGCGGACATCACGGCTGACGGCGCGCCCGACTTCGTCTTTGACGACCACGTGCTGATGTCGAGCCCGAGCTCGGACCCCGGCCTGTTCGACTACGCAGCCTGGAACCGGCAGCCACCCGGCTACTGGAGCGCCGCCGTCATCGCGGATCTGAATGGCAACGGAAAGCTCGACGTCGTGGCGGCGTCGAGCCGCCGCTCGGGAATAGACTTCTTCAACGGTACCGCGAGTCAGGCCTTGACCCCGTTCCGCCTGGCCAGCAGCCGGCCCGTGCAGCATTTGGCGGTGGGTGATTTCGACGGTGATCTGCTCAACGACCTGGCGTTCACCGAGGCGGGGCCGCTCGATGCGGCTGCGAGCTCGGTTTTGATGGCCTTTGGCGCGGCGGCGGGCGCGCCGCTGGCGCCCGTGCCAGTGGCGCGCATGAGCGACATCGAGCAGCTCAACATTTACAGCGAAGACGGCGTCCTCAGTCATTTGATCCTGACCTCGAATGAACGCTTCGACGAACGACGCCGGGGGGCGCTGGCGTTGCTGATCGGCAGCGGTGATCGCATCCCGACGGCCTTCTACGAGCTCACTAGCTTTGCCACAGACAGCTCGACCTCGGGATCGGTCGCCATCGAGCTGGCCACGGGTGGCTTCACCGCCCCCAACGCTGGGGACGTGGTCGCACTGGCGTTTCGCGAGGAGCTCACCAATCAGCTCGAGTTCTGGCTATTGCCGGCGCTGCTGACGTCGGTGGGCGCCCCAGTGCGCCTCGCGGGGGCGTTTCCGTCCGAGCTGCGTCCGGTCTCGGGCGCGGGGGGCGAGGTGAGCTTCCGCATGGCGAGCGCCGCCGCTGATTTCGACGCCGACGGGCGTGCCGAGCTGGTGTTGGCGTCCCCATCGGAGGATGACGAACGCTGCGCGCTCGTGATCATGAGCGTGGACTCCGCGCAGATCGTGAGGCGGGTGAGCCTGCGCCTCGACCAGCCGTGCACGGCGGCCCAGCTTTTGCCCGTCGATGCCGACCTCGACGAGCGCATCGACATCGTTCTGCTCAGCGCGCGCGGCGACAGCACAGGTGGGCAGCTGTCGGTGTTCTGGAACGATGGCCAGGGTGGCTTCTCGAGCGAACGCCGCTTGGACGTGAACGACCCGGGCCACTCACCCCTGGCCTTCAGTGTGCTCGCGCCGACCCCGACGCGCGGCTTTAGCTTCGTGTATGCCACAGCCGACGCGCTCGAGCTGGTGAGCATCGCGGACGCCACGCGTGACCTCGGGGGGCTGAGCACGCTGGCCGATGTGCAGGGCTGCACAGGCCTGGTCGCTGCGGACGTGAACGGTGATGGCGCCACCGATCTGGCTTTCGCGAAACAGGGAAACTTGAGCGTGCTGAAGGCCAGCCTGGAGTCGCTATGAAAACAATTCGCCGCTGGGGTCTGCTCTTGCCGCTGCTGCTGCTCTTGCCCCTGCGTGCGGTGGCACAGCCCGCCGAAAGCCAGCCGACCGAGACAGCACGTGCGCGCGCCAAAGAATCGTTCAAGGTCGGCGCGGCCGCCTACGCCGCGGGGGAATACCTGGCCGCCATTCAAGCGCTGGACGCGGCGTATTCACTCACGCCGCTGCCCGCCATCGCTTTCTCGATCGCACAGGCGGAACGGCGGCAGTACTTCGTGGACCGGCGCCCCGAGCACCTCACGCGGTCCATCGCGCTGTTTCGGCGCTACTTGGAGCAGGTCGAAAGCGGTGGGCGGCGCTCGGACGCACTGGACGCGCTATCGCAGCTCGAACCCATGGCTGCGAAGCTAGACGCGACCGAGCTCGAGAACGCTGCGGCCCCGCCGCGCTCCGCTGCGCCGAGCCCGGACCGCAGCACCCGGCTCATGGTCATTTCGGATGCGCCTGGGGCCCGCATCTGGATCGATGGCGTGGATCTGTCCACCTCGCCCTTGGTTCGCGATGTCGCTCCGGGGGAGCACCAGGTCGCAGTCAAGGCGCCCGGCTTTCTCGACAGTGAGCGGCGGGTGGTGGCCGTGGCGGGGGAGCTCATCCCCGTTTCGGTGCCGCTGGCGGAGTTGCCGGGTAGCGTGGAGGTCCAGGCTCCGAGCAACGCCGAGATTTATGTGGATGGGGTCTATGCGAGCCCGGGGGGCGAGCGGGTCGTGCTGCGGTTGCCGAGTGGAAGGCACCGCGTGAGCGTGGCGCAAAACGGTCATGAGGTGGCGTCCCAGCGCATCGACTTGGCGCGCGGTCAGGCCGAGAAGCTGAGCATGGCCCTCGAGCCCACGGCTCAGCGCATCACCTCGCACGTGCTCATGATTGGGAGCGCGGTGACGCTCGGCGCGGGAGCGGCGCTCAGCTGGTTGGCGCTCAGCGCCGAACATCGTGCAGAGGAATTTTTGGACAAACGCAAACTCGAGAACGTCTCGAACGCCGAGCTCGTGCGGTATGGGGCGGACGTCACCCAGCGCGATCGCTACCGCTTCATGGCCAGCACGAGCTTTGCGCTTTCCCTCGGTCTGCTCGTCACCGGCTTATTTCTGCACGAGCTGGACCGGCCCGGGCCCGAGGAGCTGAACCGTGGCGGATTCGACTTGACCGCCTGGGTCGCTCCCGGGCAGCTCGGCGCTGGCTTTGAGGCGGCATTTTGATGCCACGGTCGTTCAAGGCCGTGGCCAAGGAAACGAAGTGAGCGGAGCTCTGATGAGAAATGTCTGGCATTGGGCCCCAATGACCGCGGTTCTGTGGTCCACGACGGTGCGCGGGCAAGCGCCACCTGTCGCACCCCCAGTGTCGCCGCCGGCGCCCGCGCCAACAGAACCGGCTCCGGTAACACCGAGCGCTCCAGCGCCGGCCGGCGAAGCACCTCTGCCACTAGGGCCCACCGAGTCCGCTCCGCTCGATCAAGGTCCGGATACATTGCCCCCACTCGACGAGGAGCCCGCCACACCACTCGCGCCCCCTCCCGTCGAGATAGCGGTGGTGAGCCAGGCACCCCGTGCACCACGCCCGGTTCGCGCGGAGCGGCGCCTGGCCCTCTTGGGCGAGTGGGGTTGGAACGGCCTGGCGGGCTTCGGCCCCATTCTCGTGTTTCATGCTCACCCGCAGCTCTCGTTGGAGCTGGGGTTGGGCTTGGCGTTGGTGGGCGCGAAAATCGGCCTGCGTGCTCGCTACAACCTGCTAGACGGCCCGGTCACACCCTTTGCCGGCGTCGGCCTGCTCGGTGGCTCGGGCTTTGACGCCCCCACTCGGGACATCGCGAGCGACGAAAACAACACCGAGCTGAACATCAAGCTGCGCCCCTCGACCTTCCTCCAAAGCGTGGTGGGATTGGATTGGACGAGCCGCGGCGGGCTCACCCTCGTCAGCGCCGTGGGTTATGCCTGGCGCGTGAGCGCCGACAACGTGGAAATCGTCACCGGCGCGCCGACCCCTGAAGAACGCCAAGCCCTGGATATCGTGTTTGGCAGCAGCATCGTGATCTCCTTCGGCATCGGCTACTCCTTTCGGTAACGTCGCGATTCCAAGGCTCAGGTAAACTGCCGCGCCTTCTTGATCAGATCGTAGGCTGCGTTGATTTCACGCGCCCGCTCTTCGGCGAGCTTGCGCATGCTCTCCGGCAGACCCTTCGCGGCGAGCTTGTCTGGGTGGTTCTCGCTCATCAGCTTGCGGTAGGCACGTTTGATGTCGGTGACGCTGGTCTCTGTCGTGACCCCAAGCGCCACATAGGCATCCTCGAGCCGCTGCTGCGTGGGGGGAACACCCGCCGCCGCTGCGCCCCCCGCCGCGGCTCTGAGCAGCGCCTCGAGCTGGGCCACGTCTCCCTCGGCAAGACCGAGCCGGCGCGCCACGCGGACGAGCATCGCATGCTCGGCCGGGTGCACCTCACCGTCCGCGGAGATGGCCGCGACCTGCACTTGCAGAAAGAGCTGAAATAGAACGCTCCCGCCGCTCGCCGATTGAGCGAGCTGGTCGACCTCGGCCTCCAGATCGAAATCCGCTGCCTTACCGCGATTGAATGCAGCCTTTGCCACCGCCTTCTGCTCGACCGAAAGCTGCAGCCAAGCAAAGACCTGCTCGGTGACCTGAATCTCGTCCCGAGTCACCACGCCGTCGGCTTTGCAGAGCGCTCCCATGATAGCAAAGGTCGATTCGACAAATTGCGACTGCACGACCTGCAGCCTTCCATGCACGGCGGACTGCGTGGCGCGGCTGAACAAGTAGCCGACTACGCCGCCGATGATGAAACCGGAAGGACCCCCGAGCCAGAGCCCGACGAATGCGCAAATGAGGATGATCAACATAGGGAAGGAGCGAGGCTAACGTAACACGAAGCGACCGACCGACTCATGTTATCCGGCAATGAAAGTGCCCGCGCTCCCGGGGTGTTTAGGTAACGGCCCACCGCCCACGACCCTTGGTGGTGATGCGGGTGCGTCGGTAGCCCGCCACCGGTGAGGTCGATGCGCCGGTATCGAGCAGCTGGCCGCCGGGCGCGACAGTGACGGGCACCGCGGAGTTACCGTGCTCGGCGACGCCGACGGCCGCGACGCGCCGCGTTCGTCCTCTAGCCACGTTCGAGCTCATCGTCCGAGTCATCGACACCGTCAAGCAATTTTGGTCACACGTGCGGGTGGGAATGAACCCGCGACGCCGTAGGGACCGCGTCGTATGATACGGGTGTGGACATACGCGACTGGAGTCAGCAAGTCTCGAGTATTGCGCGCAAGCTCGGGGTTCCTGTAACCGGGTGTGAGGTGCTGAGCAGCGCCACTCATCTCATTCTTCGCCTGGAGGGTACCGACGTCGTCGCCAAGGTTGGGCCTCGGGACGAGCTCGAAGCGCTCGCGCGCGAAATCCGTGTCGCGCAACACCTCGAATCGCAGGGAGGGCTCTGCCTGCCTTTGAGCAAGCGGCTCGCACCTGGGCCACACCTCGGCGCCGCCATTGCCACCTCGTTCTGGCAGTACGTGCCGCTGGTCACAGGCGAAGTGGCCCCGTCAATCATTGGCAGCTCCCTGCAGCAGCTCCACAACGCTTTGGCGAGCTTCGGTGGCCACCTTCCCGACTTCCTAGAAGACATCAGGTACATGATCGGACTGCTCGAGCACACGGACCGCCGCTGGCTCAGCGAGGCTCGAGTGCGGTTGCTTCGCGCGGTGATCGAGAGTGGTCTCAGCGCGCTGAAGGATCGGACGCTGGAGCGGGTGCCCTTGCATGGGGATGCACATCCCGGAAACTTCACGATGACCGCAGACGGACCACGGTGGCTGGATTTTGAGGCCGCCTGTCGCGGGCCGCGCGAATGGGACGTGGCGGCCGGCCCCTACCCGCCTCCGGCGGGCTGCGACAGTGAGCTGCTCGATGTGCTGGTGCCCATTCGCGCCGCCTTTGCCGTAATTTGGTGCGCTTTGAAGCCAAATCCAAACGTCGAAGAGGCAGAATGCATCGCGTATCACACTGGCGAGTTGGCCAAACGCCTGGGCGGGTGATGGCGACGCCGTCATATATCGCTAGCGCCCGTGCTCATTAGCCCGTAGCACCTCCCGCAACTGCGACGCGAGCTGAAGTCTGAGGCCTCGTGGAGCCGCCGACCTGTCAGGATTGGGAATCTGTAGATTGTCCTCTGCGAACCGGGGAATGACGTGGACATGGAGATGATGGAGGATCTGGTCTGGGGCGCCTTGGTTGAGCATCAGCGTAGTCCCGATAGCACCGAAGGCGACAGGTGCGGCATCCGCCATCTGTTGGGCCACGCTGAACAGCTCTACATGCAGAGGTGCTAGGGGCGCTCTCAACGAGGTCTCGTGAGCCACAGGGCAAACGATGACCTGGCCGGGATTAGAAGACCGTTGCAGGAGCGTGGGAGTCACGAAGCAGTTCTCACTGCGATACGCAACGAGGTCCTCGTCCGATAGGTCACGACCGATGGCACAGAATGGGCACGGCTTACTCATATTGCAGCGGTGCGTTTCAAGACTCCGGTCTGGTTCACTTTGGGAGGGAGGTCGTCACGTCTCGGGGCGAGGGCATCACCCTGCGAGGCACCGGCTGATTGCGCCTCAATGTCGAGGGGTTGCAACCGTTCTAGAGCCTCGGAGCCGAGCACGAGGGCATCCCAGCCCTGCGGGTAGGCGGCGCGTCGGCGCCGCACCCTGGCGTACTACCCGGTCATACACAGCGTCTCCGGGCAGCTTACGTTCCGAGCGTCGGCCGGGAAATGCATGTCGTGGCAAAGCAGAGCTCGTGGGGCGTAAGTTGGCCGGGTCCCCTGGCCCTCGTGCTTTGTTTGGCGGCCTGCGAAGGGCGCGATGCCGGACACCCGCCGGCACCCGGAGGTTCGTCGTGGCTGCAGCAGAGCGGGGTCAGCGTCGCCGAGACGTGCGAGAACTGGGCAAGGCGTGACTGCGCAGTCGAGCTCAACACTCACGGACGCTTCGTCGATTGCGCTCCGGGAGTGCAGGTGTGCGAAAACGCGCGGTGGAGCCCCTGTGCCATCGACGCGGCGCTCGGAGTGGTCACTGTGCCCGCACCGGAGCCGGGGTTGCCCTTCAGCGTGGGCCCCAGGTCCCTCAGCATCAATGGCAGCTCTGAGAGCTGCACGGACAACGTGTGCAACCCGTACTGCCAGACCTATAATGACGTGCCCACGGATCCGTACGTCGCCGAACGGGTAGATACTCCCACGGGCATCCTATACGGCGGCTCGCTCCAAAGCTCGAACGTACCGTCGGGGTTCAAGAGCAAGGGCAGCCTGGACGACCAATGCAGCGCCACGCCCGGCTCCGCCACCTGGAACGAAGCGTGCCAATTTGATCAGCACTGCGTCGACGGCGCGTGCGTCGCTTTCGAGCCCGGCGAGCTCGGGTCGTGCGTTGGCGTCGACATCACGGCGCCCACCACGTGTGTTCCCACGACGGGTGACGTCCGCAACATGACGGTGTGTAACCGGGGCTCTGTTGCGGCCCCGTCGGGCATCAACTGTTACCGCTACCCAGGCGGGTCGCCCCAGTATCCGAACGCGAATCCAGGGCTCGGCAACTTGGTCATGACCACGACGCAGACCCTCGAGCCCGGAGACTGCGAGACGCAGGCCATCGCCGCTGCCGTTTGGGGATCGAACGGCATCCAATCGGTGGGTTGTAACCCGTTCAACTCGGCGCTGGTCACTCAGTCCGCCGGCCCGAACTATCCGGGCAGCAATACCACCACGACGGGGATGTTGGCGTGGACGGCGCCGAACAACGCTCACGCGGCGGACCTGGTGAGCCACGCGACCGCAACCCCGGCCAACCCCACCGGAGCTGCCACGGGCGCCCTGTTCCCCAACGCCAATGGCAGCTTCGGAGCTGATCTGGCCTGGAGCAATCCGAGCAATGCTTACTCGGACTCACCCGCTAGCTCATATGCCACGGCCGCCCCCGCGCTGCCGCCCTCGACCTCGGGCACGATAGGTCCGAATTATCCGCTCACGTTCATCACCCCAGCGGTTGCGGGTGATACGAGCTTTGTGAATGCCGCGCGAGCGGGCGCCGACGACAGCTCTTACAGCACGGCCACGCCCAGCAACCCAGCCGCGGCGGTTACGGGCATCCCGAGCGCGAACGATGCCAGCGCGAGCTGGAGCAACCTCAACCTGGCCTACGCCTCACCGAGCGCGTACGCAACCGCGACCCGCACCTCCGCCGGCACTTCCGATGGGCACGTGAGCGGTTTTGGCTTCAACCTGCCGGCGAACGCCATCCTCGATAGCCTGGTGCTCACGGTCAAATGGAAAACCGACGTCAATAACACCAGATACACGTTGAGTGCTCAAGCCCTGACTGGCGCTGCCAACACCGCCATCGGCACGGTACTGGGCAAGTCCGGCACATACACCACCGAGACCATCGATGTTTTGAGCATCCCTGCCGCCAGCTTGACGAGCTTTTCAGCATCGGCTTTCAGCGACGCCAACTTCAAGGTGAGGCTGCGATTTGCACGTTCAAACGGCAGCGTCGCGAACTCGACCGCATCGGTCGATTTTGTACAGGTCGCGCTCACCTATCACGTGCCGAGCACGACAGCCTCGGTCGTCTATCAAGGCTTCGGCCTTGGCGCCATACCGAGCAACGCCACTGTGCAGCTGACCGCGCAGGTGAAGTGGAAGGCCAGCGCCGTGAACGCCAACTTCAGCTTGGGCATGCAGGCCTTCACCAACTTTGGTGCGGCGACGCAGGCGGCCTTGGGCGCTGAGCTCACCCGCACGGCTACGGACACCATCGACCACACGGACACCACGGCGACCTTGACGCCCACCCCCGCGCAACTGGCGGACAGCTCCTTTGCCATCCGCATCCGGGCCGTGCGCAACGATGGGCTCACGAACCCGGATGTCACGGCGTCCATCGACTACGTCCGAGTATCGCTCAGCTGGACCACCGCAGGCGCGACGACCACACACTCCATCTTCCTGCAGAACTTCGGCCTGATTCAGGTCATCCCGGCGAATGCTACCATTACCGGCCTCACCACGACCGCGCGCTGGAAGCTTTCGGCCGTCAACACGAACGCGACGCTGGGCCTTCAAGCCTACAAGGCTGCGGGTGCGACGGCACTGGGAACCGAAACCACCGATGCCACCGGCCCCATCACTGACACCACGGCCGTTCAGAGCGTGGCCAGCGGACTCACTGTCGCCGACCTCTCGAGCGCGAACTTCGGCGTACGCGTGCGCGTGACCCGAGGCGGCTCGAGCACGGGTAATCCGGATTTCACGGCCTCGCTCGACTCCGTCAGCGTCAACGTGACCTGGACGGCGCCGAGCGCGAGCCATGGCGTCACGTACGGCAGCTTCGCTTTCGATGCTTTGCCCGCCGGAGCCACGGTGACGCAGATCAAGACGGAGGTGGGCTGGAGGAGCAGCGTGGCCACCACGAGATCGGTGCTCGGCTTTCAGCCTTACGTCGACGGCGGAACGACTGCGGTCGGCACTGAATATACAGACACCGCAGCACCGATCATCGCGACGACCCGGACGCAGACGCTCACGGGCCTCTCGCTGGCTCCGTCCAGCCTGGCGGGCGGAAACCTGGTCGTCAAGCTCCGGATCACCCGCAACACGGGCGCGAGCAACCCAGACTTCACGGCACTGGTCGACTTCGTTCGAGTGACCGTGACCTACACTCAGACCGTGACGATTTCGGTCGCCGAGTGCAACGCGGCGAACAATTGGACTGCGACCAAGCTCAACCCGAGCCCGGACGAGTGTCAGGACATGAGCCGACCCGAGTACGTCCCGTTCACGGTCACGCGTCTATTCCAGGGCGTTTGCTCGAGCGGTGGCCCCGTGTGGCGCCATTTCGAGTATACGACGTCGACACCCCCCGACACTCGGGTGGAGTTTCGCTTCCGTTCCTTCCCCGTGGGAGCGGATGGCACCTGCAGCGCTCTGCCCGCAATCACGAGTGGCGCCCCGCTGCCGCTGGCGACAGCCAGCCTGACCCAAGACCCCGCAATCTGCGCTTTCGATGGCTCCAATCCGAGCTGCCCAATCGACCTGTATTCGGGTTTGGCGGGGGAAGCTGGCGCCATCCTCGAATGCCTGCAAATGGACGCCTTCGGAATACCTTCGAGCACGGAAAGCCCGCAGCTGCTGGACTGGAACGTCCTGTATGACTGCGCCCCCGACCAATGAAACGAAACACCTGCATCTTTTGCGTATTGCTCGCTAGCACTACTGGCTGCGGTGAGGACCGCCCCCCACCTCGTGAAGGCTCCGGGCCAGATCTCACGAACGAGCCCCCGGCGGGTCATAGCGGGAATGCCGCGACGTTGAGCGACGGCGGCACGCCGGACATGGCTAGCCCTGACGCGGGAAGCGGCGGCCCGGACGCCGGAGCCTCCACCGGTGTCATCCGCGACTTAGCAGGTGATACCTGCGTACCCACCACTGCCTTGCCCGTCGCAATGCTCGAGGCCGGACCGCGCGGCCTCACTTTCGACCACGCGGGTGTCATGGGTGATCGGCGCTTCGCGTTCGATAGTGGCACGCTCGCGTTCTTGACCTTTGCAGCCGACGGCTCTGCAACCGCGGAGCCACCAGCCGGCGATGTAGTTGCCGTCGCAGGCACCCCGGCAGGTTTGTCCGCCCTCACGATCGACACCGCTGGGGGCCTGCTCCTGAGTTTCTTCGACACGTTTGGAGCCGTGGCCGCGCCTAGCATCGAGCTCGATGGTCCGAGAACCGACAGCCATGCTTTGGCCGTGGGGCCACAATCCACACTCGCCGTCTGGAGCACTGACACTGAGCTGAAAGGCATCATGATTACGCCGGACGGCGTGAAGAGTGAGCCGATTGAGTTTGGTGCCCAGTCCTGTGGCGAGTACGGCTGTAAGCCGGTGGTGCTCTCGGGGGCATCGAATTTTACCGTGCTCTGGAGCCGCGTACGGCATGATGGCTTGTCCATGCTCACGTGGGCAGCGCTCGGTACCGACGGCAGCATCATCAACGCCAAGGCAGTGCTCGCTAGCCGCAAGTTCTACCAACTCGCCGACGCCACCCTGCTCGACGAGCAAAGCATCGCGCTCGTGCTCACCGAAGGCTTTCCTCCCGAGGCGCCGGTCTTGGTGTTCTTGAGCCCGTTCGGTAACGTGCAGGGACCTGCCCAGCGCCTGCTCGGTGCGGTTGAGGCTTGGTCCATCGCCAGCCACGGCTCCAGTGTGGCGATTGCCGCGAGATCGGACGAAGAGCAGGCGGTGTTCCGTGCATTTACTAGCTCTGGTGAAGCCTCGAGCCCGTGGTCATGTTTGGATGACAGCGAAAAGAATAGTGCCTTTTCCCCGCAGGCGGCATTGTTCGCTGATGGGGCAGGTTATGGACTGCTCGTGCGCCACACTAACGGCTCCGCTGCCTACCTCTCGACCGACGCTGTCGAGTGACAGCGCGCTCGTTCAGCAGCCCTCTAGACAGGTTTGCTGCGACAGACAGCGGCAGTCCCCCCTTTCGTTCGTGAAGCCGGAGATCATGCTGGGCCCACTCGGGCAAGCGCATTCGACCGCCGGACAAAGGCCGTTGGCGGCTGTCCCCGTGCACACTACGGTACAACTCGCCGCCGCGGCGTCGGCTTCCGCTCGACACGCTTCCCGGTCGGCCACACTCGCCAACCTGAGCTCATCGCAGACATAGCCGGCGGCACTCTCGCAGCGCACGAGCGCCGCCTGCAGCGGGAGACACTCCTCGCTCGTGTTCTCGGCAATCGCGTCGCACCCCCGCTCGCAGCTCTCGCGATCGACCAAGGCACAGCCCGTCGCGGCCTTACCGAGGCAAGCCTCGGAGCACGCTTCGCTGTAAGCTTGCTGGTCTGCGCTCCCAGAAGCACTGTCGTCTCGGCCGCCACAGGCCACGCTGATGGTCGCGAACAGGCCCAGAGCCCGTGCGAGACTCCGCCTCGAAGTGCGAATGGGCTGCGGACCGTGCAAGGTCGTCAGATATTGCATGCGCCAGTGGCTCCCGGTGTGGCGTGTGCTCACCGCCCTCGAGGCCGCTTCTAGCACACCGCAGGTCAGCCGAGCTACCCGGTCTTCGCCGGAATGGCGATCTCCATCAAGTGGACAGTGGTATCGTTGGGACGCGGACCCAGAGCTCGCCAAGAGTGCTTTTGGTAGTACGCCATGGCGCGCAGATTCGTTGGGCTAACGCTCAAGTGGGCCAGCTGAACGCCTCCCTCACGCATGAACTCGATGGCGTACTGATGCAACTCACCTGCCGCTCTCGTGCCACGCGCGGAGGGCACGAGATAGAAAAGGTTCACATACCCTGTAGGGGGATCATTGGTCCGAATGCGCATTTCCATTTGCCCGATGATCGAAGATTCGTTCCATACATGAACGTGACCTTTCGGATGGCGCGCTATCCCCTCGCGCAGCCACTCGAGATAGCCTTCGACTCCGCCACCTTCGAAGAAGGCCTGGTCGGACCCGAAGCTACAAATATACGAGTCACGGCGAAATTCTACGCAAAGGTCTGCGCGCTGAGCGAGGTCGATGGTCTGAAAGCTCAGGCTTCCCATACTCAAAGACTCACGCTTAGCGTTGCACGAGAGCAGGGCCGCGTCAGCCATCTGGCTGTCCGGAATCGGTCATGGGTACCTCCCTGCGTACCTCTTACACCATCACGGCCGCCCTCTCAGACCGCTTTCTGTCGTGAGACTTCTTTAGCGATTTCCAGCCCTTATAAAAAGAAGCCACGACCGCGTCGATTCGCCCGCGAATCGATCGTCGTGTGAGTGGAGGAGCCGGCAGGTTTCGGTATCCTCTCACCTCAGCTAGGAGTCGACCATGCGTTTCATGATCATGCACAAGAACGATGCGAACACGGAGGCCGGAAACCCACCCCCGATGGACATCGTCCACCGAATGGGCGCGTTCATCGGCGAGCACGCCAAAG
>JANOIG010000291.1:0-29072 GCA_031407405.1 Deltaproteobacteria bacterium
CTACCCAACAACGCCCGCAATACTGCGGGCGCTGCGCGCGGGGCCCCAACCCCGCTTGCAATGACATCGCACAGACGGACGCTCGATACCGTGACCAATCCGCGCTGCACTGCATTACAGCGGTGACATCGTCGCAAGCGCGGTTAAATCAGCGGCTGCGATCCGCGAGCTGTTCCGCGACGCTTCGAAGCAGAGCCCTTGCCGGCGACGCCGGTAGCTGGTCGAGGTACTCGACCGCGCGGGACGTATACGCGAGCGCGCGAGCAATCACTCTCTCACACGCGCCGGACGCAATGACACTCTGCCGCAGAGGCCCCAGCGCGGAGTAGTCCCCGGAACGTATTTGCTGCAACTGCTCGAGCAGCCCGGGATCAGCCTCGACCGCAAGCACGAGCGGCAGGGTCAGCTTGCCTTGGCGCAAGTCAGCAAACATCGTCTTGCCGGTGTTGGCGTTGCCCGCGTAATCGAGCAAGTCATCAACGAGCTGGAAGGCCATGCCAATACATTCGCCAAAATCTGCCAGCAGGGCCTGCGATCGGGCAGACGCGCCGCCTAGCTCGGCCCCCGCGCTCGTCGCAAAGCGAAACAACGCGGCGGTCTTATCACGCAGGATCGACGCGTATACCGCTTCGCTCACCTGCAGCTCGGTCCGACCACGCAACTGAACGATTTCGCCATCGACAAGGCGACGTAATGTTCCGAGCAGGGCGGGCATGAGCGCCGGAGCATGTTGCTGAGCCGTCAGCAATGCGTGCGTGAGCAGCAGATCCCCGCTGAGCACGCTCACTGCATTGCCCCATACCACACGTGCCGCTGCATGGCCGCGCCGCTCAGTGCCCTCGTCGATGACGTCATCGTGAAGCAACGTCGCGGAGTGGATCAGCTCCACGCACACCGCCATGTGGCGACTTGCGGCCGGCACCGGACCAAAGCACGCCGAGCAAAGCAGCAGGGCCATCGGCCGAACTCGCTTACCCCCTAGTGCCACCAAATGACGCGCCGCATCGGACCCGGGCGTAGGACCCTGGGCGGCGCTCTCCCGCAACATCGCCTCTACCCAGCCCAAATCGTCGCTGAGGAGCGCTTGGGCTTCCGAGAGGTGGGCCTCCAGCGCGAGGTCAGCGGCCGAAGTGGAGGAACAACTTGCAAGGCTCCCGAGCGCGGCTTCAATGGTCTGCGTCATGTCTTGGGCGTCTGGCGCGGAGTCTTAACAGAAAGCGTCCGCCGAGAGTTCTGGGTTTTTGGGTTTCTACTGGCCACTGCACTTCCAGGTTTGACGTCCCGCGGATCATCTGTGCACTACACGAAAGTGGAACGGCTGTCCCCGAATGCCAGGCCAGGGCGCGTCCGACAGCTCGGTCGGACGCTAGGCATCATTTTTTACTCCGCCGTGGTCGCGACCTTTACGGTGGTTTGTTCCGCACAAATATGCCTGCAGGTCTGGGCGCCAGAGGTCAAGCCGTTGCCGGTTGACTGTGCGGCCGGCACGCTGTTGCTCGTCGACGCGATCGACGCCGCAAGGCTGGCCGCTTTTGCGCAACCGGGGGAGCAAGCCGCCCTGGCAAAATTTCGAGGCGCTGTGGCCCCTGCTTGGGCATACCGTCCCGCACTCGGAAAAGCGTGTGCTCCCGACCGGGAAGCGCTTCGGCGGCTGCGTGAGATTGATCGACTGCGTTACGCTGAAGAGCACGCCGTCAGATATGGATCCGTAGACCTCGCTCAGCGCCGGTACGAGGTCAAACGGTTCATCACCACGTTACGACAAACAGAAGAGCGAACGCTGTGACAGTCACATGCTGAGCGCTCAATCCGAATTCATTTCCGCCATGGCAATAGCACCCGCATCAGACCCTGAAACCCCCAAGGAAGAGCAGCCCACCTTTGACGTGATACCGCTCACCGCCGAGGTAAAAAGCGCCGTTGCCGAGTTGGGCTATGTCCATCCAACACCGGTTCAACGTGCAGTCTTCGATTCGGCTGCCCGAGGCAAAGACCTCGTCGTCCAGGCGCGAACTGGCACGGGAAAGACAGCGGCTTTCGGTTTGCCGCTCGTCGATCGGTTGGTCAAGCGCAAGGTCAAAGCCGTTCAGTCGCTCATTCTCGTCCCCACCCGCGAGCTGGCCCTGCAGGTCACTCGGGAGCTGAGCGCACTCGGAAAAAATACTGGAATATCCGTGCTGCCCATCTACGGCGGAGCACCGATGTTGCGGCAAATCGAGGGTCTGAAAGAAGGTGCGCAGATTGTCGTCGGCACACCCGGCAGAGTCCTGGATCACCTCCGCCGCAAGACACTCGATCCGTCGAAAATCCGCATTCTCGTCCTCGACGAATGCGACGAAATGCTGTCCATGGGCTTTCTGCCGCAGATCCTCGAGATCTGGAACCAGCTGCCCAAGGAGCTGCAGGTCCTACTGTTCAGCGCAACTGTCCCAAAGCCCGTGCTGAGAGTGGCCGACTCTAGGCTCCGCGAGCCGGAATTCATCACGCTTAGCGGTGATCAGATCGGCGCTCTGGAGATCGCGCATTTCGTCTACATCAGTCAGGGAGACAAGCTGCAGGAGCTGTTGCGCATTCTCAAGTCAGAGGCTCCAGAAAGCGCGATCATCTTCTGCAATACGCGCGACGATACGCAGCGCGTGGCCGTCGAGCTGCAGCGTGCTGGGTATAACGCGGATTGGCTGAACGCCGACCTCTCGCAGAAGGAACGCGAGGCCGTCATGCTCGCGACACGTGAGGAGCGTTTGCCCTTTCTGGTGTGCACCGACGTAGCGGCACGAGGCATAGACATCTCTCACCTCACCCACGTCATCAATTTCGACTTCCCGGAGGCCACTGAACAATACGTGCATCGAACCGGCAGAACAGGCCGCGCGGGCCGTATGGGCACCGCGATCTCTCTGGTCAGCCCGGCATCCATCGGCAATCTGTATTACCTGCGGCTGGAATACAAGATTCACCCCATCGAGCGGCAACTACCGAGCGATCGGGAGTTGCGTACCCGAGCGGAGACCGACACCGTGCTACAACTCGCCGGGCGCTTTCAGACCCCGCGAGAAACCGAGCGCTCCTTGGTGCAAAGGCTTCTCACGCATGAGAAGGCCGAAGCAATCATCGCGGGCTTGCTGCGTGAACATCTGCAATCCGCGGGCGCTGACACCCCCGCGCCGGCTCGGGCAAAGAGCTGGAGGCAGGCAGCAGCACCAGCAGTACCAGTACTAGCACCGGCGCCAGCTCTCCCACGCATGGCTCAAATGCCTCCAGCGGGCCATATCCCTCCAGCGGGCAGTGTCCCTCCAGCGGGCCATATCCCTCCAGCGGGCAGTGTCACACGTCCGGTCCGCCGCAGCTCACGCGAGGCCACGAGCGCCGACCTCGAACGGCCCAAGAGAGAGCGTCCCTCGCGCCATGCCTCCGATGCCGGTCCCGAGCGCCCCCCCACTGAGCCCCGGGAGAGCGAGCCTCAGGGTGCTCAGCGCCCTCGACGCCCAACTCGCTCGGCAGCATCCAACTTCTCGGAAGAGGGCATCTCTTATCAGGTCCGCGACATCTCGGCGGATGACCTCGCAGGTCTCGAGCCCCAAGGGACCGTGCCGATCGAGGTCCCGGTAGTAGCGGCAGCTGCAGCAGCCTTCACGCCTTCGAGCCCAAGCGCCTCAGGTGGATGGGACGGGCCCGTTGACGAGGCCTTCATCAATGTCGGTCGGGACGACGGAATTCGCACGAGCGACCTGCATCAGGCGCTGAGCACCGCAGGCGTCAGCCAGGACGACACCGCATATGTGCGCATTCGCCAACGGCACACCTTCATCGGAGTACGCCAAGGGCTTCTCGATCAAGTCGTCTCGGGGCTTAGTGGCCAAACCATAGCACAACGAGCTGTCGAGGCCCAGCCCGCGAGGCCACGCCAGGCGCGACGCTAGAGCCTTCCGCAGCCTTTCCCCCAAGGGCAAATGTGCAAGCATGCCGCGGAGCGGCGTGCAAGCGGCAATTCACGCACTAGAGGCCGCACTAGAGCCGGTGATGCCTTCAGCAAAGCCGCCGGCCAAAATTCGTGCACGGTCCCGTTGAAAATAGCTCGGGCGAGCAACTCTCTAGCACGCGCGGGAACAAAGGCCCGTAAAGCTGCGCGCGAGAGATACATTGCAAGGGATGATTTGCGAGCCATAATTGACGAATGGTGTCGCAGAGCGCCGCAGCAAATGGCGGGCCGATCGCTGCCCGAAAAGTCTCAGCGAGCTCCGGGAAAACGACTCGGAAAGACGACATATGCCTCGCAAAAACCGTTGCGCGAGGTCCCTCTCGAAGCTACGACAAATACCGATGGCACGGCCTGTAAACGTCGAGCGGCTCCAAAGCAACATCGCGTGGGCGGTGGCACATGGCTTGGGCCCTCGCGACCTCATCCCGATGCTCGAGCGCTTGATCGCACATGCCCCCGAGGGAAGTGATTGCAAGATCGCCGCTGAACGCCAACTCGCCGAGCTGATTGTAGAGAACGCGCCCTGGCGCGCGGCGCTGTTGACACGCCAGGTGCTGAAGCACAAAGACGACGATCGCGCATGGGCACTGCTGGGGCTGGCGCACACCTTGCTCGGCAATCACCGCGCGGCTCGGAGTGCATACTCGAGGGCCCTGGCCCGTGCTCCAGGTTGCGCGTCGTACGCGCATAACCTAGGGCACTTGATTGACGTCGCCTTCGACCAACCTCGAGAGGCCTTGCGTTGGCTGAAGCAAGCGCACGGCGCCGCCCCCCACGAAGAAGAGATTGCCGCGTCCTACGCGCACGCCCTGGCCCGCACCGAACAGATTCCACAAGCCGTTGCGGTCCTGGAAAGAGTCCTAAATTCTCGTGAACGCGCGTGGAAGTTGCTGCATCGCTGGCTGGGGCCCCGAGGTCGCTTCCCGCTGGAACATTCCGCAAGTCACGAGGCCAGCACGGAATCACGACCCGCGATCCCCTGACGGTCATCTCGGGCAGTCATCTCGGGCAGTCATCTCGGGCAACCGATCGTGCCGCCTCCCGGCCGCGTGTGAGTCGTCCAGGGGTTGCGCGGCTGCGGCCACGTAGCGCAGGGTCGGGCTCGGCTCTGCAATCTGCAGCCCATTGACCTCACCAAAGGCGCCGCTAGGTGATGCGCCCGCTACTTAACGAACCCCGTAATCGACCGACGAAAGGGCGCTCTTTGTCCTTGCATGTTTGGGATTCGACACTATCGATTCGGGCCATGCGCTCGTTCAACGCTTGCCTGTTTTGCTTCTGCGCCAGCGTTGCCTCGCGGGTGGCGGCGCAGGTTGACGTTCCGGAAGGCTCTGTCCCACCTCCAACTGGCGTGGCGGCGGCCCCTTCGGACCGCGCCTCCGTCCCCGACGTGACTGACCCCATGCTCGAGCCCATCGCCGGAGCCGAGGAGGTCCTTGGCAGCTGGCAGCAGGCGCTCAAACTAGTTCAGAGCCGCTCGACCTCAATTGCCACCGCGCGAGCGCGGATTGTCGAAGCCAATGCCCGGTCGCGACAGGTCCTCTCGAACAGTCTGCCGGAGATCGCCGCCAACGGTAGCGTGCGGCGTCAGTTGCTCTTCGGAACCGGTACAAACTTCATACCCGGGGCGGGGCTGCAGCCCAATGTTCGGATCCCCTTTCCCCCGACGGTGTGGAATGCGGGCGTGTCACTCCGGCAACCGGTGTTCGATCTCAGGTCCTGGTACGACATCTCGACCTCGGAGAGTGCGACGGAGGCCGCCGTCGTCAGCGCCGAAGATACCGAACGTCAGGCCCTGGGCCTGCTTGCCGACACCATCGTCACCGTGATCACGGCAGAGCGGTTGGCAGAAGTCAGCCGGGTCTCCCTCAGGAGTAACCTATCCACGCTCGACCTGACGCAACGCCGAATGCGGCTCGGTGCTGCCAGCTCCGTCGATGTCTTGCGCGCGGAGCAAGAGGTGAGCTTGAATCGCGCCGACGTGGTGCAAGCCGACGAATCCGTCCGGCGTGCCCGCGAAGCTCTGGGCATGGCGCTGGGCTACTCCGAAGGCTGGGGCGTCGCCCCCCACATCAAAGTCGACCAACTCGCGGCGGACGCTCAGTCGGTGTGCTCGCCTATTTCCGATCCCGAGCTCCGCAGTGACGTTCGGGCAGCGCGCCTCAACCTAGAAGTCAGCGAGCGCAATGTTTCGAGCGTCGGGTATGCATATGCCCCGACCCTCGATTTGGTATCGGATTTTTCGTACACGTCACAGCCGACCGTGCGACCCGAGCAATGGTCAATCGGCGCTGTCTTGAGCGTCCCCATCTATGATGGTGGGCGTCTGTCGGCCGATCGGAACGTCAACCGTGCAAACGCTGATGTCGCGCATCAACAGCTGACCGAAGCGAAGCGCCGTGCGCGGCTCGAGGCAACTCAAGCGCAACGTTCCATTCAGGTCGCAGAAGCGACGTTTGCCGTACGCCGGCAGGCCCGTGATATCGCTGAGGAAAGTGCCAGGTTGGCGCGAGTAGCGTTTGTGCACGGCACCGGCACGAGCTTCGATCTAGTGGAGTCGGCGCGCCGGCAGCGTTTGAGTGAAATTGACGTCACTATTCAGGAATTCGAAGTGGTGCGGGCGCGCATCACCGCGCTCTTGGCGCTGTCGAACTGCAATTTATGAGCATCCCGCGACATTCCGGCTCTCCTGCCCTGGCCTTGTCGGCGTCCAGTTCTCCGGCTAGGCTGGTCTACAGCCCGGTCCGAGGGCCTTCCCATTGAGCAACTCAGCTTTGACGTCAGCTCGATGCGCCGCGGCGGTCGATTCAAGAGCCCGAGATGACTAAAAAAGACGCCCTCTTTTACGGAATTCTGGCCGCCTTCACCGTGGCGCTGCTCTACACGATTCCGCTCATTTTCTTGTACACGCCGACAGCCCAGCTGCAAGCAGGTGGGTTGGCTCAGAAGATCTTCTATTTCCACGTCCCCGTGGCGAACGGGATCTACGTGACCGGAGCCGTCTGTTTCATCGCCAGCGCCATCTACCTCGTGCGCCCCAGCGAAACCGCCAATGCGTGGGCCAGGGCGGGCTCGGACTGTGCGGCATTTTTTGGCACGCTAGTGTTATGCAGCGGCCCGCTTTGGGCGAAAAAGGCATGGGGGGTCTACTGGACGTGGGACCCTCAATTGACCACGCTGCTGCTCAGCGTCCTCATCTACTGGGCCATCTGCCTGCTTCGCGCTTTCGCGGGTGACGGTGCGGCCGAACGCAGGTTTGCTGCCGCCTTGGGTGTGATGGGCACAGTGAATCTGCCCATCATTTACATCTCCGTTCAGAAGTGGGGAGGCAACCATCCAACCGTCATTCGAGAAGGCGGAGGGGGGATGCACGAATCCATGTGGCCGGCATTCATCATGGGGCACGTGACCATGACGCTGCTCTTGCCGCCTCTGGTACTTTGGCTGAGAAGTCGCGTCGCGCTGCTACAAGCCACGATGGAACACACTTGGCAGGAAGCTCTCACTCGCGGCATGGTAGACCACTGGGACGAGGTCAACCCCGCGGACGAAGCCTTGCCGAATGCCCCAGGAAATGCCCCAGGAGTAAGGTAGCCGAGCCATGACTGCAAATTTCACTTCGAGCGCACAGACTCGGGGCAATCCGGAAGAACGCTCCACGCAGTTCGTGCCTGTCGAAGGGGCTGCTCCGGCGACAGACGCCGGAACCTTCATGGTCGCGGCCTACGTGTTGATGTGGCTGTGCACCGTATTCTTCATTCTAATTACCTGGCGCAAGGCGCGAGGCATCCAGAACCGCGTCAATGAGCTGCAGAAGGCCATCGCCAAGTTGCCGCAAGTCCACGAATGAGCATCGCAGACGGCGGCCAGCACCGCCTCGCCTGACCCAAGCCAGCGCGTGTCGTGACCTTCGAGCACATCATCTATATTCCCGCCGCACTTCTCGTGGGAATCATCTTTGGCTACACGCTCGGGGCTCGAGCGGTTCGTCGTGAGCTACAGCAGCTGCGGCGTCGGGTGAAGCATTGACGAGCGCCTGCGTCGCCACCTCTATTGCGACAAGCACTGCTAGGAGCTAGCTTTCCGCCGTGTTTGGCGTGTCATTTCCGGAGCTCCTCGTGCTTGGCACGGTGGCCCTGCTAGTTCTAGGCCCCGACAAGCTGCCGGGCATGCTCCGTACGCTGGGGAAATGGGTCGCCAAGTTGCGAAAGCTGACGACCGAGGTCCGCTATCAGAGTGGAATCGACGACGTCCTTCGAGCCGAAGGTTTCGACGGCGGGCTCAATGAGCTGCGGTCGATCATGCGTGGCGGTGCCGGGGCAGCCGCGGGAGCCTACGGCAATGCCGTTCGAGCTCCGGCCGCACCCGAACACTTCGCAGCCGACAAGACCCGCGAGTATCCGCTGGAGGGCCCCGACGCTTACGGCGCTCTTCCAGAAGATCTGCTGCCTCGTGCCGCACCGGGCGAGGTGCAATCGGCTACAGCCGGGCCAGCTCCCGATGAGGGTGTGGCTCAGGATAAGACCCCCAAATCGGCCTTGCCCGAGGCAGGCGAATGAGCTCGTCCACTAGCGACGAGCTGCAGATGACGTTCTGGGAGCACTTGGAGGAGCTTCGAGGCAGAATTCTGAAGGCCCTGCTGGCCTTTGCGCTAGGCGCGGGGATCTCCTGGTACTTTCGTGAAGACGTCTTGATTTGGCTAACGACGCCATTCATCAACGCATGGAGTCAGTCGATCACGACCAAGGCGCCGTCTCTCCACTTTCCAGCCCCGGCATCTCTGTTCATCGCCTATCTGAGGCTGTCGTTGATGTCTGGGTTCATCTTTGCGCTGCCTGTGATTTTCTATCAGGTATGGGCGTTCGTCGCTCCGGGGCTGTATGCGCGAGAACGGCGCTTTGCCATACCGTTCGTCGTTTCCTCCACGGCGCTGTTTTTGGGCGGCGGCTATTTTGGCTGGAAGGTCGCCTTCCCGGTTGCGTTCAAATACTTGTTGGATTTCAGCGGCTCGGTCCGCAACGCGTCGATTTCGATCAATATCGAGCCGACCGTCATGATCGGGGATTACATCGAGTTCATATCGCGCATGCTCTTGGCTTTCGGAGCCGTGTTCGAGTTGCCGGTTCTGGTCTTTTTCCTATCGGTAGCCGGCATCGTGAACCACACGCACCTCATTAAATTCTCACGCTATTTTGTGGTTCTGGCGTTCTTCATCGCAGCCATCATCACGCCACCTGACATCATGAGCCAGTTCCTTTTGGCCATACCACTGTGCCTGCTCTACGTGGTGTCCATTGGCATAGCGTGGGCGATGGGTCGGAAGACTCCCCCCACACCCACGTCACCGAAACCCTGAGTCACGTCGCCCCTCTGCGCGGACGGCCTTCGCGCCTCCAAGACGAGCGACATACCGGCCTACGATGGCCTCACCGCTTGTTCAGACCACGGCAGGTGTACTCGGGAGAGGTACCCGAGCCGCGTCCATCCACAAACCGTCGAGATCATACACGCCACGCCATTCCGCCTGAAACACGTGCACGACGACGTCGACAAAATCGATTAGCACCCAACGCGCGAGGGGGAGGCCTTCTAACGCCAGAGCTCGAATCGATTGTTGATCGAGATCTGCTTCTACTCCACGAGCAATGGCTGCCACATTTCGATCGCTCGCGCCGGTCATCAGTACGATGTAGTCCGCATAGTCTACCTTGCCAGCAACATCGATAATCTGAACGTCTTCAGCCTTCTTATCGAGGCCCGCTGCGGCGGCTAACAAAGCGATGCGCCGGCCCTCCTCGCGCGAGCTTCCGGACGACGTGGCGGCGGCCAAGGCGTTGCTACCGCGAGTTACGCCGATCGCCGAAACACCCGCCCTTTGCACCTTGATAGGTGGGCGGGCGAGGTTCGGGGCATCCATTTTTCTATTTCTTCCTGACATTAATGCTCGTGACCCTTTCATCAGTGCCTGGGCAGCGGCGAGTTGCGTCGGCCCGCGTCTCTGGCGCCCTCGCGCTCATCATCGAGGGCTAGCCCGTTCGTAAACGAGCCCGCGCCCTGCGCCGAGCCTGCATCCCAACTTGCGACCGGAGCGGTCTCGTAGCGGGGCGCAGCGCCGCTGGGTCGGGCATAACGCTCCGCCGAGCAGCCCGGGGTGCCGGCCACGATGGGCATGCCCACCAGAGCCGCAGCAGAGAGCGTACGCCGAACGCTGGTCTCTCCCCTCGAGCGGCTACCCAACGCTCGTCATCCACGCAACTCGGGTGAGCGAGCAAAAGGTCATCCACAAACTCAATGGCCACGTCAAATCGAGCGCGAGTATAGGGGGATCCGTCGGTGCGGTCGAACCAGCTTTTCAAAATCGTGGGCAAGCTAACGGCCGACAGGCCGCCAAAACGCCGCTCCGTGAGCTCCCGGCCTGATAGACAGCCGCGTGCCCCAAGTTCTGAGGGGCAGTCTCCAGCATGAGCCGAGCGTGTGTGTTCTATGAAGGTCGGGGGTATTGTCCGAACCCTTGAACCGTCGACGCCTGCGCACACGCGAGTCTCCGCGCGTCGATGTTCGAGAGCGAAAGCAGGTCGATCTTCAAATGGAGGCGTGTCAATTCCCAACTTTTAGATTCGGAGCGTTGATTCGGAGCATGGGTTCGGAGCATTAGGTGCTGCATCCTGCTCCTCTCAGACCAGGCGATACCATACGCGTCATCGCCCCATCGGGCCCCTTCGATCGAACCCTGTTCTTTCGCGGAGTGGGCTGGTTAGCGCAGCGCTATCGGGTAGTTTGGAATCGCGGAGCGCTCGAACGGCAGGGCTTCCTAGCCGGCAGCGATCAACGGCGCCTCGACGAGCTGAACGATGCGCTACGTGATCCAACCGCCCGCGTGCTGGTCGCCGCACGCGGAGGCTACGGAGCCACGCGCATCTGCCACCAGGCAGATTTCCAGAGCCTCACACGCCATCCCAAATGGTGTGTTGGGTTTTCTGATTTTACGGCGTTACATTTGGAAGCCGCCAGGGTGGGTATCAGCTCAATCCATGCGCCCAATCTCACGTCGCTCGGGCGCGCCGATACGCGTGCGCGCAATGACTGGGTGCAAGCCACGGAAGCCCCG
The DNA here is from genome assembly GCA_031407405.1 of Deltaproteobacteria bacterium. Taxonomy (GTDB): domain Bacteria; phylum Myxococcota_A; class Polyangia; order Polyangiales; family Polyangiaceae; genus SZUA-265. Next base: position 11,088 of record JANOIG010000291.1, read on the forward strand.
CTCGGACGCCGGTGCTTCGAGTCACTCGAAGTGCTCGCTCCCGGGGACGCTGCCGGGACGCTCATCGGAGGCAACTTGACCTTGCTGTTCTCCAGCGCCGCCAGCGGACGGCTGGCTCTTCCCGCGGGCTGCCTGCTCTTCCTCGAAGAAATAAACGAAGCGCCGTATCGAATCGATCGGATGCTGACCAGCTTGCTGATCGCTGGTCATTTACGTGGCGTGGCAGGGATTTGCGTAGGGGACCTCAGCGACGACTCCAACCAGGAGCAACAACAACTGGCCATTGACGTCGTGAGAGAGCGCCTCTCTCCGCTCGGAATACCTATCCTGGCCCGGCTACCCATTGGCCACGGCACCGTGAACCGGCCCCTACCGCTGGGTGTACCCGCGGTCCTCAGCAGTCAGCCGGCCCGACTCGTCGTCAATCCAGCTCCTGCTGAAAGACAACACGGCTCCTGAAGGACAACTCTGATAGGCGCGAGCCCGTATCAGTGAGCTCAGCGCTTGCGCGAGCGCCTCGACACGTTGGGCTTGCGGTGCACGCCAGTGTCAGGGGTGGATCGGGCGCGTTTTTTCGAGCGCTTGCGCTTTGAAGGCTGCGACCCGGAGCCGCCCGGACCGGTCGTCAGCGGCGGTGGTCGCAACCTGAGACCTGGCCCGGCAGCCTCCGCGTATTGCATTGCGCTTCGTTCGTCGACAGTCGTAACGGGATCGAGCTCATCCTCCTCCTCGTCCTCCAATTCGATGTCGACGTCCAGATCATCGCCATCGAGATGCATGCCGCCGTTTTCGGCACCATCGAAGGTGCCGTCGACATCGTCATCGAGTGCCAGATCTTCGTCCCGCACTTCTTCGTCGTCATCCAGATCGAAGCCCGCGGACTGCATCACCTGACTCGACGGGGGATATGAGCCCGAGCGCTCTGCCGGTAGGCCTTGGCCCGCAGTGGACGACGGGGTTGGAGCCCCCTCAGCGCCACGACGACGCCCGCCCGCTGCAGCGGGTGCCCGCCGGAACGGCATGGCGCGCTTGGCCATGAGCAGACCTTCCTTCGCTTCAGTATCTCCCGGCTTCATGCGAAGCACGCGACGCCAGGCGTCGGCGGTCTCCCGCGCATCTTTCAGCTTGTCCCGCCAGATCAGCGCGACACGACGCGCCAACTCGGCTCGTGCGTTCGGATCGCGGCCGCGCAAGATCTGGTTTTCATGCAGCTGCACGAGCCCTCGGTAGTCACCCAACTCCCCATACAGCGCTTCGAGCTGGCGCAGGATCGACTCGTCGCCCGGTGCCAACTCGTGCAACCGCTTCAGGTCCTCGGCCGCTCCTGCAGCGTTCGACAGGTATGTCCGGCGAATCACTGCGCGGGATTGGAGAAGCTGACGCACCGACGGGATGTCGAACACTTCCTCTAGCGCCAGGGTGAGCACGCCTTCGGCTTGGCCGTGATCGCCAAGATCGAGCGCGAGCTCGTTGAGGCTCTGCAAGACCTGTGCGTCGACGTGCGTGACGAGCGCATCCGCAAGCCATGCAAACGCCTTTTCGTGGGCTCCAAGATCACGATGCGCCAGGAGCGCGGCACGAGAAAGCAGCGCACTGCGCGCGGTAGCGCTGACGTGCGCCCCCTGCCCGCCCGCAGCGAGTGCGTCGGCCAGCACGACGCGCAGCGTGGTGTCGCGATTTCCTCGGCCAGCATCCGAGGCGCGGGCAGCCTTTTCCAGCATTTCCAGACCACCATCCGGAACGCCATCGTTCAACGCCTGGTCGAAGAAACGCCTGGCGCGTTTCAGATCCCCCTGCTCGGACGCGATCTGCGCAGCACGACTGAGCGCAAATAAGCGCTCGGCGGCGCCCTTACAGCGATCGGTCTGACGTTCGTAAACATCGATCTTGTGCTCGACAGAATTCGCCAGAGACGCCAAGCGCTGTAGCAGCGGCTCGACGCGATCCGGGGCTACGCTGGTGAGAGCCCGCTCCCCGTGCACGATGGCCATGGATGCTTCCAACCCGCTCGACGCCAGCACCTCGGCTTGACGCACCATTTCTTCTGCCCGAGGTACCCCGCTCAGGTCTCGAACCTTGAGCTCCAGCGCCATGTTGAGCACATCGAGATCGCGTGTCTTGACCGCGACGCGCTCCAGCGGGTCCGCGATGTCCACGTCCGCGGAGCGCGTGCGAGCCAGCTCCCGGGCGACCGCGATGATCTTGTCGTCGTCACCCGCCGAAACGAGCCGAGTAAACGCGCCATGCAACGCGTGCGCGCGGCGCGGGCTACCCGTTTCCGGCGCATACCATTGGACCAGTTTTTCCGCGGCGATGACCGGCTTCTTCAAGTCGTCAGCCAACGAAACGAACTGCTGGCGACAGCCCTCGTCCCCGCGATCTGCGATCCGCTCCAGGTACTGGAGCGCTTCGTCGCTCCGCTCGAGGCGCTCGTGCAACACGGCCGCCAAGCGCCGAGTCATGGCGCTGACCTCATCCTCGTCACCCTCGATGGCGATCAAGCTCTGCAGGTGCCGAGCCAAAAGGCCCCAGTTCTCAGAGCGCTCGGACAGCTCGCAAATGCGTTGGACCGTGTCGTAGTCATTCGGCTCCGTCGCATGCACGATTTGAAGAACGCGCAACGCACCTTCGGTGTCGTTCAGCTCGTTCTCGTACAGATCGGCGAGCCGCACCCCAAGGTCCGTCTTGTGATCGGCTGATGTCGCGAGCTCGAGCTGGCGCTCGAGCGCCTCGGCAGCCTTATCCGGCTTGCCGCGCTGTAGCTCCAGCTCAGCCAGTGCTGAGAGCGCGTCGAGATTCTTGGGATCCAGCTCACGAAGAATCGTTTCGTAGCTGCGAACCGCACCGTCCAAGTCCTTCAACCCCTTGTGGCGCAGATGCGCTTCACGCAATAAGAGGGGTACGCGGCGATGCTCATCCCGGAGGCTGATGAGACGACGCAAGTATCCAACCGCGGTGCCAGCATCCCCACGGCCTTCTGAGTCGTCGGCGAGCAAGCTCAACGCCTCGGCGTCATCCGTTTCTTGGAGCACCAGCTCGTACGAGCGTCGAGCCGCGTCGAAATCACCTAGATCGTGGCTCTGATATTTGGCCGCGCGTTTTCTGAGCGCGACCCGCTTGGCGGTATCTGTCAACCGCGCGGCTCGTTCCAACAGGAACGCGGGCAACTCGCTGCCGCGACGGCTCGCGACGAGCTGTTTCTCCACGGCGTCGGCGTAGTCGTCATTGCTGGGATCCAGCTCGGTAGCGCGATACAGGCTTTGTAGCGCTCGCGCATGGTCTCCCGCTTCAGCGAGGTACTCGGAAGCCTTGATGAGCAGGACTGCCTGACGGATCGGCTGGTCCGCGAGCAGCCGTACCCGCTCGTTATTCGCGGCCACCGCCTTGTCGAGCTGCTGGGCTTGCAAGAAGCTGGTTTCGGCGAGCTCCCACAAATCCAGATCGTTGCTCGTCGACGCGGCTTGCGAGTAGGCTTGCGCCGCCGCGCTTGCGTCCCCGGACTCGAGGCGCAATGTACCGAGCCGCGTCAAGAGCTCCACCTTGGCCGTGGGATCCTCGACGCTGAGAATGTTGTCGGTGATGACCTGGATGGCGAGATCGTTGCGCTCGCCAGACTCAAAGAGCTTTACGGCCGTATCGATGGCGACGTCATCACCCGGGGTCAGGCTTGCGATGCGTGCCCACGCCTCACCCGCAGCCACGGGATCCTCCAGCTTGGTTTGATGCAGGCGGCTCAGATCCTTTTCCATCGCTATCCGAGCTTCCAAGTCGGATTGCTGATCCGCCTGGGTGCGAAGAAGCTCTGCCACTTCGTTCCAGCGACCCGCGCGCTCGAGCAGGCGACGCAATTGACTCGCCGATTCGTCCCCAGCGCCCAGATCCGACAGTTGCCGCCAAGCCTGGAGCGCGCCATCCAAATCCTGCAGCTGCCCTTCGGAGAGGCTAGCGACCTCACGTAGCCAGCTCGCGCGCTGCTGATAGGTAACCCCCTCGACCCCGGCGGCCGCGGACAGCAGACTGCGCAGCTCGTTAAAGCGCCGAGTGCGACGCAAAAAGGTCTGGAGGTATTCGATCGCCAGTGGCTGCGCCGGCTCGATGGCGAGCGCCTCCTTGTATTTCTGGGCCGCTTCGTTGCGCCGATTCTTTTGAATCAACGACGACGCCTCTTGCAGAAGCTCCCTGACGGGTGCGCTCACGTTCGAGGCAATTGCGATCTCGGCAGGACGCGCCGCTGCCTCGGACAGCGCGGCCAGCGCTTCCTCTTCTTCGTCAATCTCTTCGTCGGGCCCGAACGACGGGGAATTGCCGCGCGCAAAAGGGCTCACCCCAAAGGAATCACGCGGATTGACCGCATCGGCGGGAGAACCATTGGCGCTCGCCGCCGGGTTGCTCTTCGTGCCCGTGCCCCAGGGGCCGCCGTCGACCCTGCCACTTCGACGAGCAGTGGGATTAGCACTGGGATTAGCGGAAGAGCTGCCTTTGGCAGCCCGACCTCGAGACTTGGCACCCGCCACAGGCGCCGCGCTGTCCCCGCCGCGGCCCTGAGCCGCGCTGGCTGCACCTTCGCGTTCGGGGCCCGGCAGAGCCCGTGGCTCCACGTCACCGGCGACCGAGCGGGCTTCGTCCACAAATGGACCCGCTGGATTGTTTCGCACATACGCCGCGGCAAACGTTGCGACTTCGTTGAGGCTCCCGAGCTGCTTCCCATAATACAGAGCAAGTTGCATGGCCCGATCATGTGTCGGCAACATCTCTAGAGCGCAGAGCGAGTAGGCGAGCGCGTGCTCGACAAACTCCTCGGCGAGCAACACGAACATCTCCGCAGCCTCGTGGCGAAGATTCAAATCAACCTGCCGCCCCGCGCGCACCAGCTCCAGCACGATGGTGCCGAGTTGTTGGCGAAGGCTCGCGTCACCGGGGTCCAGCGCAACCGCCTGGCGCAACGCAGCCGCGGCGAGCTCTTCCTCGCCAGCCGCCTTGCACACGTCCGCCTCATCTAGATAAAGCGCCAAGCGCCGGGTCGGATCGGGTGAGAGCATTCGCTCCATCTCGAAGTACGGGATGGCCTCTCCGTATCGCCCCGCTGCTTTCAGTAGCTCGCGCGTCGCATAGATCGAGAACTGACTCTTGGGATCGTATTCGATGGCCTTGCCGTAGTTGTCGAGAGCCTTGCTGGGATTACCTAGCGGTGGCTCAGCCCAAAGGCGCCCCAGCTCTTCGTGTATCCCAACCACGGTAGCCCGCAGCACGGGGTCAGTGCGGACGAGCGACGCCAACGCGCGCGCTCGACGCTCGAGCAAGGCGACGAGCGCCTTCGAATCACGTTTCTCGCGATACAAACCTGCAAGACGCTCAGCGGGCACCGCATCGGTCGGATCCCGCTCAATCGCATGCATCAAAGCGCGCGCGGCCTGGTGCGCATCCCCGAGGCTGGCGACCCAAACGTTGGCGGCCTCGGTATACCAGTGGCTCGCCAAGGAGGGCTCTGGCGTCTCTTTACCGACACGCTCCAGCAACGCGGCGTACACGCGCGGATCGCTCTGCCCCGAACGGTGAGCCTGAGTGATGGCCACCTGGTCGTGGGGGTTCTCAATCAAGCGACGAACCAGAGTCTCGATATCGTCCTGAGTTTCCATAGCGGGCGTAAGCTAGCACGCCGTCTGGACGACCTGCAACGCGATCCCCGGGCGAATTAGTGATGTTAAGTCACGGGCGCGGCTGCCACGTCCAGAGTATACTTTTCGAGTGGCTGGGAAAACCCCCTGGGTTCGGAACCCCCTCCGCTCGACCGTCGCCGATCGGCAAGTCAGTTCTGCTGGCCCGGCGTGTAGCGGGCTGCCACGCGGAGCAGGCTATGGCTGCAGCCCTCCACGAACCCGGCTCAAGCAACTGCTGGCCGCCGCGTTGGCTCTCGCGGCGTGCGGTTTTGGACCACTCGCCGCCGTGGGGGCCGCATTAGGGTGGGTCACCCGGTCTCGCTTGCGGCCTCTCTCCAATCATGCGCAGGGCCTGCGCTGGGCCAACGTGGCGATTGGCGTGGGCCTGATCAACTCCACGTTGTGGGTCGCAGCCTGGACCTGGATCACGCTAGAACCGCCGGCCCCGCGGGCCCTCGCCGAGGACGAATTATCGCTGCCGTTTGCCACGCAGCCGATGGTTGCAACACCGCGCTTTAAGGACTTTCCAGAATTGGAGACCCTGCCCGTGATCGCGGATGATGGCACGGTCGAGGCCACGTGGACGCGTCGGCTCGGGCAACTCCTTTTGACCGACGTCGGAGATGGAGTGAACTCCCTGAGCGTGACCTTGGAAGAGCAAGCCAGCCTCGCATATGCCAAAGGCTGGGTGCCGGTCGTTTGGCTGGTTGCTGCTGAATGCCGACGTTGCGATGATGTGGCCGGGGCTTTGAAACACCCTCGCCTCCAGCGGGCGCTCAGCCACAGTTTGCTCATCCGTGTCGACGCCAGTCAGTTCGGCGCAGAATTGATAGACTTACAGATCCCCGTGAGCGACTTGCCGGGTTTTGCTCTACTGTCTCGAGAAGGGACACCGCTCGATTACCTGCACGCCGGGGAGTGGGAAGAGGACGCTCCTCTCGACATGGCGCCAGTGCTGGAAAATTTCGTCGAGCGTGAGCCTCTGCGACGTCGTTTCCCGTGGCGAGGCGGCCCGCGCACGGACGAAACTCCGATTTGAGACGGGCGGCAACGCAGAGAACCGCCCGTCGATATCGGGTTTGAACGCAGACCAGTCGTCGAGGTTCGAAGACGCGGTTATCCCACATGGCACTTTCGCCGTTGTTCCAGCAGTTGGCGGCTGGGCTGGAGAGTCGGACCGGGGCCTGATAAGTATTGCTCCCGACGACTTGCGTGGAGATTAGAGTGACCGCGACCATGAACGCCGCTTACCTTCAGCATGGACACCCCGGTGCAGTCCTGGACACTGCCCCCGGTACACTTCGAGAGGCCCTCGGGCGGCGGGCAGCTCGCGGGCAGCGACTCGATCTCGAAACCGCAGTGGCTCAGCTCGTGCCCCTCTGCGTGGAGCTCGCCGACATTCACGCGGAGGGCTACGGGTTTTATCTTCACCCCTCCAGCATTGCCGAGACTGCGGACGGGGGTCTGATCCTGGCCCGGGAGATGGCAACGCAGCTCCCCTCCCACCTGCGCGATCGCGCGTGTTTGGCACCGGAGACGCAACCGGGGCAGCTCAACGACGCGCGAGCCAACGTGTACGCCATCGGGGCGATTCTGTACGAGCTGGTGACCGGGGAAAGCGTCGGGCACGGCATGCGGCGTCCCGCGGAGATCGTGCCGAGTCTCCCCAAAGAGCTGGAGAGGCTGCTGACGTTCACGCTCATCATCGACCCCGCGCGCAGACCCGACGATCTCCGCGGCCTGGCGCAATCCATTCACGAGTTGGCCCGCGCGGGCACCGTCCCCCCCCCGCAACAGCCACCCGTCATCAGTTACCGCAACAGTATGCCGGTCACGGTCGACGTATCGCTCTCCCTGCTGCCGCCGGAGCCGGACGCCCCGCCCGCGCCGCTCATCATTCGCCAGAACGACGCTCCCCCCCCGCCATCAGCTCCCCCATCGGTTCCCCCTTCGGTGAACGGCTACGGCGTAGCTGTCCAGACCCTACCCGACAAGTCGGCCGCCATCCAAGCGGCCCAGTTCGCAGAGTTGAAAGCCCAGCTCGAGAGCGACCCGCGCCCTCGCTATTTCGTCCACAAGGCAGGCATGGACCACGGTCCGTTTACTGCCGTGGAGCTCGTGCGGCACATCGATGGCCACTCCTTCACCGAGGAGCATGGGCTGGTCGACAGCCTGGACGGCCGCCAAGCGCCGATCAAAGACTGGCCGCAGTTTGCGCAGTTTGCGGAGCACGCCAAGCGCACCCGTCAGCTCGCCCAGCGCGCCAAGGACATCGTCAAAGTCGCTGCCGCCGACAAAAAGAGCACGCGCGGCAAGACTCTGATCGGAGTCTTGGTGTTGCTGGCGATTCTCAGCGGCGCGGGCGCCTGGTACTCCGCGACCAGCGCTGAGCGGCGCGACAGGGTTGCCATTCAAACCGACGAATCCACCAACGTAGAGACGGAGGGCTCACTTTCCTTCAAAGGGAAGAAGCGCAGCAAGGGAGCTCGCCCGCGGGGAGCCCGCTCGGCGGGAGGTATCCCAACCGTGAGCAGCGGCCAAAGCTGTGAGGCCGCTATGGACTCGTACAACGAAATGAAGGTCATGGGGGAGCAGGGACAGGCCGATATCACCGCCGGCCAGTACGGTCGCGTGCTGAATGGGGGAGGCTACTTCTCCCACTGCGGCGTTCCCTTCAAGATGACCGTCAATATCTGCGCCGCGGTTCAAAATGGGCGCGCCGTGGGGGTCACCGTGAGCACGCAGCCCAACGATCCCAAGAAGGAGAGCTGCATTTCCAGCGCCGTGAGGGGCCTGAATTTCCCCAGCCATCCCAAATTGGACGTTACGCGCACTCGCTTCGCTGGCCAATAGCCTGGAGCTGCCACGCCAATGGCAGTTCCATGTAGCGACGAATCGCTGTAGAAGCTCCAGGTGCGTAGCCGATCGGCAGGTTCTCTCGCAACCCGACAGCTGTCGCGGTGCAGGCCCTGCTGGGGAGTAATCGTCACTTGCCTCGTCACTTGCCTCGTCACCTGCACGGCATGTGCCATACCGGTCGCGAACGACCTGGACGAAGCGGCCGCGAATAAGGTCGTCGCGGCCCTCGGTAGAAACGGCGTCGCCGCGGACAAGCAGCGCGACGCTGAAAACGACGGCCGCTTCAGCGTCGACGTTGGCCGGGGGGATGCCAGCTTCGCGCTCTCGGTCATGGCGCGTGAAGAGCTACCTCCGCGCGCCGCACCGGGGTTGTCGGAAGCACTGGCCGATGGCTCTTTCATTCCCAGTCGCGCCGATGAGCAAGCCAAGCTTCTCATGGGCACGGCGGGCGAGCTTCAGCGCTCGCTCCTCAGCATCGACAACGTGATTTCCGCTCGCGTGCACCTGGCCGTGCCGCGCTCCGACATTCTCGATGCGGATGGCCCTGCCGAACAACCGCGAGCTTCGGTTTTGTTGAAGCACGGCGGGCTGACCCCACCCGTGTCAGCGCTGGAAATCAGTCAACTGGTGGCCGGCGCTGTACCGGGTCTGGATCCGGCAAGTGTGACGGTGGTCATCAAGGCCGTTGCGGACCCTGTCGAGCGCACCGGGACCGAATTGGTGCGTCTGGGACCCCTGACCACGACACGCAGCTCGTTGCCGTACTTGCGCTGGATGATTGCCTGTGTGGCGACGCTCAACGTGTGCATGGTAGCGCTGCTGTTTGCGCTTTGGCTGCGGGCCAAGCGCAGCGCTCGACTTGGGCCGCTCGCGGGCCCTGAAGGCACCTGAGCCGGGGCCCTGGCAGCGCGCGCTCGAGGCACAACATAGAAGCTAGGAGGCTAAAAGCCATCCCATGACCATGGGATGGCGACAAATACAAATATAGAGGAAAGAGCCATCGAACAGGGCCGATTCGCCGCGGAAAACGCGACCGCCTCGCCCAACGGGCGGGCGCGTTTTCGAGCGTACAGGTTATGAGATGCCTCTAGTTGCCGGCATCGGAGCTCACCCCGAGGTCGGGCGGAGAGCTCGCTCCCTCGGGAACGATGGACGAGATGTCCGCGCTGCAACGGCCTTCGACACATACCAGGCCCCCTCTACAGTCCAGGGCGCGGAAGCAAGCCTGATTCGGCCCACCGGGAGATGCGGAGCCGGAACACCCCTCGAGTAAAGCGATGCAGGCACCAAGAAGCGCACACCTCACGAACAGCCGCCGGCTCTGCACAGACCCGTCTCCGCCCCACCTGCGTGTCCACGACGTGTGTCCAAAATGTGAGGTAACCCTCACAACGGTCATTCCAGACTAAGCAAAACCTCGCCCTCTTCGACCGGTTGCCCCGGCTTGACCCGGATGCTGCCGACCCGACCGGGCTCCGGCGCTTCCACCGGCATCTCCATTTTCATCGACTCGATTACGACCAGGACCTGCTCCTCTTCCACCGTATCTCCGACATTGACCCGAACCTCCCACACCGTGCCCGTCATGTGGGCCACCACGTCTGTCGCCATAGGGGTGGATACTAATACTCCAACGCCGGTTCGGTCTGGTTTTCGTCGGCCGTTCAGGTGGCTACGGGGAATGAACGGCGGGAAGCCTCGGCCACGCCTATCGCGGCCACCGATTTGCCGCTACGCTGCTGGTGGATTGCAGCCGTTACCCCGCTGACCCAATACTTTCATTTGTCCGTCCCGTTTAGCATGCGCCCAATTATTATGCGCCCAGTGGATTCGGTAATACCCTTGCGGGACTGGCAGCGGTAAGACTGACGCAGAACTCAGCCCTAGGAGGCGTGCCGCAAATGGCAGAACAGAAGGAAAGCTCCGTTCTCTTTTCCCTCAAGGAACTGATGAATCTCGAGCAAGACAGAATTGCCCAGGAAGCGGCAGATCAGCAGCGTCAAGCGCGCGAGATTCGGGAACGGCGGGATGCCGAGGAACGAGCCGCCAGGGACGCAGAGGAACGCAGGGCCCGGGACGCGGACGAAAGCCGCCGGGTCGCGGAGCAGCGTCAGCGCGAGGAAGCCGCGCGGGTCGAGGCCATCAAGCAGGCCGAGCTCGAGCGCGCCAAGGCTGAAACCGAGCATAAAGCGCACCTTCAGGCGGTCGCGGCGCAGCGCGAGCATGAGGCGCAGCTGGTCGCCATTCGCCAGCAATCGTCAGCCCGGCAGACCAAGCTTGTGGCCGGCATCGCGATCGCCGTGCTCATCTTGGGTCTGGTGGGTTTGGGCTTCAAGCTGCGCCAGGATCAAGAGACCGCGGCACGCGATCGGGCGGCGGCCGCCCTGCGCCAGCAGCAGTCCGAGGAGCAAGAGAAGCGCAGCGCCGCGGAGCGGGAACAACTGCAGCAGCAGGTCGCTGCAGCAGAGAAAGAGCGCCAACGCATTGAAGACGCGCTCAGCACCGCCAACAATGACATCGAACGCCAGACCTTGTTGAGCCAACAGCGCCAGAACGAGGCGCAGCGGCGAGCGCTCGAAAACCGCGGCTCCGGCACGCCCAGTCGGGGCAAGTCCGGCAAACCCAGACCGGCAGCAAAGCCCTGCGACTGTCCGCCCGGCGATCCGCTGTGTTCGTGTCTGTAGACGGTCCAAGGACCCCGCGGACCGGGAGTCGGCCGCCGCGCCAATTTAGACCGCCCGCGCCACCGGTTGATAGGCCTCCAGGCCGCCTGATCGTGGGGTTGCAGCCGGTTCGAGAGTGTTTGCGCGTCCGAGGGGCCGCGGTCATCCAACTCACTCTCACAGCGGGAGACAATCCAAAGTTGGCGGCGCTCGAACGCTTCGCTGTCACGCAGGGCGTCCGCAGCATCGTTCGGTCGAGTCGAGGGGAAATGGATCGGCTGGCGCAGGGCGCCCAGCATCAAGGCGCCATTGCAGTCGCCCCGCCGCTCGAGCTTCTGACGTGGCCGCAGGTCCTGGCCAGGCCCAACCTGCTCGCGGTGGCACTCGACCGAGTTCAGGATCCTCAGAATTTCGGAGCCGTGGTCCGCAGCGCGGTGGCCACCGGAGATGCTGCGGTGGTCTGGGGCGAGCACGCATCAGCGCCGCTGACGCCCGCGACCTTCCGTGCCTCCGCGGGGGCTATCGAGCACGCCGCGCTGTGCCGCGTCGCGGCGCTCAAGGACGCATTGAAGTCGGCTCAGGAAGCCGGAGCCCAGGTCATTGGTCTGGCGGCACAGGCGGATGAGCTTCTCTCGCAATTGGACCTGCGCGGACCGACGGTCATCGTGCTGGGCAGCGAGGGCAGCGGGTTACAGTCAGCCGTTCGCCGTTCTTGCACGCGGCTTGCCGCGGTGGTCAGGCCCCGCATCGTGGACTCGCTGAATGCGTCGGTCGCAGCGGCCATTGCGCTCTACGAAGTCGCCAAACAACGTGAAGCCGAGTAGTCGGGCGGCACGCCGTTGAATGTAGACCTTACATGGCGTTGCCGGCCGTTCTTCATGCAATGCTTTGCATGCGCCCCCAGCACTGAACAGGCGGCAGCTCTACGCTCGATACGCATCTATTGAATGGATCCCCGGGCGGGTTCGCCAGGGTTTGCGAAACATGTGTTAGTTCAAAGGCTTGAAAGCCTGGCTGCGGGCATCACTCGCAAGGTCGACGATTGGCTCAAGTGTCACTTCAAGCACCTGAAGGCTGAGGTCCAAGCAGCGGCAATATCAAAGCAATCGCCCGTTCCAATTGATTTGACGTGGCGTCCTCTCCGAGGCTGATGCGCACGGCCGCTCGAGCGCGTTCGCGGCCCAGCATGGCCTCGACCACGGCCGAGGGCTCCGCGGTCCCGACCCGGCAAGCGCTTCCCGTCGACACGCAGATGCCTCTCACATCGAGCGCGGCAACGAGTCGCTCGCCGGACCAGCCCGCGAAAGAAAGATTGGAGACGTGCGGCAAACGCGGCGCGGTCCCGTTGACTCGGGCGTGCGGCTCCAGCTCGAGCTCGAGCCTGTCCCGCAGCGGCGCAAGGCGCGCGTAGCGAGCTGGGTCGAGTCGATCCAAAGCGGCCCCAAACCCGGCGACCAGCACCGCGTTGAGCGTACCAGGCCGCAGACCGCGCTCCTGACTGCCCCCGAGCAACACCGGTGCTGGCGGCCGCCCGCGCCAGGCCAAAGCGGCGACACCTTGCGGGCCACGAATCTTGTGGGCCACGACCGTGTAGCTATCGCCTGCAGAGTAGGCGCCCTCCGGCAGCTTTCCGAGCGCCTGGGAGGCATCGACGTGCAGCCGGGCGCCGCAACTTTGAACGAGTACAGCGATGCGGCTCACCTCCTGGATCACGCCCGTTTCGTGATTCGCCGCGGTGAGCGCCACGACGGACTTGGCGTGAACCGACTTGGGCAAGGACTGGAGACTCCGAAGCACCTCTTCGGGAGCCAGCCGCCCATTCTCGGACACGGGCACCCACGCCACCGGCAACCCCGCCGTCTGAAGCTGCTCGGCCACGCGCACGATGGAGGGATGGTCCAACCGGCTCACTACCAGACCCGTTGCATCCCGCAGCGCCAGGTTGTTTGCCTCGGTGCCATTGCCGGTAAACAGCACGTCGCGGGGATGAACGTCGAGCAACGCCGCGATTTGCTCGCGCACATGCTCTATCCGAGCGGCGGCGGCGCGACCCAGCTGATGCTGGCTGGATGGGTTGCCCCAGGCCCCTTCGACCGCCTGCTGCATGGCCGCCAGCACATCCGGATGAGGCGGGGTGGTGGCATTCCAATCCCAATAGATGCAGGGGTCCGCGCGCATGAGCCGCTTCAGTACCCCGGACTCCGCGACTCCGCGACTCAAGGCGGGGTATGGGCTCGCTGAGATATCACCAGCGTGAACCCAGCGCCGCCGAACGCGACGTCAGCCACCGTCTCTTCGGCCGGCGACTTGGTAGTGACATACCCACCGTGCCCGCGCGCCACGCCGCGCACCACCGCCAAGCCGACGCCGGCACCGCCATAGGAGCGCGTCTCAGAGCCATCGGCCTGAAAAAATGGCTCAAACACACGCTTTGCGGCATGCTCAGGCACTCCCGGCCCGGTATCTGCCACACACAACTCGAACTGCCGGTCCGCAAGCGAGCGCACGCGAATCCCCACCGAGCCACCCACGGGGGTAAACTTCTGCGCGTTGTCGTGCAGCTGATCGATCGCTTTGCCCAACCGTGACGCGTCGCCAATGCCCAGCATCTGGGGTGTGTAGATCTCGTGCACCACGCGTTGTTTTTTTTCTACGAATTTGGCCTCGGCTCGACCCAGCGACTGCCGGACCACATGAGCCAGGTCGTATGCGTCGTATACGAACTGCATGCGCCCAGTCTCCAGGGCTGTCACGTCGAGCAAGTTGTCGATCAAGCCGCGTAGGCGGTCAGCGCAGTCGTTGATGGCCGTCAGGGCCTTGCTCTGTGCCACGGTGAGGTCACCCAACTCGCCGTCCAGGAGCAGGCGCACATAGCCGACGATGGGCGTCATCGGTGTTGCCAGCTCGTGCGACACATTTCGATAGAACTCCTTGCGCGCCTGGTCCATCTCGACCAGGCGCGCATTCGCCGCGCTCAATTGGTCGAGCTTCTCTTCGAGGTGCGTGACGATGCGCTGGCTCTGCAAACGCAGGTGTTTGCTCGTCTGGTCACCCTTGTCCTTCAGGCCCAGCAAGTACCCACGAATCGTGTCTACAAAGGTTCGGGCATCGATCGGCTTCTGCAAGAAGCCGTCGCAGCCGACCGCCAGACTGGTCTCTCGATTCCCTTCCGCGGTGATGGCGACGATGGGCACGTGCCGCAGAGCTGGCTCAGCCCGAAGACGCAGCGTCACCTCGTAGCCGTCGAGACCCGGAATGGCGATGTCCACGAGGACCAGATCCGGGTGCTCGCTCATGGCCTTGCGAATTCCTTCCAAGCCGTCGGCAGCGTCCACCACGTCAAAACCGGCTGGCGTCAGGATCTTACGAACCAGCAAACGATTCGCGGAATCGTCCTCGATGTGCAGGATCTTCGCCATCCAGGCTCACATCATGGTCTGTCAGCGCCCGACCAAGCAAGGGTGACTCGACAAGCTCTTGCTATTATTGCAACAAAACTCCTATAGCCAGCGCTAGCTCAGGTCTGACCTCCAATGCTGCGACACGCCCACTCCCGGGTCTTGCTCTCGTGCGCGGTGCTGCTCTCCACGGGGTGCACGGAGCTCACACGCCCGCGCGCGCACCAGGCGTACGCAGCGCCGCAGACCCCACCTCAGGCCAAACCCGCTGGCGTCGCAGCCGAGGTCGACAGGCCCGCCCCCGCCGGCACTCCCCGATCAGCTCCTGAGGCGCCACCCGACCAAATCGGAGCATCGCACATCCTGGTTGCCTATCAGGGCGCCACCCGCGCCAAACCCACCGTGACGCGAACCAAAGCAGAGGCTCGTGAGCTGGCAGCTCGGTTGGCGAAGGAAGCACGTAAGCCTGGCACCGATTTCGCCAAGCTGGCACAGGCTTCTTCTGACGGGCCATCGGGCATCGAGGGTGGCGCGTTGCCGAAATTCGGCCGGCAACAGATGGTCAAGCCGTTTTCAGATGCTGCGTTTGGCCTCGCACCGGGTGAAGTGAGCGAATTGGTGGAGACCAACTTCGGCTTTCACATCATCAAGCGAACCGAGTAGGAACGCGCCATGGTGCCTCGATTCTGTCGAATCGAGGCCAGGAATCGAAGTGGCCGAATCAGACTGGGGCGTGGCGGTGGAATTTCGCTGCCTTCGGCCAGACTGGACGGCAAAATTCCCTATGGCTTCGATGGATTCGGTGCACTAGTTTCGAAAACGGCCGTTCTGGCGTGGGTAGTTTGGATGCTTCTCGGCCGTATGACACGATGGTCGGCGCGGGAGTCGAGAGTTGCTGCGGTTCCCCGCGGACTTATGGAGGATAGATGACGACGGCTTGGACTAGAGGAATCGCTGTGGGGCTGCTCGCGTGGCCGCTAGGCTGTGAAGTAACCGTGAACGACGGTCCGTTCGACACAGATGCCGGAGCGTTCGCAGGACGCGCCGGCTTTGGGGGACGCGCTGGCAACAGCGGCAGCTCGGGGCAAGGTGGAGCTGCGGGTGGCATGAGCGGCAGCGGCGGGATGGGCGGGAGTGTGGGTGGCTCTGGTGGGAGCGCGGCTTTTCCGGCACCAACCTGCGACCCCGAAGGCGCGGACGCCAACGACCCATGTCGGCAATGCCTGAAACAGGAGTGCTGCTCGGACTGGCTCGCGTGTGACGACCAGAGTTGTTACGACGAATGGACCGACACGGTGAGCTGCGTCTTGATGGAAGACTTCGTGGACCAGGAGGGGTACGGGACGTGCGTCAGCGACAGCGCGACTGAAGGCATGATTCCTCAAGCGAATACAAATTCGCTCCTGAGTTGCATGAACTTCGTGCCCGAGACCGATGCGGGATTCGGGCCATCGTACTGTGGAGAGGCGTGCTTCGGCTACGACATCTTCTGAGTCGAATGAAGCTGCGTTAGCAGGCAGGTGGTGCGCTGCCCCTGCCTGCCACGAACCCTGACATCACGGAGGCTGCGTCCAAAAGACCGACCGCTGCGTCTAAAGACCGACCGCGCGCTTGAAACGTCGCCCGTCGGCGAACATGTCGACGTTGGTGAAGACGTAGTGTGCGTGCACATGATCGGCGGCCTTGGCGATGTCCGCCAAACGCTCGATGGCAGGATCTTCGTACCGCGACTTGTGCCCCGCCGGCCCAGGTAAGCGATAATACGCTTGCCCACGCTTGGATACGCCGTGCTGCAGGGGGTCGCGAACGGCAAGGCTACTCGTCTCTTCGGCGAGCTCGTCCGCTTCTTCGGGATCCCAGGCGGCGCCAGCGTCGAAAACGACAGTGGCAAAACGGGTGCGGACAATCGCGAGGAAGTCCCTGAGAGCGGACTTGTTGGGACGCGAGTGCGAAAAATCTGGTGGCGCGAGAAATATTGCCACTTGGGCATGCAGCTCTTCTTGGACCAGCTCGAGAGTCTTCAAAGCGGTTTCGATGACTTTGCCAGACCTGAAGCTCTCCTGGGAGATCTCCCTCGGGCCGAGCAGAGCGAACTGAAACCCATCCGGAGCCTCTCGGCGCCAGCGCCGAATGGTGCCCGGCCCAGGAACCGCGCGGTGCGTTTCCTGCACCTCCACGAACCCATACTCCTTAAAGTAGCGGGTCGCTGGAACGGCAAAGCCTGAGCAACCAACGGTGATCATACGTGCGGAACCGTAACACACCGAATGACCTTGGGGAGACCTCCGCACCCAGCGTCGACGGTAATTTTGACCGAAACGATACCGGTGCCGTTTCGAGCGCTACCGGCCCATTACCCGATTTCGCGCACTGTCAGCCGAAATTGACGCTCATTTGGGTGTTTCACGGCAAACCACAACTTCTTCACAGCCGATCCGGCGTTCAGTAGCCCCATGCCAACTATTTCACGACCAGGTTCAACACCCGCCCCGGCACGTAGACGACCTTCACGATGGCCTTCCCTTCGAGGGAGCCCTGCACCCCGCGATCCGCCATGGCTGCGGCTTTGGCCTCGTCGGCCGTTGCGTCCAAGGCCAAGACCACGCGCCCGCGCACCTTGCCGTTCACCTGCAACGGGACCTCTACCGCGTCGTCCACACACTGGGCCTCGTCGTAAGCGGGCCACGCCGCGCTCGAAATGCTGTCGCCATGACCTAGACCTTGCCACAGCTCCTCCGCCAGATGGGGGGCGAACGGGGCCAGGCATAATAGTAGCTTTTCGAACGCCTCCCGCGGTGGCTCGCGCAGCGAATGCAAATGATTGGTGAAGATCATCAGCGCGCTGACCACCGTGTTGAGATGCATGCCCTCGATATCAGCCTGCACCTTCTTTACCGTGCGGTGCATCAGCTTCTGGGTTTCCAGATCGAGCTCTGTCGACGTACAGCGCGGCGCCAAGCTGTGTACGCGATCGAGGAAGCGCGATACGCCCTGGATGCCTGCGGTCTGCCACGGCTTGTCCGCCTGCAGCGGCCCCATGAACATTTCGTACATGCGCAAACTGTCGGCGCCATACTCGTCAATGACGTCGTCGGGATTGACGACGTTTCCACGCGATTTGCTCATCTTTTCGTTGATGATCACGAGCGGCACACCGTGCTCGGGATGACAGGGTTGCCCTTCACGCCACTCCGCATCAGGTGTGAAACACGCCTCCACGGCGTCACCGCCCTCTGCGAGCCGCAGGCTGCCGGGCTCTGAGCCGCGCTCGACGGCGGCATCGCCTCCGACGGCTTTGGCGATGTTCCCACGGGCGTCGCGCACGACATAGAAGCGAAAGAGGCGCCCCAGGACCATGCCTTGATGGACGAGCTTGATGAAGGGCTCTGGATCCTTCACGATCCCCGC
>JANOIG010000305.1:0-5081 GCA_031407405.1 Deltaproteobacteria bacterium
CGTGCTCGGCTCGCGCGGGGCGGAACGGTAGGGCCCACCGACACCGAAGGCTGGGTGGTCGAGCTCGCCTTGGTGCGTGCCCCACCCGACGCGCCGTGGCCGAGCATTGCTCCCTTCGTGGCCATCCCAAGCACCCCCGATGAGGGCCGCGTGGTTTGGAGCGGCTCCCCAGAGCTTGCAAAGATGGAAGCACTGGGTACTCGCGTCGCACTGCGCGACCAAGCATTTCCCGAGGTAGTCCCGCAATTCCAGCAGCGCCGTTTGACCTTCTACGGCGAGTATGTGGCCGTCTATTTTCGGGAGCGCGATCGGATCAAGCTGGTCCGACTCGCCCACGCCGTTGCGGAGAAGCACTCCGCGACGCTGGGCGCGTTATACGCCCGCTGCGCCGAAGGAACAGCCCACCACATGGGGTCATGGTTCTTGGGCTCTTCGCCCGGTGCGGCCGCCACGTCTCTGCTCTACTTCATGGGCGCACACGCCGAGCCACCGCAACTACCGCGCAAGCTCCTTTCGGCCGTCGAGGATGATGCAGTCGACCCGGCGTTCGCTCTCGAGAGCTTGCTCGACAGCTCGCGGCGTCTGAAAAAAGAGGAGGTCGCGTCACTGATTGGCGGGCAAGACGGCATGGTGGCCGGACCCGCTCATTTCACCACGCTGAGCTTCCCCTTCGTCGACTCCGACCGCGCGCTGCGTGCCAGCCACGCCGTCGCAAGCTCATTGCTACGCTGAGGGCACCGCCGTCTTCAGGCTCAGCGCGTGAATTGGCCCACGCATCAAGTCACCGAGCGCCTCGTACACCAGCTTGTGCTGACGCATGCGGGGCTGGCCACGAAAGGCTTCGGCCACGACACTGACTTGATAGTGGTCCTGAGTGCCCGTCAAATCGGTGATCTCGACCTGTGCGCCAGGAAAGGCCGCCTGGAGCACACGGCGCAGATTTTCAGCTTCGATCATTCGCCGACCTCGACCCGATAGGAAAGCACGAGCGGATTGGCTCCCACTGCGTTCAACGGATTCCACGGCGGATTCACGCGGCCCACTCGGCTCGAATGGTCAATCATGATCATGTACTGACCTCGCGGCAGAGGCAGACGCTGCTCCTCCTCGATGTTCGGTGTCAATGCAAACGCCATGATGGGGGGGGTGGACGGCGGCATCAGAGCCGCCCCGGTCTGCAGCTGCTCCCTCCAGGCATCGGCGTCGAAGCGACTGTAGACCAGCGCCTCGGCAGCCGGACCGAGGGCTCGATACTTGAAAAACACGTTTTGCCCCACCTCCTCCACCGGAATGGGACCGATGAAGTCGACCTGCTCCACGCGCACTTCCGCCGTCTCGCTCACGACCAGCACTCGACCGTCCGCACCTGTAGCGAACGCCTGCCGTGGGCGTTCGGGAGGTTGCAGAATCCCCAAGCTGAAAGCGTCACCCGCGTCCGTCCTGACCACCGTAAAGCCACTCGAAAGCTGGCTCGACGTAACCTGAGCTCCAAAGGTGTTCGTCAAGTAACCCATCGGCGTCTGATTCTGCGCCCAATTGACCATGCGATTTTCGATGCTGCCCACCCGAAACTGCGGCGGGAAGATCAGGCGCTCGGTCCGAGCCCAGACATACATCGCGTCCGACTGGAGCGAGAAATCCGGGCGGTATTCGATGGCTGCATGCGCCGCAAAACCGACGCGGCCCGCGATGGGCGTCCAGGCGTAGCCAGTGCCCGTGAACTCGATGCTGATGGTGCGCCGCTGCTCGTCCACGCGGTGTTGGCAGCCGTTGGGAAACAGCCGCCCGATGACGTTGCCCCCGGGCGTGAGCCGCAGCGGCGCCGAACGTTTCAGCATCTCCGGGCACAATTGGCTCGCTCCGAAATTCGAGAATAGCCACCAGCGAATCTGTGGGCTGTCGTTGATGGCGCCGCGAAACAGCGAGCACCCGAGCGCGGCGCTACCGAACAGGCAGGCCGCCAGCAGGCGGCGCCACAGCGGCAGCCGGAGAAGCAGGCGCGCGTTTGAATACATGCGCCGCCACCCCCTCACCTTCCCACCTAGCGGGTCATCCGCTCTCGATTTGGCGCCGGCATGTCCCTGACCCGAAGCGTCTTTCACAGGCTTTCCGCTGCTCCCTGAATAATGGCCGACGGTTTCGTGACTCTAGTGCGCCGATTCCATAGAAACGATGGGTATTTCGCCGCCCCGGTGGAGCGAGGGCGGCGAAATACCCGCCTTCGCTCCCGGCCTGAATCGGCTACCTCAATTATATTTGTGCCCGCGATTCCGTAGAATCGAGGGCATTAGGTACGCTGACGGCTAAAGTTTATCGAGGTTTTTTCGTCTCTAATTGATACGACATGCGCGGCCGCCACAATCCCATCGATGCTCTTGCCACGCTAGCGTCGCTCGAGGACCCCGAAAAGCGGGCTGCCAGTTGGCGTCAGGCGATTACGGCCCTCGGCGAGCTCGGTCGGGTCGAGAGCCCACCCCCTTTGGACGGGTTAGCGCCCGCCGTGCTCGTGCGGGCCGTCCAGGTCGCGCTCGAGACGGGCCTGGTGGAAGATCTGGACTGGGCCGCGCCCGAGCGCGCGGCTGTCGCGCTCTACGAGATGACCAGCGCGGTGCCCGCGGGTCGAGAGCGCACTGCGCTCGGGCGGCGAGCGTTTTCCCGTCTGTACTCAGGGACAGCCGCGACGTTTGCAGCGGTTGCCACCCGCATGGCGATCAATTCAGGGAAACCCCTGGAAACGCCTGCGCTCCGGGCGCGCGTCCACCTGCTTTATTCGCTGCCTGTCGGATCGGGTGTGAACGCGGACGCGTTAGCTCTGACCTTGATGGCGCGGCGCGATTTGTTCGAACGCTGGATCGCCGAGCCCGCGAGCAGCACGCTACCGTCGCGACGCATGGCGGCCATGATCATGGAGCGCGCCGCCCGCGAGGTGGTCAAGAGCACGGAACGGGGGGATCCCGGTCCCCTCGGTCGTTTCATGGAACCCACCGTTCAGGCCAGCTATAAGACGCTGCTGGCCGACCGAGAGCCGCTCGTCTGGCGGCATGCTGCCGTGGCGCGCGGGCTGCTGTCGGCGGTGGAGCCCCGCCTGCGTGAGGAGATCGACCTGGAGCTCGACCCCTCACTCAGCCCCACGGAGTGGCGCCGTGCGGTCGTGTCCCTCGTCGCGTGTTTGGTCCATGACCGAGACACGGCGATGCAGCAATGCAAGAGCTTGCTGCGTAGCGAGCTCTTCGAACGTCACCCGTCGATTCTTTCTACCCTGTTCTGGGGGCTCAACCCCGTCATCGAGGCTGATCCGGAGCTCGGGCGAGAGCTGCTCGATTTCCTGAGCTGGGTAGATCGCACCGATATCGCGCAAGAGCTGGCGACCTTGCTCCGGGACATGCAGAACCCCAGCATCGGGCGCAGCGCAGCGCAGCGCGTGAAAAACGCCATCAATGAACGGCTCGCCCAGGCCGACCCCGACACCCGCATCGTGCTCGGCACCGTCCTGCGTGAGCTCGGCGGTGATCGCAATGACGACCCGAGCGTGTGGGGCGGCGTCCGCTCGGCGCTGATCGCGTTCGAAACCACCGGCGCAGAGGCCGCTCACGGTATGGCCCTGGAGGGGCTCAAGCGCGCGTACTTGGCGCTCGACCAGCTCGAGGGCTCAGGCGCCGCACCCGAGCCCCCCGACGCGTACCGGCTGCTGATGGAGCTCGACGGCGGGGTCGTCGAAAGCTCGAGATTATACGACCTGCTGCTGCTCGGCCGCCGGCCAGGTGACGCCAACGCCTCAGTGGTCGAGATGGAGCGCTTGTACGATCGCTTCGGGGCCTGGTTACTCGCCCAGGAGTCCTCGGCCGCCGGCGGTCAGATCGTGGACGGGGTGGTGCAGCGGCAAAAATGGCTGGCCCTGCTGCACCTGATCGACGTCGAGACCTCCACTCGGAGTGGTAGCGAGCACGTCGCAGCGCGCGTGGCCTGGCGCATCCGGCGTTCCATCAGCAGCCTGCTGGCGCGCCTCAGCGCGGACGGCCAGTCGCCGCTGCATCGGGTCTTTTGTGCCACGCTGGCGCGCAGCTTCGACGCTGCCATCCGCGAGGGCGTGGCCGATGTCAGCGACCTGGTCCTGCTCAGCATTCAATACCTACAGCACTCGGCCAGCATCGCGGCCATCGTCGATGCGTCGACGAGCGGCGAGGTGCGCCAAGCACTTCAGGCTTATGCGGAGTTCCTCGACCGCGCTCCGCGCTCGGAAGCGTCGGGGGGCGGCGACTCGCCATCGAGCGGCTCTCTCGCCTCTCACTTCATGAAGCTGGCGGGCGGCATTCCGCTGAGCTGCTCCTATCGTGGCGAAGCGCTCCGCCAGACTCTGCTTCGGCTGGGGCGCTGCGCCGACGGGCTGGAGATGGCTCGTAGCCTGAGTGAGCTCGTGGAAGGCCAACGCAGCGACATCGCCGAGCTCGAGCAGGCCTGCCTGGATTTGAGCCAGCTGCAGCGGACTGCCACGACCCGTGTGCTCGGGGAGGAGAATGGGCGGAATCCCGCCGGCAGGGCCCCCGTGGGGCTGACTCGGTTGGTCGAGCAGGCGGTAAGCTCGAACGAGCGCCCTTCCGCCGAGGCGGTCGGGGAGGCGGTCGAGAACCTGTGCCGCGACGTACCGGTAGCGCTCGGGGAGCCCCTCGCCGAGAAGCTCCAGCGCCTCACCGAGTTGCCCGTCGTCACGACGTCGGACATGGCCTCCTGGCGCCCCCTCGGCCAGCAAAATCCATTGCCCGATTGGCTGCTGCCTCGGCGCACCATCGGCAGCTTCTACGTGGTCCGATCGCTGGGCGGTGGCGGGGCGAGCTCCGTGTTCGTGGCGCGCCGCATCGAGGCGCGTCACCAATACAATGCCGAGCTGTATGCGCTGAAGGTTCCAAAGTACGACGCCACCGTGGCGCGCAGCCTCTCCGAGCAAGAGTTTCTGGAGCTGTTTCGCCAGGAGGCGGGGGCTTTGTTGTCACTCCCCAAGCACCCCAATCTGGCGCGCTTCGTGAACTTTGACGTGGAGGCTCGCCCCAAGCCCATTTTGGTGATGGAGTTGATCGGCGGCAACT
>JANOIG010000311.1:0-17712 GCA_031407405.1 Deltaproteobacteria bacterium
CGTGGAGGCGGGGCAGCACCACACTCGTAGCCATCCTCGTGGCGCTCTTGCCCAAATGCCCGGCGTGCTGGTCCGCGTATGCCGGCCTCTCCAGCCTGCTCGGGCTGAGCTTCGTCGTGGAGGCGCGTTACCTGTTTCCGCTGACCGCCGGCCTACTCAGCTTGGCTGTAGGAGCGCTGGCGCATAAGGCGCAACGCAGTCGTGGTTATGGCCCATGCGTTCTCGGTCTAGTCGCGTCAGGCGGCGTGTTGATCGGCAAGTTCGGTATCGAAAGCGCGCTGTTGATGCACGCAAGCGTCGGCGCCCTCGTGCTGGCGACGCTCTGGAGCGGTGGGCTTGGCACAATGCTGCGGCGCAGCTTGCCGCGTCGTCTCATCGGCGGAGCAGCGCGAGTCGCGCGGCGGCTCAGAACTGTCCCGTGACGCCCAGGTTG
Organism: Deltaproteobacteria bacterium; assembly: GCA_031407405.1. Taxonomy (GTDB): domain Bacteria; phylum Myxococcota_A; class Polyangia; order Polyangiales; family Polyangiaceae; genus SZUA-265. The sequence continues at coordinate 434 of JANOIG010000311.1, forward strand.
GGCAGCACGATGGGGCCCACCACCACGTCGCGGCACCCCGGCTCGCACGGGCGGCGCAGCACCTCCCGACTGAGGCTGGCGTTCATCACCTCTGCAACGACGGCCCACCAGCAAGTCGGGCTGAGCTGAAAGCGCTTTTCAAGCCGTAGATCGACGCGGAAGAACGGTCGAGCACGCGATTGATCAAATATTTTTCGCTCGCCAAGCGTTCGGCTACCGGGCACGCCGCTGTACAGGAGAGATCCGGCGCTGAACAACCAGCGGCGGCCCAGGTCGACGCTCGCTGCAGCGTTCAAGACATGCGGCCGGTCGTAACCGGACAGCGTATGAACGCGCTCGTAGCTGCGTGTAGACCGGGACAAAGTATAGGACAGCATGCCGCCAAGCCCTCGAGTCATACGGCGCTGTAGCATCAGCTCCAGCCCCACGGCGCGGCCCAACGAGCGTACCTGGGCTTCGTCGATATCGAGATCCAAGTCCTGATTTTGACCGAATGGATCGGTGAGTCGAAAGTAGCCATTGTAGAAAACGCTGGTGGTGCTGCTGAGTGATCCGAAGAGCTCGGCGCGAACACCCGCGCTCGTCTGCACGCTACGCTGCAGGCCCCCAGGCAGGCCAGCCACGGCCACGCCGGGTACGCCGGGTACGAAATTCGGCGGCTGGTCGGCTATTCCGAGGGCGTGCTCGATACTGACTGCGTCACTGACGCGAAAGCTCGCCGCCAGCCGGGGGCTGACGCCTAGAGCACTGCGCTCAGCCGAGGCATAGCGGTCGACCCGGATGCCGGGCGTCAGCGTAACGCCGCGCGCGGCATCGAGCACCACATCCGCGTGCACTCCCAACACCGAATCGGTGCGGCTAGGGAAAAGCCCGACGACATCCCGGAAATTTTCCGTGTTGGGATCCAGCTCGAGCTCGTACCGGTCCACACTCAGGTTAGTGCCTGCCCTGAGCAGCGCGGCGGAGCTCAACTGGCTACGCAACTCCACGCGACCACCGGCCGAGACATCGCGCACCAGGCCCTGATCTCCGCGTGTGCCCTCCAACCCTAACGTCGCTGCCGCGCGGAGCTTGGTGTGGTCGCCATAACGGTGATCGTAACGCAAATCCAAGCGGTGAAACAGCACGGCATTCTCGCCGTCCCCCGCGGCTGCGCCATCGGCGGGGTCGGGGGGAACGCGCGCATAGTCATACGCACCGAACGCGAATAGGCTGAGCCGGCCGCGAGGGCTCGTGTCGTAGCCGACGAGCGCCTGGTAGTCCCAGTATTCGAGCGTGACGTCACTGAGCAAGGACAGGAGCAGCGCGGAATAAGAGTACCGCCCCGCCAACATCACGTTACCTCGACCCGCGGCGAACGGCGCGTCCACGAATGCACCCGCATCAGCCAAACGCGCGGACCACTCGCCGTTGACATGCCCCTGCGGCTCACTGAGGTCAGCGCTGACGACACCACCCGCGAAACGGCCAAAGCTAGCAGGATAACCGCCGGCATAAAGATCGATGCGCTCGATCATTTTGGGGTGGATGACCGCCGGCCCGAGGAAGGCGTGGAACAAGAGCGGCACTCGAATACCGTCAATCATGAAACCCAGGTTCCCAGGGGGTGCTCCACGCACCATATACAGCGGCAATCCCGTCACCAACTGGCCTACTCCCGGCAACACCGAGACGGCTCGAAATGGATCTGCGAAGGCGCCGGGCAACACCCGCGCCTCAGCCTGCGACAATCCCAGAGACCCGGGCGCCATTTCTCCAAGCACCTGGACCTCGGTCACTTGCACGACAGGCGCCGGCGCATCCAGCGGTGCCAGATCGACCTCCGACAGCATTGGCAGCGCCGGCATGGGTGGCGTGTAACGCACCTCGAAACGAATACGGGCGGGCACCGCCTGACCCCCGCGTGTGGCCGGGTCAAAGCGCCACCCCGCAGCGGCCTCGGATGCCGCGCTGGCAAATGGCTCGTCACCCGATACCACGAGCACTGAAGCCACCGACCCGTCGCGCTCGATCACCAATTCGAGCAATACGGTGGCAGCGCCCGCCGCGCTCGTTGGGTAGACCACGGGGGCGGACAGCACCCGCGGTGGACTGACTGGAGCCGCGCTGCGCGGCAGCCTCTCCTCGCCGAGGTCGCTCGGGACCTGCTCGGAATCCGGATCTTGTGCGAGGGGTGCGGCCCAGAGCGGGAGCGTGCTCGGCAGCAAGGCGGCAAAAAACGCTGCTCCGGCCAGCAAGTTCCTGGAAAATGCCTTACCCGCCGCCGATCGGGAGCCCGTGCTCCCGCGGCTGCTATACTCGACGGCAATGCGCCCTTCGCCTCGCCCCGGCAGCCGTGTCAACGCCGGCCACTCCCCACTCGCCCGGGCCTCAGGTGACCGGGCCTCAGGTGACCGGGACTCGGGTGACCGGGACTCGGGTGGCCGGGGCATCGGTGACCGGGCCCTCACTGCCGTCGGTTTAGGCGCCATCGGTTTGGGCATCTTTGGATGCAACCTGGATAGCAACTTTAGCGACCTAGGGGAAAAGCTTCTCGATCCTGACGTGCAAGGTCTCGACATTCCGGGGCAACGCATGCTGGCGGGGCCGCACTTCGACCTGAGTATTCAGGCCAATGAAGTGGGCGCTCGCTACGCGCTCGCACGAAGTGCGGAGAGCGAGCTCGCGATCATCGATTTTGCCGAAGAGACACACTGTCGCACGGATGAAATCGTCCGTTATGACAACAGCATCATCGCGTCGGGGCAGCCTGCCTTGATCCCCTTGCTGCTGAACGAAGGCGGCGCGACGCGGCTAGGATTCACTAATTTCGCTTGTGAACGCAGCCCGTTCGAGCTGGACACCAATCGCTTGCCGCTGCGCACGGTAGAAGGTCTGAGCGTCGGGTCCGGAACCGCTCTATTGATCGAGACTCCCAGCCAGGGGTTGGCGCTGGTCGATCCGTGGGCGCAGACCAGCCGGGACGTCGCGGAGTCGGTGCCTGGCGAAGTAGTGACTGCCTTCGGGCACTTCTTGTGGGTGGATCGCGGTGTGATCGTCGTCAGTGATCCGGCGCTGAAACCGCTTGCCTATTATGGGCAGGGAGTCTCGCAGTTCAGCATCTCACCTGAAGACGCCGAGCTGGCCTATGTCGAGGCCGAGGGCGACGGGGCCGGAGGGCAACTGTACGTCGTCAACGCGGCCAGCCAAGATACCCCGCGTCAGGTCGCAAGCGATGCCTGTTCCGTACGTTACCTCACGGTCGGCAACCGGCGCCAATTGGCGTATATGTCGCCGTGTGCCGAGCGGCGCCTCCTGTTCCAGGACCTCGCCGATGCTTCAATCCGCGTGATCAGCGCCAACGTCGCCGACGGCCCCGCGATCCGCACCATGGCCGGCGAGTCCATCATGACCTACGTCACGACGGAGAGCAGCGACACCGCCAATGGTACGCTGTGGTTGGTGCGAGGCGACGCCGACGCGGTGGCCATCGCTGAAAACGCGCGGGTACGCCCCAGCGCGGTCAGCCCAGGTGGCGGGCTCTTGGCAGTGTTGGATTGGGGGAACACCGGGGGCCGCTTGGTGGAATGGAAGGACGACGCGATTCGGGACGTCGCCGAAGGAGTCATCGAGCTCGGCAGCCTCGGCGTGTTGGAGGACAATGCCCTGACGTTCCTCGGCAATTTCAATGGCACGACGGGTGATTTGATGCGCCTGAACGCGGACCTGTCCACCGATGTGTTAGCCAGCGGTGTGCCACAGCGCGCCGCCAATGAAGACGCCTTCCTGGCCAATTTCGACGGTACGACCGGCGACTTGCTCTTGCTCGACCGCAAGAGCGGGGCTGCTGAAGTACTCAGCACCGGCGTGGCCCGAGGCAGTTTCGGCCACGCCCAACAATTTCATGGAATCATCGTCTTATCGGACCGGGACGCCGAGACCAACACCAGCACGCTGCGGCTGCGATTGCTCGGATCCGGGCGCGAGTACGAGGTGAGCTCCGGAGTGACCGAAACACGCGAGGTTTCATTCCCGAGCCCCGGCCTGCTCTACAATGTGGTCATTGGCGAGGGCGCCGGCGTCTGGTTCTCCAAAGCGCTCTAGTACCTCGCCGCAGGGAAATTGACCGGTTGCGAGCTTCGGCTCCCCAGGGGTGAGGAGCACGAAGCTCGCTCGTCAGGCGGCCCATTCGGCTCGGTACTCCTTTATTTCATGCGCTCGCTTCGCGAGCGCGTAGAGCCGTCTGCTCTTGACGGGGTGGCTATCTCGGCCTACCCCGGGCGCATGAGTCCGGTCGCTGCCATCGACATTGGAAGCAACTCCGTACGCTTGCTCATCGTGGGCGCGAATGGCGCCGAGATGTGTCGCGAGATGAACATCACGCGTCTGGCTGAGGGCGTCGACCAGACGGGCCGCCTCGCTACCCCCGCCATGGAGCGCACGCTCGAAGTCCTCGGGCGCTACGGCACGTTGATGCGGAGCTTTGGTGTACAGCGCGCGCGAGTCACCGGCACCAGCGCGGCGCGAGATGCCGACAATCGCCAGGTGTTCTTCGACGGCGTCCGCGGCGCTGTGGGCAGCGAGCCGGAGCTGCTCTCCGGGCAAGCCGAAGCGGCTCTCGCCTTTGCGGGTGCTACCGCGGACCGCCCTCTTGAAGCGGGCCCATTCGTCACGCTCGACATCGGGGGCGGCTCTACGGAATTCGCCTACGGCTCGAGCTCAACGGGCGCACCAGAACGCAGCATCTCCCTCGACATCGGCTGCGTGCGCATGACCGAACGGTTCCTGCGCTCCGATCCCCCCCGCCCTGCCGAATTTGACGCGGCCCGCGCTTTCATTCAGAGCCAGCTGTCCCGAGTCGACACGGCCGTTCGCTGCCGCTCGGCCAAGACCTGGCTAGGGCTGGCCGGCACCGTGACCAGCTTGGCCGCAAAAGACCTGGGTCTGACCGCCTACGACCCGAGCCTGACGCACGGTCATGCGCTGCTGCGGAGTAAGGTCGAGGCCATACACGACGAGCTGTCTTGCCTGACCACGGAGGGCCGCGCAAAGTTACTGCTCGAGCCCAAGCGGGCTTCCGTCATCTTGGGCGGCAGCGTGATACTGCTGGAAGTGATGCGTTTTTTCGAGCTCGGGCACATCATCGTCTCTGAACGCGACATCCTGGATGGCCTGGTGGCCACGCTGCGCCAGCCCTGAGCATGCCCGGCACGAGCGTCTGACCCATGCCTGAGCTGCCCGAGGTCGAAGTCACACGTCGCCTGCTCGCCCCGAAGGTGGTCGGGCGTCGTATTCTTAGCGTACGTTGCGGGCCGCCGAGTTACTTCTTCCTCACCTCCCCGCGCCGTCTCGCGCGCATCCTCTCGGGTCAGTCCATCACCTCGCTCGAACGCCAGGGCAAGTATCTGCTGATGGGGCTCGGCGAAGGGCAACGCCTGCTCTTGCACCTCGGCATGACGGGTCAAATCTTCATGGCGGGGTCCGTCAGCCCGCGCTTGATGAGCCTCGCCCGGCACGGCTCGGTCAGCGCGAAAGCTGCGCCGGGAGCGCCCGACCCTCACACGCACCTCGAGCTCGAGTTTGAAGATGGCCCACCCGGGTTGCGCTTTCGTGACGTGCGAAAGTTCGGTAAAGTCCGCTGGCTCGGGCCGGGCCAAAGCGACGCCCGCCTGGACAAGTTGGGCCGCGATGCCTTGCAAGCCGATGGTGAGCTGCTGTTTGCCCTGGCGCGGAAACGCCGAGTGCCCGTCAAGACCTTGTTGCTCGACCAAGGGGTGCTCGCCGGCGTGGGCAACATCTATGCCGATGAAGCGCTTTTTCTGAGCTGCATTCGTCCCACGCGCAGCGCGGCGCGGGTCACGCGGAAAGAGTACCTCACATTGGCTCAAAGCTTGAAGCAGGTGCTCGAGCGCTCGATCGAGACAGGCGGTAGCAGCATCAGTGACTTCATCGCACCCGACGGCAAGGATGGCCAGTTCCAGCACGAACGCCGCGTCTATGCGCGTGAAGGCGAGGCCTGCTCTACGTGCTCCACCTCCATCGTACGCACCGTGATTGGCACGCGCAGCTCTCACTACTGCCCGAGCTGCCAGCGCTAGATGGAAGCAGCATGCACGCCTCGACCCAAGCGCAGTTTCTTGCTCTCGAGCGCACGCGGTGGCCGGCGTGACCGAGCGTGACCCTGCTGGCGAAGCGGGCGAGCTCGGGGCGCTCACCCTGCGTCCCATCGGTGTCGCGCACTCGCCCTATCAAGACCGCTTGAGCGCTCCGCGCCAGCCGCGCGCGGCCCGCGGTGTGGAGGGCACGCTCGAGCTCTTTGCCACTTCCGGCATCGAGCATGCGCTGGAAGATCTGACCAGCTTTCGCTTTATCTGGGTGATCTTCTGGTTTCATCAAAACAAGGGCTTTAAGCCCAAGGTCTTGCCGCCCCGCAGCCAGCGCCGTCGCGGTGTGCTCGCGACGCGCTCGCCGTACCGGCCGAACCCCATCGGGCTTAGCGCGCTGGAGCTGATCGGCATTGAAGGGCGCGTGCTTTCGGTGAGAGATCTCGATCTCATCGACGGGACACCCATCCTCGATATCAAGCCCTACGTGCCCTATACCGACGCGATTCATTCCGCCACCAATGGTTGGCTCGACAGCGCTTCCGTACCAGAGGATCCCATCCCGGATCACGAGGTCGAATTCGCGCCCCGCGCGCTCGAGCAGCTCGCCTTCCTCGCAGCGCATTCCATCGTGATTGGTCCACAGGTACAAGACGTGTTGAGGCTCGGTCCTCAACCCCATCCCTACCGCCGTATCAAACCCAACGGCAGCGCATGGGTGCTGGCCTACAAAGAGTGGCGCATCGACTTCACCTTCAGCGGCCGAAGCATCACGGTCATCGGCATACACAGCGGCTATCGTCCCAGCGTGTTGTTCGCGTCGACTGGGCCCGAGTTGGCGCTGCACAGGGAGTTTACGGAGCGGTGGGGGGGTTGAGGGGGTGGTCGCGGGAGGCGTTGGCTCAGATGCGCAAATTCCGAGCTTTTCGGGCGCGCCTCGGGCTCAGCTCGACGCCCACCGCGGCCATTCCGAGCTCGTTCGCCACGGCTAGCACGCTGCCCAACCCACAGAATGGATCGACGATGGTCCGAGTTTCGGTGTGGGACAGCACGTACCTGCAAGCGAGCTGGCACGCTTCCAACCCCATCGCTTGGCTCCAGGTCATCTTACCGGTCACGGGCAGCACGTCGGGGTAAGCGGGTACCGCGCGGTCGCGGACGCCTCGCGAGTAGCACAGCATGTGCGAATACGCCGGCCGCCCAAAGCTGGGCTGACCCGCAGGCTTGCGGCACACGATCTTGTGCCAGATGAGAGCCGCACCGTGCTGCTCGGCCGCGAGGTGGCAGAGTTGGCTCTTGTCGACCCACGTCCCCTGCACCTTGACGTCCGTCTGATAGAAGATGGTCACGCCAGCATCGGGAGTTGCCGCCAAGGTGAGTTGTGCCGCGACGACAAACCAGCTTCGCCACTCATTCAAGCTCAGCTCCGGCAAGCTAGAGACGTCGGGCAGCGACGTAATGAACGAACACCCGGTGAGCGTTGCGTGCTGCCTGAGCCAGGGCAAAGCGTCCTGACAGTGGACCGTCCTCGTTGCTGGAGTGACCGCGGCCATTGCCGACTGGCAACGTGCGTCCTCATCCCCGGCGGGCTCGCCGCTGGACATCATCAGTAGTGCCAGGGAAACTTGCTGTAATCCGGGGGGCGTTTCTCGAGGAATGCGTCACGCCCTTCTCGAGCTTCTTCGCTGGCATAGGCCAAACGTGTGGCCTCGCCCGCAAACAGCTGCTGCCCCACGAGCCCCTCATCCGGCAGATTAAAGCCATACTTGAGCATCCGAATGGCCGTGGGGCTCTTCTGGTTGATGCGCCGGCACCATTCCAGGGCCGCTCGTTCGAGCTGCGCGTGCTCCACCACGGCATTGACCATGCCCAGCTCCTTGGCTTGCTCGGCCGAGTAGTCATCGCCCAGAAAGAAGATCTCCCGCGCGCGCTTCTGGCCCACCTGGCGCGCGAGCAACGCCGAACCGTAGCCGCTGTCGAAGCTGGCCACATCCGGGTCTGTTTGCTTGAAAATGGCATGCTCGCGGCTGGCCAGGGTCAAGTCGCACACCACATGCAGGCTGTGCCCACCGCCCACGGCCCAACCCGACACGGCAGCGATCACTACCTTGGGCATGAAACGGATCAAACGTTGGACCTCGAGAATGTGCAGGCGACCGAGCCGCGCAGGGTCCACCCCACCCGCTCCAGCTTCGTACTTGTAGCCATCCTTGCCACGAATGCGCTGGTCCCCCCCAGAACAAAAGGCCCAACCTCCATCCTTCGAAGACGGGCCGTTGCCGGTCAAGACTACCGCGCCCACATCGCTCGAGACGCGAGCATGCTCGAGCGCCGTAGACAGCTCGTCCACGGTCTGGGGCCGAAAGGCGTTGCGCACCTCCGGGCGGTTGAAGGCAATGCGCACTGCGCCAACTTGCCGCGCGCGGTGATAGGTGATGTCCCGAAAGGAAAAGCCGCTCACCGGCTGCCACAGCTCGGGATCGAAAATCTCGGAGACGAAGGTGGTAGAAGCCATGGGGCTTAGTACGACAAACTCGGAACTTCGTTCCGGGTTTTCGCACCAATATAGAGGAAGTACCGAGTGCATGAGAGCACATTGGCCGGTTTCGACGCGGCCCTCACCTCGGGGGGGGGCCGCAGCGAAACTCGGCACGAAGCTTAGAGCACGAGGTAGCTGCTACTCGAAACTCTCGGGAGTGCAACGCTCGCCTCGGCAGGCGTGCACGTCGAGCTTGCGCAGCTTGCGCTCATCCTCCGCCCAGCAGCCTTGGCTCCGGCTGTCGTGGCTGAACGCAAACACGCGCGCACCGGCTTCGCGATTGTCGAAAATGTCAGACACGAAGCGATGCCCACCCGAGAGCTTCAGCTCGGCGCGAAAGCGATACTGATTTCTGGCCGCTGCTGCTTCACGATAGCCCGCCTGCGGCGCGTCGAAATACAGCCGAGCTCGGACCTGGCAACCCACCCGGTTGATGGTGACCCGGTGGAAGGCATGCTCATGCACTTTCACCTTTAGCTGTGCGGTGTCCCACCAAGGTGCTGCACCTGCGGCCAGCGCCGGCGCAGCCAACAGCCCCGGCAGAGCTAGCCAAAAAAACAGCTGTCGTTTCACGAGCTCTCCTCCTCATCGACAATGGGTTCGGGAATTTCGTCCAGGCCCCTGCCTCCTTGAACGGGGATGTCCCGCGCGGCCGCCACCCTTTCCAAGGTTGCTACCAGGCCTTCGCGGTCGCCCACCGCGGGCAACACGGCGCGCTGGCCATCCCACAGCTCGACCGCAATGTGCGGCTGGTCGAGCACGATGAGCGCCATTTGGGGCCAGCGGTAGCGGCGCACGCGCGGCACGATCAGCTGAGTTATCTCGCGAGCTTCTACGCCATCACCAAAGATGCGCACGCCGCGCATGTTGCCGCGCAACACCGAGGCAATGGCACCGATGCTGAGCACCATGGCAAATGAGCGCGAGCCGAGTAAGCGTGAACGATCTTGTACCACCACATAGTTGAAGAGCCAGCTGCCCGGAGCGCTGTGCTCACCAATCACCACGAGCACGATCACCACTACCGCCGCGCCAAGGTAGAACAAGGACGGGGCGCGCTCGAGCCAGGGGATTGAATACACCGACTCACGAGGCCGGTAGGTCATGTCAAAGCCCGGTGGACGGGAAGCTCGACTCACCACCGTCCTCACGTACCATCGCGGCGCTCGCCTGTCGCGCGATGCGCGGCAGGGGCGCGCGTGGTACGCGTGGAATCGCTGGAAATAATTAGTGATTTAGGCCCTCCGCGCTGACCAGGGCAGCCCCCGTCGCTCACCGCTGGCGGCCGTGCAAGCCGGGGCGTCGGAGGCGCTTGTCTGGGCCGGCCCCGGGTCGTATAGTGTCTAGCACCATCGGCGGGATGTATCCGCACGCTGGCACGCGAAGACGGGTCGGTAGCCGTCTCGCAAAAGTCGGAGCATAAAAATGATTGAAGTGAAACTCCCGGACGGGAGCACGCGTTCCTTCGAAGAAGGGGCCACCGCTCTGGACCTCGCGGCCCAAATCGGGCCAGGTCTGCTCAAGGCTGCGGTCGCCGCCAAGGTCGATGGGGAGGTCCGAGACCTGAGCTGGAAGCTGCCGCACGGGGCTGAGGTTGCCATTCTGACCAAGCGCGACCCTGAGGCTCTGGAGGTGTTGCGCCACTCAGCCGCACATTTGATGGCAGACGCCATTCTGCATCGCTTTCCGGAGGCCCAACTCACCGTCGGCCCAGCCATCGAGGATGGCTTTTACTACGACATCCACATGTCCGCGGGCGGCAGCATCACGCCCGACGATTTCCCGGCGCTGGAAGAAGAGATGGCGCGTGTCGCCAAGTCGGCGCATGCCTTCGAGCGCTGCACGGCTCGGGACGACCTCTCCGACCCCGTGTTTGCGCGCTACCGGAGCATCGACGGCGGTAATAATAAGTTCAAGAGCGAGATCATCGAATCTATCAAGAGCCGGGGCGAAACCCTCAGCTTCTATCGACACGGTGAGTTCATCGACCTGTGCGCAGGGCCGCACGTACCCGACACGAGCTGGCTCAAACACGTGAAGCTGACCAAGGTCTCGGGCGCCTATTGGCGCGGGGATCAGGCGCGCGAGCAGCTGGTTCGGGTGTACGGCACGGCGTTCTTTTCCAAGACGGATCTGGAAGACTATCTCACCGCGCTAGAGGAGGCGAAGAAGCGCGACCACCGTGTGCTCGGGGAGCGGCTGGGGCTGTTCGTGTTCGATGACGACGCTCCCGGCTTCCCGTTCTACCTGCCCAAGGGCACCCTGTTGTTCAACGGGCTGGCAGACTATATGCGGCAATTGTTACGCCGCCGTGGCTACCAAGAGGTAAAAACGCCACTCGTGTTGTCGGAAAAGCTCTGGCACACCTCGGGCCACTACGACAATTACCTCGAGAACATGTTCTTCACGAAGCTCAAGCTGCGTGACATCGAGCACGGCTGCGGCGTGATCGACAACGTGGAGGAAGACCGCCCCACGGCGATCAAACCCATGAACTGCCCGGGTCACTTGATCGTGTACAAGAGCCGGCTGAGGAGTCACAACGAGTTCCCCTTGCGCCTGGCCGAGATGGGGCTCGTGCACCGGAGGGAGCGCTCCGGGGTGCGGCATGGGCTATTCCGAGTGCAAGCCTTCACGCAGGATGATGCGCACCACTTCTGCACGCCCGATCAGATCGCGGGGGAAGTGCAGCTGCTCATCGAATTTTTCAAAGAGGTTTACGCTGCCTTCGATCTGAACGACGTGCGCATCGAGCTCTCGACCCGCCCGGAGAAGAGCATCGGCAGCGACGAGGTCTGGGAAAAGGCCGAGCGCGCGCTCGAACAGTCGCTGAAGGCTGCGAATGTCGACTTCCACCTAAACAAGGGCGACGGCGCCTTTTATGGCCCCAAGATCGACTTTCACATCCGCGACGTGCTGAAGCGGTCGTGGCAGTGCGGCACGATCCAGCTGGACTTCTCGATGCCAGAACGCTTCGGCCTGACCTACGTTGGCGCCGACGGCGAACGCCATACGCCGGTGATGTTGCACCGGGCGTGTTATGGGAGCCTGGAGCGCTTCCTCGGGATCATCATCGAAAACTACGCCGGGGCCTTTCCGCTTTGGCTGGCGCCAGTGCAGATCATGATCATTCCGGTGAGCGACAAGTTTGCGGACTACGCCAAGCAGATCAATACCGAGCTGCTCGATGCGGGGCTGCGCAGTGAGGTCAACCTCGGTCCCGATCGGGTCGGCTACAAGATCAGAGCAGCCAGCTTGCAGAAGCTGCCGTATGTCGCGGTGGTGGGTGAGCGCGAAGCCGAAAGCGGCGGGCTCAACATCCGGTCCCGTGAGAAGGGTGAGCTCGGCGACACCAGCGTCGCAGCGTTTCTGGCTCAGATTCAGAGCGAGCGCGTCGCGCCCACCCCGACGCGGACCGCGGCGGCCGCGGAATGATCGCCGCGGGCCTGGGCCTGACGACGGCCGCATGATCACCATCGTCGATTATGACGCCGGCAACCCCACGTCGGTAAAACGAGCTCTGGCTGCGGTCGGTGTGGATGCCAAGATCAGCCCCGATGCAGATCAGGTCAGAGACGCGGAACGCATCATTTTCCCCGGGGTGGGCCACGCTCGAAGCGCCATGGATGTGCTGATCGAACGCCGGCTCGACCGCGCGCTCGCCGCGGCTTTTGCCCGGGGCACACCCATCCTCGGCATCTGCGTGGGCGCCCAGCTCAGCCTGACTCGGTCAGAAGAGGGAGACACCGAGTGCCTGGGGCTCGTCCCCGGAGCGGTTCGGCGTTTTCCGCCCCTGCCCGCCCAGCTCAAGATACCCCACATGGGCTGGAACCGGGTGGTCGTGAAACGGCCCCACCCCATCTTCGATGGCCTCGACGCGGACAACGAGTTCTACTTCGTGCATTCGTATTATCTCGCTCCCGTTGCAGCCGATCGGGTGCTCGCCACGACCGAACACGGCATCGAGTTCGTTTCCGCATTCGCGTGCAAGAATCTGGCTGCCGTGCAGTTTCATCCGGAAAAAAGCGGCCCGTTAGGGCTAGCCCTGCTGGAGCGCTTTGCGCGCTGGGATCCGGTGTGTTGAGTGATTGGGATTGGGGTGGATGCCTGCTGATGAGCTGGAGCCGCGACCCTAGGGTGTTTCCAATCCCCAGTTGCTGGGAGGGTTTTGGGCAAACCCACCCCCCCCCCGCAGAGACCCGGGGCCCCCCACCGAACAACGCCCGCAATACTGCGGGCGCTGCGCGCGGGGCCCCAACCCCGCTTGCCAATCACTCTGAGCGTCTTGCTGTACAGGGCGGATAAGACGCGCCCACGTCTGCCGCGGACCCCCGAGGAATTATGCTGACCAAACGTGTCATTTCTTGCCTCGATGTGCGCGATGGCAAGCTCGCCAAGAGCGTCAGGTTCGTCGACACCAAAGACATCGGCGACCCCGTGCAGAAGGCCAAGGAATACTACGACGCCGGCCTGGACGAGCTCGTCTTCTATGACATCACGGCCTCGCACGAAGGCCGAGGCATCATGCTCGATGTCGTGCGTCGTGTTGCCGAGCAGGTGTTCATTCCATTCTCGGTGGGCGGCGGACTGTCCAGCGTGGCTGACGCGGGGCGTGTGCTCGAAGCCGGAGCAGAAAAGGTCAACTACAACTCTGCGGCCGTAAAGCGCCCAGAGCTCATCAGCGAAGCCTCGCGTGCATTTGGCGCCCAGTGCGTCGTCTTGTCCATGGATGTGATGCGCACGCTCGCGAGCGAGAAGGTGCCTTCCGGCTTCGAGGTGGTGATCCACGGCGGGCGCCTGCGTCAGGGTCTGGACGCCATCGAATGGGCGCGGCGGGCAGAGCAGCTGGGCGCCGGCGAAATCGTCGTCAACTCCATCGATGCCGACGGCACTCGGCAAGGCTATGACGTGCCGGTGACCCGGCAGATCGCCGATGCGGTTTCATTGCCCGTGATCGCGTCCGGCGGCGGCGGAGAGTGCGAGCACCTGCACCAAGTGCTCACGGAGGGTCACGCCGATGCAGCCCTGGTTGCGTCGATGCTGCACTACGGCAGCCACAGCGTTGCCGGTATCAAGGGCTATCTTGCGCAGCGCGGTATCCCCATCCGCGCCATCAAAGCGCACGAATCCTAGGCAGCTCGGCTCGTTCCCGCGTGGGCGTGGGAATTGAAGTTGACGGGGGCCGACTCCCGATCGGAAGAACGGCCATGGCCACAACCGTGCGCGAAGAACAGGGTACTCTATTGGGCCACCCGGCCGGGCTTTACACGCTGTTCTTCGCCGAGATGTGGGAGCGGTTTTCCTACTACGGCATGCGCGCGCTCTTGGTCCTGTACATGATCAAGGGCTTTCTCAAGATGAACGACGGCACGGCCTACGCCGTGTACGGCGCGTATACCGCACTCGTTTACGCCACACCGTTCATCGGAGGGATGCTGGCAGACCGCTTGCTGGGGGCCCGCCGCGCGGTGGTCTTCGGCGGTCTACTGATGGCCACCGGGCACCTGCTGATGACGTTCGAAACCGAGCTCACCTTCTATACAGCGCTCGCATTTTTGATCGCGGGTAACGGCTTCTTCAAGCCCAACATCTCGACCATCGTGGGCTCGCTGTATCGGTTGGGTAATGACAAGCGGGACGGCGGCTTCACCATCTTCTACATGGGCATCAATCTGGGCGCTGCCATGTCGCCCCTCGTCTGCGGCTATGTCGGCGAAACCTACGGCTGGCACTATGGCTTCGGCCTCGCCACCGTGGGCATGTTGGTGGGTATCGCGGTGTTCGTGGCTCCCATCCGCCTGACTCAGCTGCTGATCCTGGGGGGGGCTGTCGGCGCCGCCGGCTGCATGCTGTTCCTGCAGAACAACCCGTACCAGCTGGCTGTGAACACCTTCGTCGGCGCTTCGCTCGTGCTCGCCGCACTGGTCGCCTTCGTGGCGCTCGGCAGAGGTGGGCTGCCGAAAGACGCGGGCGCACCGCCAGCCAGCGCAAATGGGCGTGCAAGCTGGCCCGTCTATTTGGGGGTTGCAGCGTCGATTCCCGTTTTCGCGCTGCTCGTGCAACACAATGAGGTCGCCGGCTATACGCTCGGCTTGTTTGGAGGCGCGGCTTTCCTGTGGCTGATTTTTGAGGCCATCAAGAGCAGCAAGATTGAGCGCGAACGTTTGTTCGTGGTCCTGATTCTGATGTTCTTCTCGATGTTGTTCTGGGCGTTCTTTGAGCAAGCCGGCAGCTCGGTGAACAACTTCACGGATCGCAACGTGGACCGCGTGATTGAGCATGGCGTCGTGAGCAGCGCCGACACGGGCCAAATTCTCGAGCTGCGGGTCCCACTCGAAACGGATGATCCCGAGCTGGCAAAGCTGCCCGCCCTGACCCAAGAACAGCTCGGGCATGCCCCGAGTGAAGGCCAGAAATTCACGCTGACCGAGCTGGATGCGCTGCGCAGCGGCGCGTCCGGCAGCACGTCGCGAGACAAGCTGGTGCTGCCCTGGCAGGTGGGGCCGGGCAACCTGGGCATGGGCGTCGGTGGGGCGGAAATCCCGGCTTCCTTGTTCCAGGCCGCAAACCCGATCTTCATCATTCTTTTTGGCCTGCTTTTTACCCTGCTTTGGTCATTCCTCGGCGCGCGCGGGCTCGAGCCCAGCACACCCGTGAAGTTCTCGCTGGGTCTGCTTCAGCTCGGCCTGGGCTTCGGGGTGTTGTGGTATGGGGCACAAGCAGCCGACGCTCGTGGCATGGTCGGGGTCAGCTGGTTGCTAGCGGGCTATCTGCTGCATACGACGGGCGAGCTGTGCATCTCGCCCGTGGGCCTGTCCATGGTCACCAAGCTCTCGCCAGCGCGCATCGTCAGCACGGTCATGGGCGCGTGGTTCCTCGCGACCGCGTTTTCGAATTTCCTCGCTGGACTGATCGCGCAGCTGACCGGCGTGGGCGAGGAAGGCGCGCAGGCTCAGGTCATCCCGCCGCCCAGCGACACGGTGCACCTCTACGGCGACGTATTTGGGCAGATTGCGCTCATCGCGGTGGCTTCGGCGGTGTTGTGTTTCGCGTTATCTCCGCTGCTCCGGCGCTGGATGCATGCAGAGCCGAGCCTGGGCGAGCCTGCACCCCCTGCGGCAGACTTACATGCGCGCACCAGCAGCTAAGCGAGTCCGAAATGAGCGCTCCGAGGCTGTCCGAAGGGGCAGGGTCCCCCGGACCAGGCAGCCCCCACACTCAGCCCCGAACCAAAAAAGTCGGCGCGAGCTACCACGCTGACGCGGCCCAAAAAAGTGCGTGTCAAAATGCTACCCGCATCGAAATGATACAAAATAATAGTAAAAACTCCTGGACGAGATAGTGCGCCTTGTCCTTTACTGTAGGGTGGTGGAAGGAGTCAGTTGCAATGCTCGGACAGGTCAATACAGGCGTGTCACGCTACGGCCGATGTTGCCGGTCGTCGTGAGCTCGGGGCGTCGCGCGGGGTGCACGGCATGACGCCAAGAGAAGGAGCGCTGATCGCCGACCGCTACCGGCTGGAGCGGAAGGTCGGCGGGGGTCGTGTGACCGCCACCTGGCGCGTTCAAGACGAGGTCACTCGAGCGCCCTGTGCGATCAAGCTTCTGCATCCGTCCATGCACAAGCATCCGGAGGCCCTCACCCGCTTCACGTTGGAGGATCGCCTCGCCCGGGAGCTCAACGGTCCGCATTTTCCCGAGCGCGTGGGTTCGGGCAGTTGGGATGGCATGCGCTACATCGCCTGGCGCTGGCACGACGGTGAGTGTCTGCGCACCCTCTTCGAGAGGAACCCAAAACAAGATGCGCTCACGGTGCACTCCGTCGTTCAGGAAACCTGCCAGGCGCTCGGCATCGTACACGACGCGGGCTACACACACGGTGATCTAAAGCCAGAGAACTTGTTCTTCGCCGACCGGGGGGAGCTCGATCGGTCCCGTCAGCTCAAGCTGATTGGCTTTGGGGTTGCCGCTCGCCTCGCTCGGCTGGCTTCGGGGGTAGCTCAAACCCACCGCAAGCCGGGGCAAATCGTCGGCACTTCGCTGTACATGAGCCCGGATCTGATCCTCGGGCGCACGCCACGCGGCGGTAAGGCCGACCTGTGGGCGCTCGCGGTCATCGTGTATGAAGCGCTCACCGGGCGCGCGCCGTTTCTCGGCGCGGATCTGGGGGAGGTGCTGCAGAGCATTTTGGACAAGCAAGCCCCCAAACCGAGCAGCCTTGCGGACAACCTGCCGGGCAGCTTCGACCTGTGGTGGGCGCAAGCTCTGGAAGAAGAGTTCAGCACGCCCAGCGAGTTTGCGACCTCCCTAACGCGCGCGTTGGCGCCTGCGCTTCGGACCTCGCATACGCAACGCTCGGCGTCCTTGCCCGAACGCGCGCCAGCGTCACTCGAGGGTCTCACTCCCGCCGTAGCTCCCGCTGCCATCGCACCGCTCGCCAGCACCGTGGCGGGGGTGGGCTCCGCTCCTCCCCCGGCAGTTGTCGTCCAGAGCGTCGTCCAGAGCACCAAACCCACCGAGTCGGCAAAGCCAAGTGTGGACCCTGCAGCGAATAGCAAGTTTGCGCCTCTGCCTTCCCCCCTGCGCGACTTTGCATCGAATGCCTTACGCAAGACACTGGTTGGCATCATACCGCCAGCATCCCTCGCACCGAGCGCA
>JANOIG010000313.1:0-3996 GCA_031407405.1 Deltaproteobacteria bacterium
GGCCGCCACGCCTCGGCGCAGCTCCGGGAATGATTCCAACCGCTGCGCGAGGCAGCGCGCGCCGAGAGCCCAGCGCACGCTGCGCTCACAACGCTCCAGCGCATACGCCGACAGCGACGAAAACCCGAGCTCGAAACATCCACCGCGCCCCAGCACCTCCAGCACCTGACCCAGATGCAAACGCAGCGCTGCCTCCGCGCGAGCTCGTTGCGCGAGCTGCGCGTCCATTCGCTCGACGGCTGCAGGGCTGTTTTTCAGCTGGATCGCGCTCTCGCCAGCGTTGCATGCACTCACGTGCGCCATGCGAATGAACATACCATGTACTGAGCAGATGGGCAGTAAATATCGCGCGCGCACGACAGTTTCATGGAGCATTTCATTTACGTCCGGGCTGCCGCTGTACGTCGATGAGCGGCGCCTCGGGACTCAGCGCGTCAGTGAGCGTCAGGCGCAACGCTTCGCCGATCTGAATCCAACCGTCGCACGGCGCGCGCCGTGACGCCGCGTATTGAGGTAGACTGAGAGCGTGCGTCTCCCACCCGCGCGCTGGCGATCATGTCTGCTGTTGCTCACTGCGTGCAGCCCTGCCGCGGCGCCGCCCATGCCGGTGGCTGCGCCGCCCGCGCCTGCTGCGCCTTCACTTCCAGATCCCGAGTGCGCGCGGGACCTCCGGGACGAGCGAGATCGCGTGGAGAAGGAGCGCGAAAGGGCCGAATTCCGCCGTCTCCAGTCCGCGCTCGAGCAGGATCCAAAGAACGCGGAGCTCTGGGCAGAGCTCGGCAATGTACACAGCGATCGTTGGGACAACGCCGCAGCGGTGGAAGCGTTGGAGCATGCGACACGCCTTGCGCCAGAGGTGGCGCGCTACTGGCACGCTCTCGGCAATTACCGGTCGTACACGAACGACTCCGCGCAGCTCCAAGCGGCGGCGGCAGCCTTCAGCACTTGCCTAGAGAAAGATCCGAAGCTCCTCGAGTGCGACTGGAACCTTGGCAAAGTGTATGAGTGGCTGGGTGATCTTCCGGCGGCGCGCGACGCCCTGAAGCGAACCTTGGAGCTCGGAGGGAACTGTGACTTAGAGCTGGCCGGGGTGCAGCTCGAACTAGGGGACGTCGACGCCGCGGATGCGCTCGTGCGAGCGGGGCTGGAGCAAGAGCGCGCACGAGGCGCGAACGCCGATAAATTGTATTTCTACTTTCACTTGAGCCAACAAATCGCGGAGCGCCGCGGCGATGCGGCGGCCGCCGCGGCGGCTCGCCAACAGGTCGTCGAAGCCACGCCCGGCCTCCAGCCGGAGGTCGCTTTCAATCTGGGCTCCACCTACGCAGTCATGCAACCGCCGCGGGTCGAGGCTGCGGAACGGTTGCTCGGCAGCTTCGTCCGTAATACTTGCGACAGACCAAACCACGCTCAGTATTGCGACCAGTGCGCAACGGCGCACGACCTCCTCGAGAAGCTGTCGCAGCGCTGAGGTAGCGGGGCGGGGTCTACATCAGACCCCGAGAAATCGGACCCCCGAGCACTACTGCACGGAAATGTCGACCGCGGGCCGCATCTTCCCGACCTCGGCCAAGACCGGATGAATCACGCTCGATTTAAAGCGCTCAATCAACTCCGCGTTCAGCGGCTGCTTGGTGTCCAGGCTGACATACGCCACCTGATCGATGAGGTAGTCGAAGCGCGGCGCCCACTTGCGAGCGCCTAGCCGCGCGGTGGTAGAGCAATTGTCGATCATGTAGGCGACGCCACGGGCGTGCATGTACGGATTCAAGGAATCGGTGCACTCGATCACCGACTCGTTGGCAATCTCCGAGTAGGGATGGCCATGCTCGTCCAGCTCGTCAATCTGCGCCATCATCACCGCGATGTAGACGCCGGCCGTAAACGGGTTGAGCGGGATCTTCGACTCGTCCCGCCCGGCGCGCACGCGTTCACCCACGCGCCACATCTCCGTCCCATCAATCTTGCCCATCGGATATCGAGCCAAGCGCTCTCCAGCCAGGTTGACGCTGCGGATCTCATTGCCGCTCGAGACTTCATCGTAGATCTCCGCGATGATTTCACGCGCCGCCGGGTAGGTCGCTGCGTACGCTTTCTCGAACGTCTCGCGCTCGGCACCCGCGAAACGCTTGTACACGGCCAGAATGCCCTCTTTCGAGATCGTCTTTGAAATGGGGCCCGTGACGGACTCCGCCGAATGCAGGAAGGCGTCCTGTTTGCTCATTTTTTCGACGTTCACGAAACGGCGGTACAGGCCCTCGACCAAGCCATGCACAGCGCCAAGCAGAATGCCGCGTTCGCCAAAGATGTCGCTCTTGAACTCCGACTCGAGCGTGGTCTGAAAGGTGTATGGCGAGCCGAGCGCCACGGACCAACCCAGCGCCAGATCGGTGGCGCGACCATCCACGTCCTGATGCACCGCAAAGCTGGCGTTGATGCCCGCCCCGTTGACGCTCTTGCCCTGGACGTACAGGCGCCGCACACTCGGGCCCATGCCCTTCGGGCACACCGCAATGACGTTGATGCCTTTGGGGAATTGCTTACCCTCGTTGGTCAGGTGCCCTAGCAAGTAACCGTGCGACAGACCGAGCGTGGCACCGGGCCGCAGCGCCTCGAAGACCTGGCTGTACAGCTTACTCTGTGCGGCGTCACTGATCAGCAGCAGCACCATGTCGCTCGCTCGAATGACGTCAAACATCTCTCCGAGCGTGCCCTCTGCCTCTGTGAAACCAGCCTCGGTGGCTGCGCGCCAAGAGGGCGACCCACGACGCAATCCCACGCTCACCCTGACTCCCCTGCCTTCCAGCGAGTCCCGCAAGTTCTGAGCTTGGGCCGGGCCTTGCGAGCCCCAGCCTATCACCCCGATTTGCTTTACCCCGGCCAGGGCCTTCGGTAAGAGCGGGAAGAGGTCTCGCCCGCCGCGCACGACGTACTCGCGGGTGCCGTTGACGTTGAGGGCTTCTTTCTTGAAGACCTTGGACTGAAAGTCGAGTTCTCGAGTGGGCATGCTGCCTCCAGGGGGCCGGGTTTACCCGAGCAGTATGCCCAGAATTGCATGTTGCCGCCAGTGCATTAATCGGTTTACTATGTTGCGTTTTTTGCAATACAGGCGGTTCACATGGACTTCGATGACTTGCGGCTATTTCTGCATCTGTCTCGCAGCTTGCACTTCGGCCGCACCAGCCAGGAGTGCCATGTCAGCGCTTCCGCGCTGAGCCGTGCCATCCAGCGCCTGGAGCGCAATGTCAGCCAGCAGTTGTTCGAGCGCGACAACCGCAGCGTGGACCTCACCCGCGCGGGCGCCCGCCTGCAGCAGTTTGCTTCCGAGACACTAGCCGAATGGGAACGGGTCAGCGGCGAGCTCGACGCACCTGCCGAGCGCTTGCGGGGAACGATCTCGATTTTCGCTACGGTGACGGCGTGCCAGAGCTTTCTGCCGGAGCTCCTCAGCCGCTTCAGGCAAGCCCATCCGGATATCCACATCCGTCTGGAGACGGGGTACGCGACCGATGCCTTGGGCATGCTCGCGAGCCACTCGGTCGACGTCACCGTGGCGGCCTTGCCGGAGAAGATCCCGCGCCCTCTGGTCACGCGCGTGGTGACCTACACGCCTCTGATTTTCATTGGTCCGACGCGGCCCTGCGACGTCAGCCGACGCATCGAGGGTCAGCCGGTGGATTGGGCAAACCTGCCGCTGGTATTGCCCGCCTTCGGCTTGGCGCGCCACGCGGTCGACCGTTGGTTCAAGGCACGCGCCATTACCCCGAATATATATAGCGAGGTAACGGGCAACGAGGCCATCCTCTCGCTAGTCAGCACCGGCTGCGGCGTTGGCGTGGTGCCCAGCTTGGTGATGGAGCGTAGCCCGCTACGGGTCAACGTGCGGGCCCTCGACTCCGAGGCGCCGCTGGCCGAGCTCGAGATCGGAGTGTGCTGCCGCCGCAAAGCCCTCAACACTCCGTTGATCGCCGCCTTCTGGGAAAGCACTGGAGCCGC
>JANOIG010000320.1:0-38839 GCA_031407405.1 Deltaproteobacteria bacterium
AGCTTGCGCCCGCTGACGCCTCTATTCAGCTTCATCTTCCAGCGCACGGCTAAAGGCCGCCCTCCAGCTGTCGTTGCGCTCGCCATCGCAAAAGATACCGGAGCCGTCGTCATTGGTCTCGATCTCGAGTGTGCCAGAGGCGCTCTGGTCCGAGTCGAACGTCGCCACTAGCGTAATGTTGACGAACGTTGACGACCCATCCGTGTAGACCAGCGTTCGCTCGACGATCGGCTGAGCTTCACTCGTGAAGATGCTGATTGCGGGTGTTGCCTCGGGGCAGGGCGAGGTCCAGTTGAGCTCGACCCGAGTGACGCCCAAGGTTTCGACCGTAAACGCCAGGGCTTCATCATTCGCGGTGACGCCGATCCATTCGCCGATGCGAATGCCGCCCGTGGCGCCTTTCGAGTCGGTGGCGCCGCCGCAGCCGGCGAAGAGCCACAACAGTGGGAATAGAGCCAGCGCTTTCATATTACGCCCTTTGCAAGGGAGCCGAGTCTCGCCCGGCGCGCGGCTGGAAGCAACGGTGGATCCTGGTGAGGCAACCTTGCCCAAATCACGCGCAGAGTATTGGGTGCCGGGCCCGCACCTCGAGGCTCTGCAGCACGCCTCGGGACAGAATGCGTCAGGTCGCCATTTCGCGAGTCAGCGACGTCAATTTGGATCAGCCCCGAGCGGAGGGTGGCATGAACCTAGCATCCTGAATTCGCGAGCTGTGATTTGCGCTAGTTAGCGAGGGTTGCGATGATTTCCATGTGCAGATGCCTTCATTTGTCCGCGGCGGGATGGTTTGCCATGTCTGTCACGGTTGCCTGTTCCGACCAGGCCGAACGCCCACCACCGCCAGCCTCTGCCGAGGGTGTGACCACCGTGTCCGTCGCGCCGATTTCCCCCGTCGACACGGACGCGGGCGCAGGCTAGCTGTGTTGGCAGAGCAGCCACAGGGTGGGGCAATCCCGCCCTCGGCACTCGTGTACCCGAGCCCTACTCGTTGCTCGGCTTCGGCTCGGGCCGCTCTTCGGTGTTGCGTTGGCCGTGTTGCCCGCCTGACGCGACGAACTCGTTCAGCAGGTCGCGACACTCGGGCTTCCCACGCAGATGCCGCACGATGAAGTTCGACGTCTCCTTGAAGGCCTCTTCGTAGCTGATGCCGTCGCGAGCCCGCTTGGCGACCTTCTCGCGGCCCGACGCCAGATCTTCTTCCAGGGCTTCGGCGTACCGTGCTAGCTGCGCGCGCAGCTGTTCGATCTGGGCGCGCAGGTCCTTGGCAGTCGCGGTACGAGCAGCTCTTTTGACCTCACGCGACTTCGCGTACTGGCGCTTGACGTCGACCACTGCTTGGGCGGCTCCGCACTGTTCGAACAACTCGAGTGCCGTCGGTGCCGGCGTTGTCGGCTTTCAGCTTGAGCTCTTTGGCGGTCTCTTCGGCCTTCTCCAGCTCCAGGCGGGCGGCAGTTTCTTCTTCCTGGAAGGCGCTGACGTCGCGCAGCGTGCGCGACTCCTCTTGCGCCAACTCTTCGACCTTGCGCCCGATCTCCGCGCGCAGCGCGCGTCCGCGCCGCTCGAGGGCCTCCAACCGCCGGGTATGGCTGGCGATCTCCCCTTCGAGGCCGTTGGCCTTGGCCGCGAGCTCCCACGCTCGCTGCATGGCGCGGGTGACCTCGGCGTCCGCGTTGCCACTCGGATAGGCGCGCGAAATCATGCGCGAGAAGAGGCCCGCTCGACTGGCCCATTCGGTGACGTCGGCCGAGCGCGGGGGAGGGGGCGGCGGCGGGATCCCGGGGGCTTGCTGCGGATCGGCCGTCTTGTCCCAGGCCTGCGACGGCAACGAACGCTGCAGCGCCTTGAGCTCCTCGAGCAGGTGATGTCCGTCGCGGTAACGCCGGCGCTGCTCTTTCTCGAGCAAGCGCAGCATGATGCGCTCGGCCACGGGGTGGCAGTCCTTGTGGACCGCGCTCGGGCGTGGCGCGGGGCCTGTCCGCTGCAGCTCGAGCAGCGTGTCTCGATCGGTGGAACGGAAGGGTAGCTGACCGGTGATCATCTCGAAGAAGAGGATGCCGAGAGCATACAGGTCGGATTGAGGCCCGGCGGTTTCGCCTCGCGCTTGTTCGGGCGACATGTACTCGGGCGTGCCGAACACCGCGCCTTTGGGCGCGAGCCGCGGGTCATGTGCCAGCGCGGCCAGACCAAAATCGAGGATCTTGACGAAGTCTTTGCGGCCGCCGCGGGTGGTGAGCAGGATGTTGTCACTCTTTAGGTCGCGGTGCACCACACCCAAATCGTGCGCGCGGGCGAGAGCTGCACCCATTTGCTCGAGCACGTCCACGGCGCGCTGGATGGGCATTGGCCCACGCGCTATTTCCGTAGAGAGCGGCGTGCCGACCAGGTATTCCATCACCAGGTAGAGCTCGCCATCGTCCGTCTCGCCGATGTCGTGGATGTCGATGATGTGCGCGTGGTCGACACGGTTCGCGGCGCGCGCCTCGCGCAACATCCAGGCGCGAAGGTGGGTTTCACCCCTCAGGTCGGGGCGAATCAACTTTACGGCGACGACGCGATCGATGAGGACGTGACGGGCCCGATAGACGATGCCCATCCCTCCTTCACCAATGCGTGCCTCGAGCCGATATCGGCCAGCGATGACCTTGTTGATGAACGTATCGTCGCGTTGCCGACTGCCGCGACTAGACTTGTTCGGCGCTGCTTGAACCATGTCTACGCTTTACACCCGCTGCGAACGGAAGATCGTTCGCTACCGCGTCGTTAGATGTTACGGGCAATGCCCCAGAGTAACCAAGGCCTGACTCCAGAATTTGTCATTCTTCGGAGAGCATTTGGAGCCCAAGCGTGGCGTGCGGAGCAGCTTTCCTTACCTTGGATTTTGCGGCCAGCGTCTTCAAAACGTGCCGCGCAACGCCGCCAAATGCAGCTCTGTGGCTTGGCGAACACCAAATTTCTGTAGCTCGTCCGGGCTGAACGCTTGCTCCACGGCGAATGAGGGCAAGCTGAGCCGTGCGCCGGGCATGGCTTCATCCCCAACTGGAGTCGGATCCTCCAAAGGCTCGTCGTCGGGCGCCACATCCTGACGATAGCTGTCCGGCGGCTCGAAATGGGTAGCGGTCAGTATTGCAATCATCGTGGGCATCATCAACGCGATCCCACCCGCCAACAGGAATGCTGGAGGCTTGTTGCTACCGCCGTTGCCGATGTAATAACCCCCGACCGCGCCCCCGCCGGCCCCGGCAATTCCACCAACGATGTAAGGCCAGGCCGGTTGCACTCCAAGCGCGGCTTCGGTCAAGAGCACGACTTCTGCGCCCAGCAAAGCCCCGCCCGCGATGCCCTTGGCCATTTGGATCGATTGCGCCTGGCACTCATGCCCCGCACCGAGCAGCGCCAGACCCGTGAGAGTAGCGAAAGATATTCTGACCAAGAGCTTCATGAGTCTCCTACAGCGGCGAACAGTATGCGATCTTTAGTGGCATAGTTCGAGCTTCCGGCGCCGCACATTTGCCCAACCCGCGGGGCCGGACCACATGCAACGTCCGGTTGGGGCGAAATGGTCGTGGCCCGTTCCGTCCCTCGCGGGGTTAGCACTCGTCGCTAGGTGGCCGTTTCTTATCGTATCCGGGGTGTGCGCCGTTGCCATTCCGCAGAATTTGGACCAAACCGTGAACACTGCCCCCATGAGCACTCGTGCCCTTCACCGCCTCGGCGGCCGACCTCTCCGCGAGGCTTTGGAGGCCGCGCAGCCTTGGGTGCAGCTCGCCAAGCCGGGAGTCACGCGCTTGGTGCTGATCACCACGCTGTTCGGTGGCCTCGTCGCGCCCGGCACGATGTCTCTAGCCCACTGGGCTCTGACCCTCGGGGGTACGGCGCTGGTCGTGGCCGCCGCGAACGCTCTCAACATGGTCTATGAGGCGGACGCGGACGCCTTGATGAGTCGCACTCGCGACCGGCCTCTGCCGACGGGGCGTCTGACGCCGGCACCCGTCGTGCGCGCCGCCCTCACCTGCGCGGTGCTCGGCCTCGGCGCGCTTTCGGCCGTCCACCTCGCGAGCGCAGCCTTGGCGCTCTTGGCGCTCGTTAGTTATGTCTGGGTGTACACCCCGCTCAAGCGCACCACACCCCATGCGCTCTACGTCGGCGCGGTGCCCGGCGCCATCCCCCCCTTGATCGGTTACGTAAGCATCACGGGAGGCAGGCTGGATGTAGCGGCGCTGTCGCTTTTTGCCCTGCTCGCGGTCTGGCAGATCCCGCATTTTCTTGCCATCGCGGTGTTTCGCCAGGCGGAGTATCAGCGTGCCGGCTTCAGAGTGTTCACGGTGTGTCGCTCGCGCGTAGAGGTGCGTCGTTTGATGTTGTGGTGGAGCGTGATGTTGTTAGGCGTCAGCCTTTTGCCCGCTTGGGTCGGCATGGGTGGCACGCTGTACGTCGCCATCGCCATCGGCTTTGGCGTCCCGTTCGCGCTGGGCGCCGCTTACGGTCTCAGCGAGGGTGCCGACGTCAAATGGGCGCGGTCACTCTTCTTTGCGTCGATGCCCCACCTCGTGGTGCTGTTCGTGGGCTTGGCCTTGTAGGTAGAGCGCCGAGCACCGCGCGCGGGGTTCACCGTCCGTTCTCCTCGAGCTCGATTGACCGTGTCATCCTCTAGTACTCAGCCACCTCCCGCTCAGGCTCGGCTTCAGCTGG
This sequence comes from Deltaproteobacteria bacterium, assembly GCA_031407405.1. GTDB lineage: Bacteria > Myxococcota_A > Polyangia > Polyangiales > Polyangiaceae > SZUA-265. The sequence continues at coordinate 4,690 of JANOIG010000320.1, forward strand.
TCGTCAACACGGGTCAGAAATCTGAAGTCTTCCCTGTTTACGACAACAGCGTCGTGGCTATCGGGCGGGACGTAGAGAACGGTATCCGCATCGATGATCCTTCCGTCTCGCGTCGCCATCTAGAGTTGCACGCCACTGACGATGGGGTCGAAGTCCAAGATTTGGGCAGCGCTAACGGTACTCTGCTCGTCCGCGCGGTGGGGGGCGTTGACGAAGAAGAGGCTGGCCCAGCCACCGCGCACCGGTTACCGCAGCGCCAGCGCTTTCCCCTTCGGGTGGGCGACGCGCTGCGGATAGGTCCAGCGGTCATCTCGCTCCAGATCAAAAGCCGCTCCAGCCAGTCGCAGCTGCGTGCCAAGCGGCCCCTGGGTACACCCCCGGTCCTGCTCGATCCCGACATGAAGAGCGCCTATCAACTCCTGATTCGAGGAGCGGCCAGCGACGTGTCCGTGTTGATTCTCGGTGAAACAGGTGTGGGCAAGGAGGTGATGGCCGAGACCGTGCACCGCCAGTCCAAACGCTCAGACCGGCCGTTCTTGCTGCTCAACTGTGCGGCTTTGTCGGAGACCCTGCTCGAAAGCGAGTTATTCGGGCATGAAAAAGGCGCGTTTACCGGGGCTCACGCCGCCAAGGTGGGCTTACTCGAGTCGACGGATGGTGGCACCGTGTTCCTGGACGAAATCGGCGAGTTGGCGCTCGGCACTCAAGCCAAGCTCCTGAGAGTGCTGGAAGAGAAGACCCTGCTCAGGGTAGGCGGGACGAAGGCCAGGCATATCAATGTCCGATTCGTCACCGCCACCAACCGCGATTTGGCGCGCGAGGCGCGCGCGGGTCGCTTTCGCAGCGACCTGTATTATCGGATCAGCGGGCTCGTGGTGCGAATCCCCCCGCTCCGGCGCCGGCCTAGCGAGATAGAGCCTTTTGCTCGCTACTTTCTGCGAGAGTTTTGTAAAGATTTGGATCACCCGGAGCCCGCCCTGTCAGCGGCGGCCCTCAGCACTCTTCAAGCCCATGACTGGCCCGGCAATGTGCGTGAGCTCAAGAACGTGATGGAGCGAGCGGTGTTGATGGCCGGGCAGGAGTTGATCCAACCGCAGCACGTGCTTTTGGACCCTCCGGCGTCAGATGACGACGATACGGGGCCGGATGATCTGACGCAGGTGATTGTGCGACCCAACGTCGCTCCCGACGCCAGTGAGCGGCAACGGTTGATCGCCACGCTCGACGAGTGCGGGGGCAATCAAACCAGGGCCGCCAAGCTGCTCGGGATCTCGCGCCGAACCTTGATTAGCCGAATTGAGCAGTGGCAGCTGCCGCGTCCGAAGAAGCACTAGCTCCTCGATCGTTGCGTTGATGGGTGCTGCACCCGGCCCGCAAGTGTGGGGGCCAGGCGCAACACCCCCTTAGCCACACGTCTACTCGGTCTAGCCAATTTTTCTGGGCGGCGCTTCGCGCCGAGCCAAGGGTGCCCGTTTATTACCCAAGCGCAGCGTAGCTGCTCCATTAGCGTTGGTCTTGGCAGTAGGCGTCGCGTTCGCTCGAGTCGCTGCCTGGCGGGTAGGCTGTGCTCTGGGCGATGAACGCCGCAGCGAGAGCCGCGGAATACTCGATTTCCGCGCTGATCACGACGCGTTCGACCGGGCTTGCGTCGCGCAGCCGTTCGAAATTTTGATAAGCCGTTTCCCGCCAAGCCGCGATGAGCGTGATGTCGACCCCCGGAGGAAACGTCGGATCAAAACGCGCAATGATCTCCGGTGCCACATTCACCTGGGCGAGAAATTCGTTGACCAGGGTATGGTCGGCATGGGTCACGGGGTGACCCTGCACGTGTAGATCGTACAGCACGAACGGGAGGTCGCGCTGGATGTGAGCGCTGAATCCCAGGAACGCGTTGCCCTGCGCGGTCAACGTACCTGCAGACGCGGCATCGAACGCAATCTGCCAGGCGGGGGGCACATATCCGCTGGACTCGTGGTAAGCGTCGTAGGCCTGGAAGTAGTAGTCCGCAAAGACGGCGTCTTCGCGTGTCACCGAAGCAACATCTTCGTAGCCGAGGGTCTGGGCGGTCTGCCTATAGACCTCCGTCGTGCGCAGGTACGCCAGCGCAAAGATTGCGTCGTGGTCGCACGTACGGGCAAGCTTACGAAACCGTCTGTCCATTTCGCGAATCACCTGGTCCACGCAGCGGATGTCGCCCGCTTGGCACTGCCTCGTATCCGCGACAGAGTGGCTCGGGCCTCTCGCCGAGGCGCTGCCGGTCAGCAGCACGGCTGACACGGCTCCTAATACCCAGGTTCTCAATGCAAATGTCTTCATGGTTGGCTCCCTGAACAATTGACTACGACGCGCTCGCCCGGAGCTCGGACGAAGCCATTTTCGGACACAACGCCCGCTTGTGCTGCCGGCATTAGAAGAGCAAACCTCGCTCGGAGTCACTTCCCACGACGGGTTCGCTTTGATGCACGCTGGAACCGCTTCCCCACTCTTGCAGGCGAGCTGACTGTGAGGTAGGTTCAGGGCGCACACCCGAGGAGTGGAGGGGTATCTTGCCCAAGACGCGTTTGGACGAATCGCGCTGGCCGCTGGTGGTGTTCACCGCGGTGGGCGAGCAGAGCGACGACGACTTTGAAGCGTATCTCGCCGACGCGGACCGGTTATTGCGGCGCCGTGAGCCCCACGGCCTGATCTTTGATGCGCGTCGCGCCAACATCATCGGTCCCAAGCTGCGCAGGCGTCAGGCCGAATGGTTACGTGACAATGAAGCCCTGCTCAGGGCCTATGTCGTCGCCTGCGGATTGGTGATGAGCACAGCGCTCCAGCGTGGTGTGTTTCGAGCCATCACATGGATGAAGCCGTATCCCGCTCCACACTCGGTGGAGGCATCGTTTGATGCCGCGCAGCGCTTCGTCAGCCACCACCTGGCTAAAAGAGGTTGCGCGGTGCCCCCGATGTTCGGTTGGGATCACGTGCTCCGAAAGATCAGCGCCAAGCACCCTCCAAGCCAGCGTCGAGATTCTTAGAGCCGGTGACCGTCAAGCTCGTCCGCTTCTCTGATCCGCAACCCGATGAGCTAACACCGGCTGACGGACTGGCGTCGGGGCCTCCCGCACGGCGGATCGCCGAGGCGCTCCGGGCGGGCCGCTGCCCAGCGGATCGCTCGTTCGATCGCTTTCTGCCGCGTGAGCTTCAGGTCGTCTCCCAACAACACTGGACACCGCTACGGGTTGCGATGCGTGCTGCGGAATGGCTCGGCGAGCTCGACGTTCGAACGGTGGTCGATATCGGTTCGGGCGCGGGAAAGTTTTGCGTTGCCGCCGCGCTGTCGGGTCGCTGCCACTTTACCGGGCTCGAGCAGCGCCCTCGCCTGGTTGAGGCGGCGCGTGCGTTGGCTCGGCTGTTCCAGGTCGATGAGCGTACGAGCTTCGTAGAAGGCGTTCTGGGTGAAACCCAGCTGCCCGTCGCTGACGCCTACTATCTTTACAATCCATTTGACGAAAATCTGCTCGGTGAAGGCGAGCAGATTGACACGGAGGTCGAGCACTCTACGGAGCGTTTTGCTCGAGACGTCGCCCATGTGAAGCAGCTGCTGGGCAGCGCGCGCGTTGGAACGTACGTCATCACGTACAACGGGTATGGCGGGCTCCTGCCGCCGGCTTACCACGAGGTACGAGTCGACCGCGAGCTGCCGAACGTGTTGCGCCTATGCCGGAAAGCTCAGCGAGAAAAGCGCCCGAGGACTGCCAATAGCCCGGGGCCATAGCGCTCGGCACGCGTCTCGCCGAAGCCATAGACATCGAGCAGCTCCCCGAGGTTCTTCGGCTTGAGCACGCACAGCTCGCGCAGGCTACGGTCGCTGGCGACCACATATGGCATCACGCCCTGCTCGCGCGCGACCCCCAGGCGGTGCGCGCGCAGCGCTTCGAACAACGGCTCGTCCGCGCTCGAGGTCTCGACGAGCGGGCTCACGCGCCGTTCGCCGGCGCGTCCGCCGCCGCTCGTACGGTCTGCGCTCGGCGGCCCAGAGCGCTCGGCGCGGCCCTCGCGCGAGCGATCGAGCGTACGTTCTGGAGGCATGCGCAGGCGAATGGCGCGTGTGCCTCGCATGGCCTGCTGCCCCTCTTGCGTCAGAAACAGCACCGGGCGATCCCCACCTGAAAACGCCACCCAGCCTGCGGTCACGCAGCGCCGCAACAGGCTGACCAACCACGCATTCTGCTTGTCCCGGAGGATGCCGAACGTCGAAACGCTAGCCAGCCCGCTCTGATCGAGCCTGGGATCCTTGTCGCCCCTCAGCAGCTTGGCGGCCAGCGTCAAGCCAAACCGGCCGTGCACTCGCGCCACGGCGCTAAGCGCCTTGCGAACCGTCAGGCTGATCTCGTCGGCATGCACCTCGTCGCCTTCCAGCCCGGTGCACACGTCGCACTGCCCGCAGTCGTCGGGTGGATTTTCAGTGCCGAAGTACCTGAGGATGGCCGTGTGCCGGCAGGTCCCTCCTTCGGCCCAACGCAACAGCTCGAGAAACATGTTCCACTTGTGCTCGACGAGAGTCGGGTCAGAAGCGCGCCCGTCGGAATCGGACTCGAGCAGCCGGCGCCGGAGCGCAATGTCCTTGGGCGAGCTCAGCATCAGGCCGTGGGAGAGCTGGCCGTCGCGCCCCGCGCGCCCCACCTCTTGATAGTAGGCTTCAATCGAGCCCGGCGGCGCCAGGTGAATCACGGCGCGCACGTCAGAGCGGTCCACGCCCATACCGAAGGCATTCGTCGCCACCACCACGCGCAGCTCCCCATTCATGAACGAGGCTTGCACGCGGTCCCGCTCTCTGGACGCGAGACCCGCGTGGTAGGCGTCGGCCTTCCAGCCATTCTGTTTGAGGCGTTCGGCTTCGGCTTCGCAGCTCTTGCGCGTGGGGCCATAGATGATGGCGGTCCCGGCCGGCTTTGCCTGGCCCGTGCCCGCAGCGCGCTTGGTGTCGGGCTCGCCCAGGGCCAGCCGTAGCAGCGCGTCGGTGTGCTTGCGCCCTTCGCTTTTGCTTTGTACCTCACGCGCCCCGAGCACGATGTTGGGCCGCTCGAAACCATGAATGAGCTGCGGTGTGTCGGCGGGCAGCCGCAAGCGGCTCAGAATTTCGTCGCGTACTACCGGAGTGGCGGTGGCCGTACAGGCCAGCACGCGCGCGTTCGGCAAGCGCGCGAGCAGCCGATCAATCTGCATGTACTCGGGCCGAAAATCGTGCCCCCACTCGCTGATGCAGTGGGCTTCGTCGATGGCTACGAGCGGACACGACAGCTCCGCGAGCAACGCCTGGAACCCGGAGAACGCCAGCCGCTCGGGCGCGACGTACACGAGCTTGTAGGCGCCACGGCTGAGCGCCCCCATGCGCCGCCCGAGCTCGTCGGTCGCCAACGTCGAAGCCAGGAAGGTGGCGGGGATGCCGCGCTTTTCGAGGGCCATCACCTGGTCGTTCATCAGGGCGATCAGCGGAGATACCACCACGGTGGTGCCCGTGAGCAAACACGCCGGTAACTGATAGACGAGGCTCTTGCCGCCGCCGGTCGGAGCTACAAACAGCAGGCGCCGCCGCTCGAGCAGCGTCTCGACCGCGCGCTGCTGGCCACTGCGAAAACCATCGTAGCCGAGCCGGCGCAGGCCCGCGTTCAACGCTGCTTCGGTGATGTCCCGAGATGCCCCGGACGCTGCTGGGGCGCTGGCGTGAGAGCTCGGGGCGATCGTCACGCGTCAGTCCCCCGACGCGCGCGTGGCGCTCGGATCACGAGCGACGGCATGATAGAAACCTTGCAGCACGAAGAAGGCCTGCTTCTTGTCACCCTGATCGGACACCAGCCCTTTGCGGTTCCAGCCGTCCTGAATCCCCGGCAACGGGCGCCGGGGCGACTGAAAATCGTTCAGGATCCACGGTGACAGCCCGCGCCACACGCTGATGCGCTTCATCATCTCGAGCTGGTGGGCATACAGGTCGGCTTGAAACTCCTCGGTCCAGCGCTGCTCGGGCGGGCCAAAGTGGCCGGCTTTGGCGTCGCCGCCCAGCTCGCTGAAGACCAGCGGCTTTTCGTAGGCCACCTTCCAGACCAAGCTGTCGGCTTTGGCCGGCAAGCCATCGTACCAACCGACGTATTGATTGACGCCGAGCACGTCGAGCTGCTCCCCGAGCGGATCATCCACCACCTGCGTGCGCTCATCGGCGTAATGTCGCTCGAGGGCCGCCGTCAAAAGCCGCGTCGGGTCGAGGCGCCGCACGGTCGCGATCAGCTGCCCGAGAAAGCGATTGCGAGGCTCGCTGATCGGAGTTTCGTTGCTCACCGACCACAGGATCACCGCCGCGCGGTTCTTGTCGCGCAGCACCATCTCGGTCACCTGACGTTCCGCGTTCTGATACGTCTCCGGGTTTTCCCACTGGATGGTCCAATACACCGGCACCTCGGACCAGACGAGCAGGCCCAGCTCTTCGGCGACGCGCACCATGTGCTCGTTGTGCGGGTAGTGCGCCAGCCGCACGAAGTTGCAGCCGAGCTCTTGGGCCCAACCGAGCAACTTGCGGGCATCGGCCTCGCTCGTGGCGCGGCCGGGCCGCTCTGGAGCTTGCTCGTGAATGGAGATGCCGCGCAAAAAGATCGGCTCACCATTGAGCACGATGTCGGCGCCTTCGGTGCGGATGGAACGAAAGCCGATCAGCTCCGCGGTACGGTCCTCGGCGGAGGTGATCTCCACCTGATAACGCTTCGGGTGCTCACCCGACCAGAGCTCGAGCTTCACGCTGCGATCCTTCGGGCCGGAGCTGAACACGGCCCGCCCCGCCGAGTCGGTCGTGAGCCCCAGCTCGAGGCCGAGCTCCGCGATGCGCAGCTGGACCGGTTGGCCCCCGGCACTCGGGCCGTCCAGCTGCACCCAGCCCCCGATGCGGTCGAGCGAGCCCTTTTCGAGCTGCACGAAGTAGTCCTTGATGAACGTGCGCGGCACAGCCACGAGCAGCACGTCTCGGGTCAGCCCCCCGAAGTTGTACCAGTCGGTGTTGACGGTCGGAACGCCGTCGCGCCGGCGCTGGTCGTCCACCTTGACGATGACCACGTTCTCACCGGCCTCGAGCACACTCGTGAGCTCGAATTCGAAAGCGGTGAAGCCTCCCACATGGCGGCCCAGGAGCTGCCCATTGACGTAAACGATGGCTTCGTAATTGGCCGCGCCGAAATGTAAAAAGCGGCGCCGATCGCCCGCCGGCTGCGCCACGAAGCGGGTCTTGTACCAGATGGTGCCCTCGTAGAGCGACAGCTCCAAACGCTGTGAGTTCCAATCCCCCGGCACCGTGAGCGTGGGGCTCTGATCGAAATCGTATTCGATGCGGTCACTGACGCTCTTGGGCTTCTTGTTCAAGCCATAGTGGTCGGGAGACGCCTCGTAGCGGTAGTCGTAGTAACCGTTTTCGTACGGGTCCACGATGGCGTGCCACTGCCCGTTGAGGCTTTGGTGCTGCCGCCCGAAGACGTTGGCGATGAGGTGGAAGCTGCTGGGTGTCATGGCGTCAGGCTGCGTCCTCGCTCGCCGAGCGACGCGACTCAACAACTTCCGCAGCGTCGGTCGCCGTTTGCCGTCAGTTGCGAAAATCCGCCGTCATGACCTCGACCCGCGGGACGCCGGGCCACGTCGCTCGAGTGACTGGCGCCCGCTCCGGAGCCCGCTGCCAGAGAAACTCGCCCCACGGGTACAATGTAGGTGCTGTTTTCCAGTGCATGGATTGTGCACAACTTGCGAGATCTGTGGATGGCCCGCCGCGCTGTGGATAACCTGTGACGAAGCTGGGATGCCGCGAATGAAAGGGGTCAGGGGGCCGGGCTCACACCCCAGCGTCCAAACACGGCAGCTCGGGGCTCTGCGGCCCTGCGTTACTCCGCGAAGCAGTAGTACCGGCCCGCGCCGCCCACCATGGCCAAGCCCGCCGCGCTGCAGTTGGGAGCGGTGTGCGACGAGTTCCAGGAGACGTAGCGCTCTTCGGTGCTCATCTGCGGCCCCATCCCGTCACTGTGACCGACGCGCGGCCCACCAGCAGTGTCGGCGTTCGACGTCCAATCCGCACAGGTGGTGCCGTCCATGAATGTCCCATCGGGCCCGCTGCCCGTCATGATGTCGTGCTCGACGGGACGGGGAGAGCCTTCCCATTGGCCCGGGATCTTGCCGCCGCGCTCGTTGATGAGCATCTCCGCGTTGCCGGCCGGTAGCTCATGCAGCGCCGTCAGGTTGGCCGCCACCATCATGCCTGTGGCGTTGACCCAGGGCCCATCCCCGATGCGGTCCCGAGCATTCTCCGCGCTGGTGCTGAGATAGGCGCGCCAGGTCTTGTCACCTGCACCGACGGCCTCCGCCAATTCTTCACAGCGCTCATCGGCGCCCGCGAGGCCGCCCAGGTTTCCGCCGTCTTCACCGCTACCGCCGCTCGTGACAAAGAAGCTCAGAGTATTGACATCGCCCTCACCGTCTTCTGAACAAGCAGTCGCGCAGAGTGCGGTGACCAACAGCGAGGCGAATGGAATGTATCGTGACATGTGGGGCTCCCCAGCCAAAAGGACCTTGGACCCTAAGGTACCTACATGTCTGGACGCCGCACAATAGCTAGATTGCCGTCAAGTGCACAGCGCTCACGTCATCGGCACGGCGTCGAGGTTCAAGCCGTTCCAGAATTGGTGATCGGCCGAACCGCCCCCTGAGGCCGCTGCGGCCGATTTGGGGGAGGCCACCCGCCCGCAGCGCTGCGCGAGGACGGATGGAGGAGGGGGCACCCGATTCAGGCTCGACCGCGGCTCGGGATCGAGCCTCCATGAGGAGGCGCCCCCTCGGGGCGATGCAGGCTTGCCAAGCGTCAGTTGCTGGCGAAGCAGTAGAAGCGGCCAGCGCCGCCTCTGCTATTGAGATCAGCTGTGCTGCAGCCTGCCGCCGGGTGCCCGCCGTTCCATGACGTATGATTCGGCAGGACATTGGCCATCATGGGGCCCATGCCGTCGGTGTGGCCCACCTGCGGCCCGGGCTGGAGCGTGTTCGAGGTCCAGTCGCTGCACGTGGTTTGCATTTCGCCCATCAGGAGGCTTCCGGTCGAGTCCGAGCCCGTGATGATGTCGTGCTGGTTGGGCGGCGTGCCGTTCCACTGGCCGTTAATCTTGGCGCCGTTCTCATCCACGAACAGGTCCGGGTTGCCGGTGAGCGCGTGCAGGGCCGTGAGATCGGCCGCGAGCAGCGTGCCGTTGGCGTTGTACCAGGGGCCGTCGCCGATGCGGTCTTTGGCGTGGACCGGCGTGCCGCCGTTCTCCGCGCTCAAGTAGGCGCGCCAGGTCTTGTCGCCGGCGTCCACTGCCTCCGCCAGGTCCTGGCACTTCGCGTCGGCGCCGCTCAAGCCGCCCAGGTTGCCGTCTTGAGTGGTGCTGGTGACGAAGAAGCTCAGCTCGTCGGCTTCATTCAGGTTGTTGGTAGCGCTTTCGGTCGGGTCGTCCTCGCTATCCGAGCAACCCGCGAGCGCAAGGCCGGCAACCGCACAGCTGAGGGCAATGCCGCCGCGGCGCGTGAGGAAACGAATCAATGGGATGGATGCAAACATGATGACTCCTGGTCAGAGTAAGAGGTGTCGGGTGGTCCGATGTCGGACAGGCTACTCTTCAGGCGACCATTGTCGCAATTGTGATTCTTTGTGGGGCCGTGCGGGTAAATGGCGGTGTCGAGTCGCCGGAAGCCGCCGATCAGTGACTAAATGCCACGCGTTCGGGGTTCGCGCGGGGGCCGCCTTCTGCTAACCGTGACAAATCCTCCGTCGGTGACATGTCGCCTCCCAACTATCTGACTCCTTCTGGCGCCAAACAACTCGCCGACGAGCTGCAGCGCCTGATGAGCGTCGAGCGTCCAAAAGTGGTTAGGGAAGTGGCGGAGGCGGCGGCCCAGGGGGATCGCTCGGAGAACGCGGAGTACATTTATGGCAAGAAGCGGTTACGCGAGATCGACCGGCGCGTGCAGTTTCTCACCAAAAGGCTGGATAGCGCGGTAGTGGTCCGGCCTGAAGAGTTGGGTGGCGACGTGGTACGCTTCGGCGCCAGCGTGGAAGTACGGGGGGAAGACGGAGTGCAGAAGACATATTCGCTCGTGGGGCCTGACGAGTCGGATCCCAGCCGCGGCAAGCTGAGCTTTCAGTCGCCCATCGGTCAGGCGTTGATGAAACGCCGGGTCGGGGACATTGTCGTGGTCAAGCGCCCCGCCGGAGAGGTCGAGCTCGAGATCGTTGGCTTGAAATATGGGAGCTAATCGCGCGGTCACGGGTGCTCGGGATCTCAATCAGGATCAGATCGAGTACTGGAATGGGGTCGCCGGCGAACGCTGGGCGACGCATCAGGCCGTCATCGATCGAGCGCTCCAGCCCTTCGGAGAAGCGGCGCTGGATCGGCTCCGGCCGGGCATCGGCGAACGCATCCTCGACGTCGGCTGTGGTGCGGGAGAAACCGTGCTCGCCATCGCCCGGCGTCTGGAGCGCTCCGGGGAAGTGGCCGGGATTGATGCCTCGCGTCCATTGCTCAGCCGTGCGCGGGAGTGGGCGCAGCATCTGGCCAACGTGTCCTTCATCGAGGGGGACGCCGCCACGTACGATTTTGCGCGGCCGTTCAACGCGCTGTTCTCGCGCTTTGGCGTCATGTTCTTCTCCGATCCGGTCGCCGCCTTTCGGAACCTGCGCCGTGGGCTCGGCCCGGGCGGGCGGCTCTCGTTCGTTTGCTGGCAGGGCCTCGAGGAGAATGCATGGTGTTCCATCCCGCTCGCGGCGGCGCGCTCGCTGATCGAGGTGGCCCTGCCGCCGCCAGAGCCAGGCGCGCCGGGCCAATTTGCATTTGCCGACCCTCGGCACATCAGACGCATCTTGTCCTCGGCGGGCTTCACTCAGATTGACGTCGCCTCCTTCCATGCTCCAGTCATCCTTTCGCGCGAGGGGCTGGACGCGGGTGTCGAGTTTACGCTGCGGGTGGGGCCCGTATCTCGGTTGGTGGCCGAACAACCCGAGCAGATTCGAGAGAAAATTCGCAAACGTCTGCGCAGTGCGCTGGCCCCAGCGGCTACCGCAACCACCGTCACGTTGGATGGCGCGGCCTGGCTCGTGACGGCTCGTTCGTAGCCGCGCTGCGGCATGCTCGAGCCCCAGGCCACGCCAGCGCGCTGACGCCCGCGTCGAATTTCTGACTGCTGAGAAGCGGCTCAACAAAGGGCGATGCCGCACGCGCTTTTGCGTCAAGAGCAGCTTGCTCCGTCAAGGTTCCATCATTTTGGGAAATGTTGTCGGCTGCGCCTGGCTGATTCGTCCGACTGATCCACACTGGGGGCTCATCGAGATCCTTTGGGGCAGCCTTTTGATTCGGTGAGGGTCCACTTCGAGAGCCATCCAGCTCTCCTGTAGCCATTGAGTTCCATAGTTGGTCAGCGTGGCATGCGCTGGGGGCCGAGCCCTTGCGCCTGCTTCGTGTGCAGCATTCAAGGAAGAGAGAGCAGTCCATCATGATCCGTTCACGTTCAGTTTCTGGCATTTCGCTTTGCATGTTTGGGGTCTTGTCCGTGGCGTTGGCCACGGCGTGTTCGAGCAACCATCGCCGGGGCGGAGAAAAAGCAGAGGCAGAGGTTCCCTTCGAAAGCGGGAACCTGCGGCTCGCCTTGAGCGCCACGGGTGCTTCGGGGGCGCTGTATCGCTTGCGCAACGCCCGGTTCGATGTCCGTCAGGACAATTTTGGCTTCTTTTCGACGCTATTTACCGAAAACGATCCGCTGTCGAGCACCCTGGAAGCCACGTTGCCGGTGGGCAACTTCTTCATCGATGTCTTCGCGGATGACTTCTCTCAGAACTTCTCCCTCGACAAGGTCGAAGGAGGCACGACCACCCGGGTCAATGCCAGGTTGGTGTCACCCCAGAGCCAATCCTTCAGCATCTCGACCAACCAAGAAACGTTCGTGGGTTACACCTTCGAAACCAACGGTGAGGTCGTCGAGTTCGGCCAAGGTCGGCTCATCATCGATTTGGCGGTCAACGAGCGCAATGGTGAGCCGAGGCGCACCGTGATGGAGACGGGCCTAGACGCGCTGAGTGGCTTGACTCTGCGCGGCACCTTGGACGCCGCGTTGAGTAACGCGGGCATTGGCAGCGTGGTTGGGGAAGACGTCTATCACGCCCTCATCGACAGCTATGACCAGTCGCCGGGGCGGGATCCGGGCCTGATTCATTGCGACAACGAAAACACCAACGGCCAGCCCAGCCTGAATGGCTTTCCGCTCGCGTGCCCGCGCCTCGAAGGTCAACAGTTCGACAACCTGGACAGCTGGTTCCCCCTCGCGTTCGTCAATCGCCTCGATTTGGCGCCGAGCGACGGAGCGCATTGCGGGCAACAGCGCCTCATCTTCGCGAACAACCAGCCCATTGGTAACGGTCGCATGTTCATCATCGTGGAGGCGCAGATCCCGAACCCCTCGCCCGAGTGTGGTGTGAGCGCGTGCCGGCCCATCGCCGAATTCTGGTCATCCCTCGCTACCGTGGCTGACGATGCGGAGCGCGGGCAGAGGCTGACCGACGCATTCTTGGTCAGCGGCACGGGCCCCATCGGCCCGTTCATGAACGCCGCCAACCTCGGCCCCAATGGGGGCCAGATCCGCACCAACAACTTCAATAGCTTCCCGTGGACCTTGCGCGAGTTCCATCTGCAAGCCGAGCCAGCAGTGTTGCCCATTCCCACCTCCGTGGCGGAGGCGCCGAATGGAGCTCTATGGAACGACCTTTCGGGGCTGCCACAGGGTGAAGCCTGTCGCCAAAGCTTCTTGGAGTCGTTGGTCAACCTGCAAAGCGATAACCTCGCCGTCTTGGCCTTCCCGGTCGCCGACGAGTGTGAAGACGCCGAGAGTCCGAACGATTTCTTCCGGCAAGATCACGCCACGCACCTCGGCTCCGGCAGCGGTGATTTCATCAACCAGATCGATGCGCAGGTGGCGGGTACCGGGCTCAATGCCTTCGACATCGCCAACCGGGCGCGGTTTGCCGGCTCTTGCATGGGCTGCCACATCGAATCCGGCGGCGCAAATCTGGGCCGCGGTGTGAGCGCTCCCTTCTCGAACGACTTTGTTCAAATCTCCGAGTTCAACATTCAGACCTGCGCGGGCGGCGGCTCGTGCTTTGCTACCTCGGACATGCTCAATAACATATTTTTGCCCCACCGCATCAACGTCCTCGACAACTTCTTACAGTCCGATCCGGGTTGCTCCGGCGGTGGAGGGTCGGCGGACGGCGGTGCCCCGCCCCCGTTCGAACCCGGCGCTGGCCCTCTGCTGAGGGCGGCGCCAGCACGTGGCCCGCAGCGCACGCTCGGCGGTCAACCCGTGGTCGAGCACGCGCACTGAACGCAGCTCACGACTCGCTCGCTTGAAGACCCGAGTCCAAAGCACGCTGACGAATTTCTGCGGCCTCCCGACGGGCAAGGGCCGCAGAAATTCGTGGCGCAAGAGTGCTTGCAGCACGTCACTGGGGGTTCGCGGGCGGCTTTGACCCGTAGGGATTGTCCTGCTCCATCGAGCCGACAGGCACGGCCTCGGGCGGCGCGCTCCCCGATATCGGGCTGGCGTGGGCTGCGGTCCCTCGCCCAGCTTGTCCGGTGAGCAGAGCCTCAGCCGTCAGCTGCCGAAGATCGTTGGTGAGCCGTCCCGCGGGCTTGGCAGGAACCGGAGCGGGGCGTGCAGCGGTGACTCGCTGCGCCGCGGCGGCGGCGCCCGAGGGAGTCGAGAGCGCGACGCTTGGCGGGATGGGGGTAGGGACGTCGCTTGGAGCGCTGCTGGCTGGAGGCTCGGGGCGGAGAGGCTCGGCCCGTGCACGCTCAGCGCCGACCGGAGCGCCCGTGCCGCGTGGCCGCTCTGCAGTAGCTCTCGCCAGCGCCGCTTGCGCGGGCGGAAACGCGGGACGGGAGCGCGTCACGAACCAACCGAGTGTTGCGCCAACGATTAACATGGCGAGGGTTGCGGCGACGGTTCCTAGCACTCCCGGGCGAGTCGTGTTCGGAGGGGCGGAGCGCGGGCCACCTGCGTCCGGTAGGCTCGCCGCGGGCGATGAGACCAAAGTGGCCGGCTCAGCCGTGGGCTTCTGCCCGACCGCGCACGGAGCTCGAGCTGGGTGTTCTTCTAGCGACGGAGCCCAGCGTCGAAACACCGCTTGCATCGCCTGCTCGCGATCGCGCAGCCGGTCTCCGAGCACGGCTCGAATGGTGGCTGCGGCGCGCTCCTGCAAGCCGCTCATGCCCGCCACGCACTTGGCCAACTCGTGGGCCATGGCTTCGGCCGTCTGGAAGCGCCGGTCAGCGTCCTTTGCCAGGGCACGCTCGACCACCGCAATCAAAGCCAGGGGCGCGTCTGGGCAAAGCTGAGCCAGCTCGGGGGGGTCTTGCTCCAGGATTTGATAGACGATGGAATGCTCATCGTCGGCATCGAACGGACGTTGCCCGGCTAGCGCCTGATACAGGGTGCAGCCGAGCGAAAACAGGTCCGAGCGACCGTCGACCGGGAGATCTCGCAAAGCCTCGGGAGAAGCATAGGCAGGTTTGCCAAAAAAGAGCCCATCGGCAGCGGACGCGTGCACATCTGCCGTATCGTTCGCGCTCGGCGCGAGATCACACAACAGCACTTGCCCGTCCACAGTGAGGAGCACGTTGTCCGGCGACACATCGCGGTGCACCGTGGGAGCGGCTCGTCCCCCCGGTGCCGGGCCGTTCGACGCGAAACGGCCATCCTGCGCCGGGTGCTCGCGGCTCGAGTGGCCATGTATGGCCGCGAGCGCCCAGCAGCACTGGAGCCCGAACCAACACGTCAGCTCCGGCTCTAACCGCTGGTCGGGCGCGTGGGACAAGAGCTCATTGAGTGATGTTTCAGCCCAGCGCATGGCCATATAGGGTAAACCGTCCTGTTCGTTCAGCTCGTACACCGTGCGGATGTTGGCATGCCGCAGCTCGGCTCCCAGCTGCGCCTCGCGTGCGAAACGCTGCTGAGATGAAAGGCTGCCCAGCGTGTCCGGCAGCATGATCTTGATGGCGGTGGGTTTGGAGGTCCCGCGGGCCCCCAGCCGCGCCGCAGCCCACACCCAGCCGGACCCGCCGAGGCCGAGAGGCGTGAGCAGCAGGTACGGCCCGACTAGACCTCCGGGTGTGAAGGCATCAAGCGGGTTGTGATTTGCCTGGACGGACACGCTGAAAATCTCCCCGTACGGCGATGCCGCGCATGACCGAGCCAAGTCACGACGACACATTTCGAGTCGGCGCTCAGCGCAGGCCCATACTTTTAACTCTGCCCGAGACGCCGGGGGCCCGTTTTGTCGGGGATGACGCTTGTTTAGCCGACTTTTTGGCGCCGGGAGCATGGCTCGGTTCACAATCGAGACACCGCCGCGATTTGACCCCCCCGTTTGTTCACGGTACGCGAGCAAAGGTGTCGAGCCCTGGCGGTCAGCAGAAGCCTCGGTTCCCGCTCTACGCGCAGATTATCCTGGCGATGCTCGCCGGGCTCGTTCTGGGCCCGGTGTTGGGTAAGCAGGCGTCGCCCTTGGGTGTGCTCGGCACACTCGTGGTCCAGCTCATCAAAGGCGTTGCGACGCCGTTATTGTTTTTTGCCATCGTGAACGCCATCCTCCAGGCGGAAGTGGCTGGAAAAGGGGCGTTGCGCATGCTGGGCGCCGCCGTGCTGAACGCCTCGGTTGCGCTGGCCATCGGTCTGTCGATTTCCAACCTGCTCGAGCCTGGGCGCCACCTCGAAGCGTTGGCGACGACCCTCCGGGCGGAAGCGGGCCCGAGCAAGTACGCCGATCGGCAGATCGACTTTCTGGCTACGTTATCCAGTTACGTACCGGCGGATATCGTCACACCATTCGCTCAGAACCTGGTCCTGAGCGTCATTTTGGTGGCGCTGCTCGTCGGCTTTGGGCTGCGTCGGGTCAGGCAGGAACAACTCGACTCCGGCGCCGCCTCGCCCCCCGCCATCGAGCAGGCCGTAGCGGCGTTGCTGCGCATGTTCGAAGTCATCCTGGGCTGGATCACCCGGCTCATCCCGCTCGCGGTGTTTGGCGCCGTGTGCAAGGCCGTGGGTGAAAACGGCTATGGCCCCCTGCGGGGGCTCGGGGTGTATGTGGTTGTGGGGTTGCTCGGCCTCAGCGTGCACGTGCTCATCGTGTACCAGCTCTGGCTGCGCTTCGTGCTGGGTGTCCCGCTGGGTCGGTTCTGGCGTGAAGCTCGCGAGCCGGTGGTGTATGCCCTGGGCTGCAACAGCAGCCTGGCGACTCTCCCCATCACCTTGCGCGCCCTCGACCGTCTGGGGGTCTCCCGGGGTGCCTCTGCCCTGGGCGCCTGCGTGGGCACCAATTTTAACAATGACGGCATCATTTTGTACGAGGGCATGGCGCTCTTGTTCGTGGCACAGGCGAGCGGCATCGAGCTTTCGTTGGTCGAGCAATTGGTGGCAGCGGCCGTCTGCATGTTCGCGGCCATGGGCGTAGCGGGCGTGCCAGAGGCAGGTTTCATTTCGCTGGCCCTGGTCTTGAACACCTTGCACCTGCCACTCGAGATCCTGCCGCTCCTGCTCAGCGTGGACTGGATCATCGCCCGCGCACGCTCGGTGGTCAACGTGCTCAGCGACATGCTGCTGTCCCTGATCGTGGATGCCAGAGCGGGTGGCGTAGAGCGCCCTGGTCCTCGGGCCATCTGAGCCTCTCAAAGGCCTCGTTTCAGCAGGTTTGCGCTCTCTCGCGACCCAGGCTAGGAGGCGGGCATGAAATACGCATCCCTACTTACCATCGCCATCGCGCTCTCGGTGTCGTGCGGGCCGCCCAAGACCTTCGGGGGTGAATCCGCTCCTCCTGTCGTAGAAGCCCCGCCTCCGCCGCCCGAGCCCACACCGGAAGAGAAGCAGCGCGCCGAGGAGGCCAAGAAGCTGGAAGAGGATCGCACCAAGCTCAAGGCTGACCACGGGGCGGAGCTCGCACGCTGGACGCCGGAGCTCAGAGCTGAAGCCAAAAAAGTGGCCGAGAAGGATTACGCGTCGGGTAAGGCCGCGATCAAGGCTGCGCTGGCCGGCAAGTATCGTGAGCCCGGTAACGCCGATCGCGATGTGCAACGCCACCCCGTCGAGACCCTCGAGTTCTTTGGCTTCAAGCCGACCTTCACCGTGCTCGAATACGGCCCAGGTGAAGGCTGGTACACGGAGGTGCTGGCCCCGGCCTTGGCCAAGAAGGGCAAGCTCCTCATCACCAACATGGACCCGAACGGCCCGGCGGATCAGCGCACGACCTTCTACGGCGAACGCGTGAAGCTCTTGCTCGAGCGCTCGCCCGAGCTGTACGGCAAGGTGGAGACGGTCATCATCGATCCCAAGGCTCCCGACCTGAAGCTCGAAGGCACGGTAGACTTGGTGATCCTGATGCGCGGCATGCACGGCATGCAAAACGGTGGCACGCTCGAGACCTGGCTCACTGAGATCCACACGGCGCTCAAGCCCAAAGGGGTGCTCGGCATCGAGCAACATCGAGCCAAGCCGGATGCGGTCGCCGCGGATAGCTCCAAGCAGGGCTACCTGCCCGAGGCGTACGTGATCGAGAAGGTCCAAGCCGCCGGCTTCAAGCTCGCGGGCAAGAGTGAAGTGAATGCCAATCCGAAGGACACCAAGGATCATCCGAAGGGCGTATGGACGCTGCCGCCCAGCTTTGCCCTCGGCGACACGGATCGCGACAAGTATGCCGCCATCGGCGAGAGCGATCGCATGACGCTCAAGTTTACGAAGAAGTGAAGCACGTGGGCGAGCTCTGGCTCGCCCAATCTCGTCCCGGCTCGAGCGTGCTTCTCGGTGCCCATCGTGGGTGATGGTCGCGGCCTGTGGGGAATTGGTGTAGGCGGTCGGCCTCCGTGGCCGCCCCGGCGGGTGAGCCCTGGCTCGAAGGCGGCCCTGTTGCTTCGATGCAGCCATAAAACGGCGCAATTCACGCGGGAACGGCGGCTGCTCCGGCCCGCGGCGCTTGCATTCGGCGTGTGAGCGTGCCAGTTAAAATCGCATGCGACGCGTCCTGGTACTAGGTTTTTCCGTTCTCTTGGGTCTCGGTGTGGCCTGCGGCGATGACGGGGAGGGCAGTGGCTCGGAAACCGAGGGCCCCGCTGGCTTTGCGAACGAAAAGGTGAACTTCGTGCGGGTCCAGTGCACCTGCGAGGCCGGCGGTGGTGAGATCGTGCCGGAGAACAACGCTTGCGTGCGGCGCAACTTGGGCACATCGAGTGCCTGTGAAGAGGAAGTCCTCGAGGAGCAATGGGACGAGCTCGAACGGGGGGGTGACTGCATGCGCGAGGCCTATTTCGAGAGCCGGGAGTGTCTGCTCGAGGACTGCAACCTCGAAGACTGTTATAGTCTGTTGCAGAACGCCACCGAGCGTTGCCCTGCGAACGTGAAAGAAGCGTTCGAGGAGTGCACAGGGTAATCAGCAATTGGGAGAGCGCGTTTTCCAGCTCTCGTTTGGAGCCTGGGTCGCGTTTTGGGAGGGCTGGCTACCGGCAGCTCGAGCTCGAGAGCTCGAAGAGGCCCTGCTGCGCCACCTCAGCTGGGAACAGCGGCACATCGTGCTCTTCGGCAAGCACATCCTGCAACCGCGGCTGATCGCCTGGGCGGGTGAGCTGCCCTACCGCTATTCGGGTCAGACCCTCGAGCCACGGCCGTGGCCCAGTGGGCTCGAGCCGTTGCTCACGCCGATCCACTCACGTTTGGCTAGGCACAGTGGCATCGATTTCAATCATGTCCTGATCAATCGCTATCGCGACGGCAAGGACAGCATGGGTTACCACGCCGATGCTGAGCCCGAGCTTGGCCCGGACCCGGTCGTGGCGTGCTTGTCGCTCGGCCAGACACGTCGCTTTTCGTTGCGTCCACACGCCCGCGGCTCAGCGCAGAGCCCCCTCAATCTATCCCTCACCCATGGCAGCTTGCTCATCATGGGCGGCACCTGCCAGCGCCACTATCGCCACGCCGTGCCTCGAGAGCCGAACGCGGCCCCGGCCGAAAGGGTCAGCCTGACCTTCCGCCGCCTGTGCTTTCGTTCGTCACGTTGATGGGTAATCGGGGCATCCATGACAAAAGCAGCGTTCAGCGCGCTTTGAGCGCATCCAGCGCCCTGCCGGTACCGACCTGCACCGCCTCGCCTCGAGCCAGCGCCACGAGCGCATCGCCGATGTCGGCGACGTCGAGCGCAGCGCGAACGTGGTCGTGTGCGATGGCATACTCGGGCATTGAATCGACCTCGGCTTCAGAAGGAGCCTGCACGAGCGACAGCCCGCCGGCCATCGTGACGTCCCGAAGGCCCTGCATCCCGTCGTGCCCGCCCCCACTGAGCACGACACCGACCACGCGCCGTCCATACGCGACCGCCGCCGAGCTGAAGAGCGGATCTACTGCCGGCCGCGCATGGTGTTCCTTGGCGCCATCATCGAGGGCGATGTGCTCGTCTTCAAACGTCATGTGGCAGTCCGCCGGTGCGAGGTAAACGACACCGCGCATCAAGGCATCTCCGTCTGCCGGCTCAACCACCCGCAACTCCGTTCTCATCCCCAGTATTTCCGACCAGTCCGTCGTCGAGGCAGCCGGGCGATGGATCACGACACCGATAAATGCTGGGAAGTTTCCGGGCAGCCGAGACAGCATGTCGATGACGGCACGGATGCCACCCGCGGAGGCACCGACCACGACCACGTCGCGTGTAATTTTCTCCGGATTGAGCCACACCGTCACGCGCCAAATACTCCGTTCGACCGCCCCCGCTAGATTAGAGCGGAGCTCTCCCGCGGTCCCGCATCAGTTCTTGTTTTGGGCCGCCGCCACCCGCTCGGAAACGAAGCGCTTGAGCGCTGCGGCTTCGTAGGGCTTGTCGAGCCTGGCATTGCCGACGCGAGTCACGTAGTCCGAGGCTTGGGGCGTAAACGCGCCACCCGTGACGAACACCAACTTCTCGGCGGCGCTCGGGTGTTCTGTGGCGAGCCATCGATGCAGATCCATGCCGGTCGAATCCGGCATCATCAGGTCGCACAGGATCAGGTCGAAGGACTGATCCCGCTCGAGGATGAGCCGGGCCGCCTCGCCAGAGCCCGCTGTCACCAGCGCGTGCTCCGCTCCGAGCATCCGCACGACCTTCGCGCAGATGGCTGGCTCGTCATCCACGACCAAAATGCGCCCGCATACTTTCGGAACCTGCGGGGCATCTGAGGCTGGTTTCAGAGCCGGCGCAATGGACGCACCTTTCTGTATCGGTAGGCGGACCAGAAACGTCGAGCCCACACCGAGCACGCTTTTGACCTGGATGTCGCCTCCGAACTCGGTGAGGATGCTCCGACAGATGGGCAGGCCGAGCCCCGACCCCACACCAATGGCCTTCGTGGTGAAGAAAGGCTCGAAAATCCGCGCGAGCGTCGGCTCGGAGATACCTTTGCCGGTATCCTTGACCTCGGCGAATACGTCATCACCGAGGGCCCAGGTGCGGATCTGAATGAAGTTGTGCGCCACGTCGCCCTCGTCGATGGCGTGCGCGGCATTGATCAGCAGGTTCAAAAAAACCTGCGACAGCTTACCCTCCGAGGCCCAGACCGGCGGCAGCTCAGCGAAGTCCAGGACCAGCTGGGCTCGAAACCTGATGTCAGTCGCGGCCATGGTGCTCGCGCACTCGATGGCGTAGTTCAAGTCGACCCTGGAGCGTTCCGTGCTCTCCACGCGCGAGAACGTACCGATGGCCCTCGAGATCTTGTTGATGCGTTGCGTGCCGCTCAACGCCTCCCGAATGCGCTCGATGACGTCCTCGAGCGTCGACGCTTCGAGCAAGCTAGCATCGTCGCCGAGCACCTTCGCCAAGCCTTCGTCGCCGAGCGCGGCCCGCAGGGCCACTCGGCAGCGCTCGACCGCCACGGCGACCTTTGGCAGCTCTTCTGCGACGGTTTCGATGTTGTACAATACGTAGAGAAGCGGATTATTAATCTCGTGCGCTACACCGGCGGCCAGCATGCCCATGCTGGACAGGCGGTCTGCTTGGCTCAGCATCGCGTGCAGCTTTCTGACCTCGGTTTCATCCCGTACCGTGGCCTGAAGGAAAGGCTTGCCACCGATTTCCATACGCGTCAAAAGCACCGTGGCCGGGAACTCTTGCCCGGAAAGGCGTCGGTGAGTCCACTCGTAGTAGTGTGAGCCTTCGCGTAGGGCCGTCTCGATCATCAGAGCCGCTCGTTGCGTGGACCGGACGCCATCCGGCTGCCGCTCGGGCGAGTATTCGCTGGGGGCGCGCGACAAAAAGGCGGCTTCGTCTTCTGCACCGAACATGGCTAGCGTGGTCGAGTTTGCTGACGTGAACCTCCAGTCAGGCGGCGCCAGGGTCATGAGAGCGTCGTGCGACATTTCGAACAGGATGCGGTGCCGCGCCTCACTCGCCTTGAGCGTTTCCTCAACGTGTTTGCTGGCCGTAATGTCGCTCACTACGGCGCGACACACTACGTCGCCATGGGCATCCTGGGCACGTGTGGCCTCCAGCCGTACCCAGCATGTCTCACCGGTGCTCCTCATCATCCTGAGCTCGCACACTTGACGTGCGCCGGTGGCGACCAGCTCTTTCCTGTGATGGTAGTACAGGTCTTGGTCTGCGGACACGATGAAACGGGTCAATTGCTGTTTGACCAAGTTGCTCCTCGGCACGCCTAGGATGCCTGCGGCGGTGAAGTTCGCTTCCTCGATGAGACCGGTCTGGCTCAAAGTGAAATAGCCGATAGGCGCCAGATCAAACAGGTCGAAGTAACGCGCACGCGATGCCTCGAGCTGCTGTTGCGTTCGCCGGAGCTCATCGTTCTGCATCTCGAGCTCGACCTGGTGGACCCTGAGGTCGTGCAGCAGCAGGCTGGCCGACTCGGGTGCCAGCGGGCTACTGCCCGGGTCGGCCAAGGCTCGTGAACGCTCTTGTTGGCTAGGTGGCGTCGGTTCGGTCAATTGCTCATCCCCCGTTCTGTCGTCGAAACGGCGTACACCGCTCCGCTCCCGTTCACCAAGGCGGTGGCGGTGAGTGTGATCTCTACGAGCTGGCCCGTCTTGGCCAGCCGCTGCGTGCGATACGGTTGCAAGACCTCAGCCTTGCTGAGCCGATGGACCACGGCCAAAGCTTGCTCCCGCTCGGCCTCCGGGATGAGCGCCCGCACGTTCATGCCGAGCGCTTCGGCCTCGGTCCAGCCGTACATTCGGCTGGCGCCTGGGTTCCAGGCTAGGATGCGCCCCGTCAAATCCTGCACCGTGATGGCATCAAGTGCGTCTCGCACGGCACCCGCGAGGTTGCGCAAGGCATTCGATTCCAAGACCGCGGCTTGTGCCAGTTTGAGCGCCGTGACTTCGTTGAAAGTGATGACGGCACCTTCAATGACATTTTCAGAAGTGCGATAAGGCCGAGTGCGCAAAAGGAACCAGGCGCCAGCGTGGGTTTGGACTTCAACCTCGCGGGGTATCAACGTGTCGACCACGGCGCGCACGTCAGCAATGAGCTGGTCGTAGCCCTGGAGATTAGACATGATGTGGCTGAGCGGGCGCCCGATGTCGCTTTGGATCAAGTTGATGAACTGAGTGGCGGCAGGGGTGAAACGCCGAATGCACAGCTGAAGGTCCACGAAGATGGTCCCGATGCCTGTGCCCGCCAGCAGGTTGTTCATGTCGTTGTTGACGCGCGACAGCTCGGTCACTTTACTCTGCAGCTCCGCGTTGACGGTCGCGAGCTCCTCGTTCACTGACTGAAGCTCCTCCTTGGACGTCTCGAGCTCCTCGTTGGTCGATTGCAGCTCCTCGTTGGTCGACTGGAGCTCCTCATTTGTGGATCTGAGCTCTTCGTTGGACGTCTGCATCCTTTCTTGATTTACATTGAGGTACTCGTCTTTTATCCGAACCTCTTGCTGTAGCTCGAGAATGCGAGCGTTCTCGGGATCGAAGGGCTCATTCGCCGGCGCCGTTGCGGCAGGTTCGAAGTTCACGAGAAACCGCTGCAGCTCGCCGTCGGCGGGCGCGGAGACAGGCCGCACCGTGAGGTTGACGAGCGTAAAGTCGCCGTTGGTCTTGACGCGCACTCCCGCTTGGAACACCCGCGATTTTTCCAAGGCGGCTTTGTGCAGGGCACTGGTCAACGCATGCCGCAGACCTTCGCGCGCCATCGTTAGGATATTTACGCCGATTTCGCCGGGTGCCGGGGCCAGGTACTGCCCCGTGTGGCCGTGAAGGTAAAGCAACTCGCCACGCTCGTCGATCAGGGCTGCGACCGGCGCGTCTTCCAAGAGAGCTTGTTCGGTGACCTGGCGAACCGAGAGCCGGCTCGGCTGACGGGAGCCCTTCGGGGGAGGCGGGGGTGCGTCCGCGGCGTCCGAGGCTGGGCGAACCTTGCCGAAGACTGGGCGAGCGACGCCCGCTACGTCGTCCTGCCGCAGGTAGAGCTTGGCCTTACTGTCCAGCGTTGAAAAAAGCTCGCCCTGTTCCCCGACCGTCTCGGAGCTGCCCAGAAACAACGTTCCACCGGGGTTCAACCCATAGTGCAGCAAAGGCAGGACTTTCTTCTGGAGGTTCGCGCCCATGTAGATCATCACGTTGCGAAAGCTGATCAAGTCCATCCTGGAAAAAGGCGGGTCTTTGGTCACGTCATGTTCTGAAAAAACCAGAAGGTCGCGGATGGTGTCGTGAACGCGATACTGCCCGTCCTCCATTGCCAAGAAGTAGCGCTCCAAGCGTTGTTGGGTGATGTCTGTAGCGATGCTGGCGGGGTAGACCGCAGCACGCGCTGTGGCAATCGCCCGCGGGTCGATGTCTGTGGCAAATACCTGCAACTTGCAGCCCTGCTTCAGCGCCTCGATTTTCTCTCGTAGGAGAATGGCAATCGAATAGGCCTCTTCGCCGGTTGAACAGCCCGCCACCCAAACTCGGACGGTGGAGTTGCCGGATTTGCCGCCAACCAGCTGGGGGATGACCTGAGTCTCGAGAGCCTCGAACGCCTCGGCGTCTCGAAAGAAATGAGTGACGCCGATCAGGAGATCGCGAAACAAGGCTTCGACCTCGGCCGGTGTTTCCCCCAGGTAGCGGACGTAGCCGTCGAGCTGCGCGATTTGATGGACCGCCATGCGCCGCTCGATCCGCCGGTAAATGGTCTTCCGTTTGTATTGGGAAAAGTCGTGACCGGTGTGCGCGCGGACCAGGATGTATATCTTCTTTAGCTCGTCATCCCCGCTGCTGGGGGGGGTGCTGGGAAAACGAGTCCCTGAGGCCGCGTAGGCGATCAGCTGAGCCGGCATCTCGGCGGGCGGCAGCACGTAGTCCACCAACCCCGTGCCGATGGCGCTGCGGGGCATGCCGTCGTACTCGGCCGATTCTGGGTTTTGCGTCATGGCCATGCCACCCTCGCCCTTGACCGCCCGCAACCCGAGCGTTCCGTCACTGCCGGTGCCCGAGAGCACGATGCAGATGGCTCGCTCACGCTGGTCTTGGGCCAGCGAGCGGAAAAAAAAGTCGATCGGGAGGCGGTGGCCGCGTGGCGCCGCCGGCTCCAAGAGCTGCAGGGCCCCATGCAAGAAGGCCATGTCACGATTGGGCGGGATGATATAGGCACAGTTCGGCCTGACCTTCATCCCGTCCTCGACCTCGAAGACCTGCATGTGGGTGTAGCGCTTGACCAGCTCCGAGAGCAGGCTTTTGTGGTCCGGGGCCAGGTGCTGCACCAGCACGAACGCCATGCCGCTGTCCGTATCCGCGGGCATGCCGGAAAAAAAAGCCTCGAAGGCCGCCAGACCGCCGGCGGACGCGCCGATGCCGACCACGAAGAAGCTCTGAGCCGCTGACTTGGGCGCGTTCTCGCTCTCGGCCGCGCTGGGGCCGGGACCGTTTACGCCGGGTGTATCGACCTTCTTTTCGCGAGCCATGTTGCCTCGTATTGCCGGAGAATGACCCCCGCCTCTGCGTTTGTTTCGGCTCCATGTCTTGAAGCCCTATTGCTGCTTGGGCGCGACAGCCTTTGAACAAAGGCGACTCGCGGGAGCGTGACGTGAACGTGACGCCTGCTGGCACGCTCGCTCGCTGAGCGACGACTCAGGCCTGCTAGTCCCCACGAACCGACCGAGTGAGCTGTATCCTATACACGATCTGAGCCGAATCACAATGTCGCGAGCCGGGGCCGACGCGCGCTCCGCCTCACACGAGCTCGAATGAGCCTGCGTTCTTTGACAATACTTCCGACTTTAGTGCAGGTGGTGGCCGACCTACAGGGGCAGCGTTCCTCTGAGTCTGCACGTTCTGTCTCACTTTTTTCGGCAACCTAGGAGTGTCCGGATCGCCCCTGCGAGGCGTTCACGCAGCGTTGGTGAGCTGGTTAACAAACGCACGCCAGTCGAATGGCCGGCGCCTGGACTACGCCAAACGCATTTGCCCTCGCGGAATGCGACGCCCAGCACGTGTTCACCTGCGCTCGTCGAGCTCTCGAGCCATGGCCGCGAGCTTCCGTGTGGTGTTGAGGTTTCGGCCTGTGCCTGCCTTCTGGAAAGGCACCTTCAGCTTGCTTTGCCCCTGCCCGTTGGGAAAATGGATGAAGAGCTCGCGCCCGCTGAGCACCAGCTCTTCGCCCGCGGGTGCCACGATGCCCTTCAAACTGTTGCGCGGCGGCGGCTCATCGAGAAACACGATGACCACTCGGTGGGGTGCCGCGTCGGGAAACGGGTTCTTTTCGACGACTTCCAAAAGCTCCGCAGCGGTGCGAACCACCACGCCGAAGGCCTTGCCCATCTTCTTGGCCAAGGCGGGTTCGAGCGCCTGCTTGACCGCTGTTTCGGACAGCTGGCTCCGAAACACCACGTTGCCAGATTGGATGTAAGTCGCCACATCTCGAAAACCGCAGCGCTCGCACAGCTGGCGAAGGTCCGCCATGGCAAGCTTTCCAGTTCCGCCGACGTTGATGGCGCGAAGTAGGGCCACGTAGGCATGCATGGGTCTGACCTACCACGCCGCAGAACGCAGGGCGCAGCATGAAGGGGGCACCATGAAGGGGTAGAGCGAAGCACGAAGCCACGCGCCAGAGGCTCGAAACGGCTGCAATGACGCTTATTGCTTGGTTTCCACGCTGGAGTAGTGTAGCCTCAAGGTGCTTGAACAACTCCGGGTGCGCCGTTCAATGTTGTCTTTTGTGATGTCGCCTTCTTAAGTTGCCCAGCTCGGTCAAGCGGCTGTCCTCGCTCAATGCGAGGCCCTCCAAGCGAGCTGGAAAGAATGAGGATTAGAGCGACATCGAGCCAAACCGAGCGGGTTTCCCCGTGAGGCTGCTACGTTAGGCTGTTACCGATGAGGAACCCGTCGGGGCAGCCCGAGAGGGGCGCGAAGCATTGGCGTAGCCTCATCCATGGCGGTTTTAAGTGCTAGCTGCGCCCGGTGCGTTCAATCACATCTAAGCGCCCGGAGCCATGTCTGCAAAGCGGCAGGCTTGGGCTCGGTACGAGCGAGCCGCGGCACAAAAATCAATAGTGGTCGAACATGACCACGGAAAAAAAAGTAGGAACACATGAGCAATAAGATATTCGTCGGTGGGTTGAGCTGGAACACGAGCAGTGACGATTTGCGTCACGCTTTCGAGGGCTGCTGTTCGGTCACCGACGCCAAGGTCATCGCCGATCGCGACACGGGCACTTCGCGCGGTTTCGGGTTCGTGACGTTGGCGGACCCCTCGGCAATGCAGTCGACCATCGAGCAGATGGATGGCTTCATGCTCGACGGGCGTAACCTTCGGGTCAATCAAGCCAACGACCGTCCAGCGCCCACGCGTCGCTACTGAGTTAAGAGATCTCGAGTGGGGCCGGGCCTGCGCCGTAACGCGCTGCCCGGCGCCTCGGGGCTCAATTCGTTCGAATCGCAACAATCGCGCTCGGGCGCGCGGGCTCGGTGCTACGGTGCCCGAATGCTGAAGCCGACCATGCTGCGCTGCGAGGTGACTCGGGGCCGCGTTTGACTCAGGGCCGCGTTTGACTCGGGGAGTGGAGAGTCCAGACGCTGAGTTTCCCATCGCGTTTGTTGGCACTTATCCGCCGCGGCGCTGCGGGATAGCAACGTTTACCCGCGACTTGGCGCAAGCGACGGCGGTGGCCAACGAGCGCGTCGTGCCGATGATCTTGGCCATGACCGACGCCGGCGGCCAATACGAGTACCCCGCCGAGGTCAAGTACGAGATTCGTCAGGGGTCGAAGGGCGACTACGCCCGCGCCGCCGAGTTCGTCAACTACAGCGAAGCACAGCTGGTGTCGATCCAGCATGAATACGGCATTTTTGGCGGGGACGACGGCAGTTACATTCTCGACTTCTTGTCGGCGCTGAGGGTGCCTTCCGTCACGACTCTGCACACGGTGCTCGAGCGGCCTTCCGACATGCAGAAGGCCATCGTGCGCGAGATGGCCAAGCAGTGCGCGTCCTTGGTGGTGATGAGTCGCGTGGCCAGAGACCTGCTGAGCAGCTCCTACGGCCTCACGGAAAAGATCGAGATGATCCCGCACGGCATCCCCGTCATGGAGCCGCGCGATCCGCAGCAGATGAAGGCGAAGTTCGGCGTCACAGGCCGGCGCGTGCTGTTGACCTTTGGTTTGCTCAGCGCCAATAAGGGCATTGAAACGGTGATTCGGGCGCTGCCCAAGGTGGTCGCCGAGTTCCCCGAGGTGGTGTACTTCGTCGTCGGCGCCACCCACCCTGTCGTGCGTCGGCGCGACGGTGAGGCCTACCGCACCATGCTCGAGCGGGAAGCCGAACGGCTAGGTGTACGTGAGCACCTGGTGTTTCGCGATCAATTCGTCACCAACCCCGAGCTGTATAGTTACTTGCAGGCGGCCGACATTTTCGTCAGCCCGTACCTGAATGAGGCCCAGGTAACGAGCGGAGCGCTGTCGTATGCCATGGGAGCTGGCACCGCGGTCGTGTCCACCCCCTACTGGCACGCGCGCGAGCTGCTCGGGGAGAGGCGTGGCTGCCTGTTTCCGTTCCGAGACAGCGAGGCACTGAGCCAGAGCCTGCTCGGGCTATTGCGCGATAAATCGGAGCTCGAGCGGCTGCGGGCCACGGCTTTCGAGTACACGCGGTCAATGCTCTGGCCTCGCGTCGGCAAGGCCTACGTCGAGCTGGGCCGGCGAGTGACTTCGGTAGAGCCCACCACCCCAGTCCATTCCAAGCCGGCTCGCGCCTCGAGCTTGCCCGAGCCGCGGCTGGATCATTTGCTGCGCCTGACTGACGACACCGGCATCATTCAGCACGCGACGTTCAGTGTTCCGGCGCGGAGCAGCGGCTATTGCGTCGACGACAACGCACGGGCGTTGATCGTGGCGCTGCACGCGGACCGCTCGAACAGCTCCGCCGACACCCGGCGGCTCGTCACCACCTACTTGAGCTATCTCCATCATTCACAGAGCGAAGATGGTGGGTTCCGAAACTTCATGAGTTACAATCGGAGCTTCGAGCCCGGGCCTACCTCTGACGATTGCGTCGGACGCGCCATCTGGGCGCTGGGCGTGACCTTGCAGCTTGCGTCCGACGAAGGCAGCCGTCTGCTGGCCCGAGCCATGCTCGAGCGGGCGCTGCCGAAGAGCGGAGAGCTCGGCGTACGTGGCAAAGCGCTGGTCGTGCTGGGTCTGGCGAGTGCGCTCTCCGCCGACCCCAGCTCGGCCTCGCTGCGGGCGAGCCTGAGCGACCTGGTCGAGAACCTACTGCAGCGCTATCGCGATGAGGCGACGCACGACTGGCACTGGTTTGAGCCAGCTGTAACCTATGACAACGCGCTGCTTCCTCTGGCCCTCTTCAAGGCTTATCGAGTCACCGGTGAACGCGCGGGTCTGCGTATCGCACGCGAGGCCCTCGAGTTCCTCGAAGCTACCTGTTTCAGCCGCGGCCAGCTGGTCTTGGTCGGCAACGACGGCTGGCACACCCGGGGCGGCGCCAAGGCCCAGTCGGACGAGCAGGCCATCGATGCGGCGGCCTTCGTGCTGGCCTTTCGCGGCGCCTACCTGGCAACGGGCGATCATCACTACCTCGGGCGCATGCGCGAAACGTTTGCTTGGTTCTTGGGAGCCAATCGGCTCGGTGTGCCTCTATACGACTTCACCACCGCGGGTTGCCGGGACGGGTTGGGTGCGGCCGAGCCGAACCAAAACCAAGGCGCCGAGAGCACCATCAGTTTTCTCCTGGCCCTATACGGCATGCTGGACCTTGCCGACGAAGGTCTGGAAGCCCCCGAAGTGCCGGAATCCTCCAGTCTGAAGGCAGAGGTCTAATTGTCCATTTCGATCACGCGAACCCAGCACAGGCTGTTGCCGGATGCACGCCGCGTCCTCGCCAAACCCTATTTGCCCGGCGAGGAAGTGATCTTACCTGGTCTGTCTCGAGCCGTGCAATTGTTGCAGCGGATCATCGCCATTCCCGAGGCCAAGGTCAGGTCGTTGCTCAACGACATTCTGAAAGGTTTTGCGTCTCGCCATCGAGGTTTCGAGGAGATTCTGGAGCGCCACTTTCGCGCTGTGGCATCCGAGCTCGATTCAACCGCGCACCTTTCGCGTGAGCGGCGCTTGTTAATCGGCGCCTATTTTACGCACGAGTACTCCGTCGAGGCCGCTGCGCTGTTCAATCCATCACTCGTGCTCGGGCCCGATCAGGGGCATCTGCTCGCGGGCGAACAGAGGCTCATCATGAGCCTACGCGCGGTGGGTGAAGGTCACCTCTCGTCGATTGAGTTTCGCACCGGCATCCTCGCGACGGATGGCACGCTGCGCTTCGAGGCGCCCGGCCCGTACCTGGTCGGCGGGGACCGTACTTCCCCCAGCCGTTATGACAAGCGGCTGTTCAGCGCCAAGCTGAACGAGCTCGGGGCGGGCAATGAGCTCGCCTGGCGGGTTCTCGACCAGCTGGGTGAGCGCTTCACGCTGGTGGAGCTCGAGAGCGCGCTCACTCGGTTCGAGGAGCACGCCCCACCACAGGTGATTTGGTTCGAGACCGTCAAGATCATCCGAGTGCTCGCGGCCTCGAACTATGTCACCACGTTTCCCGCCGATTCGCAGCTTTCGGAGCGGGTGATCTTCCCGGCCGGGCCGAACGAGACGCGCGGGATGGAAGACGCGCGCTTCGTCCGTTTCGTGGATAGCGACGGGGCGGTCAGGTACTACGCGACCTACACGGCCTACGACGGCTTTCAGATACTGCCGCAATTGATCGAGACGCTCGACTTCGTCACCTTCACGATATCGACGCTGAATGGCTCGGCCGCGCAGAACAAAGGCATGGCGCTGTTTCCGCGCCGCGTGAATGGCGAGTATCTGATGCTGTCGCGGAAAGATCGCGAGAACCTGCACCTGGCCAGATCGAATGATGTGCACTTCTGGAATGACGCTAGCTTGCTGTACAAGCCCTCGAGGGTTTGGGAGCTGTTGCACATCGGGAACTGTGGCTCTCCCCTCGAAACTGAAGCGGGGTGGCTGGTGATCACGCACGGCGTTGGCGCCATGCGGCGCTACGCACTCGGGGCACTCCTTTTGGATCTCGAAGATCCTCGAAAGGTGATCGGCCAGCTGGCGGAGCCGCTGCTCGAACCGGATGCGACCGAGCGCGAGGGCTACGTGCCGAACGTGCTGTACACCTGCGGCGGGCTGATCAGCGGCGGCCAGCTGCTATTGCCCTATGGCTTCTCTGACAGCGGAGTGGGTATGGTCTCCATCTCCGTCTCCGACTTGCTCGCGGAGCTCCAGAGTGATCGGGGCGCGGCCGGTTTGGGCTGAAGCGTCCGGTCCGGGCCTCGGTCCTAGAAATACAGGCTCGAGGCGACCTGACCCAGGGTGCCGTTTGGATGTATCTGCGCTTCGAGCGACAGCGCGAAGTTGTGCACATACATCCAGCGCAGGGTGGCAGCGCCGAGCCAGGTGGTGTTCGGTGTTTGTAGGGGCAAGTACAGCCAGTCGGCGCGCAGCACCCCGATCAGCTCCGGTGCGAAGCGCAAGCGAAGGCCTGCCTTGGGTCCCACGCCGGCTCGTAGCGGGAGGTCTGCGATGCCACCCTGGATGGGGCCGAGCCCCATCAGTGTCGTATTGAGATTGGCAAAAAAGAGCAGACCTTGCTCGAGGGCGCCGAGCGCGACACCCCCGCCGGCTTCCAGCATGCCGACCAGGCAGTCGGCGCAGCCGGCATCGTGAATGCGCGTCAGTCCGGCACGTGCGTTCCACGACATCGAACGGTCGAAGAGGTCGAGGGGCACGAGCGAGGTGATCGACACCAGTGACGCCTCCTCGAGCTCGAGGCGTTGGCGCTCGATATAGTAGCGCAGGCGCAGCGGCAGGAAGTTGATCGAGAGGGTCTCGGGGTAGCCCGCCGATGGGTCGCTCCAATCGTGCAGCGCCAGCCGCAGATCGAGCGCTTGGTAAAAGCCGTGCCGCGATGAATGGCCCTGACCCAGGTCCCAACGCCCGACGTCGTGTCCGAGCAATGGGTTGTCGAGCGCTCGTCCTTGGATGCCGAGCGCCGGGCTCCGCACGCGCAGGCCCGCGCGGCGGCTGAGCAGGCGCTGTTTGAATGCGGATTCGGCAGAGCTGGGGTCGAGCAGCTGTTTGGAGAAGCGGAAGTCGGTGAGATCGAGCGCCGTGTCCAGAATGTGCATCTGGCGCTCTGTGGACAGGCCACGAGGCAGAGCCAGATCGGGATCTTCTCCCAGTCGAAACACGACGTCGACGTCGCGGGGGTCGAGCCGCTCGAGCCGATGCCGGAACTGGATGCGTGTGGACGGGCGATACGTCACGGAGCGCACCAGGCCGGGATTGGCGGCGACGGCTTGCAGCGTGTCGGCGGGGATCACGGGCCAACCCAGCTTCGAGATCAGATCCACGCGCGGGCTGGCCACCTCCAGGATGCCGAGCATGTGGTAGGAGCAGTTCTCGGTGAGATAGAAATAGGCGAAGAGCGCCGAGCCGAGCTCCCAGATGTGGGCCACCGCCATCTGTACTTCGTTGGGCTCGAGCTCGAGCTCGAACTCCCAGAGGTCGCGCGACTCGTAATCGTTGTATTCGCGCACCTTGAAGTAATATGGGACTTTGGTGAACTCCCCCGCGAATAGCCCCAGCAGGCCCTTGAGCGCGTACATCACCGCGTTGCCGGTATCGACCGTGGCCCCAAAGTTGACGCCGTAGTCGAGCAACGCCTGCCGTTCGTCCTCCTCGGTCGAGCGCTTCTTGTTGATCCGGAGCAGCGTGTGGCCCAGCGCCGACGCCGGGTTGTTCAAGAAGTATGAGCTGAAGATCAGGCTGATGGATTCGGCGTCGACGCGGCTCCGAAACTCGTCGAAACGCGGGCAGCTCTGCCGCGCCAACAGCTCGAAGTCAAACTGGAGGTGCGCGTTCAGCCAGGCCAAGCGCGCTGGAAAGCGACAGAACGGGTGCTGAATGCCCTGGTCGTCAGGCCCCGGCCTGAAGAAGGCGCGCAACGTGGCCGCCAGCTCCGCGTCGGGGTCGGTTCTGCCGTCCGGGGAGTTGAAGAAGGGACCCCCGTCCACTTCACTGGTCACGCCGAACCAACCCGCTCGGTAGCGCAGCAAGCGCCACCACATGCGTTGGTCCGCCAGCTTCAGCTGCTTAGCCTGCAGCACCAGTCGTTCGACGTACGCCGCCACGTGGGCGGAGCTACGTGGCTTCGAAGGCTCCGCTGCGGCCGCCCTGGGGAGGCCCGCTACGAGGGCGAGCCAGAGGCAAAGCCACGACAAACGCCGGAGCGGCGACGCATGCCACGCCGCCGCTCCGCGCTCGACAAGCGACCTCGTGGTTAGATCAGGCTCTTGCAAGCCAGCGACGCGTCAGCGCGCAGGGCGCCCACGACTGAATTGCTGACGTCCTGGTCCGTCATGGCGGCGCTCGGGAAGACCTGCTCGAAGTTTTTCTGCAGCGAGGCGCCCACGGCGCGAGCGTCGGAGCAGCCTCCGAGGCGGGTCAAGCTGTCGATGGTCTCGCCCTGACCGCGCGCGATGTCCTTGGCGATGGCGGGGCGATTGGTCTCAATGAAGGCCTTGGCGCTGTCCGTGCCGCCGTCGGCATCGACGCAGTTGCTGGTGCCTGAGGTGATGCCGAACGTCTGCGTGCCGAAGCTGCCGTTCGTGGTCGCGGCAAAGATCTGAGTAAAGCCGCTGCCGGGCTCGAAGATCAGTGAGCCTAGCCCACAACCCGCCGTACCAAAACCGCGGCCGGTGTTGGTCTTCATGCCGGTCACCAACTCGTCGTCACTGGGTTTTGCCTCGGCCGCCGCTTCAGCCGCCGGCTCGGCAGCTTCTTCAGCCGCGCCTTCCTCGGCTTCCTGGGCGAACACTGACGAGGCCGTGAACGCGCTGCCGATCAAGATGGAGAGTCGCATGAACTTTGAATTCAACATTGTTTACTTACCTTGGTAATGGGTGAGTCGAGATCTGCTCAGCACCGTGCACGCGAGCGCGAGGCCCGCACCGATGCAACACCAACGTCCGCGCCGACTAGTCCGGTCCCCTTCATTAGACGGTTCGGTAGGCGTCAATGGGCTCCAACGGCGCGACGCTAGCGGCTCCGCTCCACGAGGTCAACGAACGTATCGGAGGCACATACACCGACACGGGCAAGCCGCTACTCGCGAGTGGCGATGCTGGGGACGAGCTCTCGTTGCTCCGCATCGAGGTGACTCACCAGCAGGGGTGCCAGGCGCGCGGTGTGCGCCCGCAGCCGTTCCCGCAGCGGCCCAGGGTACCGATCCGTTTCGGCCAGCATCCTGTCAATACCCTGCAAAACACGGACAGCCACGGTTTTTTGGTCGTCGTAAGAGCCTTGCCAGGTTGCTTCCTCGAGCACGCAGTCTCGGGAGCTGTCCAAGGCCAACTTCAGTAACTCCAGCAGGGCGACGATCAGCTCCGCCTGCTCGGGCGCGAAATCCAGCCCGTCGTTAGCGGGCGAATAGAGCTGCAACAGTCCCGGAAACACCCCCAAGTACCGCTGTGCCAGGCGGGCTCGCGAGGGGGCTGTTTCGACCTTGGGGATGCCCGAAAAATTGGCGGCGGCAACCAGCCGGGCGAAAACCTGGCCGGAGCGCTGGC
>JANOIG010000328.1:0-87628 GCA_031407405.1 Deltaproteobacteria bacterium
CCGGGCGAATCAGCTTGATGGCTGCAGGGCGCGCCAGCATCTGGTGCTTGGCGCTCCACACTTCTCCCATGCCGCCAACACCCAGTCGCTTCTCCAAGCGATAACTACCCACCTCGCGCGCTCGCGTGATGTGCTCGGTGAGACCATACAACAGGCGCGACGACAAATAGGCCAGGCCGGCGCCGGCTGCCGGTGAAAGCAGCAGCAGCAATATACGTTCAATGCTGGGGCGATGTCCGGTAGGCTGCGCCAGGTGCAGGGCCAACGGATCCATCAGCGCTGCCACCAGGCACACGCTCAAGATGGTGGACGGTCGGGCGGGCACGAGCGCCCCATACATCACCAGGACCACCGCCACGGGTGACCAACTTCGCAACACCTCGCCCGGAGGCCAAGGCAGGCCGTGACGAAGAGCGCTGAGCGCAAGCGCAAACAGCACGAGGTAGATCAGGCTCACGTGCAGCACGACGCGCGGTCGCAGCTTGCGCGAGCGAACGAGCAGCAGCATGCCGACGTTGAGTACGATGGCTGCTATTAGGCAGCGCTGGGCGTGGGGCAACACGTCGTCGCGAAGCACTGCGTCGTGCCGAGCCACCAGCAAGAGCAGGATGAGCACGGCGCTGAGGCTCGACGTGCAAACCAAGGTGACCAGACCCAGCCGCCGCACACCGGCCTCGAGAATGTCGGAAGGCAGCTCGCCACGAGCGGTGCTTTCCCGAATTGCCGGACCGGGACTCATGGTCGTGTCCAGTAAATGGCGCTCCACGCTGTTTTCGCCGACGGGCCCGAGTTGGCCTCGGGGAATGGATACTGGTGCACTCAAGAGCGTGGCATGCAGGATAACCCGCTCGCGACGCGAGGCGAGCCTTTTAGCGCTGCCGGCCCCGACGCCGGACGTGCGGCTCATGATGTGTCCCAGTAGCGTGCCCTACTTCGGGCAGTGCGCGTTGCAGCCACCGCGTCCCTCGCATGCGTTCTTGCCAGCGCAGTCGTGGGACTCTGGCACTGCGCAACCACCGCGCCCACGGCAGGGGTTTCTGCCCATGCAGCAGCTCCGGTCGGCTGACTTTGTCGGTAGTGCAGGGGACGGAGCGTTGCTGACGGCTGTGCTGGCTCGCGCCTCAGCAGGCCCCACGCCCTCGGGCGGCCCCTTGCAGCTGGCTAGACTGACGAGTTGCAACGCGGCCAACGCAGAAGCGGCGCGGGCGCCAGCGCTCGTCGGATCTCTCACCTCGCAGAGCCCGCTTCGTCCAGGCTGATATCCACCATCAAATCATTGGCTACTAGCTCCAGCTCCTGCCTGAGCTTGTCCAGTGTGACAGAGGGGGGGCAGGCCAACACCGCGGCAAGCCTGAACAAGTCCCCTCCGGAGATGGGTGCGCTCGTGCATTCGGTGCTCAGCTCATCCACGTTGATCCCGAGCTCGCTCAGTGTGGCGGCAACTTGCCGCATGATACCGACTTGATCACCGCCGAGCAGGTCGAGCTTTACAGTTTGCCAATTGCTGCGAGGAGCGACCTGTGAGCTTTGCTCCACCACGACCTTCAGCCCCAGCTCCGACAATGCTTCGAGGTCTCGCTGCAAAGCGTCGACTCGAGCGGGCTCGAGCGTGACCAAGAGGAGCCCCGCGAATTTCCCTCCCAACCGCGCCATGCGGCTCGCTTCCCAGTTGGCGCCGTGCCGAGCGGCGGCGTCGGAGATCGCCTTGACGAGACCCGGTTTGTCGAGACCAATCAGCGTGAGCACGAGCGTCGCCTTCATGGCGGCAGCCTAATACTCGGCCCTGTTCGGTCCAAGGCCGGAGCGCGCTCCGAACCGGCAGACATCGGCCAGTCAGTTGACGACTGCGGCGTTTCGAGCCGTCAAGAGGCCTGCGTGCTGCCACCTGGCCGCAACCGAGTAGCTTCCTTGATTGAGGAAAATTGCTCCACGCATTCACATATCGATTGAGAAATGAGAGGGTTCCCTGCAAAACGAGAGAGAGGGTCCGGCTTGTGGCTGATGTTCGGGGGATTTGACTTGATCCACCTGCGGGTCCCGCCCACGTTGATTGGGGAAAAACCACGGATTGGTCAAATGAGCGACATAATGAGCGACCTGCCGCAGGCAGAAACCGCCGATCCCGACGGCGTCCAAATGGCGTTGCGAGCTGCGCAGACGCTTTGGTCTCGCGGCGACACAACCGAGAGCCTGCGATGGTTGCGACGGGCCGCGGAGAGCGCATCGGACGAAGGGGCCGATCTGCGATCGTTTCAGTTGGCCAAGGCCGCCGCCGAATTACGCGGCAAGCTATTCGGATCGAGTGAGCCGCGCACGTCGCGAGCGGCGGATGCGGGCGAGGATGCGAGAGTGAGCCCGCTCTCGCCGTCGGAGCCCGTCGAAGGAGCTGCTTCAGCGGCCGCCACCCCGTCGTCGCCCCCGAGCGAGGTGAGCCGCACCGCGTGGTCCGACGAGAGCGCTGCGCGGCCCGTCGTCACGGCCACTCAGTATCCCTCGCAGTATCCCTCGCAGAGGCCCCGTCAACTCATGGGGCTTTCCTCGTCGACGCTGGAAACCGCGGTGCAAAGAGATTCGTGGAGCGCCGATTCGGAGCGTCGGGTGTCATCCGCGCCGCCTCCATTGCCGCACACTCCTGTCGACGAGTACGACGACGTCGACGCGGAGCCCGACGAAGACGTTGCACAAGCCCTGGACCGTCGGCGTGCGCCGACCCTGCCACCCGCGGCGTATCGATCAGCTGTTCCAAATCCACCTCCGCTACCCGCGTTGCCTGCCTTTGAAGAGGCGGACCGAGACGCAATGCGTTCCGAGCTCCCCACCGTCCTCATTCCTCCCGCCGACGATGGGCCGAGCGGCGTACCGCCTCGGCTCGTGAATGGTACGCCGCACGACTCTGGCGCGCCGAGCTGGGATTCAGAGTCGAGCGCCGCCTGGGCGTCGGCCCCTCGCCCCTCCGGTGATAGCCGCGGCCTTGACCCTTCAACCTCTCTGGCAGAGTCGACTCAAGCCAAGCTCACGGCTCGCGTCCATCACCAGGCCGTGCGGGTGTCGTTTGCGCCTGATGCTCGTGCCCCAGGTCAGTACGTCGTGCGTCCGCTGCGCGCCGGAGAGGCGGCACCCCCTGGCGAACGGGTGGCGCTGCTGGTCGCTTTAGAGCCAGGTATGCCCCTCGTGTGATCCCGCCATGGCCGCGAAGCACAAATTAGGGCTTTTGTGGGTCGGCCGGCAGCAAGGGATCGAGATTGCGGGATAGGCGCTGTATGCTACGCTGGCTGGTGTGGGTCTAAGTGGCACCAGACGCCGCTTTTCGGGGGAAATTGTGCACCATCATGGCGCCCGCAGTGTTTTCGCAGCCAGTGTTTTCGCAGCGAGTGTTTTCGCAGCCGGTGTTCTCGAAGCCAGCGTGCTGCACAGCAGCACCTGTTGCAAAGGCCATCGAAACGCCGCCTGACCAATGGCAGAGTGGCGGCCGCTGCGTGGCTCAGTGCGCAGGCGAGTCCCCGGGCGAGGTGGCGCATGTCTAATCGCGCCCATCATCCGGCCGATCCGCCTGTGGCTGAGTTTGTGGCGCCGGAGCTCGTGTCCTCGGAGCTGGTAACACCGGGGCTGGTGTCCGAGGAGCGCGAGAAGGCTGAGCTGGCCTCCGACGAAATCGTGTCACCCGACCTCACCGCGGCGGGGGCGGTCTCGGGGCAAGTCGAGATTGCGGAGGCTCCCGCCTCCAGCGGGCCAGTCATCGACGTGTCGGAAGTCGACCTGACGGAGGAAGAGGTCTCGGACCAGGAGCTGTCCCCCGCGGAGCCTGAGGTGGGCGCCGAGGAGCTCGAACGGCTCGCTGACTCGCCGCTGGCTGACTCGCCGCTGGAAGGCGCGGCTGCGGGCTCTGCATTTGAGGCTCCGTGGGTGGACGAGGTTCCGGACCCCGTCACTCCGTATGAGCAGCGTATTTCCGAAACGGTCAAGGTCGCGGACTTGCCTCCCGCCGAGCAGTTGCGCGGGCGCGTTCTGGCCAACCGTTACCTCGCTGAGGAGGTCGCGGAGCAGACCGCCGTCAGCGTCAGCTATCGCGCTTATCACCTGGCACTCGATCGAGCCGTCACCGTGCGCATCTTGCCCCGTGGCCTGGCCTGTTCGGACGAGACCTGCCAGGACGTTCGGCGCGTGGCCAGCGCCGCCTCGGTGCTCAACCACCCGAACATCGCTGCTACCTTGGACTTCGGCGTGTTGAGTGATGGCTGGCCCTACGTCGTCACTGAGCACTTTCAGGGCCAGACGCTGGCGGTGCTGCTGGGCAAAGAAGGCAAGTTTGTCTTGCGCCGGGTGTTGCACGTCGGCAAGCAGTTGGCCGCAGGTTTGAGTGCTGCACACGAGGTGGGGCTGATTCATGGTCTGTTCAATCCCGACAATGTTCTCGTCGTAGAGCCGGGCACTCCCGCGGAGGTGCCGACGATTCTGGGTTTCGGCATATCGAGGGCTCGAGGTGCGACCCCGGGTCCACCTCGAAGCGGTGTTTTCGGCGTACCGTTCTATGTTTCGCCTGAGCAGGCGGCGTGTCGCCCGCTCGATGCCCGCTCGGACGTCTATTCGCTCGGAGTGGTCCTGTACGAGTTGATGACCGGCGGACCCCCTTTCTCGGATGGCGATTTTGCGGGCGTGTTGTGTCAGCACCTCGACGATGAGGCCGCACCGCCCTCGTCACGCTTGCGCGCACCTGGGGCGCTAGCCAAAGCGATGGACGCCATCATCCAGCGTTGCCTGCGTAAGGATCCAGCCAAGCGCTATCAGACCGCTGCCGAGCTGCGGGATGACTTGGTGCGGCTCGAAGCCGCGGCTGCCCGTACCAAGCGGCGTCCCATGCCCGAGGTGCAGCGCCCGACCACGACCATTCACAGCCCTGCCCCCAAGGCGGAGGGCACCGCGGCGCCTGGCGCGAAGGTGATTGTTCACGGAGACTCAGAGGACACACCCACATCGTCGCCAAGGGTCGCTGAATCCAGCTCTGCCCGCTCCGCAGCGGCCCGCTCCTCACCGCGGCCCGCTGCAGCCGACGCAGGCATGTCTCTCGGGGCGCGAGCCCAGGTCGGCCTGGCCCGCTCGGGGTCCCGCCCCCCGCGTGTCGATCAGGCGACGATAAAGATTTCGGCGGTAGATCGCGAGCTCATCCTGGCCCAGCGAGCTTCGGTCCTGGCCATGCGTCGGGGGGGGAGTGAAGGGACGCGCAACGCGTTCGCGCTCTGGGCGCGTCGCGGCGCAGCGTGGCTGGTGGGCTTTGTCCGACGCTTCATGGCCTCGGGCACCCGAGGTAATGATTCCCCCGACGCCTGAGCTCCCGCTTCGACGGATCTGACTCCATGGGTCTTCTTCGCTGGGTGAGCCGGACCACGAGCCCCAGGCGGACCTGGAAGCGCGCTGGACAAGCCGTTCAGGTAGCCCCGCCGTAGGAATTCATGGGGTCTTGCGCTAAACTCGTGCGCCCATTGGAGATGTTGCTTAAATGTACAATGAGATTCTGAGCTTGTGGCCAGTCTCGCCGCGGGCTTGCCTGAAAGCTGTCGCGGGCCTTCTGCGCTCCCGCCGAGTGCCGGGCATGCTTGCTGCGGCCAGCTGCCTGATCCTGCCGAGCTGTGGAGAAGAGGACGACGGGGTGACCTATAACGATGACGTACGACCCATCTTTGACCGCCGGGGGTGCACAGTGTGTCACCGCCCCGGGAGCCCCATCGGGGTCGACATCCAGGATCCGTTCAACCCCGTGACGGGGCTGGTCAACACGCGCAACAGCTGGAACGCGGATCACCCCGGTGAAACGCCGGAATTCAACGTGGTTGCGGGTGACCCGGACAACAGCTTTTTGATGCAGAAGATCTCGGGAGACGTGCCCGTCAATGGGATCGGGGGAGAGCCCATGCCGCTTCAAATCCCCTCGCTCACGGAGGGCGAGGTCAACACGCTCCGGTCATGGGTCGAGCGGGGTGCCCTCAACGACCCAGCTTTCGACGCGGAGATCCGTCCCATTTTCGGCCAAGAGGACACCCTCGCGGGAAGTTGCATTTATTGTCACTATCAGGGCACCCCGAACGAGCCTGACTTGACCAATCCATTTGGTCCCAAGGGGCTCATCAATGTCGAAGCCCGTTACCGGGCCGACATGGTGCGCGTGCTGCCGGGTTCCCCGGACGACAGCTTGATGATTTGGAAGGTTTCCATCGAGCGGGCGGACAGCGAATACGGTGCGCCAATGCCTTACTCGTATAATGCCCTCACGGCGTCTCAAGTCGATACCGTGCGGCGCTGGATTCTGGAAGGCGCGCGCCCCTGACCTCGCCGGGCAGGCTCGAGGACGCCCGGTCAAAAGCTCAGGATAACGTGCTGCCGAGTGCTGCGCGACTCAACGATCCCGCTGCCGCGGGTGGCGAGGCCCCGGAGAGCTCATCGTCGGTTGCCGTCCGGGGGGGCGCTTTTACCCTCGTGGGCCACATGATCGTCCAGGCGCTGCGCATGGGTGGCCAAATGATCCTGACGCGGCTATTGCCGCAAGAGGCGTTTGGGCTGATGGCCATCGTGCACAGCATCAGAGGGGGTATCGACCTCTTCTCCGACATCGGAATCGGGCCAAGCATCATCCAGAATCCGCGTGGCGATGACCCTCGTTTCCTGAATACGGCCTGGACCATTCAGCTGGGGCGCGGGTTTCTGTTGTTCGCGTTTGCGGCGCTGTGTGCCCTACCCGTCTCCAGTTTTTACGGGCACCCCGAGCTCGCCGTGCTGATACCGGTGGCGTCGGCTTCGGCCATCTTCGCGGGGTTTCGGTCGACCAAGGCCTACACCGCCGAACGCCACCTCGCCCTCGGCTTGCCAACGTTGATCGAGATCCTCGCGCAGGTTTCGGCTTTGGCGGTCATGGTGCTCTGGTCGCTCTGGTGGCCTAGCGTATGGGCGCTGGTTGCCGGCGGCCTGGTCGGTGCGTTCGTCGACGTTGCGCTCGGATACGTGATGCTCTCCGGTCACAACTCGAGGCCGGGCTGGGACAAGACGGCTGCGCAATCACTGATGCGGTTTGGCAAGTGGATCTTCCTCAGCACCGTGCTCACCTTTGCCGTCAATGAAGCGGACCGCCTGATCTTTGGCAAGATGATCTCGCTTGCCGAGCTGGGTGTTTACC
This sequence comes from Deltaproteobacteria bacterium, assembly GCA_031407405.1. GTDB lineage: Bacteria > Myxococcota_A > Polyangia > Polyangiales > Polyangiaceae > SZUA-265. The sequence continues at coordinate 7,163 of JANOIG010000328.1, forward strand.
ATGTGGCATTGACCATCGCGACCATCCCAGTGTCGGCCATGCATTCGCTCGCGGCGAAGGTCATTTTTCCGCTCTTTAGCCAGGTCAATCAAACCGGCGAGCACCTGGCCGAAGTTTTTCGCAGGGCGCGGCGGTTGCACATGACGCTCAGCGGTTGGACCTTGTCCGGGCTGATGGGAGGTGGTCAGGCGGCGATAGCTCTGATCTATGATGACCGGTATGAGTCCGGCGGCTGGATGCTGCAGCTCTTGGCGCTCGCCGCGTGGTTCGCGACGCCCGAGGCCACTAACAACTCTGCATCGCTGGCCTGTGGTTACCCGCGCTGGGTGGCTGCGTCCAATTTTGCCAAGCTTCTGGGCATGCTCGTGCTACTGCCGCTCGGCTATAGGATCGCCGGCTTTCCAGGCGCGCTCGTCGGATACGCGGCGGCGGAGCTCTTCCGCTACGCGGCGTCGACGGTCGGTGTTTATCAACGCGGGCTCCGGACTGGTCTGCAAGATCTCGAGTTTAGCTGTGTGGTCTTTACCGTTTCGGTCGTGTCCAATTTCACGGTCGACTGGCTCCATGCTCGCGGCATTCACGTCATCGTTCAAGCGATCGTGGTGTTCGTGCTCGCGACGCTCATCTGGTCCCCCTGGCTCTGGCCGTACGCGCGCGACATGCTGCGCAGGCTCGAGGCGCGCCGCGCTAGCTGACAGGTGGACGCTCTAGTGCTTTCTCGTTCGGCTGCTTTGGCCCTGCCGGCCAGCGCCCTCTGCGGCTGGATTCTTTGCGTATCGTCACTGGGTTGCCGCAAGGCATCTCCTCCGTCGGAGCCGATGATTGAAGTGGCGGTGGCGCCAGAAGCAGCTGCCGTGGCGCTCGACGCTGCTGCCCGAGCAGCTCTCGCTGCACCACCCGAGCGGCGCATCATGAGCTACGAGCGTGCGTGCATGGGCACGCGCTGCACGATCGCGGTGTTCCACCATGATGAGCGGCTGGTGGAGCAGGCCGTTGCGCGCGCCGTGAGCGAAATCGATCGCCTCGACGCGCTCATGACGACCTGGACCGAGACCTCTGAGGTGTCGCGAGTGAATGCCGCCGCCGGTGACGGCCAGGGCGTGGTGGTATCGGCGGAGACGTTTGAGGTCCTCACGCAGGCACTTTGGGTGGCGCGAGCGTCGGACGGCGCGTTTGACATCACGGTGGGCGCGTTCAAGGGGCTGTGGAAGTTTGACGAGGACAATGATGGCACGTTGCCGCGTCGCTCGGACGTGCTCCAGCGCTTGAAGCTCGTGGACTACTCCGGGCTCCTGTTGGATGAGGCTCGGCGCACCGCTCGCCTGGCGCGCACGGGGCAGAGCATCACGTTGGGTGGCATCGCCAAGGGGCTGATCGTCGATCGGGCCGTTGCCAAGCTCAAGGAGGCGGGGCTGGTCGATTTCCTGGTGCAAGCAGGCGGTGACCTCTATGCAGCGGGTCGGCGGGGTGATCGAGAGTGGAAGGTGGGCATTCAGGATCCGCGTGCTGGCGCTGACGAAGGGCGCTCAGCCGACACGAGCTTCGCGCTGCTTTCGCTCGCCGACTCGGCATTCAACACGTCCGGTGACTATGAACGTTTTGTGCTCAAAGAAGGCAAGCGTTACCACCACATCATTGATCCCAGAACGGGCTATCCAGTGCCTCATACGCGTTCAGTGACGGTGCTGGCGCCGACGTCGTTCTTGGCGGACACGCTCGACACTGCGATATTTGTTCTCGGTGCCGAGAAGGGGTTGAAGCTGTGCGAGAGCCTGCCAGGGGTGGAGGCGGTCATCGTGGACGCACACAATCATGTGCACGTGAGCCGTGGCTTGCAGGGTCGGTTGACGCTGCTCCGACAGCCGACGGACGGACCCTAGAGCGCCGGGGCGCCGGCGGTTGGCGGAGATGGGCGATGATTAGCGGAAGGGGGAGAGGCGGTCCATGGGCACGCCGAGCTCTCGCAGTTTCTTGCCGATGACGACCCGGATGGGTCGGATGCGAGCGTCCTCGAACTCTTCCCAATAGTAGATGAGGACTGCTCGGTAGCAGTAGAGCTTTTGGGCTGGGGTGAGGGCGGCGGTTTGAATCAAATCGTGCAGGATGCCTAGGAACTGCTCTGGGCTCGAGTCAATCTCAGGCTGGCCGGGGGGCGAGAGCAGCTTGATCACTCCCTCGCGAGTCGCCTTCGGTTGGCCACGATGGGCCAGGCATTCTTCGACGTGCACGTACGGCCCGAGCAGGCTCAGCTCCACCGCCAGCATCTGGTCGCCGTTCAAGATCGGGCGTAGCCCGCGCGTCTGCTCCAGCACCCGGCGCCGGTGCATGGCATACATCGGGTCGAAATGCCGATAGTCCTCCTTCATCAGCCACAAACAGCAATCAAAGCGCTGGTGCGCGAGTGGTGAATCGACCCGCCGTCCACGATACTCCGTGTAGAGCTTCTGGCCATCGTCGGTCCAGTAGGCCTTGTAGGTGGTCACGCCGATGGCTTCGGGGTGCCGGTCCAAGAGGGCCACGCATTTACCCGCATACTCCGGCTCGATCCAGTCATCGGCGCCAATCCAGCGGAAGTATTCGCCTCTGGACAAGGCAAAGGCCCGGTTGAAATTGGCGACGATGCCCGCATTGGCGTTCTGGGGGAAGAACGTGATGCGAGGGTCGCCTTGGGAGCGCTCAGTGCAAATCGCGGCGGTGTCATCGCTCGAGTGGTTGTCGGAGATGACCAACTCGAAGTCGGTAAAGGTCTGCGCTCGGATTGAATCGATGAGGCGACGGATGGACCTTTGACCGTTGTAGACCGGCAGCCCGAAGCTGAGCGTGGGCGCTGGCGCTGCCTCTCTAGCACCCAGCGGGGACGGCACCGCGGCCGGGCTGATCATGCGCGAGCGGTCCAACGCAGGTCGTCACCCAGACGCCCCGCATCGATATGTTGAGAGATGGTCTTGATGCGCAGGTATTTCCCGCCTTCCAGATCCTCTTTCGTCAGCTTCAGCTCGCGATAAGCCCGGAGCAGCTCTTCCACGCCTTTTTCGACGTTCCAGGACAGGCCCAGCTTGGGGAAGACTCGTTCTATTTTGCTGAAGTCGACCCGGTAGCAACGCGGATCGGGGCCGGCGTCGTCCGAGAATTCGACCACGCTGCCTTTGACCTGCGATTGCACGATCTCGGCGATCTGTTTGATGCGATAGTTTTCCCCCTGGCGGCCCACGTTGAACGCTTGATTGAAGACGTCGTCGCGTGGCGCTACCAACGCCGCCGCGAAAGCCTTCGCCATGTCCTTCACATGTAAGAGCGGACGCCAGGGGCTGCCGTCGCTCTTCATGAACACTCGACCGGTGGTGAGCGCCCAACCTGCCAGGTTGTTGACCACCAGGTCGCCGCGGAGGCGGGGAGAAACCCCATACACGGTGGCGTTTCGCATGAACACCGGACAGAAATTTTCGTCGGCAAGCGCGAGCAAGTCACGTTCGACCATGACCTTGCTCTTTGCGTACGGCGTGACCGGACTAAAGCTGGCGCTTTCAGTCAGCACGTCATCCGGGCTGGCCGCGCCATACACGCTACACGATGAGGAATAGAGGAATCGCTCGACGCCGGCCGCCTTGGCCAGCTCGGCCAGCTTCATCGAGGCGCGGTGGTTGATGTCATACGTCGACTCGGGGTTGAGGTTGCCGAGGGGGTCATTGGACACCGCGGCCAAATGAACGACACCATCGAAACCTTCCAGATGCTTCGCTTGCAGGTCGCGGATATCGCATTTGATCACTTTGATGCCCGGCGAGTAGGCGCCAAAGTCGCAGCCGTCGAAGTACTGGTTGTCGAGGCCGACGACCTCATGCCCGGCGGCAATCAGGATCGGTGTCATCACCGCTCCCACGTAACCATCGTGACCTGTCATCAAAACACGCATTTGAACCGCCTTAACCTCGGGTGAAGCACTATTGTGCTAGGATAGCCTACGATGGCTCTTCGGCCAAGAGCTCCTGCTGGTGCAAGAGCCTTGCCGCATCGCGGATTAACGTGAAAGGGAGCCCGGAGCGCTGGGCGATCTGCAGTAGGCCGTGCTCGCCGTCGCTCAGCGCCAGCACCCAGAAAATCGCCAGCTGGTGATCTTTGATGTGGGCGCCGCCGAGCGCCTTATACACTCCGCGCTTGCCCAATTGCGGCTCCCCATACGGCCGCAAGTTGCGGTAGCGCCGGTTGTCGCTCAGCGTGTTGACGACCGCCAGGCAGAGCTCGAGGGACTGCTCGAGGTGCTGCGGCGCCACGAACGCGAGGTTGTCCGCTGACGTGTGGTATTCCGGGAACTGGCCATGTTCGGCGCGCATGATCGAGCCGACGGGTAACCCGAAGCCGGGCGAGTTAAACTGCCGCTCGTCGTAGCCGTACGGGAAGTAATCGATGACCTTATGCGGTTGGCCGGAGGCCGACAGCACGTAGGCCATGACGCGGTCGACCTCTCGATCACCGTGTAGCGTGCGTTTATAGGTGAAGGGCTGGCCATCACCCAGGCAAACCAGGCTGAGCCCATGTTTGATCAAGCTGACGCCCGCCCGGTTTTGTGAGAGCCAACAAATGGATCCGATGGTGCCCGGGATGAACAGCACACGCACTGTGTAGTGGAGCGGCCCGAGCGCCTGCAGCTGTTTGATCAGGAACGTCGCCACGGCGATGCCACTCAAGTTGTCGTTGCAGAGCGACGGGTGGCAAATATGGGTCGCCAGCAGGATCTCGTCTTCGGTCCGGCCTTTGATCACGCACTCGGCATACGTCAGGTGGCCGGCTTCCAGCGTCGAGTCGACGCAGATGTCGTATTCGGGGTCCGTCAGAGCGTCACGCTGCTTTTGACTCAGGCAGAAGCCCCAGCGCTCGGCGTAATACGAGGTCCGATAGGGAACCCAGTCGGGCTGCTCAGGGATCGAATACAGGTGCTCTTCGAGCTCGGCCCGGCTGATGCGCCTGTTGACGCTCGTACTGTAGTTGAGCACGTGCAGGTTGGACTTTGCGAAGTCGATGACCCGGTCGCCGCCGACGGTGGCAATCCAGCCGCCACGGATGTTCCATTCCTTGGGTACCGTCCAATCCAGCACCTCGGTTCCGCTCGGCACTTCGGTCACCCGCAGCGGCACCTGCCGGCCGAGGATCTCCAGTGTTTGGCGGACGCCATTGCCGGTGATGCTGCGGCAGATGGGATAAAGCTCCCGCATCAGAGCATACATCTCCGTACCTAGTGCCGGCACGGCCGCCTGCTTGTCGCTGGTCGACACTAGGCCGCCTCGCCACCGGAAGGATCTTCAGCGGACGCTTCAGGCTGCCAGTCGGGATAGGTACGGTCCCGTTCGGAGATCATCTGAGGTGCCTCTGGCCACTGAATGCCTATCGCAGGGTCGTCGTAGCGCAGCCCCAACCCGGCATCCGGCACGTAAAAATTGCTCATTTGGTAGAAGACCTCGGCCTCGGCGCTCAGCGTCAAGAAGCCGTGAGCGAGGCCTGCAGGAATATACAGCATGCGGCGATTCCGCGCGCTCAGCTCCACTCCCAGCCACTGGCCGAGAGTTCTCGACCCGGGCCGCAGGTCGACGATGACATCATAGATGCTACCGGCCTGGCAGCGCACGAGCTTGGCTTCCTCGTGCGGCGCGCGATTAAAATGCATGCCACGGAGCGTCCCGCGCTGCCGGTTGTAGGAGATGTTGCATTGGGGGTAACGCGCGCATAGGCCGCGTTCCGAGAATTCCCGCTCGCAGAACGAGCGCGCAAAAAAGCCACGCTCATCTGGGTGGGGCTCGATCTCCACGATGACGGCGCCGGCGAGTCGGGTTGGGGAGAAAATCACCGAGCCTCCAGTCTGGCAAATGTCGGCCCCTCTGCAAAATAGCTGGCCCACGATGCTGCTCTCGGGCCAGGATATTTGCCAAAGAGGTGAGGACTATGACCGGACAGAAAACCGAGGGCCAGCCCTCCAGCCCAGCCGCCAGCGCGAGCTGCCGTTTTTGTGGCGCGGCCCTGAGTGAAAGCTTCGTCGACCTCGGCAGCTCGCCCTTGTGCCAAAAACACGTTCCCTTGCATAAAGCCCAAGAGGCGGAGCCGTTTTTCCCATTACACGCCTACGTCTGCACCGAATGCTACCTGGTACAGCTGGACGAGTTCGTGGTGCCTTCGGAGATCTTCGGCGACGGAGAATACGCCTATTTTGCCTCGTTCTCGGACTCCTGGCTCGCTCACGCTCGGCGCTACGTCGACGCGGTGAGTGAGCGTTTCGGGCTGGGAAAAGACAGTTTTGTTGTAGAAATTGCTAGTAATGACGGGTATTTACTGCAAAATTTCGTCAAGCGCGGGGTGCCGGTGTTGGGCATCGAGCCGGCGTCCAACTGCGCGGCGGCCGCGCGGGAAAAAGGCGTCGAAAGCCGGGTTTGCTTCTTCGGCTTGGAAACTGCCCGCCAATTGGTGACGGAGGGCAAGCGCCCTGACTTGCTGCTCGGCAACAACGTGCTGGCACACGTGCCCGACGTGAACGACTTCGTCGCTGGCATGAAGCTGCTGCTCGCGGACTCGGGGGTGATCACCATGGAGTTCCCGCACCTCGTGCGGCTGATCGCCGAAAACCAGTTCGATACGATCTACCACGAGCACTTTTCGTACTTCTCGTTCACGACGGTCCGGCGCATCTTTGCCCGGCATGGGATTCGGCTGTTTGACGTGGAGGAGCTCCCCACGCACGGCGGCTCGCTGCGCATCTACGGCTGCCATCAAACGGCCACCCATCAGAACACCGACAACGTCGCGGGCCTGCTCGCTCGTGAAGCTGAGCTCGGTGTGGAGACACGCGAGTACTACGCTAGTTTCGCCGAGAAAGTCCGCGAGACCAAGCGTCGCCTCTTGGAATTTTTGATTCAGGTGAAGCGCCAGGGCAAGAGCGTGGTCGGCTACGGGGCTCCGGGCAAGGGCAACACGCTGCTCAACTACTGCGGCATTCGTCGCGACTTCATCGACTACACGGTGGACCGGAGCCCGCATAAACAAAACAACTTACTGCCCGGTAGTCGCATTCCCATCTACGCCCCCGAGAAGATTTTCGAGACCAAGCCGGATTACATCCTGCTCTTGCCGTGGAACCTACGCGAGGAAATCATGTCGCAAATGGCTCGCGTGCGGGAGTGGGGTGGCAAGTTTGTCGTCCCCATCCCGAGCGTAAAGGTCTTCGAGTAATGAAAGTGGTGATCTTGGCGGGCGGGCTTGGCACGCGCCTTTCGGAAGAAACGTCAGTCAAACCCAAGCCGATGGTGGAGATCGGCGGGCGCCCCATGCTGTGGCACATCCTCAAGCTCTACTCGGCCTACGGCGTGAATGAGGCGATCATCTGCGGCGGCTACCGCGCGGACGTGATCAAGGACTTTTTCCACAGCTATTTCATTCGGAACTCAGACGTCACGTTCGACATGAAAAACAACAGCATCGAGGTGCACGCCACGCACCGCGAGCCGTGGAAGGTCACCGTGGTGGACACCGGGCAGGACACGATGACGGGCGGGCGTGTGCGCCGGGTCCGCGACTTCATCCAGAATGAGCGCTTCTACCTGACGTATGGTGACGGCGTCAGCGACGTGGACATTGCGGCGCTCGACAAGTTTCACCAGAAAGAAGGCTCTTTGGTGACGCTCACCGCCGTGTCGCCGCCCGGGCGCTTCGGCGCCATCATGCTGTCGGAGGGCAGCAACAAGATCGACGCGTTCCGGGAGAAGCCGCGTGGCGACGGCGCCTGGGTGAACGGCGGCTTCTTCGTGGTCGAGCCGGAGGCTCTCGACTACATCGAATCCGACAGCACGGTGTGGGAGCAGGAGCCGCTGCGCCGGCTGGCCCGCGAAGGCAAGCTGTCAGCCTACCGCCACGAGGGCTTCTGGCAGGCGATGGACACGTTGCGCGACAAGAACTACCTCGAAGAGCTGTGGGCGCAGGGCAAAGCCCCCTGGAAGAACTGGTAGTCAACGCCGCGCTGCGGCGACAGAATCACCGTCGGCAGGGTAGTACCGAGTCGCGATTGCCGCTCAGGTCGACGTCGCGCGTCCCAACTTCCAACAACGGGGCCAGTGGGGCTTCGGGCAGCTGGGAGTTGCAGGCGATGCGAATGATGCGAGATGTCTCGAGCGCAGCCAGGTTCAGCTCGACCAAGCTGTCGTTCCGGAGGATCTGCAGGTCGCGGGCATTGATCAAGCTCGCGAACCCATCGATGCGCGCCAGCCTCGGGTTGTCCGCGACGATGATGTCGCGCGTGTCGACCAGGTTGGGGAAGCTCGGCCCGCTCTGCAGCGACGCGTTGTTCTGGATCAGGATCTCGGCGATGTCGGTGAGGAAGGGGAAGGCGGGCAGCGCCAACAATGTCGGGTTATTGATCACCGTCAGCTCGCCGAGAGAAACCAACCGCGGCAGGGAATCGAATCGCCTCAAGCTCGCGTTGCCATCGATGGACAGCTGGTCGACATTGGTCAGGTTCTGCAAGGCGTCCAGGCTTTCGATCGCCAGGGCTTGGAGGTGCAACAGGCGCAGCACTGTCAGACCCCCGAGGCTACTGATGTCACTCAAGACCGGATTGTCTATCAGGGTGATGTCGGTTGCGCTCACCAGGTTTTGAAGACCGTTGAGGCTGATGAGTTGGCTGCCCACAATCTCCAGAACAGAAACCGAGGTGACCGCGGCGGCGGCGCTGATGTCCATCAGCTTTGGATTGCCCAAAATTCGCAGCTCTTGGATTTCCGCGGGAAGGCTCAGCCCTGAAAGGCTCGAGAGCTCGCTGTTGTCGCTGATCTCGATCCGATTGACCTGTTGTAAGGAGCCAAGCCCCGCGAGACTAGCGAGGCGGCGGGTGCCAGCGATCCTGAGCAGCCCATCGCCGCCCCTGCCTATCGCGGTCAAGCTCCGGAGCGGCTCGAGCGTGGGAGCGCTGCTTCCATCGATGACGAGGTTGCCGACCCGCTGAAGTGATTCGAGCCCGGACAACGGCCCCACCATACTTATGCTCAGGGTGCCAGTCACCCGTTCGAGCGAGCTGAGAGGCAGCAATCCGGAGCGGGAAACGAGATTGATCGACAAATCCCCGCTGATCACCTGGCACCCCTCGAGCGTGCGCAGCTGTTCAATGCTAGTGATATTAAACAGGCCCCGAGCCGACGTGGTTTCGGTGCAGAGCGGCGAGCCAGGGTCGAGCTCCGGCGGATCCGGTATCTCGGGCGTCGAATTGGGCGGGGGTGGCATGAGGCCAGGAATACCGGGCTGCTCCGGATTGCCAGGAACGAGTGGGTTGCCGTTGGGACCTGACGCAGAGCCCCTGCCGCCGCGCCCGTCAGGACCCAATGAAGAGCCCCCACCGGCGGCTCCGTTCGGCCCGAACCCATCGTCGATGGATCGGCATTCTCCCTCATCGCAGCTCAGGTACGAACGCGCTCCACACCCGGTAAGCCAAAGGCATAGCCCGAGCGATGGCAGAGCATTGAATGACCTCACGCGAACCTTCAGCAATACATCGGAAATCGACACGTCAGCAAAGCTAGCCCGTTGCGGGCGGCCATGCCACGCGCTGTTCGAAAGTCGCATCCAACTCGAGTGCTGGGGAAAGCCTGCCCGCCAGATTGAGTTCGCGTGCAACCAGAAATTTATTGCGAACCGGTCGAGCCGTCCGAAGCCCCGTGCCGGGGCCAGCCACGCGGCCCTAACGTTCGGCGACAGACTGGGCCAGCCGTTCCCGTTCCTCTGGGCTCAGCAAGCCGAGCCCCACCTGAAATGAAGCATTCATCCAGCCGAATCCCTCGCGGGCGATGTAGTCGAACTCGGTCCCGACATTTCCGTACTCCGAGAAGACCGCGTGTGTCCTCGCCACCACGTCGTACTTCTCCGGGATGGTGCCGTTGTAGTCGATGACGTTGCTGAGCAAGGTGTAGAGCCACGCAAAGCTGAGGCGTTGTGCGTCTTCACGGAAGCCGTGTGCGGTGAGCCCCTGCCAAGCCAGCATTTGGTGAGGGGCCCAACCGTTCGGATACTCCCACTGCCGGTCGCCGGCCGAGGAAAAGCGATCGCGAGAGGCCCGGGCCGTGGCCAACAGGCCGCCTGGCGCCTCGAGTTGGCTGAGCGCGCTGGTGACGAGCAGCGATTTATCCTTCGCGCTCAGGTCTTCCACGCCTGGGGTGCCGTCCGCCTCGCAGGGCAGGGCCGTCGCCCAGAGCGGGTAAAGGGTGGTGGCGCTGACGTATCCGGTTTGAATGGGGCCCGACGCGGACAGGTATGCATCGTAAAATATCCCATCCCGGGCCGACCACAGGTGCTGCTTCATGAGCTCGAAGCGATGGTGGGCGCGGGCGCACCAGCTCTGCGGCGCGGGCGCGAGCGACCACGCTGGCGCCGGCTGCGACGGGCTAGAGCCACCCGTTTCGAGCCCGCCCGCGCTGACGCGCAACGCATGAGCCTGCCGAAGCAGGTGAGCGATGTCGACCTCGTACCGATACAAGAGGCTGTTGAGGTCGACGGTCACCATCTCGGCGCAGCGGTTAACCGAGCGCTTTTCACCGGAGCCAGCATCGGCCTGCCAGAACCAGCGATACGTCGTGTCGTGGCCCGACTCACGCATGCAGCGATCGTGGCGGAAGGCGCTGTCGAGCTCGGCGGTCAGGTCCCTTTGTGAGAGCCGCCCCGAGGCATAGCTCGATTCGAGGGAGCGACCCAGCTGTTGCCAGAGCCAATCGAAATGACCGGGCTCCACCTCGGGGGGTTGACCGCGCCCGCGGTCAGCGTAGCGGGTCAAGCAAGCTTTCTCATTACCTTTCCCACGACACAGCGTGGCCACCCGTCGCTCGTGCGACGACCACACGTGGTCGTACTCGAACAACGCCGCGTTGAGCGCTCGGCGCAGCCAACTCCCGCTCTGCTCGGCCGCCGGAGTGGCCTCCCACACCGCCCGAATCATGGACGACAAGAACGGCGGCTGTGAACGCGTCAAGTAATAGGTCCGGTTGGCGTTCAAGATCATCTTGTAGTGCTCGACGGCGTACACGAAATTGTCCACGAGGCCGCGCGCCAGGTCCAAGCGGCCATCGATCAACAGGCCGAGCAGGATGAAGTAACTGTCCCAGCCGTACATTTCATCGAAGCGGCCCCCCGGCACGACGAAGGGTACGCCCGACATGCCGCGCTTGTGATCGTGCTCGAGCGCCAGAGTGAGCGGGCCGTGCAAAGTGCCGAGTGACGCCGTCCACTCGGGCCACGTTTCTGGCGCGGGCAGCGCCCGTACCGAGAGCTCACGCGGGCTAAAAGCGCCGAGCTCTCGAGCGGTACGCTCAGCGATACGGCCCAGCCGCACCGGGCTGAGCTGCACGCAGGCGCGGCCCGCTTGCTCGAGCAGCTCATCGATTCGACCGAGCGCGGCCGCCAGATGGCGAGACAGCGCTGGGTAGCCGAGCGTCTGCGCGACCGCCGCCAGCCGCCGCGAGGCGTCCGCGAGCGCGGTCCGACCTTCGGCAGTGCGCAGCATGACGATGAGCACGCGTTGCTTCTCCTCGGAGGCGGCTATTTCGATCAGCTCGCTGAGGGGTAGAGTGGTGGTGGTTTGCGCGAGCTTTTTGTAGGCAACGTCGTAGCGTTTGCCCACCCCGCGGAAGTAGTCGAGTGCCTCGCGGTCATCCCCCGGGACATACAACATGCGTTGCGCGACCGGGCTCAGCTTGGGATCCTCCAGCACGCGGGGCACGCCGCTTTCATCGATTTGGCGTGTCAATGCTGGCCAGTACTCCGTGCGAATCAAGCGCGAGGTCCGTTGGATCGGCGGCTCCAATACGCGATCGATGCGGGGTGTGGCCCCGAGCCGTAGCGCGAGCGACAACTCTTGCAGCAGATTGGACAGCACATAGCTGCCGGACAGCTCGTAGGCATGCTCCGAAAGGCGGAATTGAAAGCTTCGGTTGCCCTGGTCCAGCTTCGTGATGCGCTGGTCGCAATCCAGGTCGTGCTCCTCGAGCAGGCGCCGACGCAGCTCGGTCAGCGACTCTTCGGGTACGAACGCTGGCGCCTGTGGCCCGGCCAGCGCCGGGGCGGCGACCGGCGCAGGCGGGTTCGGGAGCGGTGGCGCGAGCCTCGATGCATTGGAGCAACTGCTCGCGCAGGCGAGCACTAACCCGAACGCGCCTCGGTGAGGCAGCGTCCAGGTCGAGCTCGGCATGGCTCGGGCTTACACTAAATCGCTCACCCGAGAACCCGGCGGCAGAGCGCGGCGATCTCTTTTTCGTACGGGTCGTCGTAAGCGAACCGAAGCATTTCGAAAGCGAGCCGCGACTCCGGGGGCGGTGGGCTCAGATTGAGCCTCGACCACGTAAAACCCCCCTCCGGGTTGGGGCCGCATAGCGTGGGATTGCGGCGAATGGCGATCGCCACTTGACCGCGGGCCCAATCCGCCGACCGCTCGTCCATCGCCCCTCCGTCGATGGCCTGGCTGACATAGCCCGGCAGGACGAGGGTGGTCCGGTTGTTGCTCAAGATGTCTTTGGCCGCGCTCAGCGCTTGTAGATTGTTCTTGAAGCGCTGGTTCGCCTCCTGGGCCTTGCGCTGGTAGAGCCGCTCCAGGAACAAAGCCTGTAGAGCGCCGATGCGCGGGTCACTGCTGTCGAACCGAGCCAGCTGTTCATACAGCTCGTAGGCGCGAGCCAGCTCGGCGCCTGAAAGCTGCTCTTGAGGGCGATCGAGCACCTGGCGGAAATCCGCCAAGAGCTCGTCCAACCGACGGTCGCTTTCCGCCAGCTGCGTGAGCTCCACCGTACCGAGCTGCTCCGCGTTCCCCTTGCGATCGCGCAGCATGAGCTTGGCCACCGGCGCGGACTTCGGATCAGAGCCGTACAGGTCTTGGAGAATTCGATTGCTCAGCTGAGCTTCGACTTCACCTCGGGCATTGGGCTCGCCCAAGCGAAAGGTATTGCCGTCGACCTCGAGCGAAAGAATCACATTCGTAGCCAACCGCTCGTTGCAGGGCCGTGTCTTGACTGGAGTGCCGGCGACGAACTTCTTTTCGCCGTTTTCCACCACGCTTTGCACAGGGATCACGTCACACACCGACTCCTCGCGGACGATGACGCGCACGCGCCCCCGATTGGCCTCGATGTCGGCGGCGTAGTGCGTATCGCGCGGAGCGCCGAGCTGTTCGCTGCTAGCCCCTGTTTGTGAAGCTCCTGCAACCGGAGCTTGGGCAGGCGGCTTGTCTCCGCAGCCTGCGCTGATGAGGGAGAGTAGAAATCCAGATCTCGCGATGCTCCGCTGCACCCTCAACCATTGACCGCAGCCGCTCGTCCTCAAGGCCATCTTAGATCCTCCTCGATTATTCTATTTCCATCGACGGTAACACAGGTCTCCGCCCAGAGCGATCCGCCGACACTGGAATCGCCTCAATCTTGGGGGGACATGTTGTCTAGATCGCCACGATTCAGGATGGGCCCACCGAGCAGGACTAAATTGCCCACGTTCACGCTTCCCGGCCCGAGGCCGTTGCCTACCATTTCATTGACGATCAAATCAGTGAGCGAATCACCGTCGAGATCGCCAGCTGCCGCGCTGTAACAGAGCGTGTCACCTCGATCGGTGCCAAAAGTGCCGTGGGCGCCGTAGAGCTCCACGAGCGAGAGGGCCTCGGTGTCGAGCACGGAGCCTAGATCAATACGAGTGGGCCAGCCGCCCGCGCGCCCGTGCAAGATGTGAATGGTGCCCGCGGAATGGCGCCCGAGTGGGCTGGCATGTGGTGAGCACACGGCCAGGTCGGCAACACCATCGCCCGAAAAGTCGCCTTGCGCTGCGGTGTCGCCGTGGATGTCGCCCGGGCGAGCCCCGCTGATGGTGGTGGTTCGGATGGGCGGCTCGAGGGTGCCCAGCTCGGCGATGTCACTGTGCAGACCCTTGAGCCGGCGGGCATCATAGATGATGTGGCTGCTGCCCGCGTCGGGTCGACCCGACAGGTTCGCCGTGAGGTCACCGATGAACAAGTCGGCGGCACCGTCCAGGTCCCAGTCGAGGCCCCCGAGCAGCTCTTCGCCGAACGCCCCGTTACCACGGCTGCCTTCGAGCACACTGTGAGCGCCGGCCCCCGCATCGACGGCGAAGGAGAAATCCGAAGGCCACGGAGTCTCGGGGAAGTTGTCGTCCCAGACGATGAACGTGCTGCCCCGCCTGGAGCCACCGCTGCCCGCGGCACCGGTGCCGCCGAAGGCATCCAGGACGGCGCCCGCGCGACTGAGCGCCGCTGCGACCAGCACTTCCCCTTTTCCGTTGCCGTCCAGGTCGGCGATCTGACAGGTGGCGCCAAAGTGATAGTTGGCGGGCGACGGGTCGCGAGGTGGCGTGAGCTCGAGCAGACTACCGGCCAGCACGGACGCGCCGGAGGCGGCCAAATCGATGGTCGCCGAGAGCGCGAGGTGGGGCCCGCCCGCGATCACATAAACCGCTCCCGCGTTGCTGCCGGACTTGTCGTCTTGATCGGCCCCGAGCACCACGTCGGCAATGCCATCACCCGTGATGTCACCGGTGCGCATCCAAATCCCGAGGCGGCTCCCGGCGTCGGCGCCCACCAGCGTCAAGAGCGTGAGCTCAGGGCTGGGATTGCCGAGGTCTAGCGCTTCGAAACGCTCGCTCATCTGACGAATGCCGGGGTGGCCCACGAGCACGCTCAGCGCGCCGGCCGCAACGCGGGCCGTGGGCTCTCCGGGTAGCGTGTAGTTCTGGCGGGCGATCAGTAGATCGCCCATGCCGTCACCGGTGACGTCGTCCATCCACAGCTCGCTGCCGGCGTACTCGAAGGGGACCGCGCCGTTGATCCGGAAGATTCTCGCGTCGTCTTCGGCGCTGTCCAGTGCTCCTGACAACGCGCCGTCACCCAACACGAGATAAACTTGGCCGGCTCGCGCTACGCCGTTGGGGGAGGCCTGCATCGCCGCAAATGCAGTGTCCAGAATGCCGTCGCCGTCCATGTCTGCGCCGCCTGCCACGGCCAACCCCAGGCTGCCGTCCCCGGTCGCGCCATAGACTCGGCGCAGCTCCGTGTCACTCACCTGGCTCAAATCTAGCCCATTCTCGGCGCGGGGCAGCGGCTGGGACGGCGCGGTGCACGACGCGAGCAGCGCAGAAGACAGGGCTAGCAAGCCGTCACGCATCGCACTGCGGCCGCCGGTGGCTGGGTCGCCCGTCATGCACCCAGCGCTGCCTCGGAAGCGGCCCGAGCACGCGGCGAGGGCTGACTCGACGGACGAAACCGATCTTTGAGCGCCAACAGCGGCCCTTCGATGTAGCGGTAGCTGACGGCGGCGATCCCAAAGCTCGTGAGCAACGCCAACGGGAACAACCAGCCGGGGCGCTCGATCAACCCCGGCAGGCTCCGCCGGAGCAGGCCGAGCACCGGCACGTGAAAGAGGTACATGCCATAACTCACGCGACCCACCTCTAGCAGAGGAGGTGTAGCGAGGCCTCGGGTCAGCCAGGAAGGGGGGGACACCGCGCACGCCGCAACCAGCACCGCGAGCAGTAGCTCGAACAAGATGAAAGGGCCCGAGGGTTGCCACACCCACAGACCCAACAATACCGCGCAGACGGGCGCGGTGGCGCGCCAGCCGAGCAAACGCCACAGCCAAAGAAAAGCTCGCCGGTCGGCCATGAGCACCGCCAGCAACGCACCCAGGCTCATCGAGGCCGCCAAGCTCGTCAACATACGCTGAGCGACGCCCTGTGGCGCGGCCCAGGCACTGAACGCGGCGTGCTCGGCGAGCTGATCGAGCGCGATCACGGCCAAGAGCGCAGAGACCATGGCGGCGCTGCCCCAGCGCTGGCAGCGGCGCAACAACGGTGGCCACCAGGCATAAAACTGCTCTTCGGTCGCCAGCGACCAGGCGAACCCAAACCAGACTGGATGGGGAACCGCGTAGTTCACGAACCAGTTGCTGGTATACGACGCGTAGAACGGCAAGCTGTCGAAGAAGTGACGGCGGCCCTCGCTCGGCGAGCGCAGCAGAAGAGACAGCGCGAATAACGTCAGAACGCCGTAGTACAGCGGAAAAATCCTGAGGCAGCGCCGCATCCAGAATGGCCCGAGCGCGATGCCGCCGGTCTTGCGCGCTTCGCCGAGGAGTAACGTGGTGATGAGAAAGCCACTCAGGGCGAAGAACAACGGTACGCCAACGTGGCCGCGCCCGAGCCAGCCGGGTAGCGCGCGCGGCAGCGAGTGATGCCAGATCACCGCGCAGATGGCGATGCCGCGCAGGCCGTCAAAGGCCGGGAAATAGGGCGCGGATAGGAACCGCTGATGAGCGGCCACGGCGAGCTCCGCACCTCGGTTCACGCTGCCTGCATACTCCGGGCCCGAGGGCGAGTCGAGCCCGGGCCCTGGGTCCGGGGTGTCAGTGATGGGTGCCGGGGGAGGCGCGTTCGATGCGACCATCCGCGTGGCGCGCGAAACGGCCCTCGCCGCGGGGATGTACCGGCGCGTCACTGGGCCAAGGCCAGCCGCCGAACTGCGTGCGCTGGTAGTCGCTGATGGCCTCTCGGATCTCGGCCTGCGTATTCATGACGAAGGGCCCGTACTGCACCACCGGCTCGGCGATGGGACGACCCTGCAGGAGCAGGGCATCGACGTCGGTCCCCTCCGCCTCGAGGCGCACGGGTTGATTGCTTCGTAGCACCACGGCGGATGGAGCGGCGACCGCTACTCCGCCGACGCGGAGCTGCCGACCACTGAAGAAATACAAGGTGCGCAGCGTCTCCGGGTAGCGCGCGCCGGGGAGCTCAAAGCTGGCGCCGGGTTGCATGCGAAGGGTCCAAATGCCGACATCGGTATCGGGCTGAGCGGCCCATGAATGCGGGGGAGGTGCGGGAGCGCGCTGGCCGTCCAGCTCCCCCGCGATGATCGTGATTTCGGCCTGCGGGGCGCTGGCTGCGCCGAAGCGGACGCGCGGGATTTCCGCGTCCCAGAGCATGGAGAAGTGTGGCTCGACGAACTTCGCCGACTTGGGCAGGTTCAGCCAGATCTGGAATAGCTCGAGCGGATTGGGCTCTGCTTCACTGAGCAGCGGGAACATTTCCGAATGCACGATGCCACGCCCCGCCGTCATCCACTGCACGTCACCGCCGCCAAAGCGCGCGGCCGCGCCCAGCGAATCCGAGTGATCGATGATGCCCCGACGTACGATGGTGACCGTTTCAAAACCGCGGTGGGGGTGCTGCGGAAAACCAGGCACTTGCTCGCCGTGGTACATGCGCCAGCCGTCTTTGCCTTCGAAATCCATACCCAACCGCCGGCCCTCGAGCGCCGAGGCCGGCCCCATCACGGCGTTGCCCGTTGGGTAGGCATCGTCGTGGTGGACGCAGAACAAAAACGGGTCGAGGGTGGCCCAGGGCGGCGGCCCAAGCGGGCGTTGGCTGAGGATGGGAGACGTCACCAGAACAAGGTAACGCGCTTTTGCCGATTGTGAAGGGGGAGCGCGAGCCGAAGGTCTATGCTGCGGGGCGACTCGATGGACTCCGAGCTCCGACAGGGTGATTGCCGTGAGATCTTGCCGAGCCTGGAGCTCGGCTCGGTGCGGCTCGCCTATCTCGATCCGCCATTTTTCACCCAAAAGGTGCAGCGCCTGCGCCCGCGCGACCGGAGCGAGGAATATTCTTTCTCCGATCTCTGGTCCGGCCACGAGGAATACGCAAGGTTCTTACATGAATGCCTGTCTCTAATCCGGCGCGTGCTGGCGGAGGATGGCTCGTTGGTATTTCATTGTGACCGGCGCTGTTCGCACATCGCTCGGGCGGTGCTCGATGCGGTGTTTGGTCCGCACAACTTTAGATCTGAGGTCATCTGGCAGTATCGGCGCTGGTCCAATGGGCAGCGTGCATTGTTGCCGGCGCACCAAACCCTTTACCTCTACACCAAGGGCAAGGACTACATCTTCAACCCGGTCTACGTCGAGTACTCGCCTGCCACCAACGTGGATCAAATCCTTCAGCGCCGTGTGCGCGACGCATTTGGCAAGGCCGTGTACGAGCGGGATGGTGCTGGGACGGTGGTGGCCTCGGGCGTCAAGAAGGGTGTGCCACTGGGGGACGTCTGGGACATCCCGTATCTGAATCCGAAAGCCAAAGAGCGCGTCGGGTATCCGACTCAAAAGCCCATCGTGCTGCTCGAGAGGATCATTCAGCTCGCGTCTGAACCGGGAGACCTCGTGCTCGACCCGTGTTGTGGCAGCGGAACGACCCTGGTGGCCGCGCGTCTGCTCGGGCGCCGCTCGATCGGCATCGATAGCTCTGAGCGAGCGATCGCGCTCGCCCGACGGCGGCTCGCGCAGCCGGTCAGGACGGCGTCCAAGCTGCTCGAGGCGGGGCGTGAGTCCTATCGGCGAGGAGACGGCCCTGCGCTCCTCGAGCTGGGTGCTCTGGATCTGATACCGGTCCAGCGCAACCAGGGTATCGACGCGATCCTCCGGCAGCAGTATCTCGGGCGCCCGGTGGCGCTACGCGTGCAACGCCCCGACGAGTCACCCGAGCGTGCCGCTCAGCTGCTGGCCTCCGCCGGAGCGTCCAAGCAGTGTCTGCTCATGCTACTGGTCGTGACGAACCCGGAGGGGGCCGCGCTCTCCGTCCGCGAGTGGCCCGCCAACATCGTGGCCATCGAAAGCACCGCGGCGCAAGTCACTCAGCTGTTGAACGGCCAGCGCTACGGAGCAAGAAGCTAGAAAGGACCGTGATGACCACTGCAAAGACGGAAGCCTTGCTCTCACGCCTCGCCAACGTCGAGCTCTACCGCGCCTGCGGCAGCGAGCCTTTTGCCCTTGGCGCGGTGTCCCTCGGTGCCGTGTCCCGCGTCGGGAGTTGGGAAGAGGCGCTCGCTCCGGCGCGGCTGCTGCTTTTCGAGGACGTAAAGCTCGAGGCACGGGGCGATCTCACGGCCCAGCTTTCGAAAGACCACCCCGAGCGTTACAACGGCCGCTGGAACCCGCTGACGCGCGAGATTCGGCCGCGCGTCATCAGCCTGTTCGAGCCTCGTTGCACCGAGTTCGAATCCAAACATGGCCTGAAAGGTCTGTGGTCGTCCACGCGCTGGGACATCCTCGCCGCCTGCATGGAGCTCGAATATGACGACATCGTGCCGGCCGGGTTCTACGCGCGGCTGGCGGACGTGTACTGTTCTGGGCACTTCCCCTGTGGCTGGGCCGGCGGAACGTACCCAGCCGGTCAGCTCGAAATCTACTGAGGCTCCAGGGTTTACCCGGGCGAGTTGCTATAGCACCCAGGCGACTCCAATGCCGTACTGAATGCCACCGCCGAAAGGGAAATTGATTTTGTACTGGCTCGATAAACCCAGCTCGTCGAGCACCTGGTTTGTCCCCTCCGGATAATACATCAGCGGGATCGAGAAGCTGAAATCCTGCCGCCACAGCTCGAACATGGACTGAAAGGCAAGCGCAGCGCCATGCCCGAGCAGGGTATTATAGCGGTAGCCCAAGGAGGCGCCCATCTCCGCTTGGGAGAGCAGGAGCACATCTAGGTTGAGCTGACCGCTGCTCATGAATTCGAGGTCACCAACATCCTGATCGTCCACACGACGGTCTACGACGAATAAGAGTGGCTGATACCCCGCGCTGGCTCGCAGCCCGAAGGCGCCGAAGCGAAGCTGGCCTCCAGCGCCGATGCCGTCGGCGAGGTGGAGGAGCACCAAGCCATCGAGACGCACGCGCTCGGTATCCGATTCAGCCGCCGTCACGCGGCCTTGGGTCACGCCGCGGAGTCCGGCATCCGAGAGCTCGATGGGCTCGGCATTGGCCGCCGGCTGCGGCTCCAGCGCCGTGCCTCCGGTGTCCCCAGCCCAGACCCGTACACTACCGGTCAGGACGAGGGTTGCGGACAGTGACGCCGCGAGCTGCTTGAAAACGCGCTGCGGAGCACGCAGCGGAGGACGCATCGGAGGACGCATCGGAGGATAATGCGCTGGGCCAGGACCTTTCCAACCCCGAGTGGCGATCGACATCGTCCCCACTTTATCAGATTGGCACGCCTTGCCCCGCACATTGTGCCTGGACCATCTGTTCCAGGACACTAACCTGGCCGGATGCAAGATCCGTCGCCAGCCGTCGGCGTTGCGGGCACGCTGCCCGAGGTTTCGGCCCTGCCGGTTCAGTCGGAGCTACCAGACCCACTGCGGATGCTCGACGGATCGAAGGTCGAGAGTGCCCGCGATTGGTTCGAGCGGCGCCGGCCCGAGCTGCTTCGCCTGTTCGAGCATTACATGTATGGCTACGCTCCAGCGGCTCGCGTGCTCATGGAGTTTCGCGTCTTGGGGCAGGGCGACGCGCTCGGCGGTAGCGCGCGCTGGAAGCGAGTCGGCTTGCACATCGCCGAGCCGCCAGGCGTGCCGCCCATCGAGCTGCTGTTGCTCCTTCCCGCTCAGCGCGCGGCGCCGCGCGCCACTTTTCTCGGGCTCAACTTCGACGGCAACCACAGCCTGCTGGCGGATCCCGTGCTGCCCGAGCCGCTGTGCGCGGCGCTCGGCACTCATGGCCAAGTGCCGCGGGGCGGCGCCGCACACGCCTGGGACGTGGAGCGCGTCCTCAGCCGCGGCTATGCGCTCGCTGGCATTCACACCTGCGACGTCAAACCCGATCGTCCAAAGCCTGACGAAGGCATCCAGCACCATTTCGTGCCGGTGGGAAGCGAGCCCGATTCGCGCGCTTGGGGCACTTTGCGCGCCTGGGCGTGGGGCTTGTCGCGTGCCGTCGACTACCTCGTGACGGATGACGATGTCGGCCAGAGGCCGATCGCCGTCGTGGGTCATTCTCGGCTGGGCAAGGCGGCGATGGTGGCAGCGGCTTTCGATGAGCGCATCGCGCTCGCCAGCGTGCTGCAAGCGGGTTGCGGGGGTAGCGCGCCCAGCCGCAGCAACGTGGGCGAGAGCATACGCAATATCAACACTGGCTTTCCGCATTGGTTCAGTGGCGAGTTCAAGAAGTTCGACGCCGAGCCTGCGCGTTTGCCGTTCGATCAGCACTGCCTGGCCGCGCTGCTCGCTCCGCGTCCGCTGCTGTTCGCCAATGCGGCCGAGGACACCTGGGCGAACCCGGTCGGTCAATTCGAGGTGCTGCGTGCGGCGCAGCCCGTGTATGAGCTATTGGGCGCGGGGGGCCTCGAAAGCCCGCTGATGCCGGCTGTGGGCCAACTGAGCGCCGGCCGGCTTGGCTATTTCCTGCGCCCCGGCAGCCACTCGATGACCGCCACGGATTGGGCGGCATCTCTCGATTTTGCCGACCGGCACTTGGGCTCGTGAAAGGGGGCCGGGCTCGCAAAGTCCGGAGAAACACGGCGCCTCGGGGCGCTTGCCGGGATAGGGCGCTCACGAGAGCGCTCGCGACGCGTCGTTGGCCATCACCGTAATGGAAGCGTCATTCGGCGCGCGGTAGGCGCGCTGGGTTACGAGCGCGATCCAGGTGAAGAAAGGCAGCAGCATCAGCCGCCGTACCAACCCCACCAGCCCCGGGGTAGGGGCGCGGGAGCTCGGGAGGGCCCACGAAGAGCAGGAAGACGGTGATGCTCGCGAGGCAGAAGAGCCCAGTCGCCAGCGTGTACCTGAAATTGGCTAGGCTCTCACTCTAGCCAGAGCGGGATACCCAGCGCCGAAGCGCCCTTAGCGAGCCGTTCGTCGTAGGTTGCAAGCTGAATTTCCTGCCGTCGAGCGCGCAGAAATTGAAGCGTGGAAAGATGGAGGGCGTCGAGCGTACGCACGGGGACCGGAAAGGGTTCGAGGGCACGTTCGAGAACCGTTGCAGCAAGCTCGACCAAGGCCACCATGCCGGTGAGCTGACGAGCCAGCTCTCCGTGCGACGCACCGAGCCCGCGCGCGTGCAGACGGTTCCATAACTCGTATTCGAGCAGACGGCTCGCGATGAGCGGACGTGCCCAAAGCGACTCCGAAGGCCGGCGGGTTTCACCCAAGAGGTGTGCCAGAGCGACCGAGGTGTCGAGATAGATCAACGAGCGTCTCGATCCGCTCGCAGCTCCTCGAGCAGCTCTTCAGTGGGAGCGACGGGCAAGCTGGGGGGAACGCCTTTCGGCCACGTGGGGTGGGCGACCACGCCGGAGCGCACCAGGTCCGCGAGTTGTGCGTCGGCGAGCAGCTCCGCGCGCCCGACGCGAGGAGGTGACAGCTCGGCCACCACGCGATCTCGGTCCGTGACCAGCACCGTTTCCCCGCCGCTCGCGATGCGAACATATTCGGCTAGCTTATTTTTTAGGACTTTGAGCCCGACCGAGCGCATGCCTACAAAGGTAGCTACCAGAAGCTACTTTGTCAAATTCCAGCAGCTTGGCCCTATTTTTGAGCGCTTACGCGCCCCTTCCGCTAGGGAGGCTCGGTTTCGGTGCCGAGCCTTTAGAAGAACTTGCGCTCCGAAACCAGGTCGTTGGTGGACATCTTGAAGCGGCTGATCAGCAAGGCACCGCGTTCCGCGGTGCTACGCGCCAGCGTTTCACGCGCGAAAAGGATGGCCGTGATCCATGCCCCACCCAGGTAGGACCCGCCCATGCCAAACACCGTGCGTATGGAATGTGCTGCTACGAAGCTTTGGTCCGGGATCACCAGACGCCCTTTGTCATCGCGCTCGCTGCGCGCGTCGGGCACGTAAAACAGGCCATTGAAGCCGCCCATCAGGGGGCGAGCCAGCGGCTTGCTCTCATCGTCGAGCCCGCTCAAATCAAAGCCGATCTCCGCCAATAGACGTGCCACCATGGGGATGGCGTCTACGAACTCGGCGTTGAGCAGTGGAATGGCGAGATGGCGCTCGGAGGACAGGCGATCATTCCACTCGGCTCGCTCCCCGGCAGTGCCCAGCAGCGAGAGCACCGGCGTCTGCGCGGCAAGAGCTGTCGTACGGCCTCGCGAAGCCGCAACGGACGCGGCGAAGGCACGGTCGCGCGGCGGCAGCAGCTCGCTTGGCAACGCTGCATAGACGCGCACTAGGGCCATTTGTTTGCCGAGCCGCTGCAGGAGCTGCTCGGCGAAGCGCTGCGCAGCTACGGCGAGCGACGAGGAGCCATCGAGGACGCTACCGAGCTCCGATCGCAACGTATTTAGAGCGCTGAGCGCCGCGATATCCGGGTTGTGCGCGTCGGACGTCGGGCTCACCTTGCGCTTGCTCTCTTCAACCACTTGCCTTCTTTAACGGAACGCCGCAGCGGCAGCGCACTGTTGGATGTGCGCCACAGCGCAAGCTGTTTCACGGCCCAGAGACTAGTCGCAAGGTGTGCGTCTGGGAAGATCGGGGCTACACGCCGCGCTCTTTACGGCCATTGGCGTGCACGGCAAACCGGCCGCTGTCGCGCGCATGGACCGGCCCGCTCTGCCCCCAGGGCCAGCCGCCGAACTGCGTGCGTTGATAGTCCCGAACGGCCTGCTCAATCTCCGAGCGGTGGTTCATCACAAAAGGCCCGTGCTTGACCACCGGCTCACCGATGGGACGGCCCCCGAGCAGGAGAAGCTCGGTTTCGCTAGCGCCAGCCTCCACGGCGACGGACTCTGCCGTGCCCAGGCGTACCGCAGTTTGGCTTGGGATGACTCGCCCTGCCACCTGTAAGCCACTGCCTGTGAAGAAGTAGAGTGTGCGGGCCGTACCTCCGGCGGCGGCAGGCAGCTGCCAGCTCGCCCCGGGCGCCATGCGTATGGACCAGATGGCAACGTCTGCCCCTGGCTGTGATGCCCATGAATCGGGCGGAGGAGCCGGCGCACGCACGTCCTCCAAGCCACCGGCGATCAGCGTGACTCGGGTCGCCCGCCCCGCGCCGTCCAAGAACTCTCGCCGCGGAATGCTGCTGTTCCAGAACATCGAGAAGTGCGGCCGAACGAACTTGCTGCGAGCGGGCAAATTGAGCCAAATCTGAAACAGCTCCGCCGGGTTTTTTGCTCGCTCATCGAGCAAGGGGAACATCTCTGCGTGCACGATGCCGCTGCCCGCGGTCATCCATTGCACGTCGCCTTCGCCGTAGCGCGCCGTGG
This sequence comes from Deltaproteobacteria bacterium, assembly GCA_031407405.1. Classification (GTDB taxonomy): domain Bacteria; phylum Myxococcota_A; class Polyangia; order Polyangiales; family Polyangiaceae; genus SZUA-265. The sequence goes on from JANOIG010000328.1 coordinate 31,194, forward strand.
CACCGAGCGAGTCGGAATGGTCCACATGACCCTTGCGAGTGACCGTCACGGTTTCGAAGCCGCGGTGGGGATGGCGTGGAAAGCCGGGCACCACATCACCGTGGTACATGTTCCAGCCATCCTTGCCGCCGAAGTCTTGGCCGATGCTGCGGCCCGCGAGCGAAGCCGTGGGCCCTAACGCGGCGTTGCCGGCGGGGTAGTCGTCCTTGTGATGCACGCAGAACAAGAACGGATCAAAGGTTTTCCACGGTGGGGCGCCGAGTGGCACCAGCTCCAAGACCGCATCGACGGCGCTGGTTGTCCGGGGTTGGGCCACTTTGTCCCCGGCCGCCGTGGCTCGGTTGGGCTCGACGGCAATGGCCACCCCGGGCGCAGAGCCACTCTGGCACGCACCGAGCGCGGAGCCGAGCCCGAGGCTGGTGCCACCGAGCAGCAGAGCTCTGCGATTGAACGTGGCCTTGTCTGCTGGGTCGTGCGGATCCGCCATTTCAATCCTCTCGTTCCGCTCCCGTCACTGCGCCGTTCAATGGCCGTGATCGATCAGCCGCGCCCGCTGATCCTGAATGTGACGCGCGTTGTTGCCTTCGATGCGGTTGAGCGCTTCGACCTGCTCCGCCGAGGCGTCATGCACCTGATCGAGCACGAGCCAGGTCACGGCCTCAGTGTACGGCGGCGTGGTGAGCGACCCCGCGTAGTGGAAGTAGCCCTCTCCGGGTTTGAAGATGGAGCTGGCGTCGAGCTCGGCGTCTACATCCACTGACTCTCCAGCCCTGCGGGGCACGTCACCGAGCAAGGTGTCGAGCAGCCCGTTCGGATCGCCCTCCTTGAACAGCACGCCAATCACCAGGAAGCGCTCGGGGTGGCCGTGCTCGGTGTGCACCAAATGCATTTCCATCGGATAGGTCACGCCATCTAGCAGATGCTCTGACGGCGTATGAAAGTGGAACTGCTGTAGATCATAGCTGATCCCATCAAACTCGAGCGAGCTGCCCGCGTCGTAAGCCACCTTGATGGTGTGGCCCAGGTTCGAGACGTGCTCCTTCGACGTCTGGTAGTGAAACTGCACCTCGTGTTTGGCGGGGACGGCGCGCGAGGTGACGATGTTGATGGGTGACTGGGAGCGGCCCTCGGAGGCTTCGGGCAACAGGTAACTCGCACTCTGGTGACCCACCGAGTGGGCATTGCCCTGTTCGGTGGCGGCAGGCACGGGCCCAGCGGCAGGCACTTCGTGCGGGCTTGCAGCGGGACTGGCTGGTCGAGTCGGCGCACAGGCGGCGGCCACGACGATGAGGGCAGGGGTAAATGAAAAGGATTTCACGGCTATTGGGATAGCCCAGTCGCGGGCTCGCGCAATCGGGATTTGGCCGATCAATGTTCGGAAAATGGCGACGCCCCTCGCGTTACCGAGCGGGCTCCGTGGCCGCCCACCTGGCTATCATTCCATGCGCACCGAAATGGTCGCCGCGTGGGTCCCGATGCACGGGCTGTGTTGCACCACGTCGGCCCGTGCAGTGAACCTCACCCGCGTGCCGGGAGCGAGCGGCTCCGGGAACCGCACCGGGATTGCAAGCTGGGCACCTTCGCAGGGAGATAGCGCGTAGAGCCATCCGTAGCTGTCCTGCACTTCCACTTCGGAAGGATCGGACTCGACCACGACGCCGGGGTACCAACTGAATCCCCGCCCGGACACATCGCGCAGCGTCAGGTACAAGGTTGCGCTCGCTCCGGGCGACACGATTCCGTCTCCATCGGCGTCTACCAGGTGTAAATGTTCAACCACCGCTTGCAGATCCGCACATTCCGAGCCCGAAGGGATGCCATCGCCGCGGACGGAGCAGCTCGATGGATCCATGCTGGCACCTCCACCCACCCGAGGAGCTTGCGGCTCCGTTTCGACCTCCCGGCTGTCAAATTCCGCGGCAACGCTCAAGACAACGTCGGAGCTCTCGCCTCCACAACCGCTCAGCCCAACCGCTATCGCCGGCCATGGCCAGCCCGTTTTCTTGCCGTTCATCACGATCATTCTGCAGCACCGTGTGGCAATAGAAAATCTATATTACCAATCGTGTATAGCATTGAATTTGAGCATAGTGTCGGCAGAAGCAGCCCAGCGCTACCCGAAGGGCACTGGTACTAAACTGTTCGTAGCTGCCTTCCGCTCTTCATCACCTCGGCGAAAAAGTCGTTGTCCTTGTCGTCGATGACGACGAAGGCCGGGAAATCGACCACGTCGATCTTCCACACCGCTTCCATGCCGAGCTCCGGATATTCAAGCACCTCGACCTTTTTGATGCAGTCCTGCGCCAGACGCGCAGCGGGGCCACCGATCGACCCAAGGTAGAACCCACCGTGCGCTTTGCAGGCGTCAGTCACCGCGCGTGAACGGTTGCCCTTGGCCAACATCACCAGGCTGCCCCCTTGGGCCTGAAACGTGTCCACGTAGCTATCCATGCGGCCGGCGGTGGTCGGGCCAAATGAGCCGGAGGCATACCCTTTGGGCGTCTTGGCGGGGCCCGCGTAGTAGACCGCATGATTCTTCATGTAGTCGGGCATGGCCAGGCCCTCATCCAGCCGCTCCTGGATCTTGGCGTGGGCGATGTCCCGCGCCACGATCAGCGACCCGCTCAGCGAAAGCCGCGTCTTGACCGGATAGCGGCTGAGCTCGGCGCGTATGGCGCCCATGGGCTGATTCAAATCGATGTTGATGACATGGTCGGACAGCTCGCGATCCGACGCCTCCGGCAGGTAACGCGCCGGGTCCGACTCGAGCTGCTCGAGGAAAACCCCGTCTTGGGTGATCTTGCCGAGCGCTTGCCGATCGGCGGAGCAGGACACTGCAATCGCCACCGGGCATGAGGCACCATGCCGCGGCAGACGGATCACGCGCACGTCATGGCAAAAGTACTTGCCGCCAAATTGCGCGCCGATGCTTGTCCGTTGGGCGAGCTCCAACACTTGCTGTTCGAGCGCTAAATCGCGAAAGCCATGCCCTGTCTCGCTGCCGGACGTGGGCAATGTGTCGAGGTATCGTGCCGAGGCCAGCTTGGCGGTCTTGAGGGCGTATTCCGCTGAAGTGCCACCGACGACCAGCGCCAGATGGTAGGGCGGGCAGGCCGCGGTCCCGAGCGAGCGCAGCTTCTGGTCCAGGAACGTCATCAAAGACTCGGGATTCAAGAGCGCCTTGGTTTCTTGATACAGGTAACTCTTGTTGGCGGAGCCGCCGCCCTTGGCCATGAACAGGAACTTGTACTCGTTACCCGAGCAGGCATAGATCTCGATCTGGGCCGGCAGGTTCGTCTTGGTGTTGACCTCGCGATACATGTCGAGCGGCGCCAGCTGCGAGTAGCGCAGGTTGCTGGTCAAATAGGTGTCGAATACGCCGCGCGCGATGGCCGCTTCGTCGTGCCCGTCGGTGAGCACGTATTGCCCGCGTTTCCCCATCACGATGGCGGTGCCTGTGTCTTGACACATGGGCAGCACCCCACCAGCAGCGATGTTGGCGTTCTTCAGCAGGTCCAGCGCGACGAAGCGGTCATTGTCCGAGGCCTCTGGATCATCCAAAATTCGGCGCAGCTGCCCGAGGTGCCCCGGCCGCAACAGGTGGGCGATGTCGCGCATGGCTTCGCTAGTGAGCCGGCGCAGGGCCTCGGCTTCGACGCGCAGGAATTGCTGCCCGAATGCTTGCTCGAGCCGCACGTGGTCGCTCGTGATGAGCCGGTACGGCGTCGTATCCTCACCCAGGGGCAAGAGGGATTGGTATTGGAATGCGTCGGTCATGGGGCCTCATGGCCGGTCAGAAGCGGAGCGCGGCGGACCCAGCCGAGCCCCTTTTACGAGTGGCTGCTCCGTGTCGCAAGGGGCAGCCGTCGCGTGTGTGCTTCGCGCTCAGCTCAGGCTCGCGCTGGCCTCGGCGCGCAGCGACGTCGCGGTCCGGCTCGTGTCGAGGGTCGCGTACACGGCCATCGAGAACAGCTCCCGTAGTTGTTCGTAGACGAGCGGATTGTGAGCGCCCCAGGCGATGCCCGCCACCCCGACCGGCTGCTGTTTGAAATCGAGCGGCATGAGCACCACTGCCGCCCGATGTTGCAAGGTCTGGTCGAGCCCGAGCGACGTCATGGGTAACACGGGCGCTTTGCTGCTGCCGAAATCTGGCGAGAGCTGGGCTATCACGTCCAATTGTGGCCCGCGCTGTCCGCCGAGCGCAAGCCGGCTAATTGAGCACGCGGCAATGCCGAGCGGGGGTAGATGCACAGAGAGCGCACGCGAGAGCGAGCTGGCTTCGTGGCTGGCCAGGGTCTCCATGCACGACTTCGAGATGTTGCGCATGTGATTGTTCGCCGCCTGGTCACGCTCGCGGTAAGCCGAGAGCCCTACGTGCGTGAGCATCAGGCGTGTTTCCTGAAACATGTCTTCGACTCGAGCGCGCGCGTCCGGGTGGGACCCCGCAATGCCGAGCACCTGCAGGCGCAGTGACGTGAGCACGTCGTTACACGGATCCACGCTACCACCCACAGCGATGGCGCGCCGAGCGACCGCTTCCAGGCCATAACGAAAGCTTCCGTCCGAGTTTTGCAAGTCATTGGTGAGAGCAGCCATGACCTTTTCTTCCCAGCCGCTCTGATTGCCGAGGCGGCCCGAGGCGGCTCGCGCCATCTCCGCCTTGAGCATCACCTGCCGTCCGAGAAAGGCCAGGGCCAGGGAGCGGGGGACGCGCTCTGCGACCTCGACGCTGCGCGAGTCGTTTTGAGACGGCATGGGGCAGCCACATGAGCCGCGGATCACCTCCTGTGAATCGAGCCGTTCGGATTGGGCCGGCTTGCCGCTGCCCAACGCTTCGATCAGCGAGCGGCCCGCGGTGTACCCTTGCAGCTCGACTCGCTGATTGACGGTCGTGAGTGGCGGGTTGGCTGCCTTCGCGTTGGGAGCGTCATCGAAGCCCACCAAGGCGATTTGATCGGGCACGGCGATGCCGCGGTGCGTGAGCGCTTCCAGCGCGCCCAGCGCCATGTCGTCGTTCACGCACGCGAACGCATCCACGTCCGACGCGGTGATGCCGCGCGCATCGAACAACTCACGGATGGCGGCGTGGCCGTCCTCGCGCCCGAGCGTGTTGCCGCTGCAGATAAGCTGCGGATTGATCGACAATCCGTGAGCCGCGAGCGCCCGGGCATAGGCCAGATAGCGCTGCTCCGCCTCGGAGCTCCCGCTCGGTCCGCGCATGCAGCCGATTTTGCGGCGCTGGTGCTGTTTGATCAGGTGCGTGACGGCGGCTTCCATCCCGATGCCGTTGTCGACGAACACACTCGGGCGGCCCGGGATGTCGAGCCCGATGCAGACCAGTGGGATTTGCCCAAAACCGATGAGCCAGCGCTGAAATACCTCGACCCCAGCGTGATTGCTGAGGCTGCCCGCCAAGACCAGGATGCCGTCGACGGATGCGCTTGGAATGAGGTCGTAGATGAAGTTTCGAGCACTGGGGCTGCTGGAAGTCGAGAGCCAGCCGCCCGGCACGATCACCGTGTTGACGTTTGCAGTACGCGTCGCCCGCAGCACCCCTGAGATGACTTCGATCTGGTAGTCCGATTCGATGTTATCGATGAGGACGAGAACGCGGCGCTGGGTCATCGGCAGACAAATGGGCTGAGGTTCATATCAGTAACGGCCTTTTGTCCGTGAAATTCAGGACATCGAGCCCCCAGGGGTGTAAACGAGCGATTTTGTGCCCAGGCGGCGGCCCATCCAATTCTGGTGCTTTTGAAAATTAAGCCGGTGGGGTGAATTTAGACCGTCGGGGCGCGAAAAGGCTGATCTACCCTCGAGGCCGCTCACGTCTCGAGGTTGCCGACAGGCTGGGCCGATTGCGCTATCACTGGCGCGAATGGCTCGGCCGGTGACCTCGTGAAGACTGGCGTCATCGACGGCGTGACGCGGCCGGTGTCGCGCTTGATCCAGGGCACTTTGATGCTCAGCCGTTTGAGCGAAGACCAGGGGTTTGCGCTGCTCGACGCGGTCTATCGAGAAGGTGCGCGTGCATTTGATACGGCACCCGTCTACGGTGCTGGCCGGGCGGAAGCCGTGCTGGGACAGTGGGTTCGGCAGCGGGGCGTGCGGCAATCGGTGGTGGTGATCGACAAGGGCGCGCACCCGGGCCCCGAGGGCGGCCAGCGCGTGAGCCCACAAGCTCTTCGAGAGGACGTGGCTCAATCGGTGGCGGCGCTTGGCGTGGGCAGCGTCGACCTGTACCTGCTGCACCGAGACAATCCCGCCGTGCCCTTGGGCGAGCTCATCGATTGCCTGAACGAGCAACGGGACGCTGGGCTCATCGATGCCTTTGGCGCGTCCAACTGGAGCCACGCGCGGATCATCGAAGCCAACGCCTACGCGCAGCAAACTCATCAACTCGGTTTCGTCGCCAGCAGCCCGGAGCTCAACTTGCTGACGCCGGCCAGCTCATGGCCCGGGTGTTTGAGCATTGGGGGTCCGGAAGGCGCGGAAGCTCGGGCCTGGTATCGACAATCGCGGCTGCCCGTCCTCCCCTGGTCCCCCGTCGCCGGGGGATTTTTGAGCGGCCAATTCACGCGCGAGTCATGTCAGGCGCCGCAAACGTTTCAGCAACGCCGCTTGGTCGAGTTCTATGCCACGGAGCAGAATTTCCAGCGCCTGGATCGGCTGCGCGAGTGGGCTGAACGAAGCGGGCTGCCGCTGGCCCGCGCGGCGCTCGGCTACGTGGCGAGCCAGTCGCTGGACCTGTTTGCCACGGTCGGTTGCCACACGGCAGAAGAGTTTGGAGAGTGTAAGGCCGGCCTGGAGTTGCGGTTGAGCGCTGCAGAGCTGTCCTGGCTGGAGAACGGAGCTTGAGCATTCGCTCCGGTGCCCGAGGCGCGTGGCGGTCAGCATCCAGCTGCCTTAAGCTACCGGTCATGGACATGCATCTTCGGCCCTGGGCATGGCTAGCGGTTTGTCTGCTCTTGCAAGTCACGGTCGTGCGTCGTGCGCTGGCGGCGCCTCCCGGGGATGCCACTCCAAAAGGGCCTAGCGCGGAGCAGGCCGCGGCGCCGACGTTGCCCCAAGCGGCGCCTATCGCGTTGCCCCGCGATGTGCCACCGCCCGAAGGGCGTCAGCCGGTGGTGGTGGTGGTCGCGGTGACCGGGGCCATTACCCGGCAAACCGAAGAATTCTTCGCGACCGCGCTGGGCGAGGCGGAGGCCCGCCGTGCTCAGGCGCTGCTCTTGGTCCTGGATACACCCGGAGGACTGCTCGATGCGACACGCGCCATCGTACAGAAGATTTTGGACGCACCGCTGCCCGTGATCACATTTGTCTTTCCCGCCGGGGCGCGCGCGGCGTCCGCCGGCTTGTTCGTGACGCTGGCGTCTCACGTGGCCGCGATGCACCCCACGAGCCACATGGGTGCGGCGCATCCCGTGTCGGCGTTTGGAGCGGACATAGAAGGCGACATGGGCGCCAAGGTTGTAAACGACACCGCAGCCTGGGCCCGCAGCCTGGCTCAGGCCCGTGGCCGCAACGGTGAGTGGGCAGAGAAAGCAGTACGCGACTCGGTCAGCCTGACGGGTGGGGAGGCACTGGCCAGTCAAGTGGTCGACCTGCTCGCCGAGGCTGACGCAGCGTTGCTCGGTGCGGCGGACGGCCGAATCGTGGCCGTGCGCAATCGGCCCTGGCGAGTGACTACCTCGGGAGCAGAGCTGGTACGGGTCGAGCCAACGCCGCGGCAACGCCTATTCGCGGCACTGGCAGACCCCGTGCTCGTGTACTTCCTCCTGATCGTCGGCGTGCTGGGCCTGTTTGTGGAGTTTACCAGCCCCGGGTTGATCGTGCCCGGCCTCATCGGTGTGTTGGCTCTGAGCTTGGTGTTTGGCCTGCAGGTGTTGCCGATGAACGGTTTTGGCCTCTTGTTGCTCGCGGTAGCGGCCCTGCTGTTTATCGTGGAGGTTTACGTGGTGAGCTTCGGCATGCTCGCGCTGGGGGGCCTCGTGTGCCTCGCGATCGGCTCGTACCTGCTGTTTGACGTGCCCGGCTCGTCAATGCGCCTCGATCCGAGGCTGATCGCCGCGACCGTGCTCGGTGTCTTGCTCGTGCTCGTGGGCTTTGGTTACAAGCTGCTTCAGATCAAACGTCAGGGCGTGACGAGCGGGCCTGAGACATGGCTGGGGCGTGAAGCGCGGGTCACCGAAGCGATCGAAGCGGGGCAAGGCGGTCGCGTCTTCTTCGACGGCAGCCTCTGGAACGCGACCAGCGATGTGCGCTTGAAGCGCGACCAACGCTGCCGTATCACTGCGGTCGACGGCTTGCTGCTGCGCGTCGAGCCTCTAGAGCGCATCTCATGACCTGCACGCTCGAAAACGCGCCCGCCCGTTGGGCGAGGCGGTCGCGTTTTCCGCGGCGAATCGGCCCTGTTCGATGGCTCTTTCCTCTATATTTGTCGCCATCCCATGGTTATGGGATGGCTTCTGGACGAAGGCCGCGGAAGGTCGTGAGCCATGCCTGGGGCTCGGGACACTGGAAAGTCACCCCACAAACATGGGATGCCTCGCCTTTGGACGCACCCTCAAGGAGAATAAGCCATGCCTGGTCTGCCCCTCATCATTCTCTTCGTCATCCTGTTTCTGTTGGTCGTCTCCGGCGTGCGCATCTTGCAAGAGTACGAGCGCGGTGTCGTGTTTCGCCTGGGCTCGGCGTTGCAACAGGTGAAGGGCCCGGGCCTCGTGCTCATCATCCCGTTCGGGATCGACCGCATGGTGAAGGTCGGCATGCGGGTCATGACCATGGATGTGCCGACCCAGGACGTCATCACGCGTGACAACGTCTCGGTCAAGGTGAACGCGGTGATCTACCTCAAGGTGGTCGATGCGCGGCGCGCCATATTGGAGGTCGACAACTACCTGTACGCCACCTCGCAGCTCGCCCAGACCACCTTGCGCTCCGTGTGCGGTGAGAAAGAGCTTGACACTTTGCTCACCGAGCGCGACCAGATCAACCTGGCCCTCCAAACCGTACTAGACCAACACACGGGGCCGTGGGGCGTGAAGGTGACGCTGGTCGAGGTCAAACAGATCGACTTGCCTCAAGAAATGCAGCGCGCCATGGCCGCGCAGGCCGAAGCCGAGCGCGGGCGCCGCGCCAAAATCATCCACGCCCGCGGCGAGAGCGAAGCGGCACAGCAGCTGGCCGAGGCCGCACGGCAAATGGAAGAGCACCCGGCGATGCTGCAGCTGCGCTACTTGCAGGTGCTGCTCGAGGTCGGCTCCGAGCACAACTCGACCATCATTTTCCCCGTGCCCATCGACATGATCAACGCCTTCATGAAACAGCAGAAGTGAGGGTAAAGGTAGGGGGAGGGCCGGAGCCTTCTCCTACTCGTTGCTGCCGGCGAGCCTCGGGGCTCCTCACGCAGCCTAGGGGACCAGAGCCGCCCCCGAGTGTGCCGAACGGCCGGGTAGCGACAAGCGTGGGGCGCCCGCGGCACGTTGCGTGTATGGTATGGGTGGCCCATATCCTGGAGTATGGGTATAATTTATTGGTGAAAACTACGCTGGACATTCAGGACGCCCTGCTGCTGAGGGCCAAGCGCCTGTCGAAGCGTACGGGTCGGCCGCTACGAGCCTTGGTGGAGGACGGTTTGCGGCATGTGCTCACGAATAACGAAAGGCCGGTGAGCTATGAGCTCGCAGACCTCAGTGTGGGCGAGCCGGGCGCCCCCAATCCTCTAGAAGCCATGTCCTGGCAAGACATACGCGATGAGATCTACGGCAGCGGGAGAGAGCCGTGATCGCGGTGGATACGAACGTGCTCGTATATTCGCATCGCCGGGAGGCGAAGGAACATGAACGCGCGCTCGATGTCGTGAAGCAGCTGGCTGACGGAAACGAACGCTGGGCCATACCTTGGCCCTGCATCTACGAATTCTTCAGCGTCGCCACGAACCCGCGCATCTGGAAGCACGCCGCTACGACACCCGAGCAGGCATGGCTTCAAGTCCAAGCCTGGCTCGGTTCGCCGTCCGTCACACTCTTGGCCGAGCCCGATGACTTCGTGGGGGTACTGAAGCCATTGATTCGGTCGCGTGTACGTGGCGCGGTGGTTCACGACGCGCGGATCGCTGGGTTGTGCTTGGCCCATGGCGTGGAGTTGTTGCTGAGCCGAGACCGAGATTTTTCACTGTTTCCCGAGTTAGTAGTCAAAAATCCGTTCGAAGCAGCACCTGCTTGAGGGACGCTGGCAGCTGCTCGAACGCCTTTGCGCCGAGCTCCGGCAAACAAGCTCTTCGACCATCGTGATGTCGCGACCCATGCCCTTACCCGCACGTTTCAGTCGCGGCCCATTTCGGAGACGTAGTCCATCGACTGAGCCGCGGACCGCGGCCATTGTCACGCCATGAATTTCGTGAGCAATATCGGGTGAAGGCACGGTCTGTGGTTGTTGGTTGCTCAAGATCCAAGCAATAGTCATGGAGACGGAGGATACGGCGGATTTATGCACTTCCGAGACGGGGACGAGAGCTGGAGCGTTTGGGCTGCGAACTACAACCGGGATTCAGGGTCGCGACGGCCGCCCGAGACGACGGCGGCTCGCTCATCCGACGCGCTTCTGTACGCTGCTGGGTAGCGGTCACCCTGCAACCGAATTCTCGAGCTTGGTCGTCCCTGGAATGAGTTGGTTCTCTCGATCGCGACCCTACCGCATCGAAGACGCCGGAACCAGGTGTCCAGCCGTCATTTGGGTGTCAGGCCAGGCTTGCTTGCCGGTCGAGCCGCGTCGTTCATTGGCAGTTCGGCCCCTTTTGAGAAGCTCGGACCTGTGATCGGGCCGCGTGAGGATCGGCGGGGGCTGACTCCTGCTTTTATGTTATGCTGATGTTATGGCGATCAAGAGGATTACGATCAGTGTGCCCGATAGTGTTGCGGATCGAATCAAGAAAGCGGCCGGGGGCGCCGCGGTCTCCGCGTGGGTAACGGGAGTCATCGAGGAGCATTTGGACGATGCGGAGCTCGAACGGGAGTGGGAGCGGTTCTATCGAGACGTGGCGCCCTCGCCGGCAGCGGAGCGGCGCGCCGAGGCGCTCTTCAAGCGCTTGACGAAGCGACGAAAGCGGACGGCAGCGTGACGGCCGCCGCGACTGAGGCGGGCATCGTGCTGGACGCGGGCGCCTTCATTGCGCTCGAACGTCGGAATGCCACCATGGTGGCGCTAGTGCGCCGATTCTTCGTCGCCGCAACACCTCTTGTAACCTCTGCCGGTGTCGTGGCTCAAGTGTGGCGCGGAGGTGGCCAGCGGCAAGTTCCGATCGCCTATCTTTTGCGCAGAGTGCAGGTGATCGATCTCGATGGCACGGTGGCGCGTGTGCTCGGCCGAATGTTGGGAGTCAGCCGTACCAGTGATCCCGTAGATGCGCACATCGTGCTCCTGGCGCGCCAGCGAGCATGGCCGGTGCTCACGTCGGACTCGGCGGATCTGCACGCCATTGATCGAACGCTCGATCTCCACAAGATCTGAGCTGAGGAGCTCTGCGTCCAAAGTCGTAGTTTTGATGCGCCGCGATGCCGGTCCATGGCGAGGGTTTGGGGTTGGCGAGCGGGGCGCCAGCAAGGTGTCGACGGGTTGTCTACATTGTGCATCCATTCGGGCATATCGTCGACTCGGCCGAGCGCGCACTTCCGGGCCCTCCGGGCCCATGCAAAGCAGCCTCACCCGCCTGGCGCGCACATCCCCGGGGGTGAGATCAAGAGTTCCGCTGATTCGCCGTTCATTGTGGAACGTGCCGTCGACGAAAGCCCGCATTTCAGCAGCGCTGCGGTTGGCAGCCGTCGTCACCTGCGGTTGGAGCCTGGGCTGCCCCCAACTCCTCGATGATGAGTTTTTCCAAGCGGGCCTCCCCGACGACGGCGGGCCCACCCCCGACAGTGGCGCGCTAAACCCCGACTGCGATTCCGGCGCGCCCGGTAGTTGTACGCCAGGCTCCGGCGGTAGCCCCGCGCGCGATGCCCAGAGTCCCGCATCGGCTTGTGCCACCGGCGAACAGCAGGGACCGAGTGGGGCCTGCTATTTTGCCCAAGCGATGGAGCTCACGTGGCAAGCGGCCAGAGTGTCCTGCCAGGCGCGCGGAGCGGGTTGGGCTCTGGCCACGATCCGCAGCAGGGAAGACAACGACTTTGTCCACGACCTCACCGGTTACGAAGCGTGGCTGGGCGGCTCTGACGCGGCCGACGAGGACGTCTGGCTGTGGGTAACGGACGACAGCCAGTTTTACGCTGCCGACAGCGGTCAGGGCGACCTCTACACAAATTGGAACACGGAGGAGCCCAATGACAATAATGACTCGGACTGCCTGCGCATTCTGTCGACAGGCTTCTGGGCAGACCTCGAGTGTGACAGTCTCAAAGGTTACGTGTGCGCCAATGAAGCCCGCTGAGTGCTCGAGCGTCAGCGGGGCACGCCGGGGACATCTATCAGTGGTTGTCGGTGAGCGGTTGCAGCGATGCGGCTCGCTCCCTGATGTAGGTCCGTGGGTGCAGCGCGCGCCGGGGGCTAGTGCGTGTGTCAACTCCGTAACGGAGCTGAGGCTACAGCGTAAACAATGTCATCGGAGCGAAGAACAACACGCCTTTCCGCTTTCCATTGCGCGCGACGTTCGGCATGGCTGAGGCATGTGCTCGCGCATGTTGTCGAGCAGAACGCTGCTCGCTGCTCTGGTCTTGACGTTCTGTGGCCCCGCTCCGGCGGCTGCTCGCCAACCTCCGACATTGTTTGCGATTGCTCGCAGCAAGAACGCCAACGTCGTTCATTACGATGTGCGCCTGGACCGGGCGGGCCACCTCCAGAAGGGCGAGCCGGTGTTCGCCTACTGGGTGTTGCATGCAGAAGACGGCCGGCGAGAGGAGCTCACCTGGCTCGAACGTGAGCTAGCCTATGGGTGGAGCATCGTCTCCGAGCCGCATCCGGCGGGCGTTACGCTGCGCCTGACGGCGTTTCCCAATCGCTCGCTCCGCATTCGGACGGACAGCACCGGGACGCATCGGGCAATTGTTGCGATCGCCGGACGCGACGCCGTGCTCTTTCGGATCTTCGTTCAGGTCGATGGAGGTGGGCTTTTACCGCGGGTGCGTTATGTCGAGCTCAGCGGTACAGACTGCCGAACCCAAAAAGTCGTCAAGGAGAGGCTTGCACCCTGACGTCCCCCTGCCGGGCTTCGCGCCTCAGGGCCCCAGCCTATCTGGCCACTCCGCCACGCCGCGTCTCCAGAGGGCCGCCTACTGAGACTGCGACTGGCTGGAGTGTCCCAACGGCTCGACCGGTGCCGCCTGTTCGACCTCTCGCGCCGAGTGGACGTTGCGCTGTGACGAGGGCGCCAGCTCCGTGGTTGGATCGAAAAAGTCACGGTGCAGGAGCTCACATACGCTGGTCGCGGCCTCCACTACCCGCGTCAACTCCTCATGCAGCCCGGCCTGGATCACGCTGACGATGTTCGTCGAGCGCAGCCGTTCAATCATGGACCGAACGCCTCTCAGGGACGCCGTCGGACCCACACGCTCGGCCGCAGCCTCTACGCACGAAATCAGCTCGGCAGCTCGCTCGAAGCAATGCAAAACGGACCTCGGGAACGTCGGGTCTTGTAGCAAGAATGCCGCGACCAGGCTACCCGTGGGGGCCACACGGTGACGCTTGAAAAACGCCTCGTCCGCTGCGCACAGCTGAAGCTGGCTGACCCATTCAGCCGACTGCCAGGGTGTTTCGTGGGTGGCCGTGTCCGTGCTGGCGATGCGGTGGTGGGTCACATCCATCAAGCGCGCGGTCTGGTTGGCGCGTTCGAGCGCCATGCCCAGGCGCATGAAATCGAAAGGTTCTTCGTGGAGCATGGTGCTACTCGAGATACCCTGCAGCTCTGCGCACATGGAGCGGATGCGCTGATAGAACTGGCTTCGGTCTTTGCGGTATTCTTTCTTGGCGGCTCTGCTGGTGAACCACTGCCACCACGTATTCAGGGTCTCCCACATTTCCCGGCTGATCACCTCGCGCGTCATGCGGGCATTTTCGCGGGCCCAATACAGGTTGTTGCGAATGGACACCGGGTTCTCTTCACTCCAGGTGAGGTACTCCTCGGCGGCGTCGCCGTCGTGATATTCGCCCGGACCGATCAGCTGTTCGAACCTCGCTTGCTCGCCCACCACCACGATCACCGGCTTCCAGCGCTCGGCGTGGCCAATTTCGGCGTCCATCGCGATGAGCCGGTTGAGGGACACGAGCCGGGCCGTACTCTCTGCCCGCTCGACGTAGCGGTACAGCCAGAAGCAGCTTTCGGCGACTCGCGAGATCACGGCGTGCTCCCCTTGAGCACCCAGGTGTCCTTCGAGCCGCCGCCCTGGCTGGAGTTGACCACGTAGGAGTTCTCCTTCAGCGCGACCCGGCTGAGGCCTCCCGGCAAGACCCAGGTCCGCTTGCCGGTGAGCACGAACGGCCGCAAATCCAGGCGCCGCGGCGCGAGCTCGGTGTCGCACCAGGTGGGGGCAGACGACAGCTCGATGCGCGGTTGGGCGATGTAGCCCCGAGGGTTCAGCCGCAGCTTGCCTTCGAATTCTTCGAGCTCACGCGCTGTCGCGGTGGGCCCCATGAGCATGCCGTACCCCCCCGAGCCATCCACTGCCTTGACCACGAGCTCCTGCAGGTGGGCCAGCACGTAGGCCAGGTCCGCTTTTTGATCGCAGTTGTAGGTCTCGACCTGGCCCAGGATGGGCTCTTCAGACAGATAGAAGCGGATCATGGCGGGCACATGGGGGTATATGGCCTTGTCGTCCGCCACGCCGTTGCCGAGCGCGTTGGCCAGCGTGACGTTGCCTGCCGCATACGCGGACACCAGCCCTGCCACGCCCAGCAAGCTATCCGGTCTGAAGAATTCCGGGTCGAGAAAGTCGTCGTCGATGCGTCGGTAGATGACGTGAATCTGCTCTGGGCCAGAGGTGGTCTTCAGGTACACCTTGCGGTCGTGCACGAATAGGTCGGATGCATGCGCCAGCTCCGAGCCCATGCGTCGCGCGAGAAAACTGTGCTCGAAATAAGCGGAGTTGAACGGCCCAGGGGTGAGCACGACGGTGCGCACCTTGGCGTCCGGTGATGGGGCACTTTCACACAGCGTGTTACGCAGCACGTTCGGGTAGTCGTCGACCGAACGGACCTTGAGCTTGCGAAAGATGAGTGGCAGGGCGCGCTTCATGACGCCGCGGTTTTCGAGCACGTAGGACACGCCGGAAGGGGTCCGAGCGTTGTCCTCCAACACCAAGAATTCGCCTGTTGGCCCGCGAATGAGGTCGATGCCGGCGATGTGGATGTAAACCCCATTCGGAGGGCAGACCCCGCGCATTTTTTCGAGGTAACCTGACGAGCCGAACACCAGCCGTTTCGGGATGACGTCTTCGGCCAGGATGGACTGCTTACCGTATACGTCGTTCAGAAAAAGGTTGAGCGCCTTGACCCGCTGCGCGAGCCCGCGCTCCACCCGATCCCACTCGGTCGCCGAGATCACCCTCGGGATTAAATCGAAGGGGAAAACCCGTTCTCCCCCGCGCTCGTCCGAATACACCGAGAAGGTGACCCCGGCGTTCAGGAAAGCACTGTTGGCCAGCTGCTGCCGCTTCTGAAATTCGCGTCGGCCCATCTTGTCGAGCGCGCGCACCAGTCCCGCGACCTCCGGCCGAGCCGGGCCAGCCGCCGAGAAAAACTCGTCATAGGTGTTGTCCAGGCTGCGGTAGTCGCCGAACAGCGGCAGCTTGGGCGCGGTCACGGTCGGCATCAGCTTGCTGAAAGCTTTCTGGCTGAAATTTCCAGGGTGAGCCGGGCCCAGGCGCTGGACATGCGGGTGCATACTACAAAGCGCAGCCGGGCCGGCTGCCATTTTTTACTACCGCGGGCGGCCCTACTCGCCATCCCATGACCATGGATGGCGACAAATATAATGTCGAGGAGCAGTGAACAGGGCCAGTTCGCCGCGGAAAACGCGACCGCCTCGCCCACCCGGGCGGGCGCGTTTTCAAGTGTGAGAATTGGGATACGCTCCCGCCCAATCCGCTCAGCGCTGGGGGGCCAGCACGTGCTATGGGGCGGGCCATGCGTGGCACTCAGACTCGGGCCCTGGGCTTCCTCCTCTCAATCGCGGCGAGCGTCGCCTGCTCTAGCCCGGGGGCTTTGCCCCCAGCGGGCGGCCCCGCGGCGGCCGTCAGCGACGAAAAGGCCATTCTCCAGCAAGAGCTGGGTGAAATGCCAGGGCCCGAGGGCCCCTGCCCGGAGCGCACCGAAGCGAACGTGCTCGCCAATCCGCGCGCCGCGGTCCATCGCACGGCGCTGGGGCTCGCGTACTGCATGTTGACAGAAGGCCCGCCCGGGGTGGTGCCCGGTGCAACCGATACCGTGCGCGTCCATTACACGGGCTGGACGCTGGAAGGGCACATGTTCGACAGCTCTGTCGAACGAGGTGAGCCGCTGAACCTGCCTTTGAACGGAGTGATTCGCGGTTGGACCGAGGGGCTCCGGCTCATGACGCCCGGTGACAAAGCGCGTCTCTGGATTCCAGGCCACCTGGGTTACGGCCACCGGGAGCCGGGCGGAGAGGCGGGGACACCCCCGAAGGGGACGTTGGTGTTCGACATCGAGCTCATCGAGGTGCTGCGCGAGACGCCAGCTCAGCCGGCTCAGAAAGAGCCGGCGCCTGCCGAAGACAAGCCCCTGCTGCGGCCGAGAGAGACGCTGGGAGCTTCACCCGCCGGCAAGCTCCGCAACCAGTAGCGCCGCTTACAATCGCTTCAAAGAATCAAGCGCTGGTTGACCCAGGTCTTGGAATGGTCGTCGAAATAGGTATGGCGCCGGCCGTGCCGTTCTTGATGCTGTTCGCACCACAGTGCCGCCCCCCGGCTGTCAACCCGCGCCTGGACGCACAGCGGGCATGCAGGTTCGATCTGGCTCCGACGCTGCTCGTGGGTTTTGGGACGCACGACGAGCACCGGGCAATCGGCGTGGCGCACCACGGACTCTGCCACCGACCCCATCACGAAGCGCTGCACGCCGGTGCGCCCGTGCGTCCCAATCACCACGATGTCCACCGACAGATCCGCGGCGGTCTGCACGATCAGCGTGGCCGGGTCTCCCGAGGCGATGTGCCCGATCAGGCGAACCATTGGCGGCACGCCGTGAATGGCCTTCAAGCGGTGACCCAACCATTCCAGTAGCTCCGTGCTCTGCTGGGTGGTGGCCACCGGATCGTCAGGCGGGTAGCTGCTCACATGCAGAAAGTGGGCTTCTGCCGCCTCGTGCCTGCGGGCCAAGTCGATGGCGTTCTCGATCACGAGCTGCGACAGCTCCGAGTAGTCGACGGCGGCCAGCAACTTGGTGGGTAATTGATTGGGCTTTATCACGGGCTCTCCTATCCGGAGTTACCGGAACGTTAATGTCGTCCCCCGGCGATACCGGGAAGTTAGACGTCGTCTCTCACGGCGCGCAGGATGTCGATGTAGCTGACGATACCAACCAGGGACTGGGTTGCCGAGTCCACCACCGGCAAAGCACCGATTTTTTGATCGAGCATGGTGTCGACCACGTCCGAGAGCTCGGCCTCCGGGTGCACCGTGAGCAAATTGGCTGACATGATTTCCCCGGCGCGGACCACCGCTCGGGCGGCCCGTGCCTCCTCGGTGCGCCACGGACCGAGATCGCGGTCACTGATGATGCCGGTGAGCACTCCGTCCACGAGCACCGGCAGGTGGCGCACGTCGAGCTCACGCAGCAAGGCCTCCACCCAGTCGAGGGAATCACCAGCATCGACGGTGACGGGGTTCACCGTCATGACTTGTTGGACGACCATGGGTTTATACGGTGCAATCGATATGCCAAAGGCCAGCCGACCACGTGCCACGCGTGGCTGTTGCGGGTGGCCTAATCCTCGCCGCGGAATCGCACGGGTTCCGGGCACGGGCAGCGGGCGCCAAGACCCAACGTGCGCACAAATGCGACGCACTATACGCGTGATGGGGCCATTTGCGTCCAACCCCCGAGGGGCGCCCAGAGCCGTATGGCACAGGACCGGCCCCCACCAAACGGCCGTGTGGCCTGGCCGCGTTAGAGGCGTTTGCAGCCTGCAACGCGGAGATCGCTAGGACCTTGCAGCCGGTTTCGATATGAAAGTTCGGCGCGGAGCTGCCGCGGGAAAGAAATCGTCAGACACACCCATGCTTCAGAAGAGCGCCTCATTCAAGGCCATTCCAGGTCCAGTCGTCACGGTCGTGCTGGATGGCTTCGGTATCGCCGAGCGCGAAGTGGGCAATGCCATTGCCGCCGCCCGTACGCCGCTGCTCGACCGCCTATTTCACAACTATCCGAACACGACGCTCAAGGCGCACGGCGTTGCCGTGGGCATGCCCTCTGACGCGGACATGGGCAATTCCGAGGTGGGGCATAACGCCATCGGCTCAGGGCAGGTGTATACGCAAGGTGCGGCGCTGGTCTCGGACGCGATCAAGGACGGAGAGATGTTTCGTCGCAGCGCCTGGGGGGATGTGATCGGCAACGTAAAGAAGCATGGGTCCACGCTGCATTTCATCGGCCTATTTTCCGATGGCAACGTGCACTCGCACATCGACCACCTGAAAGCCATGGTCGTGCAAGCGAAAGCGGAGGGCGTCAAACAGGTGCGCTTCCACATCTTGCTCGATGGGCGTGACGTTCCAGAGACCTCGGCGCTCGAGTATGTGGGCCCCTTCGAGCAGTTTCTAAAAGAGGTCAATACTGGAGGTTTCGACGCCGCCATTGCCAGCGGCGGTGGCCGCATGAAGATCACGATGGATCGCTACGAAGCGGAGTGGCCGATGGTCGCCCTGGGCTGGAAGACCCATGTGCGAGGTGAGGGTGAGAAGTTTGCTTCGGCGCTCGAGGCCATCACCGCGCTCCGGAAACGTACGTCGGCGACCGATCAGAACCTTGATCCATTCGTGATCGTGAAGGATGGCACGCCGGTTGGGCGCATCGTCGACAACGACTCGGTGGTGTTCTTCAACTTTCGCGGAGACCGCGCCATCGAGATCACTCAAGCCTTCACGCTAGGTCCCGAGTTCAAAGCCTTCGAGCGCGGGGACGTGCCCAAGGTCTGTTACGCGGGCATGCTGCAATACGATGGCGACCTGAAGCTCCCCGAGCGTTTTCTCGTGTCACCCCCCGCCATCAAGGGCACCCTGGGTGAGCATTTGGCGTCCACCGGCATCAGCCAGTACGCCATTTCGGAAACGCAAAAATACGGGCACGTGACCTACTTCTGGAATGGCAACAAGAGCGGCAAGTTTGACGAGAAATTGGAGGTCTACAAAGAGATCCTCTCAGACGTCGTGCCGTTCGAACAGCGCCCTTGGATGAAAGCGGCGGAGATCACCGACGAGCTGATCAAGCAAGTTCAGTCGGGCAAGCACCGCACGTTGCGCGTCAACTACGCCAACGGCGACATGGTGGGCCACACCGGCAGCTTTCAGTCCGCGGTCATCGCCATCGAGACGCTCGACATCGTGCTCAGTCGGCTGCTGCCGGTGGTGGATGCCGCGCGCGGAGTCGCGCTCATTACGGCGGACCACGGCAACGCCGACGAAATGTACGAATTGGACAAGAAGAGCGGCCAGCCCGTGTCAGACGGCCACGGCGGCTTCAAAGCCAAAACGAGCCATACCTTGAACCCGGTGCCGTGCATTCTGTACGACAACCAGACAGGCGGCTCGTTGCGCTTGAAGACCGACAAGAAGTTTGGCCTGTCGTCGCTGGCGGCAACCACCGTCAACCTGCTGGGCTACGAAGCCCTCTCGAGCTGGGACGAATCACTGCTTCTCGCCCGCTAGTCGGCACCCCCAGAATCCAGCACTACCAGCGCAGGGCGCGCTGTTAGTGCTGGCACGGTTCGGTGCCTTCCAAGCGGCGACTACTGGCACCTGAAGATGTTCGGATTCGCCGGCGACGCCGAGACGAACGTCGAGTTCCTACCACTGCAGCTGCAGCACTGGCCAAGCAGGGAGGCGCTGCTGATCTTGGTACACGTTACCGCGCAGGTAGCCCCCTGGTTCGTACTGTCTTCAACCAGACCGTAGGTGGGGTCGAGGGAAACCGTAGTCCCCGTGCTGGTGAAGTTGATGTACGGATTACTGGGTTCACCCACAAAGATGAGCTTGTTCTTGAGGTTACCCGGGAAATTGAGCGGGGCGCCGGTGGGTGACGAAGCGTCAAAGGTGAACATGGTGTCGCACGAGCCCGTTTGTTGCGACCTGAACGTCAACCGGTGCGCCTCCACCGTGCAGTTCCCCTGTTGATTGCTGGGGCGCGAGTCACAGACCGCCTGCTCCTGATGTTTGGCGACGAGCGTGCTCCTGAAATTGTCCGCGTTAAAGGTGATGGGGCCGAACTTGATCGTGTTGAACGGAGCCCGCTGTAGGTCCAGCACCGCCTGGGTGTTCCAGCACCTGCCGTCCGAGCATTGGGCCTTGCCCGTGCTGGTCAGCACGAGGGAGTTGTTGCTGACGGCGAAGTCCGTGCCCGACTGCCAGCGCCTCAGCTCTTTCGCGGCCGCGACACCGAGCGCCGCCATCGCGGATGGTACACCGTCACCGTTGGCGCACAGCTCTTCGCTGTTTTGCCCCAATTCTTCGGTGGTCATTGGAGCTTGGGTACAGCCCATGGCGGTACCAGCGATCATCATCGAGAATGTCAAAAGCCTCATCTTGGACACGGAGACCTTTCCTTTCGTCGTAGCATTTGCCGACGTTAAGGAACTTAGCAGAAAGCGCGCCAAGTCTCGTGTGCAGAAATGAAGACGACCCATGGTGGAACACTATTCGGAAACACTCCGAATCGGCACACCAGAAGGCGTTTAGGGCGAGGTTTTCGTATGTCGTCAATGCGGCGCGGGCACGCTCTCGGTCTGTACAAGTCTCAGCTTTGCGCACATGCACCGAGTCTGGTGCTACGTGTTGCCTGCGCTAATTGTGCAACCCCGTTTGCACAGTTTGTGTCGCCAGTGCCCGGACTGCGCAAAAAACTGTGCGCGCCGGCTTACACTGAAACACCGCGTCTCCATTGACCTTATGCCAGCTGACTCGCGACCGCGAGCCTCGCGATTCTGACCTCGTTTCTTTTCTACCTGTGTGTCCGAAGCTGCGCGCTCGGCACACTAGCTACCATCGTCAACCCGTGTGCACTCGAGCGCGCGCTCATGTGCACCTCGTCCTTCCCCTCTCTCGAGTCTGCTCGTCTGCTGCAGCCGACATGAGCTCGAGTGCCTCTTTCTGTGTTCTCCTTCTCGTCGCGAACGTCAAGGAGTGTTGCAGAAAGCGAGCCAAGCTCGTCGGTAGCAGGATGACGTGCTGGTTGATCGGCAGGATCAGAGGCGAGGATTAGTTAAAGTAGGACATAAAAACCGATTTAAACGGGCTTTTGGCCTGTCACCCAAGCGGCGCTGCAAGGGTGCCAAGTAGTACGTTGGCGGCGCGCGCATACATCCACCGAGAGCGGGCTCACCCATTCGGCGGGCACGAGTCGTTCACTCGGGATGCGCAGCTCGTTACGCTCGATGCGCAACACGGGCCTCGCAAGCAGGCCCTGCAACGCCCCTGAGGCGGGCCTTTTTGGCCCTTTCGTTCGAGGGATTTCGATGGCAGGGTCCGCGCCGTGCTTCAGCTCGATTCCATTTCCAAGCGCCACGGCAGCCAAATCTTGTTCCTCGACGCGAGCCTGGCGGTGTTCCGCGGTGAACGCGTCGGGCTCATCGGCCCAAACGGGGCCGGCAAGTCGACCGTTTTTCGCATGCTCGTCGGTCAGGAGCAGCCGGATGCCGGCCAGGTCAACGTGGACCGTGGGGTCGCGATAGGTTACTTCGATCAGAATGTAGGTGAGATGAGCGGGCAGAGCGTGCTCGCGCAGACCATCGCCGGGGCAGGGGAGGTGGCCAACGTGGGCCGGGAGCTGGCCGAGCTGGAAGCGGCCATGGCGGACCCGGATCAGCTGCAGCGGTTGGATGAGCTGGTGGAGCGTTTCGGAGAGATACAGGCCCGTTTCGACGCGCTGGACGGTTACGCGCTGAGCGCGCGAGCCAACGAGGTGCTGGCCGGGCTCGGCTTCTCGGAGGAGATGATCCAGGGGGATGTAGGCAAGCTCTCCGGCGGCTGGAAGATGCGTGTCGCTCTCGGGCGAGTGCTGTTGATGAAGCCGGACGCGCTGCTCCTGGATGAACCAACCAACCACTTGGACATCGAGTCCATCATCTGGCTCGAGAGCTTTCTCCAGAATTTCGACGGGGCGTTGATCATCACCTCGCATGATCAAGCTTTCTTGAATCGCGTCATCACCCGCATCGTCGATATCGATGAAGGCGAGCTCACGAGCTACTCGGGAAACTACGCCTTTTATCAAGAGCAATACCGGCTGCGCGTGGCGCAACGCGAGGCGCAGTTCAACCGCCAGCAAGCGATGCTGGCCAAAGAGCAAGCGTTCATCGATCGCTTCAAGGCTCGGGCCAGCCACGCGGCGCAGGTCCAATCCCGCGTCAAGAAGCTGGACAAGATCGAAAAAATCGAGCCGCCTCGCCAGCGGAAACAAGTGGAGTTCGACTTTCGGGCGCCGCCTCGCTCGGGCGACGACGTGGCCATGCTCGCCAGCGTCTCCAAGGCGTATGGCTCGAACCAGATCTACGACAATTTTGATTTATTGATCCGGCGCCAGGAACGCTGGTGTGTGATGGGCGTCAACGGCGCGGGCAAGAGCACATTGCTCAAGCTCGTGGCCGGCACCACCCTGCCCGATCGGGGAAGCGTCCGATTGGGGGCCGGCGTCAAGCTGGGCTATTTTGCGCAGCACGCCATGGAGGTGCTGGATGCGGGGAAGACCGTGCTCTCGATGGTGCAGGAGAGTTATCCGCTCGCCACGCTCGGCGTGCTCAGGACGCTGCTCGGCGCGTTCGGGTTTTCCGGTGACGACGTGGAGAAGCGCTGCGACCTGTTGTCGGGCGGCGAAAAGGCTCGCCTCGTCTTGGCTTTGATGATGTTTGACCCGCCCAATTTGCTGGTGCTCGACGAGCCTACCAACCATCTCGACATCGACACCAAGGCGATGCTCGTCAAGGTACTGGGCGGCTTTGAGGGGACGCTGTTGTTCGTGTCCCACGATCGCAAGTTCCTGAGCGCGCTATCGAATCGGGTGCTGGAGCTCAGGCCTGGAGGGACTCGTACGTATGGCGGGGGTTATGACGAGTATGTCGCGGAGAGTGGGCAGGAGGCGCCCGGCCTTAGAATTTGACGGCGTCGAGCGTAGCTCGAGGCACGGCCAGTCGGCGCGCTCGAGTCGGCTTCATCCCACGGGCCGCCGGGGCTCGGGGCGTCGAACCCGCGGGCACCGGCTTGCCCCTGGGCGCCCCTACGGGCAAGCGGCGTTGCACGCCAGCACGAACTCGCCGCAGACCGTTGCGGGAACCTGATCCGCGCACTCGATGTCGACCTGGTCTTGGTCGCCTTGCCGAGTCAGCAGGCACTCCGACGTGCTCGAGCACTGTAGCGTGCAGGTCTCGGCTTCCCCGCAGTCGAGGCTGCACCTCCCTGTGCCTCTGCAGTCGATCGAACAGCTGGCTGCCCCCTGGCATTCGGCCGTGCAGTTGCCCGCGCCCGTGCAGACGAAGGCTACCGCGTCGCCGCTCGGGTCGGTGGCTCTGCAGCTTGCTCCTTCCGCACAGGCGATCACCACCCCTTCTGCGTTGCCGATGTCGATTTGGCAGCTCGAGTCGCTGCCGCAACTCGGTGCGCAGGACGCAGCAAGGCACGCCAGGTCGCAGCTGTCCCCTGGGCTGCAGCCGCAGTCGGGAGAACACGTATCGCCGGGACCCCCGTCGTTGCGCCCAGCGTCGGGACCCCCGACGCCGGGTCCGGCGTCCAGCCGGGAACCCGCATCTATGTGGACCGCACCGCCGTCCATCGGGATGTCTCCCGTGGGGCCAGCGTCGGCGCCAGCGTCCCCGTTCATGGGGTCGCCCTGGAGCGCACCACCTAGGCCCCGAGGGGGGCGCGGAGTGCTGGGCAGGGAGCCTGACGCGCCGCCCCCACCCGTGGAGTCCGTATATGTGGGCTTGCCGAGTAGCTCCGGGTCGCTCTCGAGGTCAATGCCCACGAACCCGCACCCGAGAGCGCCAAACAGCGCCGCCCCGGGCAGGCACTGCCGCAATCGATGGAAGAAGGAAGGGGGTCGTTTCACTTTGGTTCTCGGGTGCGAGTGACCCGCGCCCGTACGGGAACTCGAAAACTTGTGGCGTCCGACAATGCGGGGAACTGCACCTGACGTGCAGCCCTCTCGAGACAGCTTCCAAGCGACGTCGCGGCCACACGGGCGGGCTCTACTTTAACCTGAGCGGTCCCGCCCTGCTTCGCAACCGAAAAATGCAGCACGGCAGTAGAGTCGCTGCCCGCGCTTTCTAGATTCACCGTGAAACAGTTCTGAAAGGAGCCGCTCTGTTGCTGCACCGCCCGTGTGAGCTTCTGCTGTAAGTCTTGGCTCTCATCCCCCGACGTGAGGGCTGCCGTCGCGCTGGCCGAGCCGTGCGCGGGCTTCGAGCTTTGCTTGCTCGAGCTCTGCTTGACTGGCGGGTCTTCCACTGCAGCAGCGGTTGCCTCTGGATCGTGCGCTGGGGGAAGCGGCTCGGCGGCGGGTCCTGCGGTCGTGCGAGGTTCCTCCGTTCGGGCCGTGGCCGCTTGCATTGACGGCTCCGGCTCGAATCGGTCGCCGCCCACCACGACCACCTGCTCCGCGCCGCCGCCTCCCCGCGCGAGCAGCGATACGGCGGCCCCCAGACCCAGTGCCAAGAGTCCGCCGACGGCGAGCAGTCCCCAGAGCAGCCGGCGGAGCTGCTTTTGATGTTGAGGCGGCAGCGGTGCGGCCACGGGAGCAGCCGGCGGAGCTGCGGCCTCCGCGCGTGACGGGGGAGAGTCCGGCGCGGGACACGCGTCCGGTGGGGACATCAGGGCGGGATGCGTGTCCCGGACACGCCCCACCGGCTCGGGCCGAGTCGAGAACAGCTTGGCCAAAGCATCACCGCGAGACTTGAGTCCCTCGACATCGATCTTTTGCGGCAGAACCTCGAAATCTTCACGCACCAGATCCTGGAGCTGCTGCGCGACCTCATCGTCGTCTCGCTCTTGAAATGGGCGAAGCGCGCGCGAGAAGGCCAGGGTCGACTCGAAGCGTTCTTCCGGATTTTTGGCCAGCGCCCGTGCGAGCACTGGATCGAGCCCAGGGGAAATGTCCTCTCGCTGGGTCGACGCCAGCGCGGGGATTTCGTTGACCATGCGCACCACGGTCGCCCCCATCGAATCAGAGACGAACAGAGTTTCATGCGTGAGCAACTCGAACAACACCACCGCCGCCGAATATTGATCCGAGCGCGGCGTCGCGGGCTGACCCTGGATGGTTTCCGGCGCCGCGTAGCCCAGCTTGCCGCGGAACGCGCCGGCCTGCGTGGACTTGTCGGCGCGGGGACCCCGAATGCTTGCGACTCCGAAGTCCAGCAAGTGCACGTAGCCCCGGTTGCTCATCAGGATATTGTCCGGTGCCACGTCCCGGTGGACGATCTCGATCTCCTGCCCCTCTTCGGTGTCAAAGTGGTGCGCGTAGTGCAACGCGTCCAAGACGCGGCGCAGGATAAACAAGCAGACGTCGACCGGCAGCGGGCGCTGCAGTAGCCGCCTGTACTCGAGCCACGACGATAGCGTGTAGCCGTGCACATACTCGAGCACCATGACGTGAGCGCCATCTTCGATGCCGAAGTCGCTGATACCGACGATTGCAGGATGCTGCATCCGCGAGAGGATCTTGGCCTCTCGAATGAACAAGCGGTTGCCTTCGTCGGTGGAGCTAATCTCGCGGCGCATGCGCTTGACCACGACGGGGCGCGTGAAGCCCTCTGCACCTTCGACCCGGGCCAGATGCACGGTGCCCATACCGCCTTCTCCCAAGAGGCGTACGACCCGGTAGCGGCCGAGCAGCAGCTTATCGTCGAGCGGGTGTTGCGACACGTTCATGGAGGCGGGGCCTTGGGGCGCCGGAGGTAGTAGTGCGTGCCGTGGCTCGGATGCGAGAAGGCGATGGGCAAGACGCCGCTGCCGGCGTGCTGCGCCGAGAAATTGCGGTGGGTATCGAGCGGGATCGGCTCGCCACCGACCGAGACGGTCCAGCCGGGCAAAGCCTGGCCGGCGATCTGCACCGACGGCTGCGGTTCAAACCCGAGGGGAGGGGCCGATACTCGGGCGGCGGGCGCTTGCGTGTCCATGACCACCTCAATCGTCGTGGTGCGTGATCGGCGAGGTGGCGTGGTGGCCGCTGAGAACGCGACGCGATGGGTTCCGCTGCCGAGCGCAGCAAGCTTGTGAGTGGGTGACTTCGTCGCGAGGGTGCGCCCGTCGATCTCCAGCGTATAAGCATCGGCACGCGGAGCTGCGGGCCAGCTCAGCGTGACCTCGGGCAGGCGGTATTGGTACATCACCGTGTAGCGTCGGCCGTCGGTGATGACGTTCGCGGTGGGGGCAAAACTCGGCAGCTGGCGCGTGCCAGAGTCCCGCAGCACGGACACGTAGCCCTTCGCCACCACGACATCGGGCCGCTCGAGGCAGCGGACCTCGTAGTGATGTCGACCGCGGGGGAAGCGCAGGCTCGCCTGCCCCACGGCAGCGGTGGTTTGGCCTGCGCTCGTGAGCTGCGCCGGACCCGAGCAGACGCCGGCCAGCGCAAAACCGATGGCCGGCGGCGGACTGGGATCGTGCACCGTGAACGTGTCGCCCGCGTTGACCACGAAGTCGGGGTTGCGGACGCCTTCGCCCAACTCCGGCTCGGGTGGGGGCTCAGGCGCGGCTTGCGGCTTCGCGCCACCGACGTTGGACTTCGCCCCGCCGGCGTCGAGTGACGCTGCCGGACGCCCGGTGCCGGGCAGGTCGAGCCGGATGCCACCGATCTCGAGCTCAAGGCTCTGCCCCGAGCCGATGGCTTGCTTCTGGTCGCCGATCTCGACCCGCCCGAGCTCCACATCCACCAGCAGGCGATCGGCGTCGCGACGCAGGCGGACCGAGCTGTTCGGGTCCAGGCTGAGCTCGCCAAACTCCGAGTCGATGCGGACCGCGCTCGACGTGCTCTCTACGTCGACCTGGCCCACGTCGACCTGGAGCTCGAGGGTGCCACGGTCTCCCGGCGCATGGAAACGGACCCGCGAGGAAGGTTGGAGCCGCAGGCGGGCCCCATTGATCAAACGGAAGTGGGCGACCGACTGCCCAGAGGTGCGCGCTCCATCGCCGCTCGCGAAACCGTCCCCCACCGCCGCCGTGAGCCAGCGCTCCTTGCGGGTGGCAGTGTCGCGCTCGGGCTGACCCGAAAGCTCCACCAGGGTCGCGAGCGCATCGCTGCGTGCCCAACGGTAGCCCACCACCGCGAGCGCGATGAGCGACAGGACAGCGAGCGCGGCGACGACTGGAGTCCGCTTGGAGTCTAGGCCCTTGGTTTGCATGGGCGTCAGCGAGCCAGGGCGATGTTCAGGATGACGACACCGCGATCGTGAACGACGATGACCCGCTCCTGAGTCGTGAAGCTTGGGTGCCGGAGCTTCACGGTGTAGCGCCCAGGAGTGAGCTCCACGGTAAAAGAACCGTCGCTGCCCACCTCGACCGGGTGTTCCCCTGGGGTGATGGTAATGTTGGCTTGGACGGGACTACCCGAGAGATCGAGCACACGGCCGCGCACCTGTCCCGCGGGTACGGACGGATGCAGAACGACCTCGCGGATTCGCTCTTGCCCCGGTTGGATCGCGATCTGGACTTCATCAAAGCCGGCCGTGGAAACGCGCAGCTCTACGGATCCTACGGGGACGTCCGTGAACGCGAAACTGCCATCCTCCAAACTGCGCACCTCTTGGGGCTCTGCGCCTGCACGCATCAACGTGACCAGCGCGTCCGGGAGCGGCCGGCCTCCTTCGTCGACCACCATGCCCGACACTGGAGTCGTCGCCAATGCTGCGGCGGGTGGATCTGCACTGGGTGCGGGTGTGACCGAGGGTGGCGTAGGTAGTGGCTCTTCCGCCCGTTGCCCGCGAAGGGCTGGCTCGGGCGTGTGCAAGCGCCACACGATGGTCAAGCCTCCGGCCGCCCGCGGCTGAATCGGCCGGAGGTCGTCGACGGGCCAGGTCTGCGGCCGCGCGCTCAGCCCGACTTCTGCGCTGACGAGTAGCGACAATGCCTCGCTGAGTGGCTGGCGCGCGCCCGCGCTGAGCTGCCACGGCGATTGCACGAAGCTCGGAGCCCTCTGACCCACGAACGCTTCTCCGCTCACTTCGCCGATCAACTCGGTCTGAAAGCGCGCTAGCCGGTGGCTCGCCCCCAGACCCCACTGCACGGCGCTCCACGAGCTCATCCCCAGTGTCCGCCGATCGGTCGCAGACACGCTGCCGGGATCGGGGACTACCTGCGCGGAGCGGTCCAGTTGAAATCCGAGCTGCGCCGCGAGCCAAGTCCGCTCCTGAACTCGTGTGCCCAATAGGCCGCGCATGGAAGGACTGGTGGCAGGCCAGTGCACGGAGGGTGCCTGGGCACCGACGAAGCGCACATCTGCCTCCGCTCCCCAGTAGACGCCCTCCACCGCCGATCGGGCGAAGCGAGCGGTTAGCCGTGGCTCGCCATAGAAATTGGTCTCCGGCCCACCGGCAGAGTTCGGGAAAGCGTCCAGATGGCCCCGAACATCCGCGGCGAGTGACAGAAACGGTAGAGCTGTAAAGGCCGCGCTCAGCCTGGCCCCGAGGCGGTGGCCGCTCACAGCGAGGTCTGCCACCGGATCCAGCCAACCATAGGCAATTCCAGCGGTCGCGGCGATGGACGACGCCGCGGGCGTGGGAATTCCCACTCGAATCAGACCCGCCAGCGCGCGCTCGGACTCTCCCGGGGTCGAGTCTCTAACCTGCGCCTGGGCCATCAGCAAGAGTGCCGCGCCTACAACCCAGAGGCTCCTCCCTGTCGATCGGCTCGGGCGATGCATTACACGAGACCAGGGTACGGTTATTCACAAGGATTGCGTAATGCTATGTCCGCTCGGACAGGCGAGTCCTGCCTGCGAGCCCGTCGCGGCAGCTCACGCGCGTTTCCGCCGACCTCGCTCGCCGGCTCAACGCAGATGCCCCCTCACGGTCTGAACTGACCGGAGGGGGCACTGAGTGATTCTGTGACGTTAGCGAATGATGGTCAGGCAGCAGCCGAGGGAGCAAAACTCTTGGCTCGCGCAATCAGTGCTGACAGTGCAGTCTTGGAGACCGTCGCAAGTGGGGCTTGGCGCCGGCGGGGGTTCGATCGGATCTGGCTCATTGGGCTCGGTCGGATCCGGCTCATTGGGCTCGGGGGTACAGCTCGCGGGGAGGTCGGCGGCAGTTTTGCCGAGGCACAGCTCACATTCTCCGCACTCGTTGCTGCAGGAGTCGCTGGGCGTGCAGGCCGGACAGGCGTCGGCGTCTCCAATCTTTTCGAGTGAACACGAGTCACCAATAATCACGTTCACCTGCGCGCCGCCAGGCAGCTGCACCGCACAACAGCCGAAGCAGTCACAGCCATTGGGGGTGCGTGGTTGGCAGTTGTCGCGGCAGGCCTGCGTCGTGGCACACGCCTCGTCATCTTGTGCGAGCTCGCCCGTCAGGCACGCCGTGGGATAGCGACAGCGGTCGTCTCCCGCGCCGGAGTTGCCGTCGAAGAAGCAGTCTTGCCACTTGGGGTCGCGGTTGTCGCCGGGAATGCCCGTGGCGAAGGTGCCCTCGTCATCATCGATGGCACCGGTGCACTCTACGTCGAAGCCGTCGGTCGTGCCGTCGCCGTCATCGTCGACGCCGTTGTTGCACTGGCACGGCTCGGTGTCACACAGCAGCACCCCGTCGGGATCGACTGTAATCGAGCCGGGCAGATCTATCGCACCGGCTCCAGCGTCCGCTCCGTTGTTGGACCCTTGGGGTCCACTGGTGCTGGTCAAGTCCGAGGCACCATCGAGTGATTCCTCGCCGCTGGTGGGCTCTGTGCTTGCGAAATCCGTGTTGCTCTTGCTGGAGCAGGCAGCGGCTGCAAACAGGGACAATCCCAACAAACCCGTAACGAATCGATACTTGTGCATGGGGGCTCTCCTCGCGGCATGAGCCAGCTGGTTTGTGCTGGCCTGCTGCGTCACCCCCTAGTAGGAGCTGGCCCTACGAATTATTAGCTGGCCGCTGTTTTGGCAATTGTGACGCACTGAGCCTTAACTCCGTCCATACTTAGCGTTGGCCGTGTTCCGTTTCGTTCAGCTCGTTCGCAGGAGGCCCGGCATGGCGAGCATGGCGGCCTGTACCGTCTTGCTCATGCCGTGCACTGAAGCGGTGCAGGTCGGCCAGAACCTCGGGGAGGCGGGTGCGCCTGCTGCATTGGGGCTCGGGGCTTCCGGCGGGGATGCTGCTGGGGTACAGCTCACCCCCGGCGCGGTCGAGTGCACTCCAAGAGCGTGTGGCAGCTCCATACAAGAGTGCGGTGATTGCCTCGACGACGACGCGGATGGGCTCGTCGATGCCAGCGATCCCGAGTGCCTGGGCCCCTGCGACGATAGCGAGGCCGAGCTTTTCACCGGGGTCATCACGCGTGTCAATGGCTCGTGCAACGCGGATTGCTACTTCGATCGCAATTCGGGGGGCGGCGATGATGGTTGCGCGTGGTCCTATCGTTGTGATCCGCTGGCCGTCGCGCCAGACTTTCCGCCAACAGGGCTCGACCGGTGCAGCTACGACTCGAGCCCCAATCCGGCGTGCGAATTAGACGCGGATGAACGAGCCGACTGCGAACAAGGGTGTTTGCCCCTCACCCCTAACGGCTGTGACTGTTTTGGATGTTGTGAGCTGCCGGCGGCGAGCGGCCGCTTCGTCTGGCTCGGTTCCGAGAACCTCGACGCCAGCCAGTGCGAGCCCGGCACCGGCTCGGAGCCGGCGTCGTGCCAGCCCTGCACTCCGGTACCGGGCTGTCAAAATGATTGCGCCGAGTGCGAGTTCTGCGTGGGCAAGACCACCCTACCGGCGAGCTGCAGCCTGGGGGGCAACGCGCGGCCCAACTGCGAGAACGGGCTGCGCGGCTGTGACCCGGCGAGCGAGACAGATTGCAGCATCAGCGAGTACTGCATCACGGGCTGCTGTGTGCCTCTGCCTCGATGAAAACGCCGGTTCGCTTCACCGGTCGCATGAGCATGGCGCTGGCACTCGTGCTTGCGCCGGGGCTCCGGGCGGAGGTCGCTCGTTCAGGTGTTGACGCCCCCGCCCTCGTGCACCTCGAGCATGTTCTGCACGCGGGGGCCAAGCAGTGCCAGCCGGCGTCCGATCTCACGCGCGCGGTGGAGGCGCGCTTGCGGCGCCGCGTCTTCGTACCAGCGCTCGAGGCAGATCTGTTCGCGCAGGTGCGGGCTCATCGAGAAAGGGCACGCTACGTCATCGTAGTGAGGCTAGAGGACGAGCATGGGCGCCTTTTGGGCCGGCGCCGGTTGGAAACGGCGGCTCGGCATTGCTCTGCCCTCGACGATTCACTGGCACTGGTTCTGTCGCTAGCCGCAGACTTGCCGCGAGCTCGCCCTGCCGGGGCTGCCGCAACTCCGCCAGTTACCCAAGTGCCGGCGTCGAGCAGCGCACCCAGCTTGGCCACGGCCGTCAGCATCCCGGCAGCGACACACAGCCCTCGGTTGGGCTTTGGGGTACAACCGAGCTTGGGGGTGGCGGTCAGCGCGGGCTTATTGCCGCGGCTGGGAGTGGGAGCTCAGGCACGGCTCGAGCTGCGGCCACCCAATTTCTGGCCATTGGTGCTGGCTGGCACCTATTGGCGCGGTCAACGCCTCGGGGCGGATGCTGGAGCAGAGTTCGCGCTGAGGACGCTACAGCTGCGGATTTGCCCATGGACATCCCAGCTCGGGAGGGTGGAGGTGGAACTATGTGTGGACCAGCTCATTGGCATGGTACAGGCGACGGGGTTTGGATTCGACCAGGACCAGCCCACCGAACGTTGGCTTGCGGCATTTGGCTTCGGTGCTTCGGGTAGGTACCCGGCTGGGCCGCTGTTTCTTTCGGTTTCAGGCTCGCTCTTGGTTCCGCTGGTGCAGCGCCGTTACTTTTTCACGGATGGGGTGGACGTTACCCTACACCAAGGGCCCTGGTTGTTCGGTGTTGCAGTTTTTTCACTCGGACTCGATTTGTGAAGTGCGGATCATAAATTTTGAAGTGAGCGGCTACCTACCCCACGAAGGTCGGGCGTAACCTTGGCTCCGAAAGAGGCAGAGCCGGGCGGCGACTCGAGCTTTCGGGCGATTTTCGATGAGTATGCACCGTTCGTTCTGCGCGTCATGCGACACCTGGGGGTGGCCCCGGGTGATCTCAATGATCAATCCCAAGAGGTCTTCGTGGCTGTCTTTCAGGGGTTGGCGGGTTTTGGCGGGCGCTCGTCACTGCGCACCTGGATGTACGGAATCTGCAGGCGCGTGGCGTCCAACTACCGGCGTCGCGCCTACATCCGCCGCGAGCGCTCGGTCCCAGAGGTACCCGAACAGTCGCTGCCTGCGCACCAACACGTCGAGCTCGAGCACAACCAGGCGGCTGACGCGCTCGAGCGCCTGCTCGGCAACCTGGACGCGGAGAAGCGCGAAGTTTTCGTCTTATATGAGCTCGAGGAGCTGTCCATGAAGGAGGTCGCCGCCGTGTGTGACTGCCCGTTGCAGACGGCGTACTCTCGCCTACGTGCGGCACGACGCCTGCTGCTCGAGAAATTTCGCGAGCAAGAGGTAGTGTCATGACCCCTGAGCCGAAGCTGACGCGCTGGACGGCGGAAGACCCAGACGTACCCAGCGAGCTGCGCGAGCTGCTGCGAGTGAATCGCGACCAGCTCGGCACGCAAAGGGAGCTGCTCGAGTTGAAGCAGAGTCTGAGCCAAGCCCTGGGCCCCGAGGCGGGCCTGGCGGGTGCGGCAGGGACGATCAAGGCCCCCATCGCGGTCTTTCGCTGGGGAGCGTGGATGGCCGGCGGTATCGTGAGCGGTGTTGCGATTTGGTCCATCACCCGCAGCACCCCCGATCCTGGCAGCGCAAGTCCGGCGCATCGAGTGCCGGTAGAAAGCCCTTCCAATGCTGTGGAGGGAGCAGCGCCGTTGACGACGCCATCGCCCGGGGCTGAGCCAGCCGTGGCTCCCGGTCCTGATCTCGCCCCGGCCGTCGCCGAGCCGCGTGCGGCTGGCGAGGCTGCTGCGCAGCCCGAGCGCCAGCGCCGTCCAAAGGCTGCGTCTTCCGGCTTGCCTGAAGCCGAGTTGTTGCGAAAAGCCCAAGCTCTGTTGTCCGAGGATCCGTCACGGGCGTTGGCGCTCACGCGCGAGCACGAGCAGCGTTTTCAACGTGGCGCGCTGGCTCAAGAGCGCGAGGTGATCGCGATTGAAGCCTTGAAGCGCCTGGGCCTCGAGCAAGCGGCGAGCGACAGGGCGGCCGAGTTTGAAAAGCGTTATCGCGGCTCGGTCCACCAGAGCAGGGTGCGCCGGCCGGCAACGCAGCACTGAGTTTTCCAGCTCCGGCGTGGGCTCCAATTGTGCGGTTTCCATGGCTTTTCTGGGGGCATCATAATTCTTGGCGGCGCTGCACACTCATCCCGCGACTTCGAGAGACTTTCTGAAGAAAGGCCGGCCATGCTGACGAAAATGGGTAAGGTTTTGTTGTTGGGGTGCGCTGTGGGGTGCGGGCACGACGATCAGGGCTACTCCACGCCGTACCGCCTGGGTCAGGCCATCGTGATTGGAGAGAACGAGGGCGGCCTCCTCACCCGCGTCGACCGCGCCTGCGACACGCCCGAGTGCGACGCCGTTCTAGAGCGCTGCGGGGCCGAAGCTTTCGCGGATGTAATCCTCGACGAGGGCGGCGCGGTCGTGGACGTGGTCTGCTACAAGCGGAACGTCACGTTGCGCGAGGTGGGTATCGATCCCGTGGAGAGCGCTCGAGTGGGGAACAACACCGTGCTCGTGCTAGATGCCGAGGACGATGGAGCGGATGTCACGGGCAACGTCACCATCGACGGCAATAACGCCGTCATTTACGGCGAGGGTGCCGCTGTATCGGTGATCGGCGGCCTGGTCGTGGAGAAAAACAATGCCGTCATCCGTGGCGTCACCATCGAGGGGAACGTCACGATCGAGAAGAACAACGCGAAGCTCACCTTCTGCAACATCCAGGGGGACCTGACCATTACCGGCAACAACACCACGCTGGCCGAGTGCGTCGTGCACGGGCAAGTGAGCATTTCCGGCAACAACACGCTGCTCGTGCAAAGCGAGTTTCAGGGCGTGGCCAGCCTTGAAGGCAAGAACCTCACCTGCAATGCCAACCGTCGGTTCGACGATGGCAACGAGGACCTGATCGTGGACGAAGCCGATCTCGGAGCCCTCATCACGTGCGCCGAATCGGCAAGCTCGCCCTGAGCAATCGGCTGGCGTGCTCGCGCCTTTCGAGGCATGCTGCGAGAACAGCCCGGGTGGCCCCGCGCTTGGCTCATGATGACACTGGACGGCATAGAGCAGGCTGAGCAACGCCTGCGCGGTCACATCCGCCAAACGCCGGTCTTCCCCTCGCCGCGGCTGAGTGGCTCATGTGGCGCCGAGCTATTTCTCAAGCACGAGTACCAACAGGTCACCGGCAGCTTCAAAGAGCGCGGTGCCGTCAATCGGTTGCTGACGCTGAGCCTGGCCGAGCGGGTACGCGGCGTCGTAGCCGCGTCGGCCGGAAACCACGCCTTGGGGCTCGCCTACCACGGCCAGCGCTTGGGCATTCCAGTGCGCGTGATCATGCCGCGCTTTGCGCCCATGGTCAAAATGGCTCAGTGCCGCACCTACGGCGCCGTGGTGGAGCTCGTGGGGGAGAGCTTCGACGAAGCTCGAACGCGCGCCGCCGCTCTGGCAACGGAGCAGGACCTCACCCTCGTGCACGGCTTCGACGACCCCGCCGTCATCGAGGGGCAGGGTACGCTGGGGCTCGAGCTGCTCGCGCAAGTGGATGACCTGGACGCGGTAGTGGTGCCCGTGGGTGGCGGCGGCCTGCTCGCGGGAGTGTGCACGGCCATCAAGAGCCGGAGGCCCGACATCCAGGTCATTGGGGTCGAGGCCTCCAACGCGCCCACCCTGAGCGAGGCGCTGCGCGCGGGCCACCCCGTGCGGGTCGACGTCAAGCCTGGGCTGGCGGATGGCCTGGCGGTCGCGTGCATCGGGGAACACTGTTTTCCGACGCTTCGACGCCACGTATCGAATGTCGAGCGCGTGGAAGAAGCGGAGATCGCGACGGCTCTGGTGCGCCTGATGGAAATAGAAAAAGCCGTGGTGGAGGGGGCGGGGGCCGTCGGCCTGGCCTGGCTGCTGCGCCGCCCCGAGCAGCTGCGCGGGCGCCGGGTGGGCGTGATCTTGAGCGGGGGCAACATCGATCTCAACGTGGCGTCCCGCGTGATCGAGCGCGGCTTGGCTGCCGCGGGCCGGCTGTGCAGGGTGGCCATCGAGCTCTCCGATCACCCAGGGGCCTTGGCCCGGCTACTCGGGCTCGTGGCGGGCGTCGAAGCCAACCTCATACAGGTTGACCACGATAGGAGCTTCGGCCCAGCGGATGTGACTCGGGTGAGTGTCTCATTGGTGCTCGAGACACGTGATTTCGAGCATATCGAGCGCGTGCGCGAGGCACTAGCCGCAGCTGGGCTCAACTGTCGGTTTGGGACCAGCTAGCGGCTCCAAGCCACTCTTGCCTTGACTGGCCATTCATGCCACGTAGCCTCGGTATCAGACACCCCACGTGCCGCGCGGTCGCGGCGGCTCCGCCGTGGCAAACAATACTCGACACTCGTTCACACTCGTAGACGTTGGGTCGCGCTCTGCCAGCGCTCCGCGCGCCAGCGCTTCGCGAGCCATGGAAGGGATTTCTCCGGCCTCGCTGGCGTTGTGCGAGCCCAAGTTAGAGCTCGTTTCAGCGTTCGTCAGCGCCACCGAGCACGAAGCACGGGCAAATTCGCCGGCGCGGGCTCATCCGGCCGTGGCAAAGGTGGGTGCCTGGTGTGTTGCGGGTGGCTGGTTGCTCATCGGGTTGAGCAAGCTGGTGCTGGTCAACACCTTTGGCGCTGCGCCGCATCGGCTGAGCACCCGCCTGTTGCACCACGGTGTCGAGCTCGGCCGCCATGTCGGGCTTGGGATGGCGTTTGGGGTCGTGGCCTATGTCTGGTTGCGGGTTGGCCCGCGTTCGCGTCGTCTGCGTGCGTGCGCCGTCACTGTGTTGGCGCTGGTGTTGGGCACCCTATTTTTGTCGAGTGATCTGTCGGGGCTGGCCGAGCGAACCGCTGACGTGGTGGGGTTGTCGCCACCACGGCTCTTGGCCAGCCTGGTGCTGGGGGTCGCGCTGGTGCTGGCCGCGCTGGTGGAATTTGCGCTGCATGCCCGGCTCGGTTACTGGCCGCTGCTGCCCCTCGGGGCCGCTGTAGTCCTCCAGTACCTCGACTCCACCGTTTCACCGATGGCCAATTCGGGGGCTCATTTTTTTCTGTCCTGGATGAGCGCGGTGTGTGTCGCCCCCTGCCTCGGGCCTCTGGCGGCGCGCTGGGCGGGTAGCCCCTGGGTCAATGGCCGTTGGGTGAGGTTCGCGGTGTGGCCCGTGGTCGGGCTTTGGTTCTTTTGGTCGGTGGCTGCACCGCAGAGGCACTCGGTCCAGATCGACATAGCTCGGTGGCCCGCCAATTTGATGGGGATGCGGCTGAACCTGCCCTTCGCGGTCACCCCTTCTCGAGCCGGGCGAACCGACGTCACCAATCCGTTCTTTGCCGATCGCAGTCGGCTGCCGCACCTGCCGCCTTCCGCGCGCCGGCTGTTGCCAGCCGACGCCATCGTCGTCGTCATCTCAATCGATTCGCTGCGCGCCGACGTCTTCGGCAGCGCCGAGCAAGCTGCGTACATGCCGACCGTTTCACGGCTGCGGGCCGCCGGGGTGAGCTTCGAAGCGGCGCGCGCCCCGGGCAGCCAGACTGTCGTTGCCCTCGCGGGTATCTCCACGGGCACGTACTTTTCTCAGCAGTACTGGACACGCGAGCCGGATGACTACGAATACTGGTTGGCCCACGACAAGAGCCGCCACTTTGCCACTGACCTCGTTCAGGCAGGTGTGAATGCATTGGCGCTACCTGCCGCGCATTGGATGCAGGCGGATTGGGGGTTGCTCAGGGGTTTCCACCGGAATGAATTCGACGAAAGCTTGGCGCGTTGGTCCACCGGAGAGGAGGTCACCCAACGCCTGCTCGAAGCCCTGGACTCCCATCGGGCGGGGCCCACCCTGCTTTTTGCGCACTACCTGGATAGCCACGCGCCCTTCGTGCGCGGAGGAGAGCACGGTTCGCCGAAAGAGCTGTACCTGCGCTCGCTCGGCTTTGTGGATCAGCAAGTGGCTCAGCTGGTGGCGACGGTCGAGGCGCAAGGCGCTCGCCAGCGCACGCTGTTCATCATCACCGGAGATCACGGGGAGGCCTTTGGCGAGCACAACATGTACTTTCACGGCAATACCCTGTACGACGAGCTGCTGCGCGTGCCGCTGATCGTGAGCGGAGCTCAGCTGGCTCCAGCGCGCATCCACACCCCTGTCAGCTTGGTCGACCTAGGGCCCACCTTATTGGACCTGCATGGATTGCCCACGCCCGCGAGCTTCATGGGGCAGAGCCTGGTGCCCTTGCTCGAGGGCCGAGCCATGGTATTCGAGCGGCCCATCGTGGCGGAGGGGCTGCTGCGCCAAGCCATGGTCTTCGATGACGGCTACAAGGTCATCCGGAACCAGCGTGAGCAGAGTGTGGAGCTCTACAATTTGAGCGTCGACCCCGGGGAGAACCACAACCTGTCGGATGATGTGGACTTGTCTGTGGAAGAACACTTGCTCGCTCTGGACTTCTTCTTTGAGGTCCACACCCAACGCAGCCACGGCTACCGGCCGCCCCTGCGCAAGTAACTCCGCCATTCCGCGGGCTTTCCACGGAGAATGGGTCATTCCTCGCCCGCGGCCGCGGGTCTTTGCTAATACTCAGTCTCGACCGTGCTGCGAAATGCTCGTTTGTCCCTGGTGCCTCGCACGCCAAGTTCGTGCTCGGCACTGCCTTTACATTGGGTGAAACCCAGCGCGGACTTCGCTTTTTTCCTACTGCTCCCGGTGCTCGTCGCGCTCGCGATGGGATCGCTGAGCGGATGTGGCTCCAAGGGCCAACAGGAACCGTCTGGCCGGTCCGGTGACCCGGCGGCTGAGGACGAGGGCTCTCCCACACCGAAGTCGCCCGGGGGAGCTGCGTCGCTGCATGGCCGCGTTGGCGATGACGAAGGCCGAGTGCTCGTCATGGTGGACGTCCAGGGCCAAAGGGAAGAGCGCTGGATATCCGCGGTGGAGGCGCATCTCGCTGGCTACACGGTCGTCGACTTCAGCGATGACTGGACGCCTTTCTTGTTCGAAGAGCACAGGATTGACGGTCGGCTTCTGCTCAATCGGTATCGACGCGTCTTCATCGGGCTGGCCAACGACCAGCTCGACGGCGATGGCCAGCCGCTCGAGCCGGGTGAAAAGAATTACCTCGAGCTCTACGGGATCTTCCCGTCGATGTCGGTGATCCGAGAGCGCTTTCTGCTCGATCAAACCCGGCCCTGCGTCGACCCGGAGGGGCAGGCCGCGCTCCTGGCGGTCAAGAGCGTTGCGCACCAGGCGCCCATCGTGATGCGTCGCAATGCGGCCAAGCAGATCAAGGTTGGGCAAGAGCTGGAGCAGGCGCGAGTCAAAGCCGGCGTCGAGACGTTCGCGGAGCTGGCGGAAAAGAAACCAGCGCTGGCCGCCAAGGTCAAAGACTTTGAACGTTGGTCCGCGGATCAGAAGGCCATCGCTGCGGCGGAACAGCGCCTGATTTGCGAAGGTTTTCTGGCGGACCCGGCAGCTGAGGCTGCTGCCAAGAAGGGCGCCAGCCCCAAACACCAGCCCGGCATGCAAGACGAGGCGTTGCGGGTCGCGCTGCGCGCGTTCCAGCAGAAGCACATGATCTATGATGGGCATTCGTTTCGCCCGCGCACGCTCAGCGTCCTCAGCCGCTCCACGCTCGAGAACGACCACGCGGCGCTGCTGCGCGCCTTTCGGGAGCGAGTCGTGGCCGCCGCCGATGTCATCGAGGACGGCTCGACGCACCCCAAAGAGGGCGCCCCTCCCACGTTCACGTCCGCCTCGGGCGAACAGCTCCCCATTCGCAATCTCGCGGACGAGTACACCCAGGCTGCCGCAGCCGAGCTGGGGCTGGACAAGCCCGAAACGGCGCTTGCCTTTTTCCAAAGGCACGACGCTGCGGAATTCCAGAGCTTGCGCGTGGGTGTCAAGCTGGGTC
Source organism: Deltaproteobacteria bacterium (assembly GCA_031407405.1). GTDB lineage: Bacteria > Myxococcota_A > Polyangia > Polyangiales > Polyangiaceae > SZUA-265. Next base: position 70,651 of record JANOIG010000328.1, read on the forward strand.
CGCGTCCGGAGTATTACGCGCCGCACATGGAGCTCTCGATCGTCGTTGATCGCGGCGACGTTTGGTACGATCCGCCGTTCGACGACAAGGATAAATGGCGCGTACAGTGGCGCCAGCGTTACCCCAGCTTGACCCTGTGGCTCGACTACCAAGGTCAACGGCTCGCGCTGGCGCGCTGGCGCACGACGATCGGCGGTTGGCGCTCCGAGCAGGCGACCAACGGCTATGAATATTACCGATACAAAGGCTCCGACACGGGTCCACGGGTGCTCCGCAAGGTGGTGTCCGGACCTGTCTGGATCGCCCCGGAGTCGACGCCGATACGCAGCTTGGTCAAGAGCAAGAAGGTTCAAGGCAGTTGGCAGGGGATGGTCAATTACGACGAGCTTGGCCCGGGTTACCTGTCGGCCTACGGCGTGGTGGCCGGCTATTTCGTGATCCCAGGAGAAGGGGACAACCCCGATGTGGACCGGGGGATACGCGCCCACGGTTCATCTAATTACTTGTCGATCTATAGTAACGACGGTTACTCGCATGGGTGCCATCGCTTGCCCAATCACCTGGCCATCCGCCTGTACGACTTTCTGCTCCAGCACCGGAACATGGAGGTGAAAGGAGACTCGCCCATGGAGTTCTCTCGGCAGTTCCTGGCGCATGATCACGTGTATGACATGCGCATTCCCTCGCGTGGCTTCGAGTTCGAGCTCATTCCGCCGCTTGCGGTCAACGTGTTAGAGGGCACGATTCGGGGCGAGGCCCGCCGCCCCATCGAAGGCCCGGTGCCGAAACCCGGCATGCGCTACCCGCCTCCTCCCCCGGACGAGACCGAGGTGGATGCCGTCACCACGGCCAGTGGGCGCCTGAAGGACATCGCAGATACGAAGGGTGGTCCGTGAGCCTCGAGGCTGCCTTCCAGCAAGGCCTGGATTGGGCGCGCCGCCATTGGTTGTGGCTGGCGCTCGGTAGCTTGCTCTTGCTCGGTGTCGTGGCCGTGTGGGTCAGGGCGGCGACGTCGGCGTCCGATACCGACGCGCCTGCCGCCGGTGCCGATGCCCGAGGCCGGGCCACGAGCGCAGCACTGCCCCCAGGCGAAGCGGTGGCAGGGCAATCCGCCGAGCGAGGGCTGACGCTGCCGGCGAGCGCCGCGGGCCCCGGCTTGGGCGGGGTGGATGCCGGGGGCCCCCTTTCGCCCACAGTGAAGGTGGTGTTCAAGACGTTCCCGCCGCGCCGCGCCACGGTGATGTGGGGCGGCAAACGTTTGGGCGTCATCGAACGCGGTCAGTCGCTGGTGGTCGAGCGGCCTCGCGACAGCGGCCCGCTGGATGTGGTCATCCGCTCGCCCGGTTACCTGCCCGTCCACGCGCGAGCCTATACCTTCGAGAATTCGCTAGTCGACGTGCGCATCACGCCCGTGGACCAGAAGGACACCATCTACGGTTACCGTGAGCCGCTGCCGCCTGAGGATGCAGGCGCTCCTTTGCCCTGATTGAAGCTGGCGACAAATCGCCACATGCGCCTTTTTGCGCAAGAAAAGGCGGAACGTTGCCATTGTCGCCTGCCGGGCACCAGCATCGCACCCTGGCCCACGAACTTTTCGAGATCGCCCGTGCGGCGCCGCCGAAGGCCGAGCCAATGTGAGCGTTTCATTCTAGACTCATCCTAGTCATGGCCCTGATTTTGGTGGTGGAAGACAATGAAATGAACGCCGACATGTTGAGCCGCCGCCTCAAACGAGCGGGGCACGACGTCTTGGTCGGCACCGACGGTCAGACGGGCGTGCAGATGACGCGCGATCACCTGCCGGACTTGGTGTTGATGGACATGAGCTTGCCCATCATGGATGGTTGGACCGCGGCCCGAGCCATCAAGGCCGACGCGAGCATCGCACACATTCCGGTCATGGCTCTCACCGCGCATGCCATCGTCGGGGAACGAGAAAAGGCCCTGGGAGCCGGCTGCGACGAATACGACACCAAGCCCGTAGAGTGGGCGCGGCTGCAGGGCAAGATTGCGTTACTGCTCGGGTCGACTGGGGGACGGTCATGAAAGTGAGCTCTGGCAGTGGTAGCCCGCCGTCAGGGGAGGGACCGCGCATGGGCAAGGTCCTGGTCATTGACGACGACTTGGACTTTGGTGAGCTCACGCGGCGCCGCCTGGAGCGCATGGGCTTCGTGGCGAAGCTGCATGGGGGGTCGCGTGGGGCGATGGACCCGCTCTTGCGTGACCATTTCGACTTGGTCATCCTGGACGTCAACATGCCGGGCCTGGCTGGCCCCGACGTGATCAAGATGATTCGGACGCTGCGTAATGGTGAGGTCAAAGTGATGTTTTACAGCAGCTCTGACAGTCACGAGCTGCGCCGGATTTCGGAGCAGCATGGCGCTGACGGGTATCTGACCAAAGGGGCAACCCCGCAGGAATTCGAGCACCGCGTGCGGGACCTCGTGCGTGTAGCGACGTCACAGTCGAAAGCGCGCTGACGAATTGGGCGAGCGCAGTCGCCTAATGGGATAGGCTCGAGGGGGCGGTCGAGGCGCGCTCGAGCTGGACCAGCGCTGCCACCTGACGCTCTACCAGTAGCAGAAGCTCGGCGCGCGAGTGAGCGACCTTTTGGATCACCCTCGTGGCGGATTCGTTCAGCCGCCTGTGCTCGTCTTCGGTGAGCACCTTGGCGGTGGCCACTACCACGGGCAATCGAGCGTGGCGGGGGTGCTGCTTGAGCTGCCGCAGGAATTCGAAACCGTCCAGCTCCGGCAGCATCAAATCTAGCACGATGAGGCCGGGAGCCCGGGCTTCGACAGCCTTTAGGCCTTCGACTCCGTTGGCTGCGGTGACCACGGCATGACCAGAGCCTTGCAGCGTACGTTGAACAACTTCCCGCACCTCGGCATCAGCGTCGACCACCAACACCGTAACTTTGTCAGCGCTGGGTAGCAGCCAGCGCTGCACCGTCGCGACGAGCTGGGAGGGCTGAATGGGCTTGACCAGGTAGTCGGAAGCTCCGAGCGACATGCCGAGCTGAGGTTTGTCGAGCGACGTCAGCATCACGAGCGGAATCGCCGCCGTGTCTGGGTCCTGCTTCAAGCGGGCGAGCCTTGCCCAGCCATCCTTGCCTGGCAACTTGATATCCAGCACGATGACATCGGGCCGATGACCCTTGGCAGTGTTCAGGCCGAGGTCGCCCGTACTCGCCCACTCCACCCGAAAGCCGCGTTCAGCTAGGGAATGGCTGAGCACCTCGTAGGTGACCTGCTCGTCATCGATGACGAGCACGTTGGGCGTTGACCCCCACTCGGGCCCCGCCGCGCGCAAACTTTGTCGACGGACCTTCTCCGGTAGCCACACCGTGAACGTCGCGCCTTGGCCGACGGCGCTCGTCACCTCGATTCGCCCGCCCATCATTTCACAAAAGCGTTGGCTGATCGCCAGGCCGAGCCCGGTGCCACCGTAACGGCGCGTGGTCGAGGAATCCGCCTGAACAAATGCCCGAAATATCTTACCCTGTTGCTCTTCAGACAAGCCAATGCCGGTGTCGCTGACCGAGAGCTTGAGCCAGCCTATACCATCCCTCGCGACGTCCAGTCGAACGCGACCGCCCAGCGTGAACTTGCAGGCATTGCTCAAGAGGTTAATCAAGATCTGCTGCAGTTTTTGCTGGTCGTTGACGACCCGCTCGGGCGCGTCGCCAATGTTGAGCTCCAGGTGATTGTTCTGGCTGTGCGCGAGCGGTGCGATGGTATCCCGAAGGCTCGACACAAACGGGTGCAGGTCGAATTCCTGCAGGTCCAACTCCATTTTGCCGGACTCAATTTTGGACATGTCCAGCACGTCATTGATCAGGGAGAGCAGGTGGGCGCCCGAATTGCGAATCTTCTTCAAATCCGCGAGCAGCCCAGCTTGAGAGCCCGTATCGGCGTCTTCCATCAATAGCTCGCTGTAGCCGATGATGGCGTTCAGAGGGGTGCGCAGCTCGTGGCTCATGTTGGCCAAGAACTCGCTCTTGGTCTTGTTGGCCTGCAGCGCTGCGTCGCGAGCCTGCCGGAGAGCCCGGTTGCTCTCCCCCAGCGCTTGCTCTCGCAAGACGCGTTCGGTGATGTCTCGCTTGACCGCCACGTGATGGGTGACGTGCCCCGTCTTGTCGGCGACAGGAGCAATGGTCGTGTCCAGGTGCACCAGCTGGCCGCTGGTATTTCGAGAGATGATGCGCCCGGACCAGACCCGGCCCGCCTTGAGCGTCTGATCAATATCCTGGAAAAACTCCGGCGGGTGCAGCCCGCTCCGAACCAGCTGGGCTGGCGTCTTGCCCTCGGCCTGGGCGGCAGACACCCCGAGCACGCGCTCATAGGCGGGGTTGACGTACTGGAGCACCGCGCGCGTCGTGCCGAGCTCGATGATGTCTCCGGCGTACTCGACCGCGCGAGCCAGTAGGTGCACGCGAAACCCCGGCGCATCCTGCGCAGTCAAGCGATTGACTCGAGCCGAGAGCTCGCCTTTCTTCCAATCGCTATTGATGAAGTCGGCGATGGCCCCGCTCGGGTATTGCAACTCGCTCTGGTCCAGCACTGCCAAGACGGCCAGCTTGATCAGCTGTTTGGCGAGCTCGTCCGCGCGGGCGGCATTCTGGATGATGATCACGCCGCGGTTTGGAGGGTGCTCGGGGTCAAAAACTTCGACGGTATGTGCGCTGCCTGCAAACTCCGCGGCCACGCGCTCGAACAGGACCTCCTCTACCCACACCCTCGCGGCTGACATGCAGGATCAAGATATCATCAAAGCCAAACTAGGACACTCGCGCCTCGTCTGTTCGAGGTCGATGCGTTGCCGCACCTGGCCCGCAGGTGTGGGGGACCGGGCCCAATGTGCGAGGCGCTGCCGCGGCCCGCTCAGGGCAGAACCTGCATGAGCAGGCGTTCCACGTTGCGGCCCATGATGAGCTGAATGTCACCCTCGGAAAACCCGGCTGCGAGCAACGCGTCGGTCAACGCCGGGAGCCCTCCAGCGTCGATGGGTGTGCGCACGAAGCCGTCGAAGTCGGAGCCTAGCGCGACGTGGGCGGAGCCTACTCGATCGACGGCGTAGCGTATGGCTCGAACCACCGCGGTCAGATCCCGACCACACGTCGCCGTTTCAAAGAACCCGATGCCGATGAGGCCGCCCCGCGCGGCGGTGCGCGCGAGCTGCTCGTCGGAGAGGTTGCGCTGGTTGTCGCAGGAACCGACCACCCCCGTGTGCGAAAAGACGACGGGCCTCTTTGCCACGTCGAGCACATCCTCGATGGTTTTGGGCGCTGCATGGGCCAGGTCGACCAGCATGCCGAGGCGCTCCATTTCCACGATCACCTGCTGACCGAAGGGCGTCAATCCGGTCTTCTTTTCTCCGTGCGCAGAGCCGCCCACTTCGGTGTCGAAGAAGTGCGAGGGCGACAGCATGCGAAAGCCTGCGTCGAACAGGCGCCTCAGATTTTTTAGCTCCCCTTCCAACACCTGTGCTCCTTCGATGCCCAGGTAGCCTGCGGTCAGCCGCGGGTTGAGCTGCCGGCGGCGCGTATACTCGCCGAGCTCGGCGCGCGACTCTATCACCACAAACGACCCGAGTGATGCGCGCTCGGCGGCGTGCAGGCGCTCCGCTTGGTACAGCGCGCGTTCGAGCAGCGACGACCAGGTGCGCATGGGCCAACGCTGGGCGACCACCAGCAATGTAAACATGTCGCCCTGGTCGCTGTTGCTCGAAATGTTCATTCCCCACGGTGTCTTACTGACGACTGTAAAAGCCTGTAGCGCCACCCCCCCCTCGATGAGCCGGGGTATGTCGACCAGGCCGCGGGAGTGCCGTTCCTCGAGCGCGCGGTTCCACATCAACGAGTCCGCGTGCAGGTCGGCGACCCAAAGCGCTTGGTGCAGCTTCGCGCCCGCCGGCGAGACGGGAGGGTGTGGCGCGCCGGTCTGTCGATTGACGATGCAATCCAACACAGGTGGCGCACCGAAAAAGAAGAAGCCGGTCAACAGCAGGCACGCGGCGCCATACGCGAGCCGGCGGCTTTGCCCTGCGGCACCTTTCAACTTGTTGCCAACGCCGTGCATGTTTCGGCCCCCAAGGCTGAGCCCCCCTACCACGCGGGCCGGAGCGCAACCAGCCTACGCCGGGTTCTGCTCTGGACGCCTCAGCTCGCGCGACGTCGTCCAGCTCCGGCTCGCAAGTGACGGCGCCGCTCGAGGGGACGGGGGGGAACGGTGAGGGGCGTCAAAAAGCGCAGCCCGCGGTACCGAGGATGTTGTCCGCGCGAATCAGGCCCTGGCCCGTGTTGCTACCGAAGCGCGTGTGGTCACATACGCCGCCCACGTCCGAGCAGCCGCCCGCGTGCCGAACCGGGCACGCCCCCGGGTTGTTGGCCATGCAATCCAAGAATGCATCGCAGTTGCCACTCGCGTTCCCGTCGTTGGGGATGGTGCAGGTCAGGTCAAACGACAGCCTGCGGGCGCAGCGGGTGCAGTCCACGTTGCTGCCGCCGCAGCAGCGGCCGTCTTCGCAGGCATTCCGGTCGCAATCGGCGTCCTCGTTGCAGAGTTGACCCGGACCACAGTTGCCGCAAGCGCCTCCGCAGTCCACATCGCTCTCATTGCCGTTGGGTTGGCCGTCGCCGCAGGCCGCGCACTCGCCATTCACACAAGTGGTCGGGGCGGCACAGTCGTTGTTGCCGTTACAGCTTTCACTCGAGCCGCAGCGCCGGCAGCGCGGATCGGTGCCGCCACAGTCTTCGTCACTTTCCGTACCGTTCTGCTGCCCGTCCGCACACGGCTGGACGACGCACTCCCCGCCTTGGCACAGGCCGCTCTGGCATTGCGCGTTGGCGTTACAGCCCTGCCCGATGATGCACAGGCCGCAGGCCGCGTTACCGCAATCAGGAACGGGCTCGGTCCCGTTTACTACGCCATCGCTACAGGTCGATGCCTGGCAGCAGCGCTCGGTATCCGGACCGCAACCCGCAAAGCCGCACACTCTGCTCTGGCAGTCCACTGCGTTGCTGCACTCGTCACCCACCTCGCAGGTGCTGCCGCAGCTGCCGCCGCAGTCGATGGCCGATTCATTCTGGTTCTCGACATCATCGTCACAGGTGGCGGCCGCGCATGTTCCGTCGCCGCCACACACCAGCGTTTCGCAATCCGCGTCGTCGGTGCAGCGCGTGCCGACCGGGCAACCCGGGCAGCCGCCGCCGCCGCAATCGGTGAGGATCTCATCGCCGTTCAGCGTTTCGTCCTGGCAGGATACGCTCGTACAGCGGCGCGTCTGCTCCGGACAAAACAGATCCGGACCGCAATCCGCATCGCGGGTACACGTGTCCTCGGCGGCACAACGCGTGGCGCACGGGCCGGCGCAATCCACGTCGGCTTCGCCCTGGTTCCGAATCAGGTCAGCGCAGGTCGCTTCCTGACAGAGCCCCGCCTCGCAACTCTGTGAGGCGCAGTCCAGGTCGCTGCTGCAGGAGCCCGTTGCACAGCCAGCGGCGCAGTCTGCTCCGCAGTCGACGCCCGCTTCGCCGCCGTTTCTACGCCCGTCGTCGCAGCTCGGTGCGGCGCAGGCCCCTTCTGCGCAGACCTGGCTCTGGCATTCCAGATCCGAGCTGCAGGTAGTGCCCAGTGGGGCGAGCAGCGTGACACACTCGGGCTGCCCTGCCGTTTCTGTCGTACATTCGGGGCTGCTCGAGGTGCCGGCTTCCATGCTCGGCGGGTTGCCGATGCTAGGGCCTTGCCCTGCGTCGGCGCTCTCGAGGTTGCCCACGAAGCGCTTTGGAACAAATGAATCACCAGCGAGCGTGCAAGACGCCAACAGTGGAACGAGGATAAAGGGCACGAGCGCGAGACGCATAGCTTCTCTGCCGAAAGCGCCGGGATGGCGCAGAGTCGGCAACCTCCTATGTAGCGCGAATCCACACTAGACTCGAAGCTCATCGTTAAAAAAGCGGATGCAATGGACGCGATGAAGCGCAATAAATGATAATAAACCGCGTGCAAGGCCGTTCTTTGGAGCTCCACGCGTCGTGCTTTGACGATTGTTGCTACGCATCCCGGATGTGGAATCGATACCAGTGCTGGAGCGCATGCGCGGGTGTTCCACTCCGCTCCGCACACGTCGCGTCAAGGACGCGGGGGTGAACCGCTCTTCGAACGACTCGCGGGCCTCCAGCAGCGTCGGCGCGCTCGGCCTCAGCCGTCATTTTCTGCTCTGCCGTGCCTCGATTCTTTGAATCGATGGCACAAAAAACGAAATTGAAATGGCCGACTTCAGATCGGCGGCAAGGCGGGGTATTTCGACACCTCGCTCAACCGGGGGCGACGAAATACCCAGGGTTTTGATGGAATCGGCGGCCGACTTCCGGCCCACTCTGATAGGGTCCGCTCATGATCAAAATCGGCGAACCCCTTCCGGATGCAACAGTGACGGAAACCACGGAATTTGGGGAGGCTTGCCCAGTCAACCCGCAAAAGCTCAGCGTGGCCGAGCAGGCCCGAGGCAAGCGGGTCGTGGTGTTCGGGTTGCCTGGCGCGTACACGCCCACTTGTTCGGCCAAGCATCTACCAGGCTATCTGGAGCGTCTTGACGCACTGCGCAAGAAAGGCGTGGATGAGGTCTGGTGTGTGTCTGTCAACGATGGCTTCGTGATGGCCGCGTGGGGTGAGGAGCACGGTGCGACCGGCAAGGTGCGCATGCTCGGGGACGGCAGCGCGGAGCTCACGCGCAAGCTGGGTCTGGACATCGAGATCCCCGGCATGGGGGTCCGGTGCCGTCGCTTCTCGATGCTCGTGGACAACGGCGTGGTCCAGCAGCTGAACGTCGAAGAGTCGGGGAAGTTTGTGGTCTCGAACGCAGAAAGCATGCTGGAGCAGCTCGGCTGAGCGCGTGCAGCTTTTGGATTGTACCGGTTACCTGGCGCCCGAGGATCACCTCGAGCGCGTGGTCGCGGAGCTGAAGGGCGTCACCGCGGTGCACGGCCAGCTGGTGCTCGCACAGGGGCCGCCACAGCCGTGCCGTTGGGCGCAGAACGTGTGGCTCGAGATGTATCAGTTGAATGTGGTATCCATCCGCGATGCGGTGCACCAGCTGTGTGTCTTACAACGCAATTGGTGGCCGTACGCGTTCCAGCTACATCGGCGCAGCGAGCTGACGAAGGAGCAGCTGCCGTTCGTCACTGCTCGGCCGCTGCGCTTCCCGGAGGCTGCTCCCGTCGCCCCCCTTGGCTCCTTCACCTGGCTGAGTCAGAACGAGCTATTGTGCTCTCCGCGGTGTTCGAGCCCGTTCCCCAACGGCGAGCCGCGTTTCGTCGAGTTCAGCGAGCAGGAAGGCCCACCGAGCCGCGCCTACCTCAAGTTGTTCGAGGCGCTGACCTCGATGGGGCAAAAGCCGGCGCCCGGCCAGCGCTGCCTCGAGATTGGGGCGAGCCCGGGCGGCTGGACCTGGGTGCTCGGCACTTTGGGAGCCAGCGTGCTCGCGGTCGATCGCGCCCCGTTAGCGCCCAACGTCGCCCGCTTGCCGAACGTTCGAGAGCAGCAGGGTAACGCGTTCACGGCAACACCCGAGAGCGTGGGCCCCGTGGCATGGCTGTTTTCCGACGTGGTGTGTTATCCTGAGAAGCTCTATCGGTATGTCCAGCTGTGGCTCGACTCCGGCGCTTGCGAGAATTTTGTCTGCAGCTTGAAGTTCCAGGGCAATGAGCACTATGGCGTGGTTGACCAGTTCGCCGCCGTGCCGGGCAGCCGGGTCGCGCACTTGTTTCACAACCGGCATGAGCTGACCTGGATGCGGTACGTCGACAAAGGCGCGGCCTAAAGCGAGCCCGGCCCTACTCCCCTTGTGGCAGTGGAGCCTTCTCCGGTATGTCGGAGAGCTGGCCATGAAAGATCCGTCCCCTCGAGAGGAATCTCCGTCCAGCAGCTTCGTCGGTGGAGAGCTGCTGCCGCTGCTCGTGTTTTTGGTCGTCTACAAGTTGAGTGGCATGCTGGCCGCCACGGCCGCGATCATGGCCGTGCTGGCGGGGAAGATTGGCTGGCGCCTGTTCAGGGGCAAGGTGGTGGAGCCCATGCTCTGGGTAACGGGCGGCATCGTGCTGATCCTCGGCGGTGCCACGCTTGCCTTCCGCGACGAGTCGTTCATCAAGTGGAAGCCGACGGCGATCTACTGGTGCGGAGCGCTGGCTTTGACCGGCTTTCAGCTGCTGTTGAAGAAGAACCTGCTCGAAGCGGCCATGAGCAGCAAGGTGAGCCTGCCGGGGCCGGTGTGGAGGAAAGTCCTCGTGTGCTGGGTTGCGTTTCTGCTCGGCCTGGGTGGCTTGAACCTGTACGTGGCGTCCAACTATTCGAGCGACGTGTGGGTCAATTTCAAGGTGTTCGGAACGCTAGGAATCTTCGTGGTGTTCGTCGTGGCCCAGTCGTTTTGGCTCCGTCGCTACCTGGTTGAGCCTTCAGAGGAGCAAGGTTAGGCCTCTACCTTGACGTCTTCACCCAGGTAGGCGGCGCGTACCCGCGGGTCTTCTCGCAGCTCTTGGCTCGGCCCCGACAGGGCGAGCTCCCCCGTGACGAGCACGTAGGCGTGGTGCGCCGTTTCGAGCGCGAGGCGGGTGTTCTGCTCGACCAACAGAATGGTGAGCCCGCTCTTGGCGATTTCGCAGATACCGTCGAAGATCTGCCGCACCAGCTTGGGGGCTAGGCCGAGGCTCGGCTCGTCGAGTAATAGCACGCGCGGATCGCCCATCAGCGCGCGCCCGATGGCCAGCATTTGCTGCTCCCCGCCCGACAGCGTGCCCCCTGCCTGCTCGAGGCGCTCGCCCAGCCGTGGGAACAGCGTCAGGACTCGTTGCATTCGACTTTCGATGCCGTGCCGTTCGCGCTTCAGGATGGATCCGAGCTCGAGGTTCTCACGCACGGAGAGGCCGGCGAAGATGGCGCGCCCCTCGGGCACGAGCGTGACGCCCTGGGCCACGATGTGGTGCGTGGGGGATCCGACCACGTCACGCCCGAAGACCTTCACGGAGCCTGCCGCGGCGCGCACGAGCCCGACGATGGCCTTGAGCGTGCTGGTCTTGCCGGCGCCATTGGCCCCGATCAATGCCACGATTTGCCCGGCTTCGACGCGGAGTGATAGCCCTTTGACGGCCCGAATGCCGCCATAGGCCACGGCAAGCTCCTGGAGCTCGAGCGCGGCGGGGGCGGCAGCTGGATCTTTCATGGGTGACTCGCGGGTTGCTGGTTCGGCGCGGGCTCGACCTCTTGTCCCAAGTAAGCGGCGAGCACCTTTGGGTCGGCCTTGATCGCCGCCGGAGGACCATCCGCGATGGTTTCGCCGTGGTCGAGCACATGCACGCGTTCACACACGCTCATCACCACGCTCATGTTGTGCTCGACCAGCACGATGGTGACGCCGAGCTCGGCCCGGAGCCAGCGGATTTGAGCCTCGAGCGCGCGGGCTTCCTGACTGTTCATGCCGGCGGCAGGCTCATCCAACAGTAGGAGCTTGGGGGCCAACATCAGGGCTCGTGCGATCTCGAGCCGCCGCTGTGAGCCATAGGGCAGGGAGCTTGCGACTTCGCCCGCGTGTTTGGCCAGCCCGAGCGCATCTAGAAGCTCGTGCGCCCGCTGCCGCAGCCGCTGGTCATCTGCTCTGTAGGCCCTGCTGCGAAGCATGGCGTCGAGCAGCCCTGCGCGCTGCAGACGGTGGCCGGCGACCAACACGTTTTCGAGCGCAGTCATGGAGCGAAACAGCCGAATGTTCTGGAACGTGCGACCAATCCCGGTGGCCGCGATCAGCGCGGGCCCTTGGCCCGAGATGTCCTGACCGTCAAACAGGACCTGCCCGGCGTCGGGACGGTATACCCCTGTGATCACGTTGAAAATTGTGGTTTTGCCCGCGCCGTTGGGGCCGATCAAGCCGAAGATCTCCCCCGGGGACACCGCGAGGCTCACCCCCCGCACGGCGTGCAGCCCGCCGAAGATCTTGTCCACGTTTTGCAGCTGTAGGAGCATCGTAGGGCCTAACTAGAGCGATGCCGGAGGCGTTGCCAGCGCGACCGAAGCAGGTGCGGCAGCTCTTTGCTGCCGAGGAGCCCCTCCGGGCGTACCAGCATGATCACGATTAACAAGAGCGCGTACAAGACTAGACGGTACTCTTGCAAATCTCGCATGAGCTCGAGGCTCACCGCTACGAACACTCCGCCGAGCGCGGCGCCTGTCACCGAGCCCAGGCCGCCCACGATGATCATGACGATCATGTCGATGGACTTTTCGAACTTGAAGTCTTCGGGTCGAATCCCGTTTTGCATGTGGGCAAATAGCCCGCCCGCAATGCCGGCGCCCGCCGCGCTCAGGCTGAAAGCGAGTATCTTGAGGCGCGTGGTGGGCGTGGCGACCGCCTCTGCAGCGATCTCGTCTTCGCGGATCGCGGAAAGGGAGCGCCCTGTCGGCGAAAATGTGACGTTCCAGATCACGAGCATCACGACCGCGACCCAGAGGTAGACCCAGAACAGGGTGGTGTACGGTGGCAGGCCTGCGGGTGAGTCACCAAAGTAACCGGTGGCGGCCCCGAGGAACTCGGCGTTGTTGAACAGAATGCGGATGATCTCCCCGAAGCCCAGGGTCACGATGGCCAGGTAATCCCCCCGCAGCCTCAAGCTGGGCAGGCCCACGCACAGGCCGCTGAGGCCCGCTACCGCCGCTCCGAGCAGCAACGACACATTGAACGTCACGCCCCCCGCCAACGCTCCTGGCCCAAAAACTGCCGCCAGGTGCGGCGCGAGCTGTACGCCGAGGAAGGCGGAGCCATAGGCGCCGATGGCCATGAAGCCCGCGTGCCCGAGGGAGAATTGCCCGGTCGTGCCGTTGATCAGGTTCAGGCTCACCGCCAGGATGATGTTGATGCCGGCGAGCAGGATGATGCGCTGCACGTACTCGATGACGTTGCCCTCGAGCCCAAGGCTGACGAGCTGGAGCGCTCCGATACCCGCCACGGCGATGACGAGGCGTAACACCCAGCGCGGCGCCCTGGTTTCTGCCGCCGCCACGACGCTCATACCTTTTCTTGCCTCACCACGCCGAGCAAGCCTTCAGGCTTGACGAGTAGCACCAGGATGAGAATGAAAAAAGTGATCGCGTCCCGGTAGTCGGGGGACAGATAGCCCGCGGTCAGCTGTTCGGCGAGCCCGATCAAGATGCCGCCGAGCAGCGCGCCCGGGATATTGCCGATGCCGCCCAGCACCGCGGCGACGAAGGCCTTGAGGCCCGTGAGCACGCCCATCAACGGATTGATCATGATCTGATCGAGCCCAAACAGGATGCCACCCGCCGCGGCGAGCGCCGAGCCGACCGCGAATGTGGCGCGAATGGTGCTGTTCACGTCGATGCCCATCAAGCGGGCGGCGTCGATGTTCATGGACAGCGCGCGCATGGCGCGGCCGGACCAGGTCTTTTGCACATACAAGTGCAGGCCTAGCATGAGCAACATGGCCACCACGAAGATGCAAAGCTTGATGTTGGTGAGGATGACCCCGCCCAGCTCAAACCGCACCTCGGACAGGATGGCGGGGTAGCGGCGCGGGTTGGGGGAGAAGACGAGCATGGCCGCGTTCTGCAAGAACAGGCTCACGCCGATGGCCGTGATGAGCGGGGTGAGGCGCGGCGCCGAGCGCACGGGCCGGTAGGCGAGGCCCTCTATCGTCACGCCGAGCAGCGCCGCACCGGCCATGGCCACGAGCAGCACGCCGAGCGCTAACAACAGCGGAAAGCCCGCTCCGGAAGCTTCATAGCTCTGCACGCCGAGCGCGCTGGCTGCATAGTAACCGCCATAGGCGCCCACCATGAAGACCTCCCCGTGCGCGAAGTTGATGAGCTTCAGGATCCCGTACACCATGGTGTAGCCGAGGGCGATCAACGCGTAGATCGACCCCAGGGAGAGGCCGTTCACGATTTGCTGGAGAAGCTCGCTCACGGCTGCCAGTAGCGGGCGTTAGCCAAAGTCACAGCCAGCTCGCGTCATGGCGCGACGGTGGCCCGGTATTTCGCCTTGCCGCCCTCGATCGCCAAGATGACGGCGCTTTTGTCCGCGTCGCGGTTGGCGTTGATGGTGATGGTGCCGGATACGCCCTCGAAGTTCTTGGTGGCGGCGAGCGCGGCTTGCACGGCGTCCGGCTCAGTCTTACCGGCGCGCTTGATGGCGTCGAACAGCACGGCCGCCGCGTCATAGCCGAGCGCGCCGAGGCCCGTGGGCTCTTGACCATACTTGGCCTTGAAGTCACTCACGAACTTTTGCGCCTTCGGGGAGGCCACATCGGGCGCGAAGTGGTTGGAAAAGTAGGAGCCATTTAGCGCGTCGCCGGCGATCTCGAACAGGCCCGGGGCGTCCCAGCCGTCTCCACCCATGAGCGGGACCTTCAGGCCGAGGCGCTGCGCGGTGCGGGCGATGGCCCCCACCTCCGCGTAGTAGCCGGGTACGTACAAGGCCTGTGCGCCCGACGCCTTGATCGAGGTGACCTGCGCGCTGAAATCGGTGTCGCCCGCCGAATAGGATTGTTCGACCGAGATCTTACCGCCGCGCGCGGTAAACGCGCTCCGGAAGGCGTCGGCCAGCCCGATCGAGTAGTCGTTTTTTACGTCTTTCAGGATGGCGACCTGATCTAGCTTCAGGTGATCGCGCGTGAAATCCGCCATCACTTTGCCCTGAAATGGATCCAGGAAGCAGACGCGGAAGATGTAGTCGCCCACCTGTGTCACTTTGGGGTTTGTGGAAGACGGCGACACCATGGGCACCTTGCGGCGTTGTGCCACGCGGCCGCCCGCCAGCGACAAGCTCGAGGACACCTCGCCCAGGATGGCGCTGGCCTTCTCGACGTCAATCAAGCGGCTCACCGCGTTGGCGGCCTCCGCCGAATCCCCGCGATCGTCGAGAGTCACCACCCGAATCGTCTTGCCGAGCAGACCCCCTCCGGCGTTTTGCTGGTCGACCGCCAGGCGCACGGCTTTGTCGGTGTCTTGCCCGAAGTGAGCGGTATTGCCTGTCATCGAGGCATAATGCCCGATCACGATCTCGGTGCTTTGTGGCGCAGGAGTGCTGCCCGAAGTGGCGCCATCGGGCTTTGTATCCTTACAGCCCAGCAGCAGCGACACGGCGACTGCCGCCAGACCGAGCAGGCCCCGGCGTGCTTTGCTGGCGGAGGGTTGACCCCGGTTTAGGCAAGGCGAAAGGTGGTGTTGATCCAGGCAGCGCATGCCAGGCTTGTATCACGATGGGCGCAGCCACCCAATGGACAGGTTCGAACGGGTAGCCCGGGGTAGGTTATTGGGACTTGGCGGCTATTTTGGGCGATTTGACGCAGCGATGGCCAGCGGGGCCGCTGGGGGGCGGTGCTGGCTTGTTCTCGACCTTGTACTCGGACTGACCCTTGGTCAGCGTGAAGCAGCGGGTCTCCGCTCCGATGCTGAGCGCGTAGTCGCCGAAGAAGCCGTCAAACTGGAGGCTGCCATCGGCGGCCACCGGCACTTCTAGCTCGGTGCTCCACTCCCGCATCAACGCCGCGTAACGGCGGCCCGCTGGGGTCAGCTCGTCCTTTTCGTCCAACAGGATCGACACCGGCGGCGGCTTCTGCGCGGCATTGGCCCAGGTAGCCCACATCAGAAAGGCATTGGCCTGTGCGGTCCCAAACACGACCCGCAAGGTCTCTTCCAGCACGTCGGCGCCGCGCTCCGGCGGTAGAGCTCCTGGGTTGACCGCGAACTCGCTCAAGGTGAGGGGCAGGCCCGTGCCCGACAGGTTCTGCAAAACGCCCATGATGCGGGCGGCGCTGTGGGCGTTCTCGTTGATCTCGCTCGGCAGCCTGCCGTCCGCGTAGTATTGCACGCCCAGCCCCGTCACGGGCCCGCCTGCCGCAATCACTGCCTCCGCATGGCGGCGGTACCAGTTGGCGTAGGGATCAGGCTCGGCGTTCTCCCCCAGCAGCGGGTCTTTGGACCACTGCAGTAGATTGTACTCGTTGAGATACAGCCGCGTCTTGCCCGCGGCGGCCTGCACGGCCGCCGCGGCCTTTTTGAAGATCTCCGCCAGCCCCGCGTCGCCCAGCACTTGCCAGTAGCGCGGGCGGTGCAGGCTCTCGTTCAGCACGTCCAGCTCCGAATAGCGGTGCGCGCGCCGCTTCACGTAGTCGTCGATGCGTTCGTCGATCTCCGACAGCAGCTCTTGTTTGCTGCCTGCATCACCGCCATGCGCCCGAGTGAGCAAGCCGGGCTTTTTGCTGTCGGTCGAGACCACCCACGCCGGCTGTTGCTCGGTGTCCCAAATCAACGTGTGCATGCGGGCGGTGAGCCCGTGCTGCTCGACGAAGTCGAGGAAACGGTCGACGTAGGCCAGGTTGACCTTGTCGCGCTCCGGCTCGTGATACACCCACTTGCCCCCATTCGAGAGCACCACCGTGTTGAAGTTGTTGAAGAGCAAACGCTGGAAGCGCTCGGCATCCGAGCCCGGCGCAACCACTTCGGGTATGAGCTTGTTCTCGGCGAACGGGACGTTGGCGCCGAAACCGAAAGCATGCCGCTCGAGCTTGACCTTGACGGTGCTGCCGGGAGCCACCCCCGCGAGCTCGAGCTGTGCCGGGCCTTTTCGGAAATGTCGAATGTAGGTAGTGGCCGCGTCCAGGGCATTCTGGTCCGAGTGCCCGTCGACGCGGCTAGCGCCGCTCAGCGCCAGCTGGTGAACCACGAGCTCGCGCTGGCTGCCCGGAGCGGCATTGAGGAAATCGACCCGCGCCAAGTAGGTGCCCGGCGGCAACTCCACCTCCAGCTGGTGCGGCGAACGCTCGCGCCCGACGTAGCAAATTGTATCGAAGGATCCGATGCCATTGCGGGCATGCCTGCCGAGAGCGTTGAGAGGGCCGATGAGGTGCTGGGCGCAAGCGCCGATTGGCAGCGGGCGCACACGGAGCTGTGTAGCCTCGCTCGCTCTCGCGCCG
>JANOIG010000330.1:0-61068 GCA_031407405.1 Deltaproteobacteria bacterium
GCGGCGGCCGCGGCTGTGCTCGCGATCGCCGTCGCGCTCGGGGTCTACGGCCTGGTCAGGGGCGCGCCTGACGCAAGCGATTTCCATAGTGGCCCCTGCCGGACTTGAACCGGCATGCCCTTGCGGGCGAGGGATTTTAAATCCCCTGCGTCTGCCATTCCGCCAAGGGGCCATTCAGGCTGCTCGAGAGCCATACAAGCAGGCTGAACGCCTGACAATCGGAAGCCAGCGCGCCGGGCAAAAATCACGGATTAGGCAGAGTTAGACCCCCCAAATCGGACAAGCCCCCATCGAAAAACAGAGTTTCACCCCCGATTCATTCCCCACGTCCGACGATGCCCCCGGAATGCCCAGGGGGGATCAAACTCCAGAGCGAGGACGTGCTAGGCTCGCCTCATGTCGGACGCGGCTCCGCGCCTTGCTACGTTCGAAGACCTCATGAGGTTACCCGAAGACGTGCGCGCCGAGGTCCTCGGCGGAACGGTGATCACCTCGCCTGCACCACTTCCCAAACACTCCAAGGCACAACGCGCTCTGGGTCGCTTCGTGGGCGGGCCGTTCGACGACGACCACGGGTACGGAGGACCCGGCGGCTGGTGGAACTTTGTCGAGGTGGACATCCAGCTCGGCGTGCATGACATCGTCCGGCCAGACATCGCGGGGTGGCGACGTGAGCGCCTGCAGGATCCCGGCGATCAACGACCCATCCTGGTGGCACCCGAAAGCGGCATCGCTCATTACTGGATCGTGGACGTGGACGCCCACACGCTCGAAGCGTTCGAGCTCGTCGAAAGGCGCTGGCTGCTCGTCGGCACGTACGGCGATGACGCCGTGACGCGCATCCCACCCTTCGAGCAAGTAGAGCTCGCGGTTGGGAGAATATTCATTCCCAAGGCGGAGTGACGAGCGCTCGCGCGGACATGCTGCACGCTGCCGGACAGCGGGCGCGATGCGAGCTTTGACCCGGCGCGGGCAATATTTGCCATCGAGCGCAGAAATGCTTGCCCCGTGCGCTCAGACGCATCGGCAGGCGCCGCGCGCCCACGCCGTGAAGCCGCAGCCCGGTGCAATCCAACTCGCTTGCGTTTGTTGCGTAGAAGGGCAGTCTGTAGCGGCATGAAGCGATTGAGATTGGTGTGCGCGCTGTTGCTACTGGCTGTCGTTTCATCGGGCGGACACGCGGGAGCTGAAGTTGCGCGGGCGGAAGGCGCGCCTCTGAGTGAACAAGCTCGGTCGGCGTTGGTCCGTGCCACGGACTACTTGCGGTCCATCTCCACCGAGGGTGGGTACCTGTGGCGCTACTCGCCGGACTTGAAACATCGACTCGGTGAGAAAATCGCTACAACGACCCAGCTCTGGGTGCAGCCGCCCGGAACGCCGACGATCGGGGAAGCGTTCCTCAGGGCCTATGCCGTCACGCGAGAGCCGCGAGACCTAGAGGCAGCCCGCGCCGCCGCGCTGGCGTTGGTCCGGGGCCAGCTGAAGTCGGGCGGTTGGGACTACGTCGTGGAGCTCGACCCGGCGAAACGCGCACAGTGGGCTTTCCGCAGCGAGACCACCGCTGCCACCTCTGAGCAGAAGAACGTCTCTACGTACGATGACGACAACACGCAGAGCGCGCTGCGGTTCCTGCTCGCGTTCGTCGACGTGGCCAAGTCTGCGCCCGACGCGCGGGACGCCAGCATCAAGGATGGTCTCGACTACGGGCTGCGTAAGCTGATGCAGTCTCAGTACCCGAATGGCGGCTGGCCGCAGCGCTGGTCTGGAGCTGCGCATGACCCCGCGGCTCATCCGGTTCTGAAGGCGAGCTACCCGAAAGACTATCCGCGCGAGCAGCCCGATGGGGACTACAAGGGGCACTACACGCTGAACGACGACACGCAGAGCGACGCCATCCGGACGTTGCTCGACGCGCACCGGCGCCGCGCTCGCCCCGAATACCTGAAAGCGGCCAAGCGCGGAGGCGATTTCCTGCTGCTCGCGCAGATGCCGGAGCCGCAACCGGTATGGGCTCAGCAGTATGACACCAAGATGCATCCTGCTTGGGCCCGCGCCTTCGAGCCGCCCAGCGTCACCAGCAACGAGAGCGCACAGGTGGTAGAGCTCTTGCTCGATCTCTATCTCGAGACGGGGAACAAGCGTTACCTCGAGCCGGTGGCGGCGGCGGTGGCCTGGTTCAAGCGCTCGGCTTTGTCCCCTGGGCTCTGGTCTCGGTTCTACGAGCTGGGGACGAACCGGCCGATCTATGGCGATCGTGATAAGAAGATCCATTACACGCTCGAGGAGCTGTCAGAGGAGCGCCGCACCGGTTACGCCTGGCAGCGTGGCTTCGGCATCCCTGCCATGATCGAGCGCGCCGAAGGGGTCATCAAAGCGGGTAGGGAGAAATGGCGGGCCAGCCATCGGCCGGCGAAGCTAACCTCCGCGCAGAAAACCGCACGCGCCGCCGAGCTCGAGCCGCGCGTGCGCGAGCTCATCGGCGCCCTCGATGACCAGGGCCGCTGGGTGAGCCCGGCGAGCAAGAAAAAGTATGACGGGCTCGAGGGTTCTTGGGTGGAGATGGCGACGTTTGACGCCAACCTCCGAACGCTGTGCGACTACCTGGAGGTCGCGCCGCGCTAAATGTCCTCCTCGTGCGTCCTACGGATCGTTCCCGCCATTGCCGTCGCCATTCTGGGCTGCGCCGTGGCTCAGAGCGGCGACACCGCGGGCCAAAAGCCGCCCGAGCCAAGCGCAACCACGAAGGAAAAGGAAGCCAAGGTGGACGTCCGACTCATCACGCTGAATCCGGGCCACTTCCACGCCGCGCTGATCCAGCGCGATCCATATCCGAATGTGTCACCCGAGGTGCATGTGTATGCCCCACTCGGCCAGGACCTGATAGGCCACCTACAGCGGGTGGCGCGCTTCAATCAGCGCAAAGACAACCCCACGCGCTGGAGCCTGGAGGTGCACGCCGGGACGCATTCTCTGGAACGCATGCTAGCGGAAAAGCCCGGCAACGTGGTGGTCATTTCCGGGCGCAATCGCGGCAAAATTGACCAGATTGGAGCTTCGGTGGGCGCGGGTCTGCATGCGCTCGCCGACAAACCCTGGATCATCGATTCCGCGGACCTCGGCAAGCTGCAGCAGACCCTCGACCTAGCGGATGAAAAAAAGCTGGTCGCGTTCGACATCATGACCGAGCGCTTCGAGGCGACGAACATGTTGCAGCGCGAGCTCGTGTCCGATCCCGAGCTGTTCGGGCAAGTGGAGACGGGCAGCCGGGACGACCCCGCGGTCTACATGGAGAGCGTTCACCACCTCATGAAGACGGTGGCGGGCGCACCCAACATACGCCCGGCCTGGTTCTTCGACCCCAAAGAACAGGGGGAGGGCCTGAGTGACATTGGTACGCACCTGGTGGACTTGGTCCACTGGAGCCTGTTTCCAGAGCAAACGTTGAATGCTCCGACCGATGTCGAGCTCGTGGCCGCGCAACGTTGGCCCACCCGTATCCCCCTCGAAGATTTCAAACGCGTCACCGGCGAGCAAGATTTTCCGAGCGATCTAAAGGGGAACGTGGAGAACGGCGTGCTCGATTGCTTCTCGAACACATGGGTCAGCTACACGATTCGGAAGATCCATGTGCAGCTCAACGTGATCTGGGATTGGGAGGCGCCGGCAGGTGCAGGCGACACGCATTTTGCAGTCTACCGCGGCAGCAAGGCTCGCATCGAAGTCCGTCAGGGGGCGGCAGAGAAGTGGCGAACGGAGCTGTACGTCGTCCCGCGCGAACCGGCGCTGCAACGCGAGGTGACGACCGCCCTCAGGCGCCGCATCGAGGCGCTGGCAGCGCGTTACCCCGGGCTCAGCTGGAAAGAAGAGGGCGGCGATGCACACGTGATCGTGCCAGATGCGCTCCGCACCAGCCACGAGGAACACTTCGGCGAGGCGGCGCGGCGCTTCTTCGGCTATCTCGAGCGGCCCGGCACGCTGCCTGCCTGGGAGAAGCCGAACATGCTGACGAAATATTGGGTCACCACGAAGGGCACGGAGCTCAGCCGCCAGTCGCCGCCGCAGAGCGCCCCGCGGCGGGCAGCCGCGCTGAAGCGCTGAGCGCTCTTTCCGTGCGGGGGCTCATGGCCCTTCCGCCAGACGCCGGGGCATCCGCACAGGAGGAGATGACTTCCAGGCGCGGATCGAGCGGCGACCCTCGTCCGCGCCCTCGACGCTCAGCCTGGCAGTCGACTCGTACGTGGCGACAACATTCTCTCGAGAGTGGCCTCAGGATCGCATGATGCTTGTTTCTGCTATCCACTGTTCATTTCTGACCGGCGTCGAGCAACACGCCGTTCCTGCGCTGCCAGTGAGGGGCGCTGTGATATTTGTCGAGCATGCGAACGCGTGACATCGGCTTTAGCTCTCTCGCACGGGTTGGGTTTGCTCTCGGGTTGTCATGGGCGTGCAGCGCCCAGCAGCCCTCATCTTCCACCGAAGGCGCGCCGCTCGAGGGTAATGGCGGAGCGCCCGACGTCAATCCCGGCGGCATCGTGCCCGGCGGCAACGTGGGCGGAGCCAGCACGAGCAACCCGGAGGATCCGAACGGCGGCATCACCGACATCGTCGACAATCAGAACATGGCCGGAGCTCCGGGCAATGCAGCCGGCATGCCCCCGGTCGTTCCGCCTCCGCCTCCGTGCGAGGGCGACGCCACGGCGTGCCCGCTGCCCGCTTTCCCGGGCGCCGACGGCGCTGGGGGTTACGTCACCGGCGGCCGTGGCGGCGACGTCTACCACGTGACCCGCCTCGACACCGACTTCAACGACATGGCCCCGGGAACGTTGCGCTTCGGATTGTCCAACCTGACCGGTCCTCGCACCATCGTCTTCGACGTGAGCGGCGTGTTCAGCCTCAATCGGGCGGCAGTGGCGGGCTGGAACAACAACGGCAACGGCTGGGACACCGCCTCACGCTTGAACATTCCAGACAACGTGACGATCGCCGGGCAGACCGCGCCGGGGCCGGTCATCATCACTGGCGGCGTCATCAAGGCAGGCGGCACGAACTTCATCCTGCGCAACGTCAGCATCGCTCCCGGCTACGGCAGCCGTGGCTTCGACGAGCCCGAGCAGCCACCAGTGGCCGACACCTTTCCCGATACTTACGTCTTCGACGCCATCGACATCTCGGGCACCAACCTGATCATCGACCACGTCAGTAACGTGTACGCGACGGATGAGACCGTGTCGATGAACGAGGAGGTGACCCACGTAACGGTCCAATACAGCATCATCTCGCAGGGCCAGAACTATCCTCAAGCGGACGCCGAAGACGACGGCCTGCGTTACACGGGTCACGCGCTCGGCTCACTCGTCCAGGGCGGCTCCAACGCCAAGGTGAGCCTCCACCACAACCTGTACGCGCATCAGAAAGGGCGTTTGCCTCGGGTCGGAACGGAGGCCGATGCGCTCACGGTGGCGGGTGTGGGCGCCTTCAACGACCTGCGCAACAACGTCTTTTACAACTGGTACGATGTGGCGGGCACGGGCGCGAGCGGGCAACCCAGTCAGAACAACTTCGTCGCGAACTTCTACCTCGCCGGTCCGGGCGGTGACGATCCCTCCGGCGGCGCGAGCACGGCGCTCGTCACCAAGGCGGGGGGCACGCGCATCTTTGACGGCAATGATTTGATCAACACGAAGCTCCACCATTCGGGCAACGTGAAGGATCTGAACCTCGACGGCGACGCGCTCGATCCTGTGCCGCTGGCGGACCTCGACTTCGTGGAGTCGAGCCTGCAGCCGCTGCCGTTTGCGGTACCCTACGCCGGCGTGACCGATACGGCGGAGGTGGCGTTTGCGCGCGTGCTCGACTTCGCGGGCAGCCGCTACTGGGAGCGCAGCCCCATCGATCAGCGGCTCGTGGCCGAGACGCGCGCCGGTACCGGCAAGATTGTGGCGTGGGCAGACGACCCGTTCAACCCCAGCCCGGATGAAGGCGTCGAATGGCGCAGCCTCGTCGCCACCGCCTTCGTAGCGCGCCCGGCCGGCTTCGATGCCGACCAAGACGGCATGCCGGATGCCTGGGAAACGGAGCACGCGCTAGACCCCGCCGTGGCCGACAACAACGGCGACTTCGACGCTGACGGTTACACGAACCTCGAAGAGTACATCAACGAGCTCGCGGCCTGGCCCGCCGCGACACCAGCGCTGTTTCTCGGGAAAAAGAGCCGGCGCTACGCACAGATTCAGAACTGGGGCCTCGCCGAGCCGAGCCGAGGTGTGGGTATCGAATCGTTCCACGGCTCTGCTCCCTGGCAACCCGGCGCGCACGACGTTGCGCAGATCCTCGCGGGCACGGCGGTCGTGGACGCCGTGGGGCAATACGCGGGCACGCTCGAGGTGTCGGCCGCGCGAGGCATGGCCGTGCTCGAGGTCGATTCTGGCTGGCTCGAGATCGCAGGCAGCGTCTTTTTGGGTTCTTCGGCGAGCGAGCAGCATCGTCGCGCGGGCGCCGGGCAGATCATTCAGCGTGGTGGTCGTCTGCGCTCGCAGCGCGCGATCGTGCTCGGCGGCGTCCATGGCGCCACGGCGGAGTACGCTCTACTTGGCGGTGTGCTCAGCACGCCGCGCCTGATGAAGAGCCCGGGCTCCGAGCTCAGCTTCGTGGGAGGCACGCTGCACGCCGACGAGGTGGCCTTTGATCTGCACGCCAAGGGCGGCGTGCTCTGGCCCGGCCGGCTCACGCAAAGCGAACGGCGCCTCGACACGCACGAGCCGCGATTCGGTTACCTCCGCGTCCGCGGCGACCTCGAGCTCGGACCCGGTGAGCTGCGCATCGCGCTCGGCGACGCCCAAAGCGACGCTGTCGCCGTGAGCGGGGACTTGGTGCTCGGCGGCACGCTCGACCTCGTCGAGCTCGACGCTTGCCGGTCTGCACCGGGCGAGAGCTGGACGCTGCTCACGGCGCAGGGCCGGATCAGCGGGCAGTTCGCGAGCGTACCGCACGGCTTCCGGGTGGACGTACGGGGGCAGCGGGTCATGCTCACGCACGGGGCTCCGATACAAGCGCGGGAGGCCGCCGAGCTTGCCCAGGCTGCGGCGTACAAAGCGCTCGAGTAGGCGGGGTTCTGAGTGACACACCTGAGAGCCAGAGCCGCGCCCCAGAAAAGCACCTGACCACCGGCGGTTCGAGGGCGAGCGCGGTGCTCGGCTGGCATCTGGCGGCGTAGGGGCGACGAAGCGTTGCCCGAGCCAGAGGGGGGGGCACCTCGGACAGGAGCTGACGTCCCTATCGAGCACCAAGAGTGCGAGCTTCTGACGAGCTTCGAGGCGAGGTCTTGCCTCATGTTCTTCGCAGCTCGTGTGCTAACTGCGTATCGGTTTCATGTGGGTTGGGGCAAGCCTTTGAAGCGCTTCGCGCAGCAGCCTCTCGGCGCCGGCCTCGCGAAGGTCGTTCTGTTTTCGTAGCACTCCGAGCACCGCATGGATATCCTTCTCGCGAAAGCCCAAATGACGCAGGGCGGAGAATACCCGGGTGTGGGCTTCGATGGTGTGCGGCCTATCGGCATGACCGTACTCGCTGCCGTCCGCGTGTCGGAAGTGAGGTCTCGTTGCACTACCGGCGAGGAGGAGCTCACCGCGATGAGCAGCGCGGTGATGCGCTCCACAAATGGTGATGAGATTTTCGAGCTCGTGCTGGCCGCCCTCGGAGCGTGCCTCGATGTGTGCAGATCGACAAACGTAGCATGGGAACAGCCTGGAACCTGGCAGCGCTCGTGGTCGCGCCGGAGCACGGCGCGACGTAGAGCAGGTGGAATGGTCTGCTTCGCGCGGGTGGCCGGGCGGGGGAGAGCTTGCCGGTCGTGGCTGTGACTTTGCGCGCCCATATGGGCGTCGCCAGCATGGCTGTGATCCTCCGCGCCCACGTGGGCGTCATGGCCTTCCATCGCCGCATTCTCATTCGCCGCTGGCGGGGCAATGTAGCCCAGGTGCTGGCCGTCGCAGCGAGCTTGCTCGATGACGCCGGTGCCGACGGCCACGAGCCCTCCGCCAGCCTGCTGCTCGGCGCTGCCACATTGGGCGCAGACGCTGAGCGCGATCTGGTAGCTGGCTCGGCCAGCGTCACCCGGCCCGCCGAGCACGTGTCGGGCCATCGAGAGCAGCGGCGAGTCGTCGTCCAGTATGGATCCCGTGCGGCGCCGGAGCTCGGTCATGGCCTCGCGAAATAGGGCGAAGGTCTCTGGCTCCACCTCGAAGCGCAGCACGTGGCGCCGCTCGGACGGCGGTCGAAAGGCTCCGGGTTCGTCGCCCGGGCGCTTACCCTCGACGAGCCGTTCCAACTGCCGAACGGTCTTGCCTGAAGCGACCTCGAGCCAGCGTTCCTCGGTCTCGGCGATGGCGACCCGGGTGAGCTCGCGCACGGCGGACCAGCTGAGCGAACCCGATTCGAGCGAGTGGGCCATGGCGGGCAGCGCTTCGAGAGCCTCGGCAACGCGCAGCTTTTCCTGCGTCGAGCGCCGTTGGTAACCGAACAAGCGCTCGATGTACTCGCCGAAACTGCCGAAGCCGAGGTGCACGTGGGCGACCGAGCGCAGCGCGGCCAAGAGCCAACGCCCTTCCTCCGCATCCGCCGCGGCGCGCTCCTTGGCCAAACGCGACAACGCCTCGTGCGCTCGTACCCAGTCCCCGCAACCATCGTCGATCCCCGCAAAGCTCGCTGCCAGCATGCTTCAGCCATAACACGGTGAATTTTGTGCTCCGGAGTGATGCCGAGTGCGCCTTCGCCGCAGCGATGACCTTCAAAATTCGGATGCCGCCGAGTCAGCCCTCTGATGAGGCAAACCGTGGCGCAGCGAGGCCAAACGCTGACGAGGACTCGATCTTGGAAAGGGTTGACCGCGGAGGCCGTCAAGCGAGATCGACGGGCGATTGCATTTCTTCCGCAGCGATGCTGCCTGGACAGCAGCTCAGCAATTTGTGATTTGCGAATCCCAGCGAACGCCAATTCTCCGAGCGCGATGTTTACGCGCAGCGCTCGGCCATGGGGCGAAACCCAGCTGCGGCAGCTCTTGGACTCGTGTTTCTCTGAGTGCGCCGGAAAGCGTGGGCTGACTAACGCGCCGCCGCTGGGCGCCGATCCACTTGGAGGAGGGGTTTCGCGGCTTGTTGCACCCCACGGCGTATCCGCGCTCGATCTCCTTTTTTCCGAAGGTACGAGGCGAACGTCGCGCGGGCGTAGAAGCGCGGACAGCCCTCTGGCCAACGCACGACTGATTCAACCCAAAGCTGAATCAAATCAGGCTATTGCGTGTAGAGGCGAGGACCGGATTCGAACCGGCGTATAACGGTTTTGCAAACCGCTGCCTAACCACTTGGCTACCTCGCCAGCCGTCCAAGGCGGCGCCCCCTTTCGAGGATTTCGCCCTGACGTCAGCGTACTTACACCATGCCTGGGGCCGAGGAAAGCACCCCCGTGCCGAAACCCTTACTTCCGCCCGCGCGTAGGCGGCCCGTTTTTCGAATGCGACACGTAGCTCAAGATCACATCGTCCAACGACTCCTGGGGCGCTGTCCCAAAAATGGACTCGCTCGACTTGATCGTCAGGGCAGCAGAGGGCCGGCCAGGTTTGCGCGCCGGAGGTTGTGAGCGGGCGGGCTTGGGGGCGGGCACCTGGCTACGCCTCCCACCACGCTTCTTGCGCGTGCTCGGGGCCGTTGCCGCGGCGGGTGGCTCCGACTTCTGCTTCACGCGGGTGACCTGTGGGGTCTCCGCACCTACAGCCGCCCAGGCGCCGGACGGAACGCGCGCTGGCGATACGGCCACGGACGGCACGGCCGCGGGTGACACGGCGGCGGGTGACACGGCGGCGGGTGACACAGCCGCGGACGGCACGTCGACGGGCTGAAGGGCGGCCGGTGACGCGGCGCTGAGCTCTGGACGCACGCTCGCGGCGAGCGCGGCTGGAGCGCTCGATGGGGCCGCGCTTCGGGTTAGCCTGTCGATGGTGGCGTCCAGGCGGCCGTCGCGCAAATCGAGCGCCATTCCGCGATGCTGTTCGCGCATCAACTTTTGAATGATTAGAGGGCGATCCGGGTGGTCGACGTACTCCGAATAGTCCGTTCGAATGCTCTTGATGACGTAGCCGCCGTCCGCGAACAAATGAGTGATGATGTGGGGACGGGCGACTCCAGAGTCTTCGGTTTGGATGTGGAAGCGCATGCCCCGATACCGGACATTGTTGTTGAACCCCATCACGGGTGGAACGCTTTCCATCACCGCTGAGACTCCGCCTTATCGAAATGCGCCATGCTCGCCAACACTACGGATACCTTCGCACGTTAGCCTATCACGCGAGGCCCTCGTCCAGGCGTCGCATCCCCTCGAGCAGCAGGCCCTCCGGGCTTTGTTCGATGCAGCGTTGCGGGGCGACGAAGTCGGGATCCACCGCGAATTCACCGACTTGTAGCGCCACCATGGCGTAGAAAGCGTCCGCGCCGCGCTTGTCCCCAAACAGAGCGTTATGAATCTGCCCCTCGACGAAATGGATCTCGCCGCTGCCCGTCGGCGCGTGAACTTTCAAGGCTCCCGACTTTCGCCCGTGCCACAACACCTGGACGATGTCGGGTAGCCCCATCTCTTGCAGGGAGCCCGACACCCCGCGACTCGAGCCCGCTCGGCCGCGGCGGTCCATGATCTGTCTGAGCTTGGTGACGAGCAAATCGCCGTTCACGGGCTTGGTCACGTAGTCGTCGGCGCCGAGCGCGAACGCTCGATCCGCGTCCTGCCTGCTGCTGCGTTTGGTTACAAAAACCCACGCCAGCTGCTTGCCCCAGGGCTGCTGGCGCGCTTCTTCCAAGAGGCTCAGGCCGTCGCGAGGGCCCAGGTCGATTTCGCTGACCACGATTTCGATCTCGCCGCCTACGAGCTCCTCGAGTGCGGCTTCGACGCTGCGCGCCACCCGCACCTCAAACCCTTGTTCAATCAAGCGCAGCTCGAGCACGGTGGTCTCTTCTGGATCGAGATCGACGACTAGTGCCAGATGGCGGTTGGCGAGCAGGCGTGCCTTCAGGTTGTCGCCGGTGACCGTCTGTTTGAACAGCTCGACCAGGTTTGGGTCGAAGAGGCTCGGCGCATAACGCTTGAGCACGCCGCACGCCTCTTCCGGAGCCAGCGTTTTACTGAACGGGTTTTTCGGATTTCGCGTCAGGTCTGCGTAAGTGTCGGTAATGGCCAACAAGCGAGCGCCGAGTGGAATGTCTTTGCCGCTGCGCTGGCCGGGCAAGCCATCGCCGCCAAAGCGCTCATACATGAACTCCAGCGCTTCCATCGCATCGGCGGGTAGGGTCACCGCTTCCATCAGTCGGAGGGGGGCGTTATGAGTTTGTTCTGCGCGGGCTCGCTGCGTCGTGCTGATGCCCACGTTCAGCGCGGTCAGATGCTGGGCGCCCATCTTGCCCAGATCATGCAGGTGCCCCGCGATGCAGAATGCGGCGGATTGAGCCGGGGATACGCCAATGCGCTCGGCGATTTGCCCCATCAGGCGCGATACGTGCGCGGAGTGCCCCCGCAGGTCGGAGCGGGCGCTTTCGATCAAGCTGACCAGGACCTTCAAGGTTTCGAGGTAAGACGGATGGGCCAGATTTGCCGCATTGCTTGCGGCGCTGTTCGCGATTTGAGCCGCGGTCAAGACCCGTTCTGGCGGCGCCTCTTCTGCCAGCGCCACCGCCATCGATGCGTCGCTGACCATGTTGCGCTCGAACACGTCCATCATGGTCGTGAGCTGCTGGTGCGCGTTGCGATCGAGGCGGGCAAAGGCGTGGATGTCGCCGTTATAATGCTTGGCGATGGCGGCCTTGACGGCCAGCGGCCGCCCCACAAACGCTTTCACGTGCTTCACGTGCGCGGCGATCTGCACCTGGTAGAGCACCTTCGTGTCGTCCGGGTCAGCGACCACGACGCTCAACGTGGAGCTGGCGCCGTCGTACATGACTGGGAAGGCCGTAAACTGCTCGGCGAGCTTCTTCGGGACCAGCTCCAACGTCGCCCGATCGATCTGCGCGTTGGCGAGCTTGTCCGAGGATACGAAGCGCGTTCGATGGAGGTTGGCCAGAAACTTCAGCAATTCTAGCTCGTTGAGCACCCCGGTATCGAGGATCGCCTCCTCGATGCGCCCGCCCAACAGCTGGTGCTGACCCGCGGCTTTTTCCTGTTGCTCTGCGCTGATCAATCCTTTGGCGACGAGCCAGTCAGGCAGCTTTGGATTTCCCGTGGGATGCATTGAAGTTTGAGCGGGCCGGCAATCCAGCCCAAGGATGAAGGGCGCGGCGCGCCATTCTCTGGGGTTACATCTCTAAACGGCGCGACGGCGGGGCTGCCTTCGAGGTGGCCTAGAAAAATGCAGTCCTCCAACGGTACCTCAGCCGGCAATCCGCCCGTAGGCCGGTGGCCTCGGGGCTGCGAGGTGGCCATCAGCTGGGAGCAAAGCGAAGCGGCCCCGTGCGGTTGCTTGACGGAGCCTGACGATGCCGCTAGAAGCTCCCGCTCACCGAATCGTTGGGAATCATGCGGACGTTTGTTGCTAAGCCGAAAGACGCGGTCGAAGACCGCAAGTGGTGGGTGGTCGACGCTCAGAACCAGCCTTTGGGCCGAGTTGCTAGCCAAATCGCCAGCTTGCTTCGCGGCAAGCACAAGCCCACCTTTACGCCCCATGTCGATACAGGGGACTTCGTGATCGTCGTCAACGCCCTGCAGGTCAAGCTGACCGGGGCCAAGGCGGACAAGAAGCTCTACTACCGCCACAGCGGATATCCAGGTGGCATTACCCAGCGCAGCTACAGCGAGCTGCTCGCAAAGAAGGCCGACGCGCCGCTGACTCTCGCCGTGCGCGGGATGCTTCCCAAGAACGTTTTGGGGCGCCAGCTGATCAAGAAGCTGAAGGTGTACCCCACTTCGCAGCACCCTCACGCGGCTCAACAGCCACAGGCTTTTACGTTGTGAATTGACCCGAGCGTGCCTTGGGGCGCCGCTCATGTCGAACTGACCTTGCCATGCCCGAAACTACCGCTCGCTACGCCACTGGAAAACGCAAGACCGCCATCGCTCGGGTTTGGCTCAGCCCCGGTGACGGGACGATTATCGTCAACGGCAAGCCGGTCGACGAATACTTCGAGCGCGCCACGGCGCGCATGGTGGTTCGTCAGTCGCTCGAAGCGCTGGAGCTGAACGACAAGTACAGCGCCAAGGCGACCGTTACGGGGGGTGGTCACAGCGCTCAGGCCGAGGCGATGCGTCATGGCATTGCCCGGGCCTTGCTGGCGGACGATCCCGAGCGGCGGCTGCGGCTCAAGAAGGCCGGATTTTTGACGCGTGATTCCCGGCAGAAGGAACGCAAGAAGTACGGGCAGCCCGGCGCCCGCAAGCGTTTCCAGTATTCCAAGCGCTGAGCGCTGTGTCCTATTCGGGAGTGTTCTATTCGGGAGTGCTCTAGCTGGGAGTGCTCTAGCTAGGAGCTTGCGCCTGGTTCGCAGCTGCGTTGCAGCCGAGTGTTGCAGCCGAGTGGTCGGTCCACTCGGCGCTGTTCTACGTGAGCCCGTCCTGAATCGGGTCGCGCAGTAGCCTAATGGGATAGGCTCTAAGGGACATGCGATGGAAAAGCTGAGAGTCGGCGTACTGGGAGCCGCCGGGTACACCGGTAGTGAGCTGGTTCGCCTGATCGATGCACACCCACGTCTCGAGTTGGTCTGGGTGGGAGGGCGCAGCCACGCGGGGCAGAAGCTCGGTGAAGTGCTGCCCTTCGTCATTGGGGTGCCTGGGCTCGAGAGCTTGGTGGTCGAACCGTTGGAGCAGGCGGGGGTGGCCGAGCTCGCCCAGCGGCTCGACGTCATGTTCTGTGCTCTGCCGCACGGTGAAAGCGCCGAGCGTGTCGCTTGGCTGTATGCGGCGGGTCTGATCGTCGTGGATCTTTCGGCGGACTTTCGCCTCAAGAACCTCGAAGTGTACGAGCGCTGGTACGGCAAGCATCCGGTTCCGGAGCTGATCGCTCGAGCGGTGTATGGGCAGCCGGAATGGCACCGCGCTGAGCTTCTGAACGCGCGCTTGATCGCGGCCCCCGGATGTTACCCAACCTCCGCGCTATTGGCGCTCGCGCCGATCCTATCCGAGCAGCTGATCGAGACCAGCGGCATCATCGTCGATTCGAAGAGCGGGGTGAGCGGCGCGGGGCGAGGCAAAAAGCCTTTCGCGGAGGTGGCCGAGGGGTTTCGCCCCTACAGCGTGGCGGGCAACCACCGTCATGTCCCCGAGATTGAGCAGGAGCTATCCACGCTCGCCCGTAGCCCCATTCGGGTGACCTTCACCCCGCATCTGGTGCCGATGACGCGGGGCATACTCACGGTGGCCTATGCACGGGTCAAGCCGGGGGTCAGTGTCGAAGCCTGCCGGGCGGCTGCCGAGCGCTGTTATGCCGGCACGTTGGTGACGGTGTTGTCCGGTGACCAGCTGCCCGACACCTCGTGGGTGCGTGGGTCGGCTCGGGCGCTCGTGGCCTACGCCATCGACGCCCATACGGGCGTCCTATTGTCCATGTGCGCCATCGACAACCTGTGTCGGGGCTCGTCCGGTCAGGCCATCCAAGCGCTCAATATTTCGCGCGGCTGGCCCGACGCGCTCGGCTTGCCTTTGTTAGGAACATTTCCCTGACCCACGCTCGGATGCGCGTGGGGCCCGCTCGAGGCTGGACGTTTTAGCATGTCGCGATTCTCACTACGTAGCGACTTCGAGCCGCGAGGAGACCAGCCACAGGCCATTGCGGCCTTGGTGCGCGGCCTGCGCGAGGGCAAGACCTGCCAGACCCTGCTCGGCATCACGGGTAGCGGCAAGACCTTTACGGTGGCCAATGTCATTCAGGCTTACGACAGGCCTACGCTGATCATCGCGCCCAACAAGACGCTCGCCGCGCAGCTGTACGGCGAGATGAAGGATTTGTTCCCCGACGCGGCGGTGAGCTATTTCGTCAGCTACTACGACTACTACCAGCCGGAAGCGTACATGCCCGCCAGCGATACCTTCGTCGAGAAGGACGCCATCATCAACGATCAGATCGATCGGATGCGCCACGCGGCGACGCACGCGCTCTTGTCGCGGGATGACGTCATCATCGTCGCCAGCGTCAGCTGCATCTACGGTATCGGTTCCGCCGAGAGTTACCACGGGCTGCTGATCGAGATCGTGCGTGGCGAGGAGATCGGCCGTGACGTGCTCTTGCGCCGCTTGGTGGACATCCAGTATCAGCGCAACGACGTCGATTTCCACCGCGGCACCTTTCGCGTTCGTGGTGACGTCGTCGAGATTTTCCCTGCCTACGAGGAAGCCGAGGCCATTCGCGTCGAGTTCTTCGGTGACGAGGTGGATAACATCAGCCGCGTGGACCCGTTGCGCGGGCGCGTGCTCGGTAGCCTCGACCGCTACGCGGTGTACCCGGGCTCGCACTATGTCACCCCCAAGCAGCAGCTCAACCGAGCCATCGACGCCATTCGGTTGGAGCTGCGCGACCGGCTGGACTATTTCGACAAGCAGGGGCGCTTTCTGGAGAAGCAAAGGCTCGAGCAGCGCACTTCCTATGATCTGGAGATGCTGGAGCAGATGGGCTTCGTGCAGGGCATCGAGAACTACTCCCGGCACCTGTCGAACCGCAGCACGGGGGACCCCCCGCCTACCTTGATCGACTACTTTCCCCAGGACTTCTTGCTGGTGATCGATGAGTCGCACCAGACCGTTCCGCAGATCGGGTCGATGTACAAAGGCGACCGCTCGCGCAAGGAAACGCTGGTGGAGTATGGGTTTCGCTTACCCAGCGCGCTCGACAACCGGCCACTACAGTTCGAGGAGTTCGAGAAACACATACGCCAAGCGTTGTTCGTCTCTGCCACGCCGGGCGACTATGAGCTGAAGCGTCAACAGGGTGAGCCGGTCCAGCAGGTGATTCGACCTACCGGGCTGATGGATCCGGAGATTGAGCTGCGGCCCGCTGGCGGCCAGGTCGACAATCTGCTGGATGAGATTCGGAGCCGCGCGCTCGTGAACGAGCGCGTGCTGGTCACGACGTTGACCAAGCGCATGGCGGAGGATTTGACCGAATACTACGCGGAGCTGGGTGTACGAGTTCGCTATCTACACTCGGACATCGAGACGCTCGATCGCATGGAGCTGCTGCGGGACCTTCGTGCCGGCGAGTATGATGTGCTCGTTGGCATCAACCTGCTGCGCGAGGGGCTCGATCTGCCCGAGGTGAGCCTGGTCGCAATTCTCGATGCGGACAAGGAAGGTTTCCTGCGCAGCTCGCGCTCGCTCATCCAGACCATTGGTCGGGCCGCGCGGAACGCCAACGGCCGCGTCCTGATGTACGCCGACCGCGTCACGCCCGCGATGCGGTTCGCCATCGATGAAACCGCCCGGCGCCGCGACATGCAGCGGCAATACAACCTGGACCACGGCATCACGCCCGAGACAGTCAACCGCGCCATCTTGGACGTGGTGGGTCACAGCGGCGAGCGCGACTACTACGCGGTGCCGGCCGTGCGTGGTAAAGGCAGAGATGCAGCGGGAGGCCAGAAGGCAAGCTCCAGTGACAAAGGCCACGACCAGGAGTGGCTCGAGCGGATCCAGGCCTTGCGCGAGGAAATGTTCCTCGCCGCCGAGAACTTGCAGTTCGAAAAAGCCGCCCGCCTACGCGACGAGCTGCGTAAGCTGCAGGGGGACACGGGTCATGCGCCGCAGGCCGTCGCGGCCGCCCGCGAGCCGCGCGGCCCCGCCTCGTCCAAAGCGCGACGCCCGGCAGCCAAAAAGCGTCCGCGGGGCGGTTCCCGCGCGCGCTGAGCGCTTGCACTACTGGGCGACTGAGGTTGGGGCGTCTGGGTGCCGCATTTCGCTGGGCCAGGCTTTGGCGAGGGCTAGCGTGGCCAGCGCCACGGGCAGCACCCATAGAGCAAACCACGCCAGATGCCCGCGAGAGACCATGCGCTTGAGCAGGCTGAGGGCCACCAACCCGACGCCGAACGCCATGACCGCACCGGACAAGAGGGGCAGCACGCGCCCGCCCATCGCCTCGCCGCCGAGCGACTCGAGCAGCACGGCACCAGCGACGGCGGGGATGCTCATCAGCATGGAGAGCTCAAACGCCCGCTCCGAACGCACCCCCAGCCACAAGGCGGCCACGATGGTCGACCCGCTGCGCGACAGACCCGGCGCCACCGCCATGCCCTGGGCCACGCCGAGCAGCAGAGCCGCGGCGAGTGAAGGTGACAGTTTCGAGCCCGGCCGCGTCCAGAGCGTCGAGGTCAAGAGCAGCGCGGTGACGATGAAACCAAAACCGGTGGCCAAGGGCTGCTCGGTCCAGCGCGCCACCGTGTCCCGCAGCGCGAGCCCGATGAGCGCGGTAGGCACGCTCGCCACGAGCACCACCACGGCATCCCAGGCCGGCGTGCCCGCCACTGGCAGCTGCTTCTGGCGCAGGCTCT
This sequence comes from Deltaproteobacteria bacterium, assembly GCA_031407405.1. GTDB lineage: Bacteria > Myxococcota_A > Polyangia > Polyangiales > Polyangiaceae > SZUA-265. The sequence goes on from JANOIG010000330.1 coordinate 17,499, forward strand.
GCCAGAGGTCGACCAAGACGAGCCCGATGCGCGCGCGAAAGTAGATCAGCGTCGCCAACAACGTGCCCGTGTGCAATAGGACGCTGAGCGTCAACCCTCCACCGTCCACCTCCAGCAGCATTTGCGCGAGCGCCAGGTGGCCGTCGCTGGAAATGGGCAAGAACTCCGTCAGCCCCTGCAGGACACCCAAGAACGTGGCTTGTTCAAACGGGGAGAACATCGACGCAGATCTGTATATCAGAAGCTCGCCGGAGCACCCGGAAAGTTACGGCTGTGCGCCTCGGATCTAGCCAGCGGGCCCTTGCGCGGCCTGAACGATGGCCGCTTCGATGTCCTCGCTGCTCATGATTCTAGACGCGGCGCTCGTAACCTTGCCACTTTTATCGATGACAATCAGTGTGGGCAGGCTGTTCGCACCATAGGCGTCGGCGGCTTCACCCGTATCCAGCACGCTCGGATAGGGCAGTGCGTGGGCGGTCGCGAACTCGAGCGCGCGCTTGGGGTTGTCCGCGGTGTTGACGCCGACAAAGACCACTTTGGCCGCAGCGTGTCGAGGGGCCACCGCGCTCAATATCCTGGCCTGGACGGCGCACGGCTTGCACCAGCTTGCCCAGAAGTCGAGCACCACCACGTTGCCCAGAAGAGTGCTGATTTGGATCCGGCTAGTGTCGTCACCGCCGTGCAAGATGGGTAAGCTGAAATCAGGCGCAGTGTGTCCGATCAACTTGCTGCTCGGCGCGACTTGCCTGGAGAAGTGCGGCAGCACGGCGTAGCCAAAGACGACGCAGGCGATGAGCACGAAAAATGCGGGCAGCCAACTCTGGCGAGACCCTGCTGTTGAGCTTTCATGGGGGGACATGTGCGCCGATCTGGGAGGGATTACGGGGGCTGACTCGGGAGGGGATCCGCACCGACGTGGCTCGCGTCGCGTTGGCCCGGGGCGCGCCGTTGCCCCTCTTCGTCGGAAGCATCGCGCGGCAACGTGATGGAAATACGGGCACCCCCGAGCGGGCTCGGGCTGACCTCGATGGTGCCGCCGTGTTCGACGACGATCTTCTTGACGATGGCCAATCCCAGACCAGTACCGCCGGCCGTGTGAGTCACGTAGGGGTCGAAGATCGTCGCGCGCAAGGCTTCGGGGATGCCGGAGCCGTTATCGTCGACGTGCAGCGCAAGCCACTTGCCCGCCGGCGGCTGCGCAACAATGCGGATGCGCCGCTCGCCCACGACGCCCAGGGTTGCTCGAGCGGCGTTGTTGATGAGATTGATCAATACACGCCGGAACATCTGCCGATCGAGGCAAACCGGAGCCGAGACCCCGATCGGGATCTCGAAATCGATTCGAACCTGGGCGCCGTGAGTGGCCGCCAGCTGCCGTTGACCACGCTCGGCCTCGAGGAACGCGTACAGGTCGTCGGAGGCCAGCTTTGCCTTGGGCAGCCGAGCGAAATCGGAGAACTCGGTGACCAGCCGCCGCAGCGTCCCCACCTCGGCCTCGACCACCTCCAACGTGGTGTTGACCACCTGTTGGTATGCCGTATCGTTACCGGTGTAACGCTGGTGAATTTCTTGGACGGCGAGTTGGATGGGGGTCAACGGATTCTTGATTTCGTGGGCGAGCCGTCGCGCCATGCCTTGCCAAGTGGCGAGCTGCTGCAAATACTCGATGCGACCTCGGTTGGCTTCAACTTCTCCCAGCATGTGGTTGAAGGCACGCGCCAGATCGCTAATTTCATCGTTGCCCGCCACCTTCACACGTAGGTGCAGGTCGCCCGCGCCGACTTGCTCAGTGGCGGCGGCCAAGCGCGCCAAACGCCTCGACACCCCGCGCGCGAGTGAGCTCCCCACCCCGATGGCCGCCACGATGGTGATGCCCAAGAGCGCAGCAAATGCGTAAACGTAGGTCCTCTCGTCAGCTTCGCGGCGCTGCTCGACCTGGGCGTAGGTGTCCACGAAACGGCCCATGTCCTCGAGTTGCTCGAAGCGAGCCCGCGGCGTAGCGAATACCGCCTCGAGCGTTGCGCCACCGGGCAGGGGCTGACTCACGTGTAGCTGTAGCTCTTTCTCGGGGTCGACGGGTTGACCCCGATCCGCCTGTGCCAGCTCGGCGTCTGCCTCGTCACGTACGACCAGCGACACGAGATCTGGATACCGTACGAATTCCGAGTGTAAGGCTTCGCGTATGGCCCCGAGGTCGCGCGCCAGGACGGGGTCGCGCAAACCGGGCGCCGCGGCAATCGCCTCGGTGTTGGAGCGCATCCGGCCCTTCACCGCACCCGCCAGCTCTTGGTAGAGCTCGAGGGATTGCCCGAGCCGCTGTCCTATTTCGGGTAAAAAGAAGCGGGCCGAGCTCTGACGCAGCATGCTGCGCGATAGCCAGATGGCGGCGCACACCGGGATGAGCGCCGTGAGCACGATGGCTAGCGCCAAGCGACGTCTGATCCGGCCGCGCATCCAGCGTACGAACTACAACCAGCGCGGGTTAGATGCAATGGCCATTCTTCAGCGTGCAAACGTGACAAAATAGGCGAGGGCAGCGATGCCGAGCCCAATGCATGCGAGGGCAGCCCCGAGCACCCAGCCGCGACCTCTGGCTTCGATTTCGGAGCGTGCGTCCGTGTCGGCTAGCCGTACCGCTCGACTGCTCCGCTTTCCCTGGACCTCGTACCAGAGCAGACCGCCCATGGCGATCCCAACGCCCACCAACAGCAGCGCCGCGATGCCGCGCAGCTTGAAGCGCGTGCGCCGATGGGACTCGAGCGCTGCAGCCGTTCCGTCGAGCAACACGCGATCCCAAACGTCGAAGGTTTGCCGCGCCAACACGCCACCGGGCTCGCGAGGCGTGTCGAGGGGCCAACCCACTACGCCGGGGGAACGCTTGTCAGGCTCACTCGAGACCACGCCCCAGCTCGCGTCGGCGTGTGCTCGAGCGAGTAGCGCGGGCTCCAATTCCACACTGCCCGTCGCGCCACCCTCTGCATCCGGGTCGAGCGCCAAGATGGCGCCACCGAGTCGCCCGCGCTCGCTGACCAGGCTCACGTAGGCGTGCCTGCGAGGTATCGGCGAGCGTACCATCAGCCGCGCACCGTCCAGGTTGACGTGCAGGGCCCCAGGGACCACGGGTAGCGCCCCAAACCACTGCCCCTTGTGACCTTCGGCAGCCTCGGCGGTGATGCGCAGGGAAATGGCGTGCTCCAGCGGTCGCAGCGTGACCTGAGCCGCGCCGCGCGCGTCGGTCAGCACAGGCGATGGCGTCATGAGCTCTGCGCCTTCGAGCTCAAGTGACACACTGGCGCCGAGCGCTGGGGCCAAGGTGTTCGCCGCGTCCTCGCCGGCCACCGGATCAGCTCGCGCTGGTGCTGACGATGACACCTGCACGATGAGCTCGCTTTTGAACGGCACCGCCAGCGTTCCCTGCCGTGGTGCCACGCGCACCAGTAGCTCACCCTGGCTCTGGCCCGTGATCCACCCGCCCTGTCGTAGCGCACCTTCTTGCCACTGGCTGGCATCGAGCGACAACACGCCTTCGCCCAGCAGTTGCCCGGTGTCGACGGCCTGCACACGCAGCAAAGGATCGGCAGCCAACGGGGTTGCAAATGCCAGCCGGGCCTCCGCGTGACCTGTCTCATCCGTCGAGCCCGTCCACTCCGCTCGCGCCTCGGGCCCGATGCCGGTAATGTGTAGGCGCAGCGCCGCGCGCGGCGTGCGGCGGCCATCCTGTGTGGCCAGAGCGCGCACGAGCAGGCTCAGATCAGAGTGACCTCGGGTCGGACCGCCCAAGACCTGCACGGACAGGACCGGCTCTGACCCGCTCGCGCCCAGCACCGCCCAGAGCACGATGGCAACCGCCACGGCTGGCAAGAAGAGGAGCAGCTGGCGCGCCATGTGAGCCTAGCTTACCCTCTTTCTCTTTGGAGCGGCGTGGCCCCCGCGATAAGGTGCGCTTCGTGTCGAACTCAACGCCCTCCCGTGTTACGCCCGTGGCCGCCTCCGCCCTGGAGGTCGAACGCCGTTTCTTGCCCGCACCGAGCCCCGTGTCCAAGCTGGCGCTCGGTCTGGGTCTGCTCGGCAGCGCCGCGCTGGGTGCCGGAGCGTATGGGTTCTGGTTGGCTCCCGAAGTCGTGGCGGGCTCGGCGGCGCTGCTGTTTGGGGGGCTGTTGGCCCTGGTGGCGGCGTCATTGCTCAGCCCTCGAGCCATCCCGCCCGTGCGGGTGGGCGCGCTCGGCGTCATGCTCGGTGAGCCGCCCGAAGCGCAACGCGTGCCCTGGTGCGAGATTCAAAACATGAGGGTGGTGGGCGAAGAGCTGCGGCTCGAGACCAAGGACGGCGCGCTCCCGGTGCCGCTCGTCGCCCACGCGCGAGCCGCTGCCAGGATTTTGGCCGAAGCGGCGCAGCGCATCGGCGCGCGAGTCGATGTCTCGCCGCGCGCTCACGAGCGTTTGCCACCGCTCGCGGACCATGCCGCGGAGCTCGTGCCTTTGGTTCGGCTGCAGCTGGCGGGCCGCAAGTGCACGGCTAGCGGGACCAGCATCACCTTCGAGAGCGACGCTCGCCTGTGTGAGAATTGCGCCGCGCTCTACCACGTGAGCCACGCGCCGCTCTCGTGCTTACGCTGCGAGCGTCCGCTCCAAGCTGTTCGGGAGGGCGAGGCTTCCCGCAGCAAGGGCTTGGGTGAAGGCCCGCGCCGCGCGAGTTAGATGTGGCTGACCTGGACCGAGACATGGGGCCGCGTGCCGATCAGCCGCTCGAGCCGCCAAGCAATGAATTTCTCGAGCTCGAGCGCGGTGTCCCGGCCGCGTTGTAGCCAGATTTTGGATTGCTTCTGCAACAGCTGCTCCGCTTCACGAGCCAGCCGTTCACCCAGCTCCGGCTCATCGAAGGCCGCCACGCCCCAGGTGCGAAGCTGAGGCGGGCTGTGCACGGCTCCGTCGCGATCCAGCACCACACACAGGTGGGCGACCCCATCGCGGCCGAGAGCGGCGCGCTGACGTAGCACCTGTGCGCTCAAGGGCGCTTGGCCCCTATCGATCGAGATGCGCCCGTGCGGGACCCGCCCGAGCCGGCTGAGGCGCCCCAGGCTGAGCCCTGCAACCTGGCCGTTCTCGATCACCAGGCACTCGTGCACGCCGCACTCGGCAGCCAAGTTCGCATGGTTGTGCAGGTGGTGGCGGGCGCCGTGCACTGGGATGAACGCGCGCGGCCGCACCAGCTCTAGCATGTGACGGAGCTCGTCACGGTTGGCATGACCGCTGGTGTGAAGGTCGCGCTTCGAGACGTGAGTGTGCAGCTCCACATCGAGCCGAAGCAGCTCACTCACCATGCGCGATACACGCCGATCATTGCCGGGGATGACGCGGCTCGACAGGATGACACTGTCTCCCGATGCCAGGCTCAGGGCGGGGTGTGACGCTTGGGCGATGCGATACATGGCCGAACCCGCTTCTGCCTGCGTACCGCCGGCGAGCACCAGGAGATCGGAGGGGCGGCAGCTGGCGATCTGATCGTGATTGAGCCGGTGCTCGCTGTTCCAGGCGAGGTGCCCGAGATCGTGGGCGGCCTCCACGTGCGTGCGCAGGCTACGCCCGAGCAGGCCAATTCTGCGCCCGGTTTTCTTGGCGATGCGACCGAGGCTGATCAGCCGCTGCACGTTGCTGGAAAACAGCCCGACCACGACGCGTTGGCGGGCGCCATCAATCAGCTCTTCGAGCGCGTCGGCGACGCCGCTCTCCGAGCCGGCTGAGGCATGATTGTCGATATTGGTGCTGTCGCTGAGCAACAGATCCACCCCCTGGGCGCCGAGCTCCGCCAGGCGCTTCTCGTCGGTGGGTTGCCCATCGGGGGGGTCGGGATCGAATTTGAAGTCGCCGGTGTGTAGGACGCTGCCGGCTGCTGTTTCGACGTATAGCGCCGTGGCCTCGATGATGGAGTGTGAGACACGGATGGGTTCGACTCGAAATGGACCGATCGTGTGGCTTTGACCGGGCAACGCGGGTCGGAAATCGACCTTCAGCGAGCTACCGTTACTCTGCCGGTCACGCACGCGGCGGAGCGCGAGCTTCAGAGCGTGGGGCGGACCCCAGACCGGAACGTTGAGCCTCGATAGTAGAAAAGGCAGGGCGCCGATGTGATCTTCGTGACCGTGCGTGAGAAATACTCCACACACCTTGGCCGCACGTTCAAATAGGTAGCTAAAATCCGGATGCAACAGGTCGACCCCGTGGTCGTCGTCGGGAAACGTGATGCCGCAATCGATGACGAGCAGGCCGTCCTCAGTTTCGAGGGCGAGGCAATTCATGCCCACCTCCCCGAGGCCTCCCAGCGGCACGATGCGAAGGGTCTGAGCTTCTTTCTGTGCTACCACTGACCGCGCCTTTCACTCACTCTAACGGCCACTCTCTAACGGCCACTGTGTTTGTGTCAAAAATGGCGGCCATCGGCAGGGCATCCAGCGGAGCGAAGAGACGTGGCTTCCAAGCCGGCATTGCTGTAGAGCCGGTGTGGCTCGCGCGCGGAAAATTAGAACGTGGTTGTGTCAAACTCGCCGCATGTTTCACCGGAGGAGGCTCAGCGCTTGCTCGAGCAAGGATATACTTACGTTGACGTCAGGAGCGAACCGGAATTTGAGCTGGGGCACCCCCCGAGTGCGCTCAACGTACCTTTGCAACGGGTTGAGGGCGACCGGCTGGTAGATAACCCAAAATTCATGGACGTCATGCAAGCTGTTTTCCGAACCACGGACCCGTTGTTGATCGGTTGTCGGTCGGGAACACGTTCTCATGTCGCGGTCAAACGGCTCGAGCGCGCCGGTTTCAACCGGCTCGCAGAGCTTCGCCACGGGTTTTCGGGGTCGCATGACGCGTTTGGTCGTCACCTGCCGGGTTGGGTGCAACACGGGCTACCCGTCGAAACCGGTGACGGCGATGCACGAGGTTACGCGCGCCTTCTCACCCGCTTCGAGGAACAGGGCTGAGCCTAGCCGATGTGGCACGGAGCCAAAGTAGCCGTCATCGTACCTGCCTACCAGGAGGAGCGGATCATTCTGCGCACGCTGCGCAGGCTGCCGTCCTATGTCGACCACATTTATGTGGTCGACGATGCCAGCACCGACGCTACCATTGACCGAGTCGAGGCCTGCAGAGATCCGCGTCTGACGCTGCTCCGGCACGCGCAGAACCGTGGCGTGGGCGCGGCGATCCTGACGGGCTACCAAGCAGCCTTGGCGGGCGGTTCGGACCTGCTCGCGGTGATGGCCGCCGATGATCAGATGGACCCGCAGGAGCTGCCAGCGCTGCTCGGTCCGGTCTGGTGCGGAGCTTTCGACTACGCGAAAGGCAATCGCTTTCTGCATCCGGACGTGGTGCACATGCCGCGCCTGCGCCGCTGGGGCAGCCAGCTGCTTTCAGCGCTGACACGTTCGGTGACTGCTCTCGATGTGGACGATTGTCAGTGCGGGTTTACCGTACTTTCCTCATTGGCCGCTCGCGGTCTGCCGCTCGCTGAGCTCTGGCCGCGTTATGGGTATCCCAATGACTTGCTCGGCATGCTGGCCGCGGCGGGTTGCCGGGTCGCAGACGTCCCCGTCCGGCCCGTGTATGCGGATGAGGACAGCGGCCTGCGCGCCTACCACGCGCTGATCATCATCGGAGTGATAGCACGGCGTTGGCGGCGCTCGCGGGGTAGCGCAGGCACATGGGCCATGAGGCTGAGCGAGCCGACCTCGCTCGCTGCTGCTGCGCATTCCGAAAGCACGGTGGGCTCACGGTGAGCTCGCCTGGGCTGTCGTCCCAGCTGCCTCAGGGTCGGTTAGCGCCGAGCCCGAGCGGGCGCCTGCACCTCGGGCACGCGCGTACGTTCATCTTGGCCTGGGCTCACGCGCGGTCGCGCGGCGGGCGGGTGATGCTGCGCCTGGAAGACCTCGACAACACGCGCTGCCGCCCGGAACATGTTGCGCTCGTGCTCTCTGATCTGGAATGGCTTGGGCTCGATTGGGACGGGCCGGTGGTGTATCAGTCGCGCCGCCTCGAGGCCTTGCAAGACGCCGCCGAGCGCCTGCAGCGGTCGGGGGCGGCGTACTCCTGCGTGTGCACGCGCGCCGACTTGAAGCATGCGCAAAGCGCTCCGCAACGCGGCGTGGAAGAGCTGCGTTATCCGGGCACCTGCCGAGGCCGTTTTCCCGACTTGGCTCGAGCTGCCACGAACCCGGGCGGCGTGGCCCTCAGATTTGGCGTGCCCGACGGCGTGTTGCGCTTTGTCGATGGAATCGCTGGGCCGTGCGCCTACGACGTGGCAACGGACGTGGGAGATTTCGTCATATTGAATCGGGCTCGGGTCCCGGCCTATCAACTGGCGGTAGTGGTGGATGATGCTCATCAGGGGGTCAACGAGGTGTTCCGAGGCGACGACCTGCTCGCCAGCACGCCGCGTCAGATTCTATTGCAACGCGCGCTCGGTCTGCCCGAGCCGGCCTGGTTTCACGCTCCGCTCGTGCTGGACCCCGAGGGGCGGCGCTTGTCCAAACGCGAGGACGATCTGAGCCTGGAGGCGCTGCGAAACGCCGCGGTGGATCCGCGCGCCATCGTGAGCTGGGTGGGCAGTAGCGCGGGCTTCGTCGCGCCTCCGCGCTTGACTCCCCGCGAGCTGTGTCAGATCTTCGACTTGTCGTCGTTGCGGAGGCAGCCGGTGATTTTGTCTGATCAGACATTGACAGCGCTGATGAGCGCTCGGTAGCTCATGCGTGTTAGCTACATGCGTGGCCCATAGGAGGGTTTATGCGATGCTGGCTTCGGGTTTGGCTTGACGGAATGCTTTCGATGAATATGTTCCGCGCTCGGTGACTTCAAAATTCGAATGGCGCAAGGTTTTGAGCGTACGGTCGACATCGGCCGGTAAAGGGCTTTTTGCACGTAAGCTTTTTCGGAAGCGTCAGGCCATCGGCCTGATGGAGGGCACGCTGATCGTCGATGACGACTACGATCCCGATTATGTCGTCGACATGGGTGACATCGGAGTGTTGGACCCTCGCGCGCCCTTTCGCTATTTGAATCACAGTTGTGAGCCCAATTGCGAATTGCTCGAGGGGGACACCCCGCCCCAGGCGGATCCCCAAATTTGGGTGCACGCAATCAGGACCGTCCGCCCGAGTGAGCAGCTGACCATCGACTACGGCTGGCCTGCAGAGTCCGCCATCCGCTGCCTGTGTGGCACGGCCAGCTGTCGTGGATGGATTGTCGACCAAGCGGAGCTCGGTCGACTCAAACGTCAGAGGGCCCGGGAGTCGAGCAGGCCGCCGCGCAAGAGTGTGGCGTGAGCTAGCGCGCCGCATCCAGCGCCTTGGAGCCGCGGCCTCGAGCCTGCGGCTTATGCAGTTTTTCGCTAAGCGGCCGGGCGCGAGCGTAGCGTTTTGCAATGGACCTTGGCACCGGGTGCAGCCGGGCATGCCGCCGCGAGGCGAGCGCGGGCCCGCGCGGAGAGCGCCGCTCGCTCCGAGGCGCCCGCTGGAGGCGTGGCGCTGACGTGCGACGCCGCCACGGCAATGCCATGCGCTTGCCGCTCGAGGCGTCACGAGATTGACGCCGGGTACGGGCTTCGCGACGCGAAGGCGTCGGCACGTAGCGCGAGAAAACGGGCCAAAAATCGTATTCTGACGGCGTATGGCGGCTCTAGAGCAGCGAGAGAGGGCTGTAGTCGAGGCCGTGGTGCCCTCTCGCAGGAAGTGCGCAACGAGATCTGTTTCGCTTACCTGCACGTGCCGTAGAGCTGTGAGCCGTTATGGATCGCTCTGCGATCGGTGTTGCGAAGTGCAAATACGCCCGTAATATTAATCAGAAGGGGCGCGGGATCGCAGGCGCTTGGATGTTGATCAAAACCTCGAGGATGCAGGCGATCCCAAACAAAAAATTCTGCGTGATAAGCGAGGGGAATCATTCGCCTATTCTCGGTGCTTCGGCACAGCGGTGGGCGAATGAGGCTCAAGAGTCTCTCGAACGTAACGTAGTTTCCAGTATCGAGGAATTTGTTCAAGCGAACCGATAGCCGGGGCGGTCTCCAGGGGGGCTTCGCTCGAAGGAACGCGATATGTTAAGTTACGCACAGATGGGCGAGCAAACAGCGGCGCCGCCAGTGGCCGCCCAAGTAGTGGTGGCGAGTGAACACACCGAGTGGGCTTCCACGGTGTGTAAAGTGTTCGAGGAGCTGAAGCTCGACGTCGCAGCTTGTAATGAAGAAGAGATCGGCGAAGTGGTCGGTTTCGGTTTTCAAGGCCTGCTCGTGCTCGTTCAGGGGCCCAAGCGCGAGTCTGCCGCCGAGCGAGTAAAGATCCTGCGCCAGAGCGGCAAGCGTTGTCCCGTGCTCATCCTGTGCGCGGACAACGGTCCAGAAGCAGCCGCCGAGCTGCTCGAAGCTGGCGCCGACGATTACGTATGTTTGCCGTTCAATGGCCGTGAGCTCGCGGCGCGCGCCCGTGCCCTCATCCGCCGCAGCTCCGACCAATGGCTGATCCCGGGCTCTCGCACCGAAGTGAGGATTGACCCTGACAAGCGCATGGTGCAGGTCGGTCCCAAGTCGGTCAAGTTGACCCCAACCGAGTTTGCCATCTTTCAGTACCTCGCAGAGCGTCCTGGGATTTGGATCTCCAGCGACCGCATCATCACTGAAGTCATCGGTACGCACCACGCACCACGCACTGCACTGGTGCGCGTGCACGTGCACCACATTCGCCGCAAGCTGGGCGATTGCGGCTGGTGTGTCCGCGCGGAGCACGGTCGCGGGTACATGTTGAGCGTGTAGGCTTCCCGAGGGTTCCACCCTCGACTCCGCGAGCGCGGTGCGCAGGTCCGACGGTACCATCATCCTGCGCATTCCAGATCGGAATATGCGGCAAAAACACGCCAGTTTTCCCCGCGCATTCCAGATTGGAATACTCGTTGCGAGGCGTTTAGCGCCCCGAGGTGGCGGGCATTTCGGGTGAGGTGCTGGCTCGGCCCTTAAAATCGGCACCGATGGGTGCCTCGGCGGTCGCCTCTCGGGGTGGTGTTTTGGGGGTGTGGATGGCGGGTCACGAACCGTTCATTAGGTTCGATATGTTGCGATATTTGCGCTGGATGGCGCTCGTCGTGTTTGCGCTGTCGGTGTTACTGACGCGCGAGGCTCGAGCGCAGGTGGAGGGGTTGCGTGGCGCACGGCTGGCGGGTGGTCAGCTCGTGCCGGTGGGGGACGAGCTCGAGGCCGGGCCCGAGGGGGCCATGCTAGCCCTGGAACAGGGGGCGACGCTGCGGGCGGAGCCCGGCACGCTGTTCCGGTTTGCGAAGCACATGAAGTTGCCCATGGGCTCCGGTCCGGACCCGATGGTGCCGGCTCGCGTGCTGCTGTTGAACCGCGGTTCGATCAGCGCAAGCTTGCCCGCGACCAAACGTTTCGCGCTCATCATGCTGGGGCCACGCAAGTTGCGGGCGATCGTCAGCGCGGGCGAGGCCACCATGCTCGCTTCCGAGCAACGTGCGACCGTGGCGTCGCTGACCGGTAGTACGCTCGTGACGTTCACAGAAAAGTGGCGCCAGCTGCACGCCGGATCGGTTCAACTCATCAGCGACACCCGTCCCGAGGGTTGGCGCCGGGACATTCTCGGCGCGCCTGGCGCACCGGTGCTTTCACGCAGCATGCTCATGGCTGGCGAGGGCGCGGAGTCCTCGACGATCGTGGCTTGGCCGGCCCTCTCGGGGGCTAGCAGCTACGACCTACGATTGACCGGGCCGGGCGACGTCGTGATTCGGCGGGAACAGACCCGCGTGCCTCGCCTCATCTTGAGCGCGCTGCCTGCGGGCAGCTACCAGATGCAAGTGCACGGCATCGACGACTCGGGCCTGCCGGGTGCCGTGTCTGAGCCTGTGGCGCTCAACGTGGTGGGCCTCGACATCCCCGCCACGGCGAGCCGGAGCCCCGAAGGCGCGGTGCGACTGCAGCCGGGTCAGCGCGTGAGCTTGGTCGGCGCTGAGGGCCTCGAGGTCGGTTATCTGGGTCTGGATAGCTTTCTGCCCGTTCCCAAGACGCTCGGTCTGGTTGCCCGCCGCCCCATCGCGATGCTGCTGCGGCACCCTCGGAGTGGCGAGACGCTTCGGCTCAACTTGGAGCCGCTGAGCGTGAGAGCGGACATATCGTTTGCGCAGCACCCAGACAGCTGGCCGAGCCAGGGGCTAGAAGTGACCGTGAAGCTGGTCGACGAGCACGGTTATCCAGTGCCCGAAAACTTCGCGGTTTCGTTTCGCGTCAGCGTCAACATCACATTGGCCGTACCCCAGTGGCAGCGCGACGGCAGCACCCTGCGCGCCTCGATCGCTAAGCCCGAGGGGGCTGGGCCATGGATGGTGCGGGTGGACGTGCTGGACGAAAGCGGCCGTTCTCTTGGCATGAATTTCGCGGAGATCGCCTACCGCACGGCGGGCACTCAGGCTCGAGGACGCTAGAGCATCGGAAGGGATTTTTCACGCAACTGGCGGCCCCTTCCACCGCTCCCAGCGTCGCGAAGCCCGCGCGTATCGCTCGGCTTTTCGCCGATCGGCGGGGACTTTCCACCGTCGACAAGGCCGGCAAGCTCGTCGTCGAGACGGCGGCGATCAAGGCTCACGTGGACGGGGGATATGCCGGGATCACCGTTCCGTCCCCGAAGGGCTCGAGCGCGCCCCCCGAGTCCATCGTGGGCCGAACGGCCTCTGGCGACACGATCGTGCGCCGTGCCAACGGCAGCACGTAGCCGCGTAAGGGAGACGGCTATATGTCTTCCGCCGCCATCAGCGATCCCCGGGGGGATCCGTCGTGGACATGAATAAACTACAATGCCCCCCGTGGCACGAGAAACGCGGCCCCACCACCACGCTCGGTCGAGCGGCCTTTGCACGCGTGCCCGGCATTGGCTAAGCCAAAGAATGCGCCGCAGGCTGCCTCACCCTCACGGCTCTTCTGCCGGGCTCGTGACCTTGCTCATCACGCTCGGCGGCTGCCGCGATGTTCCAACACGAGAGGCCCCAACACGAGAGGCCCCAACACGAGAGGGGTCCGTCGCTGCCATCTCCCCTAAGGGCGAAGCTCAGCCTACGGCTCAGAGTGCCGGCGCCGAGGCCAACAGCCCTCCCGGGCTAGCAGCTCCCGAGAACCCGAGCGGAGGAACGATGACTGCAGCAGCCAAAGATCGCACGGTCATCGACCTGGGCAGCGCCAAGCTGGTCGTCACCATGGACGACGCGAAAGCCGTGCGAGCGGCGTTGCTCGAGCGGCTGGCGAAACTGGAATCTCCGTATCGGGACTACTTGATCGACATGGCCAAGCTCGGCGACATCACCCTCCAAGAGCGCCACGTGGACATCGGTCGCTGGGCGCTACAGGAATGGAGTGGCCGGCTCGTCTTGATGCAGCGCGGGCCCAACGCCTCGACGTTCCACACCGCGGACGTGGCGAACGCCGCCGGCCGCTGGTCGGTGCAACCGCCAAAGCTCGGCGAAATGTTCCTGCGGCGCTAGGTGGCTCTGCAGCGTTACCAAGTAACGCTGATGGTCGGTGGCTGAATCTCGACCTCGACGTTGGCGAGATCGACTCGCACCGGTAGCACCACGGCCCCATGGCGCTGCTCTTTCAGGTCGACGCCCGCGGCCTGAACGTCCACCCGCGGCACGATCATTTCGTCTCGCAGAGCATTGATGACCTCCGGCGGGCCCGTCACTGTCAAGTCCACGCTGCGAGGCTCGGTCGTGGCGCGAGCTAGGCCCAGCACCGTCACGCTGCGTTTGGTGAACCTGCGTTGAGTGAGCTGCCGCGCGATGGTGACCGTAACGATGGCGCTAGCGGGGCCGAGGTACTGGATGCGCTGCCCGGGCGGGTCGAGCGCCAAGGGATGCCGATAGACACCGTCGCTCTTACCCGTCACGTCAAAGGCCGCCAGCCGTACAAATTGCATGACCTCGACCAGGCTGGCGGGACCCAGCACGGTGATGTTGCTCGGATCCACCTTGACGTTCTGCACGGTGTACCCTTCGGCGACACGGCCGGTCATGGAGGCTTGAATGGGGACGCTGCGCTGAATGACGTTCTGCCATTCGAGGTCGATGTTGGCCGGATCGATGATGTTGACTTGAACGCCGGGCGGCACCGAAAACATGTCGGGCTCGAACGCGATGGAGTGAATGTCGCCTCGCCGGAGGTCGACTTCCACCGGTGGAATGCCAGACTGAATCAATTGGTCGAGAGCGCGCGTGCTGCCACGCACGGTGACGTGGATGCTGGGAGGGACCAGCGTCATCAGCTCGCGATACGCCTCGGCGGACGGCAAGCGCAGAATCACGTCCACGGGCACGGTGCGTTGCTCCTCGTCCTCGGAGCCGCGTTGATACGCCGTCAGACTCAGCGCCAAGATGAAGCTGAGCGCCTTCAGGCCTAGGTTGTCGCTCATGGCGGCCCGGACCCAGCGCAACAAGCGGCTCATCGGGCCCACGTTGCGGTTTCTCATGTGGACTCCTCCGGGGGGGGCGGCGGAGGGGAGTTGCTGCTGGCGCTCGAGCTGGTGCTGCCTTTTGTGGGCTCCGGCGTCTTCGCCGCCGACTTGCGTAGAGGCTTGGTCGCGGCAGGGGCGGGCGAGCTGTCGCTCGAGGCGGAGTTGGCAAGGCCGGGGGGCGGCGTCGCGCGAATACGCACGGAGGGCGGAGATTCGCTGGGGGTGTCGACCGCGGTGATCCTTGGAGGGGAGAAGGTCAAGCGCCGGAGCCTGAGCTGTGGGGGCAACATGGACCAGAAGCGACCCGGATTGGCTTGTTTGTTACCTGATTTGGGCGAGAACACACCCTCGAGCGCCGCTCGCAGCCGTGGCCCATCCAGATCGGAAACGATGTTGCCGTTGAAACAGAAGCTAATCGACCCACGCTCTTCGCTGACGACGACCAGCACGGCATCGGTCTCTTCCGTGATGCCGAGGGCGGCACGGTGCCGCGAACCGAAGCTTTCGTCGATGACGCGGCCCTGGGTGAAGGGAAAAAATACGCCCGCCTTGGCGATGCGCAGGTCCCGGATGATGACCGCGCCGTCGTGCAACTTGTTCATGGCTTCGGGAATGAACAGTGAAACCAAGAGCTGGCTCGACACAGCGGCGTCAATCTCCACGCCCTTGTGTGAGCCCACGAACTCATCGAGGTTGGCGTCCTGCTCGAAGGCGATGATGGCTCCCGTGCGGTGGCGAGCCAGCTCGGTCGCCGCGGCTATCACCTCATCGATGACGCGCACCTCCTGGTAGCGCGCTGACCCGATCCACGCCCCGCTGCCCATGCGCATCAGGCCGCGGCGAATGTCATCCTGGAACACGACGACGATGATCAAGATGGCGCTCGGCAGCACCGTGCCCAGGATGGCGAACAGCGTGCTGAGCTGGAAATACTTCGACACGACGTACAGCACCAGGAGCACCGCGAGGCCGAGCCCGATCTGGACGGCACGCGTGCCGCGCAGCACGAGCAGGATGCGATAGATCAGGTAGTAGGTGATGAGCAGGTCGGCGCCGTCGCGAACCAGCTCGGTGAGCGCGCGCTGGACCACGTAGCCGAAGAGCTCTTCCATCATGGGCTGGCTTCCGCGGCACAGGCGCGTGCCTGCGTGAGGGCCGCGTCGACGGCCAGGGCCTGAGCCACCGCGGCCACGTCGTGGATGCGCAACACCTCGGCCCCCGCATGGGAGGCCCACAGCGACGCGGCCACGGTGCCACCTAGCCGATCTTCAGGAGGGCTGGCGTGGAGCTGTGTGATGAACGACTTGCGGCCCGTGCCGACCACCCACGGCGTCGCGTCGTCGCACAGCTCGGCGAGCCGCGCCAACAGCTCGATCGATTGCCGCGCGTTCTTGGAAAAACCGAGCCCGGGGTCTAACCAGACGCGTTCGGGGCGCACTCCCTGCTCTACCGCGCGGTGCCGGGCGGCGTTCAGATCGCGCCGAACGTCGACCACGATATCGACGTAAGCGTCATCCGGCCACTCGGAGAAATCTGCCATTTTGCTCTGGTGCCCGCGGGCGTGAGACAGAATCAAGTAGGCATCGTGCCGCGCCACGGCGGCGGCGAGTCCGACGTCTTCGAGGCAGGTCACGTCGTTGATGATGTGGGCGCCCCGCTCGAGGGCGCTCTCCGCGACGGCCGGGCTGGCGGTATCGATGGAAACGAGAGCGTCGTGGGACAGCGCAAAGTCGAGCGCTGCAGCGATGCGTTCGAGTTGTTGCTCGGCGGCGACGGCGGGTGCGCCGGGCTTGGAGGACTCCCCACCGATATCCAGGATATCGGCGCCTTCATCGAGCAAGCGCACGACACGCTGCCGCCCCGCCTCTGGAGTTTCGTAACGCCCGCCGTCGTAGAACGAATTCGGCGTGACGTTGACGATGCCCATCAGCGCAGCGGTTCGTTGTCGTGACACACGCTCCAAGAGGTTGTGCACGCGAGCCACTCTCATTTTCCCTAGCAAGAGTTCGGCCAACGGGCAAGGCGACTGGATGTTTCCAGGCGTCTTCAGCATCGACCCCCAGAGTACCTACCCATCGAGAGTGATGACCGTTGGCTGCTCGATCGATCTCAGCCGGGGGTAGGATTCGGCACCACGTCGACGATCCAGCCGCGTTTGGCCCAGTCCTGGAACCAGCTGCCCACGTTCCGCTGCAGCCGTTCGGCGTGCTCAGGCGCCTGCTCGAGCGCATGCTCACACGCGGCGACCAGCGACAGGCCGCGACGCAGGCCCTCGAGGAGCGCGAACGCGTCGGGGCCCACCGGGCGGTGGTAGAGCCGCCGATCGCCGGCGCGGTAGAGCACTAGGAGCTGGGGCTCCGGCTCCGGAATGGCTACGTCGGGAGCGCCTTTGGCTGCCGAGCGTGCGCTGATGAGGCGTTGGCGCAGGTCTGCCACGGGGTAATTCACCTCCAAGAGCGCCAGTGCCGGGCTGAGGACGACCCGCCCCGTTTCGAGCGACGTGGGAGCCAGGCTGGCGAGCTTGGCGAGATCGAGCGGCGGGCAATCGGCCGCATCGAACAACTCGATGAACCGCCACTCGAGGCGGGCCATGTCGCTGCACAGCAAATGGTGCGGCAAGGCTGGGCTGGCTGCGACGTGCTCAGGAAAGCGCCGGCCCAGCTCGCGTAAGGTCCAGCTCTCCGGGCTGCGGGCCTCGAGGTAGGCTTCCACCAGCTTTTCCCACTGTGCCTGGCCGAGGATGCCGCCCACACCGGGAAAGTCCTCGACCAGCGACGCCGTGTGGCGTAGCCAAAATTGCTGGCGATACACTTCGAGCTGTTCGACGGGCCTCAACCGATCGTTGCCGGTGAGCCGGTCTTGGGCCTCGGCGCTGATGGCCTCGCTGCGAGCGAGCCCACGCGGGCTTTGCAGGTGTTTGACGACCCAGTGCTGGAGCTCGGCGAGGCGAGTCATGCCGGGGCTCCGGTCTGACCCGTGTCTGCCGCTGCCCCCGCTGCCCGGGTCATTCCGCCACCGCTGCCGCGAGCACGCTGTTTTCCTCCGCCGCGAGCTCTCGTGGCCCACCGTGGCTCGAGGAATGACGCCCTGATGCTGCGGTCATGACCCTGACCGCGCCGGGGGGGCCGGCGTGGTCGCTGTCTGAAGCTCCAATGCCCAGGACCTGATCGCGCACCTGGCGGGCTTTCTCCGCTTCGGCGGCGAGGACCGACCATTCGGGGATCTCGTCGTCCCATTCGATCAACGTGGAAACGGGCCCCGTCTCAGCAATCGTGGCTCGGTACAGATCCCAGACGGCGTCGATGACCTGGCCCCGGTGCGTGTCAATGATGTACTTGCCGAGGTGTGTATGACCCGCCACGTGGATCTGCACGATGCGCTCGTGCGGTACCGAGCGAATGAACTCGTACGGGTCGAAGCCGTGATTGAAGGCCGAAACGTAAATGTTGTTCACATCGAACATCAGCCCGACATCGGCTCGCTCCGCCACTTCCGAGATGAATTGCCACTCGGTCATCTCGCTGGACGTGTAGGCCATGTAGCTCGAGGTATTCTCCAGCGCGAAAGGCACCTCGAGGTAGTCCTGCACGTGGCGCGCGCGCTCGGCCACCAGCTCGACGGCCTCCCAGGTGTAGGGCAATGGCAATAGATCGTGAAGGTGGGCGCCCGGCACGCCACACCAGCAGAAATGATCGCTGAGCCAGGCAGGCCTAACCTTGCGTACGAGCTGCTTCAAGCGGCGCAGGTATTCCCGATCGGGCGGCTCCGGAGCCCCGATGCTGAGCGAGACGCCGTGTTGAATGAGCCGGTAATTCTCCATGACCCGCTCCAGGTGGTAGATGGGCTTGCCGCCGTCCACCATGAAGTTCTCACTGATGATTTCGAAGAAATCCATCGGTGGTCGATGGTCCAGGATGTGCCGGTAGTGCGGCACGCGCAGGCCCACGCCGATCCCGAGGTCCGGAACGCCCAGACGGGGTCGAGTCATGTGTTCACCATGCCGTCACTATGGCAAATTGTGGAGGTGAATTCACCCAACCCCCCGTCCACGAGCCCCGGTGACGTGAGCCCGGGCCGCTGGCCCCTCCCCAGTCCATCGGAGTGCTTCGCTGCCCGTCGGCAGCGCTTGCGAGAGCGTTTTGCGCGCCCCGTGGTGCTGGCCTCGGGCTGGGCGCGCGCGCGTAACTTCCCCCACAATCATCAGCCTTTCCGCGCCGAGAGCCATTTTTTATACCTGGTGGGGCGGCAGCTCGAAGGCGCGGCGCTGGTGATCGATTCGGGCGGCGCCCGGCTCTACGTGCCCCAGCCCGACCCTGCCGACCGCCTCTGGCACGGCCCCCAGCCCAGCGCGAACGAGCTCTCCGCCGAGCTGGGGTTGGAGGTGCGCTTCATGGAGGATTTGGCTGGGCTCGTCGCCGGAACGGCCACGTTGCCGCCTCAGGACCCGCGAGCCGCGGAGTGGCTCACTCGCCAGCTGGGGCGTCCGGTGAGCGTCGGCGGCGCGGCCGCGCTGCACGCGTTGGATCGGGAGCTCGCCGAGGCCATGATCGCTCTCCGGCTGGTGCACGACGCGGGCGCCCTCGGGCAGATGCGCCAAGCCGCTCGCGTGACGGCCGCTGCCCACGCGGCGGGTCTGCGCTGCACCCGAGCGGGGCAGCGCGAGGCCGAGGTGTGTGCCGCCCTGCGGGCGGTCATCGCGGGCTCGGGTATGGACCTAGCTTATCAGCCCATCGTCACCGTCAAAGGTGAGGTGCTGCACGCGCAGCGTCAGGATGGCGTGCTCGGTGCCAACGACTTGCTGCTCGTCGATGTGGGGGCGGAGACCCCGGAGGGCTGGGCCGCCGACGTCACGCGGACCTGGCCCGTTTGTGGACGGTTCTCAGCGACGCAGCGCGACGCCTACGACGCGGTACTGACAGCCCAGGCGGCCGCGTTGGCCGTGGTGCGCCCCGGCGTGCGGTTTGCCGACGTGCATTTGGCCTCTCAGCGCGCGCTGCTCGGCTGTTTGACGGATTTGAAAATCTTGCGCGGCTCGCTCGACGAGCTGCTCGCCTGTCATGCGGTGGCACTCTTTTACCCGCACGGGGTCGGGCACCTGCTCGGCCTCGACGTGCACGACATGGAAGACCTGGGTGACCTCGCCGGCTACGCTCCGGGCCGCCAGCGCCAGCTCGACCCTAGCCGTCGTCATCTACGTCTGGATCGCGACCTCGAGGCGGGCATGGTCGTGACCATCGAGCCAGGGTTCTATCAAATCCCGGACCTGCTCGACGGCATCGACCCCTCCGGGCCCCTTTCGCGCGCGCTCGACCGGCAGCGGCTGGCGGCGTTCCGCGACGTGCGCGGCATTCGCATCGAAGACGACGTGTTGGTCACGCCAGACGGCCACGAGCTCTTGAGTGCTGCATTGCCGAGAGACGCAGCGGCCATCGAAGCGCTCATGGCCGGGTGAGGGGTCCTCGACGATCGAGTAGGCCGCGTCGTCGTCAGCTCAGCCCTGGCAGGAGTAGATGTAGGGGTTGAATGAAGACCTGAGATATTTTTTGTAGATGCCGTTGCAGCTGCAGCACTTGCCGACCATGTCCGACGTGCTGAACTTGGTGCATGCAATGTCGCAACTACCCGCGGTGCTGGTCACGCCTTCGTTCAAGCCGTAGGTCGGATCCACCGACACCTGGCCATTGCGCACGTAGAAGTTGAGCATCTTGTTGGTGGGGTAGCCCACGAACTTCAGCTTGTTCTTCAGCTTGTCCGCGTCGCTGGCGCTGAGCCACGTCGACGAGCCCGCCCGCAGCGGATCGTAGAAGAACTTCTTGTCGCAAGAGCCGGGCTCCACGTGTGTATACTTGAGGTCGTGCTCGGGCGCCGCGCACGCGCCCGACGCGTTGCATGACGTCTGCGCATCCCAGCCGGCCTTGAGCTGCTGTCGGAGCAGGGTCGAGTCGAGCGTGATGTTACCGGGAAACGTGACCTTGCCGTTCGCTTCAGGCTTTTGCATGTCGAGCAGCGCCTGAGTGTTCTTGCAGCCGCCGCTAGTGCTAGTGCTAGTGCTGGTGCTAGTGCTGCATTGGCCACACGTGGCCTGGCACAGGTTGCCCATCCAGCTCGCGTTGCAATTTCCCCAGGTCACGTGCTGTGCGCAGGTGGCATCGGTCGCGGTCCAGGTGTCGACGCAGGACGTGCTGGTCGTGCTCGTCGTGCCAGCGCAGCGGGCGGCGCCGGCTGAAGAAAGCTCGAGGCGACCCGTCGAGGTGTTCCACATGAAGTCCGTCTCGGGCTTCCAGCGCCGGAGCTCGCGCCCGGCGGCCACCGCGATGGCGGTCATCACCGAATTTGTACCGCCCCTGTTCTCACACAGCGGCTGCTCGAACGTACCGAGCGAATCGCCCGATTCCAGCGCCTCCGATGCCTTCTGTTCGAGGTCGGCTCCGGCGCACGCCATTGCCAGTGCACCAAATGCGCAACCCCCCACCACTGTTTGCCTTAGATTTTTCATATTGCTTTTCCCGGAAAAAAAAGGCCCCGAAACGCCGCGTTCGTCGGCCCAAAAAAGAGCGCCTATCCCCACCCAGCCGTTGCTTGGATGACGTTCTCGCGCTTGTTGTTGCGCGTTAACTGGAGCAAGCGGCGTGCCGAAGGCCTCTGCAGTCCGAGTCGCTGTTCCAGCGTTTCGCAGCGAAGCACCGCAGCTCAAAAACGCCGAGTATCGGGTGTTCGGCGCGGAGCCCCTGTCCGGTCCGCGGTGCCTGTTCTCCCACACGCGCTCCCGGGCGACTTGTCGTTTGGCTGCGACCAGATTGTGCATCCCATGCGCAGTTTGCGCAGGGCCAGCCCTGCTGCGTTGCTCTGGAGCACGCTTTGGCGACGAGCAGTGCACTACGCCCTACAAGAAGAGCCGGCCAGCTCGGATCCGTCAGGCTCACCCGCGCCGGGTGGCATCTGGCAGGGTCGCTCAGAGGTGGACGTAGCTCCACGGCGCCATGTCGAAGTGGAAGTGATCCGAGTGGTCGGGGTGGGCCGGGCCGAGCAGCGTGCGGAACACGTTGCGCTGGACCAATTCGCGGGTCAGTTGGTCGAGAAAGTAGGCGTGCTTGGCGCTAGTGGTGTCGCCGGTGGCCTGCCAATGTCGATCGACGCGAACCTGAAAGCCCCCCAGGGGCACCGAGGGGGCGGGCGCCCACGCAGGCGGCGCGAAAGCTGTCGGCGCAAACTCGAAGCCGGTGATGTCGATGGCATTGCCAAGAGCGTGCTCACTCAGCTTGCGGTTTTCTCCGCCCACCGAGCGACAACTGTAAGAGTCGGCGACCAGGATGGCGCTCGGCGAGCGACCATACACCCGCTCGGACACTTCCCGCACCACCTGCTCGAAGACGAGCAGCCGCTGCCGAAAGGGCTCGACGACTTTCGCAGCAGGGGAGAAGCGCAGGGACTCACCCGAGAAATCGCGCGCATCCACGTTGGGGCAGCTCAGCTGACCGCTGCCCAAGGTGCGCCCGACTGAATCCAACGGATAAGACTCCGCGCGAGGTCGGGACCCACCTGTCTCGCGAGGTCGGGATCCGTCCGGCGCGCGAGGTGGGGACCTGTCCGTGGCGCGAGGTCGGGACGCTTCGGTCGCGCGAGGTCGGGACGCTTCGATCGCGACACGTCGGAACCAGTCAGCCCATTCACCGATGCCGGCTACGCTGAACATGTCGGCCCGGTTGATCTGGCTAAGGGGCGCCATTTGCCCCAGTGACGCGCTCTCCTCCGCCGAGCCGAATCGAACGGCGCCTTCTCGCCGCCAGCCAGCGAGCACACACGCGCCGGCGAGCAGCAGACCCATGCCGCGCCGCCGCTGCGGCCGGAGCGACGAGAGGCGCGTGCGCCGTGACTGACGCCGTATCCCTGCGTTTTGGAAGTCCACTTGGATACTACGTGGTCTGTCCCGGTCACCTTCCCGTTTTGGGGCTTCGGGGTTCGGTCGCCGACTCGGTCGCCTGAGCGCTCGGGCGTCAACGCCCCGAGGTGTCGGCAAGCTGGGTGCGGTGCGGGCCCGGCCCCCCCCCGACACCTTTTTCTAAGCGTGCGCTTTGGCGACCAAGCCTTCGACGTTTCGCAGCGCCTCTTGCCACTCTTCGCCGACCGGTGCCACCAAGCCGACCACGTCGTTTGGCGAGGCGTCGGAGAGCAGGGCCTTGCGCGCGGCGTCCGACCCCGTGAGCAGGTCGAACGCGGGCTTGTCTGTCTCGAACTCGTAGGCGCGGGTCCTGAAATCGAAGGAGTCCGGCGCTTGCTTTCGGGCCAGCGCTAAGAGCGTGAGATAGGTGGTGACAGGCCGGAACAGCCGTGGGTCCGTCACATGCAACACCACGCCATGGCAGAGCTGCCCCGCGTGTTTCTCGAAGGTGGGCCGAAACGACTGCGGGCGAACCATCACGCCGGGGAGCCGCGCCTCCACCATGGAGCGGGCGAGCGCAGGCCCATCCAAGAACGGTGCACCCACGGTTTGAAATGGCAACGTGGTGCCGCGCCCTTCCGACAGATTGGTGCCTTCCACGAGGCAGCCCCCGGGATACACGAGCGCGGTCTCCACCGTGGGCATGTTGGGTGAGGGAGCGACGAACGGCCGCGTCCAAGCTTGTGCCGTGCGGTGACGCTCCCAGCCTCGCGGCGCCACGAGCGAGATCGCACCCTCAGGCCCGAGCGCATGCCCTTCCCGCGCGAAGAAATGGACCAGGAGCTCCCCCACGGTCATGGCGTGCCGGATGGGCACCGGCTCGAGCCCCACGAAGGAGGTGAAGCCCGGCGCTTGCAAGGCGCCCTCCACCGAGCCTGGGTCACCAGAAATGGGGTTGGGGCGGTCCAATACCAGAGTGTGCACCCCCGCCTGCGCCGCAGCGCGAGCGGCCAACAGCGCGGTCCAGACGAACGTGTAGTAGCGACTGCCCACGTCCATCAGATCGATGAGCAGAATGTCGACGCCCGCAAAATGCTCGGGGCGCGGCGACAATGAAGCCTTGTCCGCGCCGTATAGACTGATGAGCTGTGGGGGCTGTGAGAGGCGCGTCGATTCGGGCGGGCCCGCGTCACCCCCCTCGCCGTCCCCGGCCCAGTCGAGCTCGCTGTCACTCTCCACGTCGGCCCCCCAGCTGAGCTCGGTATCGTGCTCTCGGTCGGCGCCCGGCGTGTGCGCTCGGGGCTCGGTGTGCTCCACCTCGACGGACGCCACGGCCTCTTCGGCTTGGGCGACCCCATCAAAGCCGTGCTCACCCGCGAAGACGCGTACCGGCCGCACCCCTAGCTCTTCGAGCACGTCCAACACTGGCTTGCCTCGCTGATCTACGGCGGAGGCCTGAGACAAGAGGGCGATGGCGGAATTCCGCAGCCTACGCCGAGTATTACCGAGCTCACCTGCAGATAAACGGTCAATACCCCACATGTCGCTGTCCTCATTCCTTTCGGTGCTGCCCCCCGCTCGCACGCCTCGAAAGGAGATAGCGGACTCACCCCACAGACTCAAGCCTCCCGAGGGCTGGCGAGCCAGGGGCAGGTTCGGCCCGCCACGGAGGACTCAATGAAGCTTGGGAGAGTAGCGCAGGACGAGCAGTGTCAGGTCGTCGACTTGGTTGAACATCCAGGCTTGCACTGCTGCCACGATGTGCTGCCGAATGGCGTCGACCGGCAGCGCCGCGGCCTGCTCCAAGCTCGCGCACAGGCGCTCCACGCCAAAGTGCTCGCCCGCCTCGTTGGTGGCCTCGAGCACACCGTCGGTATACAGCACCAAGAGGTCTCCTGGCTCGAGCCGGACGCGGTCTTCCAGCGCTTGATCTTCGGGTACGCCCTCGAAAATGCCGGCCCATATGCCGGGCGTGTTGACCAGCTCACAGTGCCCTTGGCTCGCGCGGTAAATGATGAGGTCTTCATGCGCGCCGCTGAAGCACAACTCCCCGTCCACGGAATAGTGAATCAGGGTGAGCGTGACGTGCTCGTCCTGGCGCAACCTTTCGCGAATGTTGTCACATAATACGGAGTTGACGGCCAGCCAGGCTCGCGATGGCTTCGAATCGGGGTTGGAACGGATGATGGCGGCCACCGCGCTCTGGATCATCAGCATCACCAACCCGCTGTTTAGGCCGTGCCCCGCCACGTCGCCGATGCCCAACCAACAGCCATCTGCCGTTGGCAGGATGTCGAAATAGTCCCCGCCGACTTCGCTGGCTGGAAGCATGTACGAGGCGATTTCTAGGCCTTCCACATCGCAGCGAGCGGGCAAGATGGCGGTCTGGATGCGGGCTGCGATGTCCAGCTCTTGGGCCATGCGCTGCTGCTCGGCACGTTGCCGTCGAGTGGCTTCCTCCACGAGCGCACGCGAGAGCTGGCTGGCCCGGAGCGTGTTGCTGATGAGCTCTGGGAGAGTTTCGTAAAGTTGCCCGTCAAAGGTGCCTATTTCCATCAAGCAGAAGCCCAGCGGCGTGGCCCCGGAAAACAACGGTTTGATCACCAGGCTGTGACGCCGCGCGGGTATCAGCTCTGCTGGCAGCAAGCTTCCGGTGGGAAAGCGCCGCTCGGGATCTGCGCGGGTATCGGTCTTTCGATCAGCTTCGTACGCACAGATGAGCAGGCTTTCGGACGCCGATGTCACCTGCTCCTCACAGCCGACCACGTGGCAGCTGGGCAGCCCCACGCGGGGCAGGTGCTCCGCCAGGGTCGAGCGCAAGCTGGGCAAGTCCAGCGCCGTACGCAACTCGGCCCCCAGGGCGTCGAGCGCTCGCATCATCACGTCTCTTTGAAGCGCTCGCTTGCCCTGCAGGCGATTGGCGTAATCTCCGATCAGGATGTGAGCCTGTTGAAAAATTCCCTCGGCTCGTAACCACGGGTCCAAGAGCCCGGCCAGCACCGGAGCGCTCGCCCCACGCAGGGTCGTGACAGTGTCATGCCATGCGGCGATGTTGCCGAGGTGGTCGGACTCGTTCAAAAGGCGCTCGAGGGTCGTGACGAAAACCCGGCCGCTGGTGACCTTCAGGTCGTCGACCAGCGCTTCGACCAGCTGCTCACTGCTCCGCTCGGTGAAGTCTTTCCCGGCGGCATTCAGGGTGCGGACCCAAGCTCGAGAGTGCTCGCCGAGCAGGCCGTTTAGGCTGCATTCGGCGGGCAAACGCTCGGCATGCAGGTCAGGGCTGACCGCGACGAAGCAGCCGCAAGAACGCCGGATCTGTACCGAGGTCGGCAGCCAGCGCTCGCGCTCGCCCAGCTTGCCCTCGAGCAAGTCGTTGACGAACCGCACTGCCTCCATGCCCAAACCGCGTGGGTCCTGTCGGATCGTGCTCAATGGGGGAGTGAGGAAGCGGGACTGCTCGATGTCGTCGAAGCCGACGACCGAGACCGTATCCGGCACTTTGATGCCGCGTGTCGCCAGCGCCTCCAAGGCGCCGGTGGCCATCCAGTCATTGGCCGCAACGATGGCATCACATTTGATACCGGGTCGGGAGAACAGCGTGGCCACGGCCTCCGCGCCCCCCGTTGCCATGAAATAGCCCGGCACCACCAAGTCAGCCGCGTAAGGCACCCCACACTCGGCCAGCGCTTCGCGATAACCCGCAAAGCGTTGCTCGGACTCGTGGTTGGTGCCCTCGATGAAAGCGATATGCCGTCGACCGTGATCGCGGATCAGGTGCCGAGTGAGCTCCCTGACCCCGGTCAGGTTGTCCACTGATACGGAGGACATGCCCGGTTGTGGCGAGCCAATGATGCAGGTCGGCACCCGCGGCATGCGGCGCAGCAGCTCGCTTGCCTGAGGCCCGTCTTCGAGCACTCCGAGCGTGGAGGTGGCGACGATCAGGCCGTCTACGGCCACCTGCTCCGCCAACCCGAAAACGGAGTTTCGAGGGTCGGCCTCGGCGAGTGTCCCCCCGCCGAAGCACACGAGGTCCATGTCCTGGGCGAGGCACTCGTCGTGGGCTCCAGCCATGATATCGCACTGGTAGCCGTAGGCGCCCCCCCTCAGTACCAACCCCAAACGACGCCTTTTGGCTAAAATCATGAAGCGAGACGATCGTTCTCGATTGACGGCCCATCGCTCAGTAACGGCGGGGCGCGGGCACCGAATCAGTCGCCACCTGCTACTCTGTAGCCGCCCCAGGCAGTCGGCCGGACGCTCAGCGCCTGTTCAACCGTCGAGATCCAGCTCATGCGGCAGGTTGACGCGCGGCGCCCTTAGGTAGGCAAACGGCGTGTAGGCAAGGAGGTTGGAGACGCGCGACATGTACACATCGGCGTAGCGCTCGATCTGCCGCGCGATGTGGCTTTTGTCGTTGCCGCAGCGCATGAGAGGGCCCCAGCGCGGGCTGAGTAGCTCGCTCGATTGCTTGGCCAGGGGCGCGATGCGCTGGTCGAGCTCCACCAGCCGGCCGCGTAAGGCGCGGATCTCGCCGTTTGCCCCATCCGGGTCGAACCCCGGTGGAGGCTTGCGCGTGTTGCGCAGGAGCGCCAAACGCAAGGTCGACAGCTGGTGCTCGAGCAGCCCCTTTTCAGCCATTCCCGCGTCGAGCTGGGCTTGCCCCGCACGGAACGCGACCATCCCCTCGAGCTCTTTTTCTAGCTCCCGGACGACCAGCGCGGTGCGCCAACGCAATAGGTCCTTGCTGACGTGGACGTCGGCGAAAATGTGATCACCGATATACAAGATGCGGTCCGGCTCTACCCCGAGGCTCGATTCGACCAGGCGCGCGTCGCCACCCAGATACACCCCTCCGGATTTCAAGGGGCCGATGTGGGGTGTGTAACGGCTGTTCCGTTCATCTACCAGGGAAAAAACCGGGGCCCGACGCGAGAAGAACTCGGGTTTGCGGGCCTGCACGATGACTATCTCGAACAAGTCGCGCCAGCTGCCCTTCGGTAGAAACCGATCGAAGGCGTAGCTCATCATGCTCTGGGTGTAAGACCACTCGGAGTTGGTGATGAGTAGCAGCTTCTTGCCCGAGGCCTTGAGCTCCAAGAGCGCGTGCGGCAACTCTTCGTCCAGGATCACGTACTTGGCTGGGTCGGCCAGGATCTCCGCCTTGAGAGCTCCCTCGAGGTGCGTGGCGTCGAGGACCGATTTGACTTCGCCGTACAACGCTCGATAACTCAGGCCGGGCTCGAGCCGGCCCTGGTCGAGCAGATCCACGAGCTGCATGTACAGACACGCTTCGGACAGGGAAAACAGCGTGTTCATGAACTGCCAGCGGCTTTCGGCCAGGTCGACGGGGGCGGTGCCATACTCCTCGCGCCAGCCCTCGAAACCCAGCATGGCAGTGCCATGGCTGGCGTTGCGCACATGGCCGAAGCGATTGGCTTTGGCGAGGTTGCCGCGCTCGACGTCGATGACGAGGCCGAGGGAAACCAGGTCCGGGTCGAAATGCACGTCGGCCACGGGCCAGCCGCGCGCCTCGAAGGCCCGCTTCATGTAGGCATAGGCGCTGCGCTCCCAACGTTCGCTGTCGTAGTGGACCAGGGTGTAGTCCATGTCGCAGCCGACGACCTGAATGGAGCGCATGTTGAGGGTGCGATTGCAGAACACTCGGCGCGGCAGGGGTGGCAGGGTTATGGCGTCGGTCATGCGGGGGGGGATGCTGCCACAGGGTTGGTGCCGGTAGTACTTTATCCTGTCAAAGCAAAAGGGCGCGCGCCCACGCGGGCGCCCGTGCCAGCTCGTCGACGGTGGCACGCAATGAATGATAGTAGTAGGCGGTCAGCCCTTGCACGATCGAGCTGGCGACCGCGATCGCTGCGTAGGCGAGCAATGCGGCGGAACGAGCCCAGCTTCCGAGCTCGCTCGAGCTCTGACCCGTCTCGGCCTCGAGCTGAGCGAGCGTCGCTGCCAGCTCCGCCGATTCACCGGTGAGCGCCTGCAGTGGGTCGGGGCCGGTCCAGATCGCGTACATGTGAAATGCGCAATACACGAGCACGGCTCCGAGCAGCGCCAGCTGATTCAAGGCTAGCCGGGCAGGCGCTCGGCGATCCGCGTCGATCAGCAAGGTGCGGCCGCGTGCCTCGTTCCAGGCAAAGACTGCGAGCAGCACACCCATGGGTGACAGGGAGAGCTCGAACGCGCCGAACACCAGCGAAAGGCACGCCAGGCCGCCCAAGCTGACGATGTTCGTGAGCGCCAGGCCACGGGCGAGCCGCAGCCTTCGGGTGAGCGCGCGCGTTTCTGCCAGAGCGAGCAGCTGCTCAGGGCCGAGCGGGCTCGCGGCGGCGTTCTCTCCACTCGGAATCATGGCTAGTGCGGTTAGTCGCGTGCGCCTCCCGCAAACCCGGCGGTCACGCTGAAGAACAGCAGATTGATGCTGGGCAGATCCTCGATCTCGCCACTGCGGGAGAGAGAGCGTTGTAGCTCTAGACTCGGCATGATGTGAAAACCTCGCCGGGTGCGGAACTCCACCCCCACAGCACCACCCGCGTATAAGGTGTTACCGCCGATGTCGGCTTCGTCGTCTTCCAAGGTGTCGGCGACGTCATATGCAGCGTAGGAAACGAGGGGCCCGCCGGAAAACGACACTCCCGGACTCACGTCATACGTCAACAGCAGCGGCAACGTAAACACAGGCCCGTTGACGAGGAACAGCGCGCGGTAGGCCACTGACGGCGCGGCGGCGACATGAAGGGCGCCGTCGGCGGCGTGAACGAAGCGATACTTGGCGTTGGCCTCAAACAAACCCGAGCCCAGGGACAATTTGCCCCCGACTTCAAAGTCGTTCGAGACACCATAGTTGAGGAGCAACTCTGGCGTTAAGTTCGGATATGTAAAATCGGAGTCTCGGGTCACGACCACGCCATCGACGCTGACTTGATCCGTCGACACGTTGGTAATGTTGACCGACGCGGAGATATCGAAGGCACCCTCGGGCAGTGTGCGCGCCGTCCTCAGTATGGCCGGCGTCTGGCAAGCCAACAACGGTAGCACTCCGATTATTCCCACCGCCTGCAAGGCTCGCATATTTTCCCTTGGTTCACGTACCGCCGCTCGAGTATCCGCCGTCTGATTTGCACGGGACCGTCTCATGCCAGCGCCTGACCGTCAACGGCTGATGACACACCGCGGTCAGCGCGCCCGCCCCTCGAGCGCGTGCGCGATCGCCGGGGGCGCGGGAGGTCTACCGTGAGGCATCTCCCGCGCCCCGCGCGTCTCGGGGGACTCGACTTCAGCGCTCGCCAATGATGGTGAAGATGCAACCCTCCGGCCCGAGCTCGGACTTGGGATGGTCGTTCTGCACGGTCACGTTGCGAAAGCCGGCGCGCTCGAGCAGCAGCGCCAGCTCATTGGGAAAGTAGATATTCTCTCGCAATCGAGAGACCTCTCGACTTTCCAGCACCCCGTCTCGGAACGACTCCGCCAGCATCTCGCGCGTCAACGTCGGCCCTGCCGGGTCGAACGCCAGCACGCGAGCGCGCAAGCGAAGCTCACTGCCGTCGGAGGCCGGTCGAAGCCCCCACGGTTCCGGTACGGGCTCTGGCAGCTGAGCCCGGTGTTCCGGCAACCAGTATTGCCAGAAGCGCGCGTCGTTCCAGGGCATGTAGTGGTTGATCAGCACGGCGCCGCCTGGCTCGAGGTGACGTAGCAGGCGGCGCAGTCCCTCCTCGTCCTGCTGTCGTTCCGCGCCGATCCCGAATACTCCACACAAATAGAGCGTCCGGTAACGGCGAGGCACGTCGAGCTCATGAATGGCCTGACGATAAAGCTTCGGTTTGAAGCCCTCCCGCCCAGCCGCCGCCGTGCACAGCGCTAGCATGTCGGCTGACACATCCGTGCCGTCCACGTCGAGGCCCGCGCGCAGGTAGGGTAGGAGCAATCGCCCCGTCCCACAGCCCACGTCGAGCACCGGCTGCCCATAACGATCGAGCCACGCCCGCAGGTAATCCACCTCCGAGCCACCCTGGAGAAACTCCGCCCACCACTTGGCGACCACGCCGTAATGCCAGGTCACCGTTTCCAATTGTTGATGCATACGTTCTGTTCTTCGTTGGAATGAGAAACAAAGGTCGGCGGCGACGCACGTCACGCGCGCGACTACTCCGCCGAAGCTCGGGCTCGTGCAGCCGTCCGCACGAGCCGCTTGCGAGGGTGCTGGATCAGCGTGACGCGGGCGTCCGAATGCTAGACGCCCGAGCCCGGTGACCGCACCCGTGCCCAATCAGAAACGCGCCCGCCTCCGCGGCGAACGCGCGTTCATTCCCATTCCCATCGACAAATCCGAGCGCGCCACGCACCGCCGACGCAGGGTCGTCGGACGCAGCCGCGCTCGGATGCGGTGCTTTCAGCCTTGTCGGAACCGAAACGGAGCTGAGGAAGGGATGAATGGGTTCGCGAAGGCTGTCATGGGCCGCTCCTCTGTTGCGGTGAAATGCTCAGCACCCCGGGGCGCGAGGTGCTCCGTCCTCGAACTTTGACGCCAATCGAGGGACGGGTCAACTGCGGACGCTGCCTGGAGGATGAACGCGGGCGGCGTAGCGGTCAGCTGTGCGGTAGACCCCCAGCGTCATGCCGGTCCCTAGGTCGCAGGCGTTACTGACAGGAGACCACGGCAAAGGTGCCAGCGTCGCCGGCCACGCCGAACTCCGCGAGGTCCGCTGGAGTGAGACAGGCGATCGGAACGCCGGCTCCGGCGTCCCCCACGGCCCCGCCGGTGCTGACGCCGCAGACTCCCGAGCCATCGCAACAGCCGGGCAGAGTGAAAGAACCGCCGGCCTGGGGGTTGGCCAAGGTCTGCTCGAGGCAGCGCGGATCCGGCACGATGGGTTCTGGATCGAACTGAATCCCGCCGCCGGCAGGCGCGCAGAACGTCGTTCCCATGACCTCGATCTGTCCTCCACAACCGCCACCCATCGTGCAACACCCCGGTTCCAACGCACCGTCCGCGTTCACGTCGAGCTCCGGGCAGGCGCTCGCCGTGCAGGCGGAGGTGTTTGGACCGCCGGCATTGCCCATCCCGGAGTTTTCAGCGCCGCCGCCATTCGCACCCGCGAGACCGCCGGCGACATTCGGCTGGCCTTCGGAGTTGCTGCCCGAACCCGCGCCGCCAATCCCCTGGCTCGCGGTGGACGACGCTCCTGCCGGTGCATTCGGGCTGCCGGCGCCGCCTCCGCGTGTGACGCTCGATTGGAGCGCGGTGCCGTCGCTCTCCCCGCACGACATCGCTGCCGCCGCAGTCAGCCAGCCAATCCCAACGTATTTCGATGTCAATCTCATGGATACCGTTTCCGCGACGCTGGTAACGGCGCTTGTCACGCCCGTGCTCGCCACGGCTAGATTGTGTGTGGGTCGAAAAGAAACGGATCATCGCAGCGGCGCACTCGGTGCGGAATCGTGCTGGCGCTCCAGCAGAGTCGGATGATTGCGTTAGCGCGCTAGCGCCGACGACCACCCCGCAAAAATCAGCGCGAGTAGTGATCCTTTTTGCTCGTGTCTCAGCACTGTCTTTCATCGAGACCTTCGTGCAGCTGGAGAGAGAGCTGGATCATGCGGACAGCCGACCTGAAACGCTGGCTCGGCTCGCCGCTGCCGGCGATGCGGCGGCGACCGCGGAGCTTCTGCGTTTGGTCGCCCCCGCCATGTTTCGCGTCGTGCGCGGTGTGATGGGGCCTCGCTCCGCCGACGCCGATGATGCGTTGCAGCAGGCTCTCATCAGCCTGATTCACGCATTACCGGCGTTTAGCGGCGAGTGCGAGCCAGCGGGGTATGCTTGCCGGATCGCTTTCCGCGTCGCACTCGCCTTGCGCAAGCGCGGACAGCGCTTCGAGCTCGAACGTGAACGCATGCTGGCCGATTGCATGCATGATGCGGCCCCTCCGGCGATACCTTTGGAGGCGCAGCGTAGGACTGCGCTGTTGCGCGGCCTGCTCGACGAGCTGCCGCCAGAACAAGCCGAAGCACTCGCCATGCGCACGATTCTCGGTTGGTCGCGCGAGGAAATTGCTCGGGTGAGCGGCGTCCCGCTCAATACCGTGCGCAGTCGGCTCAGGCTGGCGAAGGAAGCGCTCCGGCGCAAGATCGAGGCCGACCCAGCGCTGGCCGAGGAATTGGGGGTGCGGCTGTGACGACCATCGACGTTCATCCCGACGACTTGCTCGAGCGTGAGATGGCGGGGACGCTTTCCACCGCTGACGAGCGGCGGCTCGCGACTCATGTCGCGCGCTGCGCGAGCTGCCGGCTCGAGCGCCAGCTGCGAGCCGACTTCGACCGGGAGCTTAGCCTGCAGACGGCGCCGGTCATGTTGCAAACGTTGGTCTCCGGTGCGCTGCGCGCTGCGCGAGCTCCGGACGCTTCCGACCCAACGGAGCCCGAGACCCGCCAAGCTCTCCCCGCGCGCCGTTCGCGGCGCCGCATCGCGGTCCTGCTCGCTTCGGGGCTGGCGCTCAGCGCGGGGCTGGCGGCGGCGCGTCCCGATCTCGCCGGGCGCGCGATCGACTTCGTCAGCGATCGGGTCATGGGTTTGGGGGCTCTGAGCCCTCCTCGGCGCGCGGACTCTCCTGCCGCGGCCCCGCGCGGGGTGTCACCAGTTCCGCCGCCGGTTGCTACAGATGTTGCCGCTACGAGCGAGCCTGCGGAGCACGCGAGCGCCGTGCCTGCCGATCGCGCCGGATGGGTGCGACCCGTCCCGAGCACCGAGGCCGTACGCAGCTCGACTTCGCTGAGAAGTGCGGGTGCGCCGAGGCCGGAGCTGTCTGATCAGGGCAAAGCCGGAAGAACGGCGCCCGCGCATGATCCTGGTTCTGTGCGCCTAGAGCCATCCGTCATGGACGTCGACCCCGAACCCTTGCGCGGCCAAGAGTCCGATGCCAGCGCGGCCATCCTGTTCGATCGCGCAAACGCCGCGCGCGTCCGGGGGCCGGGGGGAGATGGGCTATATCGGGAGCTGCAGGCCCATTTTCCGGAGAGCCCGGAAGCGCGGCTGTCGTTCGCCATCCTCGGGCGCAAACAGCTCGACACGGGTGATGCTGAGAGCGCCCTCGCGAGCTTCGAGGCCTACTTGTCCACGGGCGACCGCGCCCTGCGTGAGCAGTCGATGGCGGGTCGGGCCCTCGCCTGTGGACGTCTCGGAGAACACGAGCGGGAGCGCCAGAGCTGGCTCGCCTTGCTCGGCGCCTACCCGCGTTCAGCTTACGCAGGCCTCGCACGACAACGCCTAGCCCAGGATGGACGCTAAGTGCGCACCCGGATGCAGCGAGCCGCTTTCCGGCGCCGAGCTCCACCGCGTGTGAGTCATGCCGTCGCTTTCGCTTTGCTTCTCGGCCGATCCGTAGCCGCGAGCTCTGCCGACATGCCGCCGGCTGCCGAAGCCGACGTGATCGTCCTCGAAAACCCGCTGCCCGAGCCGAACCGCACGCGGCTCGAAGCCTCGTTGAGCGAGCTGTTGGCGCGGCTCGATCTCCGGCTCGTGCTGGCGAGCGCGGCGCCGGACGGCGGCGTCCTCGCGCACATCTCCATCGAACCGACGGAAGACGCCGTGATCGTGAGCGTGTATTCGACCCGAGGTGCCGCTCTGCCCGTGCGCTATCGCGTGGAGCGGGCCTCGGACGAGCTGCTCAGCGAGACGCTGGCACACGTCATTTTCGGGGCGGTCGAACCGGAGAAGACGCTGCTGGGCAGCGCCGCAACACCCGATCGCGACACCGCTTCCGAGGCAGCGCCAGTGCTCGATGCCCCCGGTCCCGCAGCGATGGGGCGTCCGCAATGGTGGCTTGGGGCGCACGGGGGGCCGGTGCTGATCTCCTCCGATCGAGTGGGGACAGCGTTTGGGGTCGCACTGGGCGCGACGCTGCCAGTGCCTTGGAGCCCGTCGGCTGCGTTGGACGCTGCCTATTGGGTTCCGGCTCGCGTCACGGGGGACGACGTAGAGGCCGAGCTATCGCGCTTTGGGGCGCGCTTGCGAGCTCGCGTGGAGCCGCTCGCCAGCGAGCGCGCCGCGCTCCAGCTCGGACTCTCGGGCGGCGCCGATTTCGTCGCTCTCACACCCCGCTCGCCAACGGCAGGCCGCAGCACACGCTGGCAGCCACTGCTCGGTGGCTCGCTCGCGGGTCTGCTGCGCCTCACGGCAGACCTCGATGTCGTGGCTACTCTGGGTCTGGACGTCGACCTTACCCCACGGCGTTGGCTGGTGGTCAGCGCTGGCGAACGGAGCTCGTTTTTCGAGACCGCTCGGGTGATGCCGCACGCTTCGTTGGGGTTCGAATGGCGGATTACCGGGGCTCCGACCGAAGCGTCCGTCGCAGGGCCCTGAAAGGCGCGCGCATGGCCCGAGCCTTGTTAGCTTTGTTTTTCGCTGTCCTGCTCGGATGTCCCGTCGAGGAGATCGTGCTCGTTGCGAGCGACGCTGGTGTCGGTGCTGGCGATATCGAAGGGCGCATCTGCACCCGATCGGAGGATTGCGACGTTGCAGAGTATTGCGAAATGCCGGATTGCGGCGGCGCCGTTGGGGTCTGCCGCGTACCACCGATCCTGTGTAACGCGGAGGCGAGCCCCGTGTGCGGCTGCGACGGGGTAACCTACTTCAACGATTGTTGGCGCCAGAAGCTGAGGGTGCCCGCCAAGACCGCAGATGATGCGTGCCTGGTGGACGCGCAGCGCTGCGGCGCTGGCGCTGCTGCCCCGTGCCCCGCCGGCGCATTTTGCGCCAAGCTCTTCACATCGACGGCTGGAGCCGGGATCTTTTCGCTCGGGGGCTTTTCGGAGCTACCGGGCAGCTGCTGGGTGGTGCCCCCTGACTGTGGCCCAGAGCTCGGTGGTGATCGTTGGGTGTCGAGCGCCGAGGATTGCACCGACCTTTGCAGCGCGGTTCGCAGCGAGGTGCCTCACGCTAAACGCGGAGTGCGGGCGTGTGGGCCGTGAGACCCCACGCCACCGTGGCCTCGCCGCGTGCTGCCTCGACTCTGACCTGCGCGTGCGTGCAGACGACCTCGTGCCTGGCCGGCCTTCGAGACAAAATGGGGGCGGTCTTGATCCGTTTGTAGGTCCCCGACCCCCAACGTCGTGAAGAGCCGGCTCGATGCGAGTGGCCGCTTCCCAGCCAGTGCCTGGTTTGCCCGTCGGGTCGTGTCCTCACTCACGGCTTCGCCGCGCGGGAAGACCACCCAATGCATCGAGCTGGATCTTCGCTCGTACCCCAACTGCGATCAGCGCCCTCGCGCCTAGGAGTAAAGCAATGTGGAAAATACGTTCTTGTGCTCGAGCTTCGGTGGTGATCATCGGCGTTTGGCTCGCTGGTTGTCAAAACGATCCGACGGCTGACTCGCACGAACAAAGCTCGAGTGCTCGAGTCTCGACTCTAGAGGCGGAGCTCGTGGCTGCCCAAGGGGGCCTAGCCGATGCTGTAGACGAAGCCAAGGCTTGCTTCGCTGACTTTCGCAGCTGTCAAGAGGCGGCAGCAGCGGGCAGCACGGACTGCGCGAACGCATTGAAGGCGTGTCTGCCGGGACCGGTGTCGATCCCTGTCGATTGTGCGCCCCCGCCCAGCGGCGCCCCATCGGCGCCGGGCTTGCCGAATCTGGGCTCTATCGGCGGGAAGGTCGCGGGCGGTGGGCTCTTCGGGGGGCTGCGAAAAGGGGCGGACGCGGGTGTTCAAATTCCGGGACAGACGGGTGGGTACCTGGCCACGCTCGGCCGGCAGCCGGGGTCGGTGCCGGACTTGGCGTCGTTCTGCGCCGCTCTGCCGCCCGCGGCTGGATCCCTCGTCGCGTGTAAAGACAGCGCTGGTGCGAGCGCGTCTCAGCAGCTCGACCCCGCCGCGATCGGCGCTGCGTTTCGTGCCTGTGTTGGTGATGCATTCAAGGCCGTGTTCGACGACATTTGTGGGCGCATCGCCACGGAGTGCGAGGCTACGGCTCTTCCCGCGGAGGCTTGCGACCGCCTCGCCGAGCTGTGCAGCGATCCGGCGCTGGCTCCCTGACAGAAGAGAAACAAATGAGGTGGCTGGGCCTTTCATTGAAACAACTCGCCAAGCCTCGTGAAACGGAAGAGAGAGCAGCGAGCAACGGTCACGGGTCGGCAGATCGGACGCTGGAACACCTGATCGCGCTTGCCCAAAATCGGCTCACCGAAGATCCTCCCCTACGAGGCGCAGCGAGTCTGCTAGATGCTCCTGGCTCCGCTGGGGTCGAATCCTCCGGC
This sequence comes from Deltaproteobacteria bacterium, assembly GCA_031407405.1. GTDB lineage: Bacteria > Myxococcota_A > Polyangia > Polyangiales > Polyangiaceae > SZUA-265. The sequence goes on from JANOIG010000330.1 coordinate 54,101, forward strand.
GCCGAGGTCGACCCGCCTCGCGCCAACACGTTTTCTCTCACCGCCACCGCCTTGTTCGATTGCGCCAACGCCGCACGCCGCCGAGGTGCGTGGGCAGAAGTGCTGTATCGGGAGCTTCAGGCTCGTTTTCCCGAGAGCGCCGAAGCTCGGCTGTCCTTCGCCATCGTGGCACGCATGCAGCTCGACGCGGATGATGCCGCGAGCGCCATCGCCAATTTCGAGACCTACTTGTCCATGGCCGACGGCGCCCTGCACGAGCAGTCGATGGCAGGTCTCGCTCTCGCGTGGAGACGCCTCGGCGATCGCGAGCGCGAGCGCCAGAGCTGGCTGGCCCTGCTCGGAGCGTACCCGCGTTCATCCTACGCTGCTCTCGCACGACAGCGCCTCGCGCCCGATCCACGTTAGAGCACCCTGCAGCCGTCAAGACAAACCCTCGTCAAAGCCTCCGGCGACCTGGAGTCAGTTGGCCGGCACCGCGAGAATCGGGCGAGCTATAGGTCTGACGCATTTCGGCCGTTGCTGCTGATTCGGTGAATATTACACAGGATCCGGAGGCGGTGATGGGCGAACGAGAAGACGCGAGCGTGTTCGACGTCCGGGCTGGCTTTGATGCCGGGCAGGTGAGCGGGGGTCTCGATCTGGGTCCTTATTCTGACCACTATCGAGAGCTCTTCGCCGACGTGCTCGACGATGGCGTGATCACGAGCGAGGAACGTGAACGCTTGAACCAGGTCGCCAAAAACCTGGGCATGGATACCGAGAAGCTGCTCAGGCTGGAGCGGGCCATGATCGCCGCGTACGAAGCACACCATCGGGTTTCAGTGGTGGAGCGCTGGCAGACCGGGGCCGCGCTGGCTCCGCCGCTCGAGTCGAAAGCGCGCGGCGAGGATCAGCAGACGACGCTGTTGACGGAGATTCAGTCATTGCGCGCGCGTGTCTCCGAGCTGGAGGAAGAGCTGCGAGAGGCTCGGGCGCACGTCAACGTGGAGGTTGATTTTAGCGCGCTGGAAGAGGCAGAGGGCGATGATCCGCTCGATCGGTTGCGCGCCAAGATCCTCCGCGATCCGACCAATCCGAAGTTGTTTGTGGCGCTGTACGACGCGTGCGAGCGCGCCGGAGACGCCGATGCAGCGTGCTCGGCAGCGCGTGCTCTCGCGGTGCTTGGAGCGGCTGGCGCCGAGCACCGCCGTCGCGTCGACGAGCACCCGGCGGACGGTTTGATTGCCCCGCGCCGTTCGCTCAGCGTGGAGCATTGGCTCGACGAGCTGAGCCACCCGAGCTTGTCCGTCGTGACGAGCCATATTTTTGCGCTCGTCACGCCGGCGGCCCTGGTGGGGCGAGCCGCCACGTTGCAACGCGACAAGAAGCTGCCTCAGGTCGAGGAATCAGATCGGCAGGACGTTCAGAAGTCCACCGTCACCGCCGTGCGCGCCCTCGGTTGGGCGGCCAAGCTGTTGGGCATGCCAGTACCCAGCGTTTTTGCCGCTGCCGATCGGGACGTCGGGTATACACACGTTCCGGCGCTGCCGCCGTGGTCGCTGCTCGGCAAGCGCGTGCTCAGCGGGTGCAAGCCTCGCGAGCTGGCTTTTCTCGCGGGGCGACACCTGAGCTACTACCGCGCCGAGTTCTTCGCGCGGGTCTTGTTCCCCGACGTGGCGGAGCTAGAGAGCCTGTTTCTGGCAGCGCTCCTCTTGGGCAATCCGGCTCTGCCCATCGCCGAGCACCTGAAAAACCGCGTCAAGCCCCTGGGCGAGGCGCTCGCGCCACTGCTCGAGGCGACCCAAATCGGCGAGCTGCGGCGGCAGTTCAAGGCCTTCGTCGCGGGCGGCGGCCGCACGAACCTGTTGTTGTGGGGGGAAGGCGTGGACAAGACCGCTGCGCGCGCCGGCTTCCTGTTGTCCGACGACCTGGCCACCGCGGCAGAGGTGCTCGAGCGAGAAGAAGGCGCGCAGGGGCCAATGCTGGCGGATTTGTTGGGGTTCTCCGCCAGCGCACAGTACAGCGCCCTACGGCGGCACTTGGGGATCAACAGCGAGTGAGCTGTGCTTTTCTCGAATGACGGAGGGTATCGTGCACAAGCTGCGGAGTACTTCAGCCCTACTCATCGTGCTCTCGTGCAGTGGTGGTAGCGGCGACACGCCGTCTCGAACGCTCACGGGCAGCACGTTGTGCGAACGCGCCAATTCGCTGGCGAGCCAGCTCGGGTGTACGGCGCCCATCATCGGCTGTGAGGAGCCGCTGTCTCACTGCCTCGAGCTCGGCAAGGTGTGGCTCGACTGCGCGGCGGCCGACGTGACTCAATGCCTGTGCGAGAGTGACGGCGGCCTAAACTGCGAGGGCTCCTTCAAGCCCAACGAAGGCCCGGCGCGCTGCATCGAGCAAATGACACAGTATGCAGCGTGCGAATGAGCCCGCGCTGGCTCCGGGAATCACGCCGGCAAACTACTGCGCCCGGATGTAGACGACGCTAGACGTCTGATACCGGCAGGCCAGGGGATCCGGGCCGGTGCCGATGAGCACGGGTTCGTCGCCCCCAACGTTGCCGTTGTAGCGTTCGCAGGGGGTGATGCTGAAGGTTGGGTCGCGCAGGAAGATGTTGTTCAGAGTGGCGGTGTCGCCAAAGTTCAAGTTGACGCCGACGAGCGAGCCGCCGGGCGCCCTGGCGATCAAGTCGGTGATTTCGACGTGGCGTTCATGGCTTTCGTCACAGTTGCCGCACGACCGGTACAGCTTGCCAAAATCCTCCACGATGAATTGGCGGATCACCACGGTGCCGCCGCCGTTGTGCTGCATGACCTTGTCATCGGCGCTGCGCGCGCCGCCGCAGTCGATGGTGACCTGGGTCGCGTCGGAATCTCCCAAGAACGTCGCGGCGTCTTCACCGACGTCCTCCCACCACACGTTTTCGAGCGTACAGGTGCCGTTGCAATGAATGCCGTCCGCCGCCGGGAAGCCCAGGATCACATTCCTTAGCACCGCGTCGTTGGCGAGCTCGAAGATCGGCGGCTGGCCTTCGTCTTGATTGCCAGAGCCGAGCTCACCCGCGCCCACGAAGCGTCTCAGGTTGCCCTCGAACGTCCCGGAGACCTGTATCGTTTCATCGACCGCTTCTTGTCCCCCGCTAGCGGCGGGCCACGCGGGGCAATCCGCCCAAATGGGCGCGGGCGGAAGCCCCATGACGCCGGGTGTGCCGCCCGTGCCAGCGCTGCCCCCCGCCGCCGCGCTGGCGCCGCCGGCGCTCACCGGGTTGTTGGCGGCGCCGGCGATGCCGGACACGTTGGGGTTGGTTTCGGACCTGGCCCCGCCCGAGCCAGCGCTGGGCGTGGAGTTGGGCGCCCCCGCGGTGGCGGCCCCGGCCGGGGCGCCGCCGGTGTTACTACCAAAGGGCCCAGGGCCCTGCCCGCCGTTGCCGGGCGACGTCCCGGAGTCGGGCTCCGCGCCGCAACCAGCAAGGATCAAGCAGAGCGTGGAGAGCGTGAAGAATGTCGGGCAGAGTGAAGTCAACGTGATCGTTTCCGCGAGCGCTGGATGACACGAATAGATCGCACCGAGCGCCGCAAATAGTAGTTCTAACCCCCGTACATGCGCCAAAACGTCGCTCCGATCAGGCTCCGTATCGGGACGCCCGCCTGAAGGCCGATGTGTGCGCCGGGCGCCGAGCAGAAAAGAAGCGTGATCCCTCCGGCCTGTTCGCGCATTCAAGCGCCAGCAACAACCAGCAAGTGCTCGACGTCGCCTGGCACGTCACCGACGCTGCCTGAGCGCGGCATTCGGTTTCGCCGGACGAGCTGCGGGGCGTACACGGTCGCCCCCCGGGCAGAGCCTCGCGTACAGGAGTTCATAGAATGAAACGCATCTCGATTCTCGCTTCAGGAACGGCCCTCACGCTATTGGCGCTGGTTGTAGCGCAAGGCTGTTCTTCAGCTGAAGAAGGCGATGACCAGAACATGCTGCCGTTGCAGGGCAACGGGGGCAGCTCGGCCGGGGCGCCTGTCGCCGCTGCCGGTGCTCCGGCAGCAACTGCCGGCACGGGCTCGGGCGGCAGGAGTGAAACAGCGGGTGCCGGCGGTACACCGTTCGTGGGCATGGCGGGGACTCCCGGATCTGCGGCGGGTGGCGCTCCGGCTGCGGGTGCGGGTGGTGCTCCGGCGGCTGCGGGCGCGGGTGGCGCGGCAACCGGAGAGCCCACGCTGTGCGTCGGGTCCGTGAGCAACAACACGGCCTGTACGGTCACCTGCATCGATCCGTGCGGTGTTTTCCAGCTGGGCACGCGCCTCTGCACGTGCACGAATCTCATCGCAGCTTGCGAGTCCTGCGGGTTTGAGGTTAACGATGTACTGATCACCCCGCCCACGGAGGCGTTCGCCGCTTGTGTGGGCAACGATGGCATGCCGGCCACTGACACTGTGATGGAAGGCCTCGATCAGATAGCCGGATACACCTGCCCCGAGGACACGCGTTGCGAGCCTAGCGCCGAGCCCGACCGTTATTGCGCTTGCCGCGGCAATGAGTGGGACTGTGACGCCAAACCAGACAGCTTCACATTTTGATGAAAGCGTTGGCACTCTGGCTGCCGCTGGCGTTGACGCTTTCGTGCAGCGCCGACCCTGGCACTGGCGGCTCGGACACGGTCATGCAGTTTGCTGGCCCGACTTCGAGCAGCCCGACTTCGAGCAGCCCCGTGGGCGGAGCCCCAGGTCAGCTGCCGGGCGCGGCGGGCAGCGCGGGTAGTGGCAGCGAGACGACCACGGGGAACGTTCCGTTTGCCAACGCTGGCGCGGGCGGGGCAGCGGCCGTGGTCAACCCGCCTGCCATGGGGGGTGCTGGGGGCAGTACGCCGGCACCCGTCGCAACCAACGAGTTTTACGTGTCCACCACCGGGTCAGACGTCAATCCCGGCACTATCGATCGGCCATTTGCGTCGCTCGCTCGGGCAGCGACGTTTGCGCGGCCTGGCGCGATGATTTGGATTCTGCCCGGCACGTTCAACCTCGCGGTCAGCTCGGAGCTCCCGTCTAGAGGCAATGCCGCCAATCGGATTCGCGCTTTCGCCGCGCCGGGGGCGCGCCCGGTGTTTGATTTTGCCCAACAGCCACGGGGCGCGAACGACTCCCGCGGCATCGTCTTGAGCGGGGACTTCTGGCACTTGAAGGGCTTGGAAGTTCGAAACGCGGGCGACAATGGCGTGCTGGTGAGCGGCTCGAACAACATCGTGGAAGACCTGATTCTCCACAACAACCAGGACACGGGCCTGCAGATCCTCGCCTCCGAAGCTCAGGCCACGGATGACACTCGCGCCGCCAACAATTTGATCCTCAACTGTGACTCGTTCGCGAACTTCGACCCCGCCAACAATGGCGAGAACGCGGACGGCTTTGCCGCCAAGCTGCGCATCGGGGCCGGCAATATTTTCCGCGGCTGCCGCGCCTGGAACAACGCGGACGACGGCTGGGATTTCTTTGCGTCCGACGACGTCGTCAGAGTCGAAGATTCTTGGTCATTTCTGAACGGAATCATCGCGGGCGGAGGCAACTCCGCCGGGGATGGCAACGGCTTCAAGCTGGGTGGCGCTCCGAATGGCGCCGGGCAGGGGCATGCAGCGCACGTGGTCGTGCGGGGCTCCGGCTTCGGCAACCGCACGTGCGGTTTCACCATCAACAACAACGAAGAAGACCCGGTGCTCAGCGAGTGTGGCGTCGGCGGCAACAACGACGACTACTGCGGGGTCACGTGCTCCGGCGAGTTCGATGTGGGCGTGAGCGGGGCGCAGGCCATCACCTTGCCTCGCAATGCCGACGGCAGCTTGCCGTCGCTGCGCTGAGCTCCGCCGCAACCCGGCCGACGCCGGGGAGGGTGGCCGGGCTCAGTGAGTGCCAGCCCTGCTGCAAAACGTGAGCGGTGCTGCACCGCTGGGATCCAGGCGTTCTGGATCCACGCAGGCGGAATCTGTAGGAAGGTGTACTGGCAGAATCGAGAGTGAACTCTCACTCGTGCCATCGCCAGGCTGGCCCCTGGACGAGCTTCCATGTATCGTTGCAGCGTCGGTCATTGTCCGGTGAACTTCTCGCGGCGGCGACACTGCGCCCCGGGTAGGTGGCTCATTCGGAAGGGCCGTCTTGCCTCGAGACCGCATGCAACCACTCGTTCGACTCCTCGCAGCGTTCCTCGTGCTCGCCTGTTCGCCGGGCTCGGCGTCTGACAATTCGGTCACGGTCTTGCGTGAAGGAGAGGAGCCGGCCGGCGCCGGCGGCTCGGGCACGGGCGACCCCACCATCCCCGTCCAGTCGCGCGTGGACATGCTGTATGAGCTACCCCCGCCACCCGGTTGTGGGGACTTCAGCAAGGCCACCGACGAGGAGTGCGACGACGGCAATCTGGACAACGGCGACGGCTGTTCCGGCAACTGCCTCGTGGTGGAAGAGGGTTACCAATGCCCCGTGCCGGGTAGCCCCTGTGAGCTGGCCGAAGTGTGCGGGGACTCGCGGCGTATCCTCACCGAGACATGTGACGACGGCAACGCGGTCGGTGGCGACGGCTGCGCCAGCAATTGTCGGCTCGAAAATGGCTACGCATGCCCGGAGCCCGGGCAGCCCTGCGTGTCGACCATCGTCTGCTCGGACGGCTTCGTCTCGGGGGGCGAAGAGTGTGACGACAGCAACCTGGTTGCGGGGGATGGCTGCTCCGACACGTGTGTCATCGAGCTGGGCTTTGAGTGTCTGATCCAGGGCGCCAAGTGCCGGACGATTTGCGGGGATGGGCTGCTCCGAGGGATCGAGCAGTGTGATGACGGCGCGGCCGCCACTCCGGGCTGTTCGGCCACTTGCCGGCTCGAGCCGGGCTTCGCGTGCATCGTGCCGGGTGCGCCCTGCGTGGCCACGACGTGCGGGGACGACGTGGTAGAGGGCACCGAGCAGTGTGATGACGGCAACCTGGTGCCGTACGACAGCTGTGCCATCAACTGCGTGAAC